>CAMTMZ010000027.1 GCA_947073765.1 uncultured Bacillota bacterium | reverse complement strand
AAATCTGCGTTTTGCCCAAATAATTCGAGGTTTTTAGACCTTTTCGACCCGTCACGCCCGTGTCACGCCCCTTACGGACCGATCCAAGTTGAAGAAAATGGAGGAAACTGTGCAAAAACCGCCCTGTTTGACGTCAAAAAGTGAGGACGGTAGACAACTGGTAGACATCCCAAAAAGCAGGACGCCCCCAATCTCTTGCGGTGCAAGAGATTGGGGGCGCTTTTGGTAGACTTTTGGTAGACGGCTTGTTTATAGCGCTATTCCTCTGCCCACTGTGATTCTGTCACAGTGGGCAGCAGCAAAAGCACCTATACCAAGAATCGTTCAATGCAAGAAGGCTTTTGTCGTAAAATGGGGTTGCATATTGACGGAATGCTCCCCGGTCCTCTATAATATCCTCTAATAGGAGGTGTGCCTATGGAACTGAAGCACTGCCTTCCGGTATGGGAGGAATTAACATTTGAACAGCAGCAGCGGCTCTCTGATACGGTGGCACGCAGACAGATCCCCAGAGGGACAGCGATCCACAGGGGGAGCCTGGACTGTACCGGTCTGCTGGTGGTGGAAGCGGGACAGCTGCGGGCGTATATCCTCTCAGAAGAGGGGCGGGAGATTACAATCTACCGCCTGCTTGAGGGAGATGTCTGCCTGTTCTCCGCATCCTGCATGATGCGTGACATTCAATTTGATGTCTCTATCGAGGCAGAGAAGGACACCTGGGTCTGGGTCATTCCGCCGGATGTCTATCAGGAGCTGATGGAGGTTTCCGCTCCAGTAGCTAATTATACCAACGCCCTGATGAGCGGACGCTTCTCTGAGGTGATGTGGCTGATGGAGCAGATCATGTGGAAAAGCTTTGATAAGAGGCTGGCGGATTTCCTGTTGAAGGAGAGCGCTTTAGAGGGCGCCGCAGCCCTGACCATTACTCATGAGAAAATTGCCAACCATCTGGGCTCCGCCAGGGAGGTAGTCACCAGGATGCTCCGCTACTTTCAAGGCGAGGGACTGGTGAAGCTGTCCCGGGGATGTGTGGAGTTGACCGACCCAAAGGGACTGGAACAGCTGATTCAAGAGTAAAAACCCACCCGCCGCAAGTGCGGCGGGTGGGTTTTTATTATGTCCGATCCATTCCGCAGGGGAAGGCCTGTTCGATGGCAAGCCGGTCCAGCATAGCGCTCTCATAGAGACACAGCGTCGCCTACAGCATCAGCTTGATGCCTCCGTTGCGCAGCTTTGCGTGGAGGAAGGAGGCTATTTTGGGATCAAAAGGGTTCATTAGCTGCTTGGGCCGTTAAACAATGGTGACGTCCAGCCCTAATTCCCGGAAATTTTCTGCACCAGTCTCCAGATTGCGAACAGAAACTGTGTTTCATTTTGCAGATGAGCTGGGTCATGGTGCCTATGGGGCAGTATACACACCAGCTGCGGGGCTTAAAAGGCATTATAGTTATAAATCCCAGCACCGTAGAAGTGAGCATAACGCTGTAAAAACCAAAGACAAATTGAGCCGCACCAAGGTGAACAAGCGTCTCATGGTAAGCCCAGTGCCAAGGCCGCATGAAAACGCAAAAAAAGGGCTTGCAGAATCTTCCGAGCGCCGCTTTTTTTGTTCCTTGCCGTGAATTTTTTGACTTTCCCGCCCTATCTGCCGCGAGACTTTTTGAATGCGGTTTCCTGTCTATTTTATGTATTTCCATGCGCTTTTTTGCTGTATTTTAATTGTAACAAAGAGATAATGTATTTATCAAGAGGACGAAGCCAGACAGGAGGACATCCCTCCTGTCTGGCTTTTGTCGTCCCTATCCATAGACGGGCAGAATTTTCATTTTCCGCGCCGCTTATCCACAATACTTGGCAACAGCGGCCTTAATCATCTCATGGACCTCTACCGTAACAGCGAGATCGGCCTCAGCCAGTTCCAGCAAGGGGGCTCTTACGCTGCCCACATCGGGGCCGCCCTGCAGGCGGATAACCTCCTTAATGACCGCATACAGGTTGCCCTGCGCGGAGCACATCTTATAGATGATGCGGCAGCACTCGTTTTGGACCTCCCGCCCCTTCTCCAGTGCGCCCGTTTGAAAACAGCGCAAGATCTCCAGATACAGTTCGGGCATGGCGGCATAGGTACCTCCAATACCGCCAATGGCCCCAGCAGCCAGACCGCTGAGGAGCTGCTCATCCGGGCCGTTAAAGACCACCGCTCCCTCATCCCGCCACATTTGGATGTCCTGAACAGGCATCGAGGAGTTTTTTACACCAATGACCCTGGGGTTTTTCAGCATCTCCTGGAGCAGGGGCACTGTGAGGGCAACTCCGGCCAGCTGAGGGATATTATAAATAATGAAATCGGTATTCGGGGCAGCGGCCGAGATGTCATTCCAATACTTGGCGATACCCTTGGGGGGCAGATGGAAGTAGATGGGAGGAATCGCGGCGATTGCCTCCACCCCCAGACGCTCCGCATGCGCGGCCAGCTCACAGCTGTCGGCGGTGTTGTTGCAGGCGACATGGGCAATAATGGTCAGCTTGCCGCCTACCTCTGACATTACGTTTTCCAAAGTCTCTTTCCGCTCAGCCACGCTCTGGTAAATACACTCGCCGGAGGAGCCGCCCACATACAGGCCCTTTACCCCTTTGTCCAGCAGATACTTGGCCAAAGTCCGTACAGCCTGGCCATCTACCTTACCCGCCTTGTCATAGCAGGCGTAGAACGCCGGAAAAATCCCCTGATATTTGGAAAAATCTTTCATATCATCGCTCCTTATTCATCAAAGATCCTCACCTTAAACACTACCTTGGTTACCTCCTCCGGCCGTTCCAGCTGCATCTTAATCCGATGGGCGTCGTTGGGGAACACCACCAGAAAATCGCCGGGGGACAGGGTCAGCCTATAGCAGGCGCGGCCCTGGTAGGCGTAAAAGTCATTGTTCTCTACCCGTTCAAATTCCTGCAGCTCTCCAGGCGGGGCAATCTCTACCCCTTCGGATCCATCCACCATAATATGGATATCCAGGTATTTCCTGTGGGCCTCGAAAAAGCTCTCTTCCTCCGATACCGTAGTGTAAGTAAAGCGGGTGGCGTACACATCGTTTCCCTTCAGCTCCACCCGATCATAGCCCACTTGGGCCAGAAACTCCGGGGTGATATGCGCCAGCGCCAAGTCAAGATTGGGGTGGATCCCCCGGTAGGTCGCAGCGTCGCTGTTTTTTGCATAAATCATGCCATTACCCCTTTACAGCGCCCATGGTGATTCCCTGGGTGAAATACTTCTGGAAGATCAGGAACACAATGATAATCGGGATGGCAGCCAAAGCAGCGCCGGCCATCAGGATACCCAGGTCGATGCTCGTTTCTGACTGGAGGGTGGCGATACCTAAAGAGATGGTATAGTTGCTGCCGCTGCCCAGCATAATCAACTGGAGGAAGTAGTCGTTCCAGGAATTTATGAACGTGAAAATGGCCAAAGCGCCTATGCCCGGCTTGATCATGGGGGTGACCACATTATAGAAAGTAAACCACTCACTGGCGCCGTCAATGCGGGCGGCCTCCAGAATCTCACCGGGTACGCTTTCAGAGAACTGTTTCATCAGAAACACACCAAAGGGCCAGCCCACTGTGGGCACGATGACCGCCCAGAGATTATCCCACATGAACAGGGCGGAGATCTCCTTGATCAGAGGGATCAAAATCACCTGCTTGGGCAGGGCCATAGCGCACACAATAAGGGAGAACAGGATTCCCCGGCCGCGGAAACGCTTCTTCGCCAGGGCATAGCCGGCCATGGAGGCAGTGATACAGGTAATAATCATAGCCGCCACCGCCATAAACACCGTATTAATCAGCCACCGGAAGGCAGCGGGAACGGTGGGGCCGACAGAGAAATAGGTGGGCCTGTGGCTGGCGGAAAACTGGCTACTGAAGGGGACCGCCAGCTCCCACAGGGGGGCGGTGCGCTTGGCGAAGAGGCGGTCGAAGTTGTTCATGGTGAACTCTTTGGGGAAGAAGGAGGGCTCCGGATTGAGGATCTCGGTTACCGGCTTCATGGAGCCGGTGACAATCCAGTACAGCGGGAACAGGAACAGCAGCGCGAGAATCACCAGAACAATAATGGACACGACCCGATAAGGGGTTGTACGTTTGGCTCCTAATTTCATATTCCCACCTCCTTACTTCTCTTTGGCCAGCTTGAACTGGATGGCGGACAGGATACCGATAAAGATCGCCAGCACCACACCCATGGCGTTGGCGTAGCCGAAGTGGCCCCGCTGCTCGGTGAGCTTGAATGCGGTGTAGTAGATGTAATACATCACGGTGTTAGTGCCCGAACCGCCCTGGGTCAGCAGCTGGATCAGCGCGAAGCACTGGAAGGAATTGATGGTGGTGATAACCAGGATGTACAGGGTAGTGGGCATCATCTGGGGCCATTTCACCTTCCAGAACACCTGGATGTCGTTGGCGCCGTCCACTTGGGCGGCCTCAATCAGGGTGGTGTCCACATTGCCCAATGCGGAGACATAAAGGACGATGGGCTGACCTACCGAGGTAGTAAACAGAATCAAGATAATGCACCACAGGGCAAAACGCTCGTCACCCAGAAAATTGATATTTTCCTCGATGAGACCGGCGCCCTTGAGAACGTAATTTAAAATACCGGTGTAGTTGTCATACATCCACTTCCACACCACGGTAACGGCCACCGAGCCGGTAACCACAGGGAGGTAGAAGATGCAGCGGAAGGCGGACAGCACAGGGCCCTTCAAATGGTAGATGGCCGAGCCCACCCACAGGGAGAACAGGCACACCGTGGGCACGCTGACCACTACAATCAGGAAGGTGTTTTTCAGCGCCAGCAGGAAGGTTGTGTCCTGCCAGAGGTCGATAAAGTTCCGGAGCCCCACAAAGGTTGTGGCGGCCGTTTTGGAGTTCATGTTCGCGTCAGTAAAGCCGTAGCCGATACAGATGACCATAGGGATGACAACAAAGCCGATAAAAAAAATCAGGCTGGGCAGCATAAACAGGTAACCGGCGATGTTCTCCCTGCGCTGCAGCGCTCTGCTCATTTTAAGCGGAGAGGAATTTGCCAAGCTTAACACTCCTTTCACAACATTGTGAGTATAAGAACCGCGCCCCTCCTCCGCGCTACGCGGAAGAGGGGCGCGAACCCTTAATGAAGCTTACAGGGGCTTGCGATCAGCCCGCGGCAGCGGCATTGGCGTTGGCCTCATACTTGGCCACGGTGGCAGCGATGTCGTCACCAGCGCCCACACGCTGAAGCATGTTCCACCACTCGGTCCGGGCGCCGGCCCAGCCATTGGTGATCTGGTAGTACTCGCCCATGTAGGGCATCATCTTGCCGTAATATTCCACCAGCAGGGGGTTGCTGGACTTGATCTCCACGCCCTCAGCCATGGAACGGCAGGAGAAGAAGTTGGAGATGTCGCCGGCCTGAGAGCAGTTCTCAGAGTCACACATGTACTTGATGAACTGCTTAGCGGCGGCGATGCGGGCGGCGTCGCCGGTGTCAAAGGCGCCCAGGCCCCAAACGCCGGAGCCCTCCTCAGGATTCTTGCCCTCCTGAGTGGGGAAGCACATGTACACGATCTCGTCGCCGGTCAGGGTCTTGCCCTCGCCGGTGCCGGCGGAGTTGGGATCCAGCTGCTGAGCGGCGTTCCAGCAGAAAGCCATCTTCAGCACGCCCTGGTAGAACTTGGCGATCTCGTCGCCGCCCTGGAGGGAAGCGTCAAACTGGATGCCGGGCATATTCTTAAGGTCGGTGAGCGCGTTGATGACCTCGGGGGTGTTCCAGGTGTAAGCGGTGTGCTCAGCGTTGGTCAGTTTGGTGCCGTAGCGGTTGCGGATCAGCTCACGGGTGCCCTGGTCGCCGCCCTGGCCGCCGCAGAAGACCGCGGCCACGGTGCCGCCGAATTTGTCGTGGAGGGCCTTCACAGTGGCGTCAAACTGCTCCACAGTCCAGGTGCGGGTGTCCAGATTGATGTTGGCCTCAGCGCCGGCCTCCTTCACGGCGGTGTAGTTCACAGCCATGCAGTGGGCCACGTTGAACATGGGGTAAAGATAGACCTTGCCGTCAGTGGAGGTGCCGGCGGCCAGAGCGGCAGGCAGAATCTCCTGGCGGTCAGTGGCGTCGATCATGTCAGCCAGGTCCACCATGTGGCCGTTGACGCCCCAGTTGGCAACCAGACGCTCGGGACCTTCCATAATGACGTCGGGAGCATTGTTGCCGGTGAGGGCGGAGTTGACCTTGTCGTCGCCATCGGCGTAGGCCAGCCACTCCATGCTGACCTTGATGCCCGTGTCAGCGGTGAACTTGTCGATCAGGGGCTTCACCTTGGCCTCATCGCCCCAGCCGCCCACGGGATAAACCCACACGGTGATGGCGTCGGCCACATCGTCAGCGGGAGCGGCGGGGGTGCTGGCCGCAGGCTGGCTGGCAGCGGGGGTGCTGGCGGCGGGCTTGCTGGAAGCGGCGTCTCCGCCTCCTCCGCAGGCCGCCAGAGACAGGGACATGGCCACGGCCAGAGCGCCTGCGAGCAGTTTTTTCACTTTCATTACAGTTCCTCCTTCAATTATACAAAAAATACAGCTGCAAGGCTGGAATCAATGTGTAAATTATACAAGCTCTGCTGTCATCTGTCAATTAAAATCGAAAGCATTTCTGAAAAGCAGGCAAATTCAGCAGAAAGTACAAAAATAATTTCGATTTTTGTGTGATTTGACCATATCATTTTAGAGAAACTCAAAAAACTGCCTTGACAAACGGGCGAAACCTGTTAGCCTAATAATATCCTATGATTTATCATCGTTAGAAAGGACAATGTACTATGAAAAAGCACATACTCTGTCTGGGAGATTCCAACACCCACGGCTACTGCGCCGACCCCTCCGACTGCGCCGACGGCGGCATACGCTTCAACGAGGACGAGCGGTGGACCTGTCTGCTCCAGAAAGCCCTGGGTTCCGACTTTCTGGTAACAGAGGAGGGCCTGTCCGGCCGCACCACTGTCTTCCCCGACCCCCTCCATGAAACCATGGACGCTCTCACAGTTCTCTATTCTTTGCTGAAAAGCCACGAGGTCATTGATCTGCTTATTATCATGCTGGGCACCAACGATGTTAAGGAGCGGCTGGGAGTCAACGCCGCCTGCATCGGTATCGGTATGGAGCGACTGGTGCGCAAAGCACAGAGCGTAGATTGCTGGGGAGATCACGCTCCCAATGTTCTCATTGTCTGCCCTCCTCCAATCCACCCGGAGATAAGCGACCCCGCTATGGGCCGCGGCTGCGATGAGAAGGCCCGGGAACTGCCCCAATACTACAAAAAAACCGCCGATCTGGTTGGGGCCCACTTTATCGACGCGGCACAGTGCGAGTTCAATCAGATTGACCACATGCACCTGACCCGAAAAGGCCACGCTCAATTGGCAGAGCTGCTGGCAAAGACCGTACCGGAACTGCTGGAGCAGAGACAAAATTGAACCCTGAGAGTATCCACTCTACCACATAGGGACACGGCCGGAGCATAGAACTGTTCCGGCCGTGTTTTTATTGCTCCTCCGGCACTTCCGCCTCTTGAGGCACCAGTTCCGGAACATATTTTTGAAAAATACGCTCTGTGAACATAGAAACCAGCAGCATGACAACGACAGGCATAAACACCGCCGGCCACCATCGGTTCAGGCAAAAGACCGCGCTTTGCGCTGTGAGCAGGACAATTACCACCGTGCTTGGCAGATGGGCTACCGCCAGCTGAAAGGAAGTTCGGAACAGATCACCGACCCGGCAGTCAAAACGTCCCAGCAGAGGGAACAGCCAGCACACCACCCCTGCGGGGAGGATCAAAACAAAATATTGAGCGACGTACACCACGTACAAAAGCCCGCCCAGCCGGGTGCCGTACCAGCGGACAATCAGATGGGCGCCAATCAGCAGTGCCACCGCCGGAAGAACAGCCAGCGTCGCCCCCAGGCCGGTTTTGAAATTGCTTCGAAACGACCGGAGATAATGCCCAAAGGCTCCGCTTTCCCGCCCTCGAACGCACTTGACCACCGTATAATACAGTGCGGCCGTGGCTGGGCCCAGGGTAACCACCGGCAGACACAGAAGAAGCCACAGCAGTGACAGCCCCACCACGTCTACCAGAGTGCTCAGCCAGGCCCATATTCCTTTTTCCGGGTTGAAAAACGCTCCCATATGCCCCTCCAAAGACGCTTTGCTGCCGTTCCGGCGGCAAAACTGTAATTATACACACTTCTGCGTCAGCGCCTTGCCCACCGATTGCCGGTTTCGCTGCGCCCCCTCCGGATCCCGGCGGACAAACTCGCTGAGCAGCACCTCCACCGCGTAGAGCTGAGCGATGAGGGCGGAGGAGGACCCGAACTGGAAGGGCTGCTCATTGGGTCCGCATAGCAAAACTGTGTCAGCATAGGCGCTGGCCGGTGAGTTGAGATAGCGGGTCACCAAAATCAGCCTGGCCTCCCGGCGGCGTATAATTTCCGCGGCCTCCAGGACCTCATGGGTGGCGCCCGAGTGAGAGAAGTAGAGCACCACGTCCTGGCTGGACAGGGTGGACAGCGCCACCGCCTGCATGTGAGAATCCTGGATGGTCTTGAACTTGGGGGAAGTGGTGGAGAACTGGGCCCAGGCGGCCAGAGCCACCACCGAATGGTTGCCCTGGCCCAGGCAGATCACCTGTCCCGCTTCCCGCAGCAGGTCCACCGCTCTGGTAACGGCGGTTTTAGACAGCATGTGATAGGCGTTGTTCAGCTCGTCCTGGAAGGCGTGGAGCACCTTGCCCATAACCGTGGCCTGGGAATCCTCCGGAAGAATCTCTCCTGTCAGCCGGCCCACATTGGATCCAGCGGGCAGCGCCGCCCGGGCCAGCTCCAGCTTAAAGTCGTTAAACCCCGCCAGCCTCAGCTTTCGGCAGAAGAGAGAGACAGTGGACACCGCCACCTCGCACTCCGCGCTCAGGTCGGTAATGCTGATATACTGAGTCTCCTTCTGATGCTCCAGCACATAGTCCACAATCTTTCGCTCCGAGCGGGTGAAGCTGTCGTACTCCTGCAGCATTTGGGCCAGGATGTTTTTTTCCACGGGGCACCTCCTGTAGGGGCGGCCTTCCGTGCCGCCCCGCTTTGTATCTGCCAACAGGGGACGGGGCGGCGCAGAGGCCGCCCCCTAAGATCATTTTTCCAGAATCTCGTCCACCATCTTGTCCACCAGAATCATGCTCCGGGGCATGTGGAAAGGCCCCTTAAACGTGCTTCCCTTGGTGCTTGGCTGGGTGGGCAGGCCGTCCCGGCGGAGGTACCCGTACCACTCGCCGTACTCTGAATCCGCAAAGTGCTCCTTGCAGTAGTCCAGTGTTCTGTAGAACCAGTCCAGATACTTCTCCTCCCCCGTGTCCCGGTAGAGCATCAGAGAGGCGATGAGAATCTCGTTGTGAGGCCACCACAGCTTCATGTCATGCTCATAGGCCTCTGGGGGCTTGCCCAGGCAGTCGGTGAAGTAGAGCAGTCCGCCGTATTCCTCATCCCAGCCCGCGGCGATGGCCCAGTCGAACATCTCCGCCGCCCTCCGTACCAGCTCCTTGTCCCCGGTGCGCTGGGCGTGCTCCAGCAGGAACCAAACCCCCTCGATATCGTGGCCGGGATTGACGGTGCGGCCCTCGGTGTAGTGCAGCCGGGGATTGCCCTCCAGGTCCACGTTTTCCAGCGTGCACTTCAACTCGGGCTTGACATGGTACTTGAAAATATCATCCACGCACCGCTGGGCCCGCTGTTCATAGAGCTCTCTCCGCTCCGGGTCGGTGCGCAACAGCACACCGGTGACGTTCAGAATAATCATGGGCGTGCCAAAGGCCCGTCCGGCCCTGGTCTCCGGGATGGTCTTGGGGCCGATGCCCACCGGATCGGGCTTGCCCTGGCTCAGGTCCCAGTACAGGTCGTAGCACTGCCGGGCCCGCTCCAGGCGGGATTTGTCCCCGGTGACGCCGTAATACTCAGCATTCGCGATAGCGCAGAAGGCCTCGGAAAAGTAGTAGCGCCGCTGGCGCAGAGGCATGCCCTCGGCGGTAACAGTAAAGTACATCCGGTCGCCGGCTTCATGGTTGAAGCAGTGCGCATCCATGAAGTCCAAGCAGCTTCTGGACGCCTCCAGCCACTCCTCCTTCACGCCGTAATTGTGGCACAGGAAGGCGAAGATCCAGCCGCACCGGCCCTGCATCCACACGCTCTTGTCGGTGGAGTATATCTCGCCCTTACGGTCCAGGCAGGTGTACACCCCGCCATGCTCCCTGTCCATGCCGTGGTCCAGCCAGAACCGGGCGGAGCGCTCCAGCTCGCTCTTCACCCAGGACTGGGCGTCTTGTAATTTTTGACGGTCCATATTTGACCTCTTTTCTGTTCATTCTTTGAGCGGCCCGCCCTCTGGGCGGGCCGCTTTGTCAGCGGGATACCCCCGGAAGAGCGGGTCCCACAGTGAAATTATTTGTTCTCGGGCAAGCTGGCGGCGGCCATAGACTGACCTACCCGGCGGAACTTCTCGTCAGGCAGCTCAGGGACCATCTTATCCCCCACCTCGGGGTACTCGTCGGCCAGCACCTTCTTGGCGGTTTCCAAAATCAGGTCGCCGCCCTTGCCGCTCATCACCCGGCCCAGCAAGAGGACATGGCGGCAGCCGTAGAGCTCATAGTAGTAGGCCAGGGTGTGGCCCAAATAGACGCCGATGGACTCGTAGACCTGGGCAGCCCGGGGGTCGTCATCGGCCATCAGAGCCTGGACTGCCTTGAGCTTCTCGGCGGGGGAGGCGCTCTCATCCAGCTCGATCCCCGCCCGAGGCGCCAGCTTGATGACGCCGTCCTGAGAGAAGTACTTCACCCCGCAGCCGATATCATTGGACCATTCGTCCCGCATGGCATCCGGCTGAGCGTCCACGGGGACGAAGGCCAGCTCGTTGAGCCAGCCGGTGATGCGGCCCTCCTCGTCCACATAGCCAACTGCCTCGCTTGTCCCCATAGCAATGCCCAGCACGCTGTTGTCATTGAGACTCATAGCCCCGGCCAGGGCGGACACATCACCGTCGTTGATGACACAGTAGGGCACGTCACCAAAGGTGTCCTGAATGGCCCGGATGTAGATATCCTTGACCTTCTCGTCATAAATCTCCTTGGGAACCTTTAAAAACAGGGAGGCGTTCATGGTGCGGTTGTTGATAAACACCCCCGCCGAGCTGACTCCCACCGCGTCCACCCGGGGCATATGCTCCGCGGCCGACTTCAGGGCGGCTACGATGCCGTTGTAGTGGTAGTCTGGATCGGAGTTGGTCTTGGGGAACCAGACTACCTCCTCGGAGTAGACTGTCTCCCCGTCGATGACCGCGGATACCTTCCGATCAGAGCCGCCGGCGTCAAAGCCAATGCGGCATCCCTCCAGATGGCCGCCGATGGCCTTAGGGGCATCCTTGGCCTGGGGGATCTCATCTACCAGCACCACCTCAAAGGGGTGCTCAAAGACGCTGGCCATATAGTCCCAGTCAAATTCCTGCTGCCCGCCGGCACAGTAGACCGACTTCAGATACTCGCATGTCCCCTCGTCTCCGCTGACGTAGACCTTGAACCCACCCTTCATCCACAGGATGGTCTTCACCAGCCGCTCAATATAGTAGTGGTCGGCCTGGGCCATCTCCGGAGTGCCGTGGATAAACGTGCGGCAGGAGGCCATCTGGCCGTCCGCCCGCTCCACGGCAATGCCCACCGGCTTCTTCGCCCCTTCCAAGAAGGCACGGTTGAACCGCATCAGGGGCATAAAGTCCGGGTCCAGTGCCGGGACGTTTTTTAGTTCCACATCAATTCCAAATCTGTTCATTGCAGCTTCTCCTTTACTCAATCAAATTTGTGTATGTGGGACACTATCGCAGTGTGATTGTACCACAGCTTTGTGCAGTGTGCAATCCCCTGTCGTCTATTCCGGGGTAAATGAAAAAAAGTGAGGACGATTTTAACAGCTTTTGAAAGAAAGTCTAGTTTTCCTGAATCACATATCTGTCAAAGCCCGCCGCAACCAGCCGCTCGTAAGCCGTCCAGACATCATCCGGTACCGCCACCGGAATCTGGAAATGTCCTCCATACACCCGCATCCGCTGCAGATCCCCTACCATCAGCTCCAAAACCGTTGTCAGATCATTTCCAAGGCCGATGTACTCCATAAAACTGAGCGCGGGGCGGACCACACTCCAGCTCACCTCCGGCCACTGCTTCATCCCAGTGGCCCAGGCCCGCCTGGCCATGTAGGGCTTGCAGGCAATGGCGCCGGAGCGGGGAAATATCCCCCGTTCTTCCAGCAGCGCTCTGCTATACTGAAAATTTTCCCCCGAGTTTGTCGCTCTCTGCTCCACAATAATGCGGTCTGCCGGCACACCCAGCTGCTGGCACCGCCGGGCGTACAGCACTCCCTCCGGCTCAAGGAATACCGTTGCCGTATCCTTGCCCAGTCCCCCGCTGCAAACCAGCCACCGCGCACTCTTTTTAAAAAATCCGTGCGCCGCGGTATTGGCCACCATCAGGTCCTGACTGCCCATAGCCAGGATCGTATCAGCCGATTCCGGTCCCTCCTCCGCATATGAAAGAAAGGCAAACAAACACTGTGCGTCCTCCAGAATTATATCCCTGTTGCCCATTTTCGCTCCTTTCCCCTGCTGTCCCCGCGACTGCCGCCGGGGCTCAAATTGCGTACCGCTTTTGTTCCGCTTTCAGTCTGCGGTATCACCGGTAAAAAGTCAAGCCAGTTTTTCATCCTCGTCACCCAGAAAAAAGTATTGTCAACAGAGGAAAAACAGTATATAATTCCCCAGATGCGTCAGGCGTACAACCGGCATTTTGAAGGGATGTGATGACTTTGGACGACACCAAAACGCGGATTATGATGGCAACCATGAAGGCTGTTCGTCAATACGGTCTGGAGGGTGTTCGTATCCAGAACGTCAGTGAGTTGGCCGGAATCACGCCTGGCGCAATTTACCGCTATTTTGACAGCAAAGATCAAATGATCGCAGAGTGCTTTACCTATGTGGACAAGCAGGCGGCGGCAATTTTCGATCCCCTGAAACTCAATCCGATTACCATGCTCACCAACCCTACGGAGACGGTAAAGAGCCTTTGGCTGCCCTACTTTCGATTTTGGACGTCACGCCCCGACGAGACAGTTTTCTACCACCGCTTTCGAGACAGCACCTTTTTCCCAAAATACGACAAGACCCGTGACTTTACCTACTTTAAAACCTTTTGGCAAATGGTTCAGCTTTTCAAAAAAATCTTTCCTCCTCTGGACAAAATCAACCAGGATTTACTGTGGCTCCATGTCCTCACTTCTACAGTAATGTATGCCAAATATGTTGTGGAGGGCGTTCTTCCGAACAATCCGGAAACTGAGGACACTGTATTCCAGCTGCTGACCACCGGCCTGAGCGGTTACCTGAAGCCGGACACGCCAAGCAAAACGAAACCGAATTAGAGCAGGCCGCACTCGCTATATTCATTTTTAGAAGCATAGCAAGCCTTTGATTGTAAATCGGGCGCCGTCTGATATTAATATCAGACGGCGCCCAGCTTTGCCGGCCTGCTTTGGGTTTCACGCCTTTTAAAACTCAATCGGCGCTGAACCCACCCAGGTTATCACAGACTATGAAGGTAAAGAATTATCAAAACTGCTGCATGTTCCAGGCCATGACCAGGGGTTATTGCAGTGCCTGTTCAAATACATTGATCAGCTGTTCCTGGTGAAACGGCTTATCAATAAAGCCTCTGGCACCAATTGCCTTAGCCCTCTCAAATGTATCCTCATATGCCAAAGATGAGATCATTACGATCCTTGCATCAGGATGATTTTTCAAAATGACTTCTGCGGCGTCCAGTCCGTCCATGCCCTGCATAATAATATCCATCGTCACCAAATCAGGCTTCACCACGGCGTACTGTTCGATGGCATCCTCCCCGCTGCGGCAGTATGCTGCGACCACATAGTCGGTCCCTTTCAAGGTATCCTCCAACTGGACTCTGACCAGCCGGGAATCATCCACTACCATAATTCTCTTGCTCATTTGATATGCTCCCTTCTGTCAGGTCTCA
Organism: uncultured Bacillota bacterium; assembly: GCA_947073765.1. Classification (GTDB taxonomy): domain Bacteria; phylum Bacillota; class Clostridia; order Oscillospirales; family Oscillospiraceae; genus Lawsonibacter. The sequence goes on along the minus strand of CAMTMZ010000027.1, from coordinate 22,626 downwards.
TCCAAAACAGTCCCGTCCTCCTGAGAACAGGGCACATGGTGAATCAGCTGTGCGCCCTCACTATGCTCGTCGGAGTAGGTGAGGATAAACTGCACCTCTTGCCCCTCCGGCTCATAGCGTCCATGGTAAAATGTGGGCTGCCCGAAATGGGCCGGTATCTGGGTTGCCCGATACATCGCCCCTGTCACCTTTCCGCAGAGCACATTGAGGTATTCCTTGCTAAACTCCTCCAGATCCTCAAGGGATACCGCCTCCTCATGAAAAGAGTTGCGGGCCATCCGGGCCAGCAGGTTCTTGTCGGCGCAGAGAGTAAGGCTGGTATTGAACCCTCTATCAAATGTGATATGAACCGTGCACAGATCCTCCCCTGGCGGCTGATCATCCTGACGCAGGCACACACCGGCAGTGCGTTCTGTCACATCCTGAAGTGCCTGATCCAGTATCTGCTCCAGGGCTTCCCTAGTCATTGCAGTATTCATACCGACTCCTCCACATCTGGCTGCGCATGTTTTTCCTCACTGGATTCCAAAGCCCGATGAATCCGTTCGCGCAGGTCGTCGGGGAAAAAGGGCTTCAGGATATAGTCGCAGATGCCCAGCTTGATGCCCTCCATAACCGACTTCTTGTCCTCCATGCCGGTGAGCATGATTACAGGGATATCGGCTCGGTCTTTCATATCCCGAATCTCCCGCAGGGTCTCAAAGCCGTCCTTAGGCATCATGCGGATGTCCAGCAGGATCAGATCCGGCTTATTCTTTTCCAGATATCTCAGAGCCCGCGCGCCGGAATTTACCGTAACCACATCATAATACTCCTCCAGGGCATCGGTAATCCGTAACAAAATGATCGCCGCGTCATCCACCGCTAAAATACATTTTTTAGCGGTTTCCCCCTCCGGTTTCATCATTTGCGCCTTCCTCCTTTTCAAGTTTGCTCAATAACTGATTCAAAAGCTCTTCCGCGTTATCATCTTCATACAGCTTCAGCTGTCCCTGAATCTCCTTGAGACTGTCCGCCGTATCCTGGGACAGCTCATGGCGCAGAATATCCGCCACCATGCCAGCGCACTCCTGAGACCTGAAATCCTCCAGCTTCTTCAGGGCCGCTCCCACTTGTTCTCTCAGTTCCAGTGTAGGCAGAGGCGGAAGCTTCTCCTCCTGGGCATCATTTTGCCGCTGCTCCTCCAAAAAAAGTCCAATATTCATCAGGAGCGTCTCATAGGCTTTCATCATCGAGGGGAACTGGCTGGCAATAAACGCACTGTCCCCTTGGCTGGCAGCGTTTTCCTGAGCACGGGCCATGTCAGAGACCTCCATCGCCCCGATATTGGCCGAAGCGCTTTTGAGCCCATGCACCTCCACGCAGTAGCGGGAAATATCATACTCAGCCAGCTCACGCAAAAGCGCTCCCTTACGCTGGCCATCCCGGTAGTAGAGCTCCAGAAGGTCCTTGAACCCCGTCTCGTCACCGCCGGAGTAGCGGGAGGCGGCCGCCATATTAATCCCCTCAATACGAAAGGCACTCAAGTCCGCGGCCGCCTCGCCGGCGTCCTCTGCCTCTTTCGCCCGCCGGCGCTCCTCCGGGACCCAGCGCGCCAGCAGCTGTCCCAGTTCCCTCCGGTCCAGGGGCTTTGCAATAAAGTCTTGAAAACCCCGATCCAGAAACCGCTCCCGCATGCCCTCCATGGCGTTGGCGGTAAGGGCAATGATCGCGGGGGCAGTTCCGTTCTCACCGCAGTCCCGGCGGATGATTTCCGCCGCCTCAATGCCGTCCATCATGGGCATCATATGATCCATAAAGATGATATCATACCGGTTTTCTCCCACCAGCTTGATGGCCTCCGGCCCGCTCTCGGCCTCAGTCAGATCAAAGGCATAGCTCTTTAAAAAGCTTCTGGCCACCTTGCGGTTGATCATGTTGTCATCCACAATCAGCACCTTCACATCGGGAGCGATGAAAGTCGAGACGGCATCCTGCTCCGTCTGCGGCATCTCGGGCAGCTCCGCAATGGAGCGGCGGTCCACAATCTTCTGCGGAATGGTGACGGTGACCACCGTCCCCTCGCCGTAGACACTTTCCACATTGATATGTCCGCCCATCAGCTCCACCAGGTGTTTGACAATCGCCAGCCCCAGCCCGGTGCCCTCCACGCTCCGGTTGCGCTTGGAATCCACCTGGCGGAAGTCCTCAAATATCTTGCCCAGGTCCTCTTCCCTAATGCCGCAGCCGGTGTCCTCAATCCGGAAGGAGATGATCTCCTCATCCTCATCTTTGCCGGGCCTGCCGGTGACATAGGCCCGCACATAGCCCTCCTTGGTAAACTTGACGGCGTTATTGAGAATATTGATGAGGATCTGCTTGATACGGCCCTCATCGCCGTTGTAGCGGCAGGGGAGCATTTCGTCACACTCGTATTTCATGATCAGCCCGCGCTTGGAGGCGGCCATGTCCATCATACCCACCACCTCGTCCACTAAGGTCTTCAGGTGATAGTCCGTACGCACCAGCTCCATCTTGCCCGCCTCCACCTTGGACAGGTCCAGGATATCGTTGATAATAGCCAGCAGATTTTTGGCTGCGGACTGCACATCTTTGGCATGGGTATAGACCTGGGGGTCCGGACACTCCTCCATGATGATGTCGTTCAGGCCGATGATGGCGTTCATGGGGGTGCGGATCTCGTGGGACATGTTGGCCAAAAACTCACTCTTGGCAATATTGGCCTTCTCCGCCTGCTGCCTCACGCGCTTAATTTCGTTAATATAGGCCTTGATATCAGTCATATCCAGAATCAGGATCACGCAGCCCTGCTTCCGTCCGTTTTCGTCTGTGATCTGTTTGCTGTGGCACTCGTAGTGCTGTCCGTTGATGGAAAAGCTCCAGGGAATATCCTCGTTGAGCATCTCCTCTCGGAAGTCCTCCACCACCCGGATATTTTCTCCCAGCTTATGGGCAGGCAGACTGGTAAAGATGTGAGCAGCGGCCCGGTTATAGCTGATCAGCCTGTCGTGATCGTCCAGGGCAATCACCCCATCTCCCAGACTTTCCAGCACCTTCTCCGCCGCCAGATGGCGGAAGTCATAGTTGCGGCGGCTCCACACCACGATTACCACCATAGACATGGCAATGGCCAGCGTCACCGGAGTAAAGTCAAACACCTTCATAAGCTTGAACACATAGACAACAAGCATCACAACTGGCAGAGAGGAGATGCCGAGAATGGTCCAATACTGGCGGCTGACCTGCTGGTCCGAGGGGAGGCGGACTGCCCGAATCAGCGTATGTATGGAGAGGATGTAGGGAATCACGATACGGGTAACCATAAAAAAGGTGTACAAAGGGCCATAGGAGATGCTGACATAATGAAACCCGTCCGCAGTGGACAGCCACTGAAATCCCCGGTAAAAAAGGCCGTTCCAATTAAAAAATACCGTGGGCAGCACTAAAAAGTTGAAAGCGCCCAAGATGCGCAGCAGCTTTTTGGGCGGGCGGGCGTAGCAGTAGGTATACGTAAACCAGCAGTAGCACAGCGGGACAAAGGCGGAACCCACATTTTCCACCGTCACAGCCGCCACAGCAGCTTCCATGGTGGGAGAGGTCAGTTCCAGCAGATATCCCACATTCTGCACCAATGAGCCGCACATAATAAAAATCAGCAGCTTCTGTTCCCGTGCCCCGTCTCCGTTCAGCAGCAGAATCAGAGCTACAAAAGTTAAACAGATGCCAAAGCACTCCAGCCCAATAACAAAATTCACCATCTGTGTCGTTCACCTACCCACATTGTCCGTTGGCTTATTTTATGCTGGGAGCAAAAGGGCACTGCAGTTTTTGTAAATTAACAATAGTATATTTTTACCGCAATGTCAAGTCGTTTAGGTGGAGCAGACCCTTTCTGCCTCCACCGCCATGCGGCCTGGAAGCAGGCGCAGACGCGCCTGCCTTAGCGAGCCGAGTGGGATGCGTCAGTCCAGAGAGCGCAACAGCCGCCACCAGGGACGGTCTGAAGCGCAACGGCAGCCCGCTCCACACCATTCTCCTGATCTAACTGATGTCGGATCAGTTCTGCAAACAGCGCACAGCCCGCTGGGATACTCCCGGCGGGCTGGTTTTCTCTGTCTGTGGGCAACGAATGAAAATCAGCGTATGCGCTGGTACAAACAAGGCGATACGCGATACAAACAGCATTTCTGCTCATTGAACCGCGTACCGCCATGCGTTAAACACGCTGACACAGATAATTACTACCATCAGCGCGATAAACAGCCGCTCCACCGACTCGCCCTTCATCTTTCGGTTCAGTTTTCTGCCCAAAATACCTCCCCCCAGCCCACCTGCCGCCATCAGCACCAGTACCGTCCATCGTAAGTCGGGGACAGAGTTGGTTAGAAGCGTGGTCAGCAAGCTGCACAGCTGGCTGAACAAGATGATGTACAGGCTGTTGGCGGCGGCCGTTTTGGTATCCATGCTGAAAAAGAAATACAGTACCACCAAGTTGATGGGCCCGCCGCCGATCCCCAGGAAGCTGGACATACAGCCCAGCGCCAGACCGATGGCGGCACAGGCCCCCTTATTTTGGAGCCGGTGCGTGGGGATGCGGGCCTTATTCAGTGTGTACAGGAGCGTCCCTACTGTAACGGCGGCCAGACAGGCGGCCTGGATCGACCCCACCCGGTCGGGGTCGTCCCACAGCTGACGCGCCAGGGCAAACAGCTGATTGCCCAGCAGACCGCCCGCCGCCGCTCCAACGGCCAGCGGCGTTCCCACGTCCAGAGAGACGCTTTTCTCCCCCGCCAGAAGCGACTTGCCCACCGAGTAGCAGCTCATGGTCAGTACGGTGCAGCCGGATAAAAAGCTGATGGTCGGCACCGTCTCCAGATGGAGCAGATCCAGCACAGGCTTAATGATGACCCCGCCGCCGATGCCGCAGACGGCCCCCACCGCGCTGGCCCCCAAGGCCACAAGGAAAAATACCACCATGAGATCACCTCGTTTTCAGCATCTTATGGGCCTGACGCAAACGGGGGAGGGCGTAGGTGAAAAATCCGGCGTAGGCCCGGCAGTAGTAATTGCGTCCCAGCCCATCCTCCTCCACCGTCCGGTCCCGGCGGCAGCCGTTGCGGCACAGGGGATACCACTGGCAGCCCCCGCACTCCTCCGGGACACGCCGGGACTCCTCCACAAATTTAGTCTCCTCCCGAACCCGGTCCAGCTCCTCCCAGGAATTTTGAAGAATATTCCCCAGCCGGTACTGGTCCAGACCGTAGAAATCACAGGGATAGACGCTCCCGTCCGCCTCCACCAGATACTGCAAGCCGCAGCACCCCCGCATGGAACACTGCTCCGGGGCATGTCCGCCCAGCATCCACACCAGATTGTCAAAGTACCGGACGGACCAATACCGGCCCTGCTCCAGCTCCCGGTACCACAGGTCAAAGAGGGTCTTCAAAAATTCCTCATACTGCTTTGGCGTCAGCGAAAAATTCTGTCTGCCTCTGCCCCCCTCCAAAGGGTCCAAACAGGGGATATACTGCTGGAATCGAAAGCCCTCCTTACACAGGGTCCTGAATACGCTCTGGACATGTCTGGCCAGGTAGCCGGTCACCACGGTGAGCACATTGTACTCCACTGCGTACTCCTCCAGCTGTCGGGCCGCCCGTACCACCCGGTCGTAGGTGCCCTTTCCCGCTCCGTCCCGGCGGAACCGGTCGTGGCACTCCCGGGTCCCGTCCAGAGACAGGCCCACCAGAAAGCGGTTTTCCTGAAAAAAACGGCACCAGTCCCCGTTCAGCAGCATCCCGTTTGTCTGAATGGCATACTGAACTGCCAGCCCCCGGGGGACTGTCTCTTTCACATGGGAGACAAAATCCCGGTAGAAGTCCAGCCCCGCCAAGGTCGGTTCGCCGCCCTGAAACAGGAACGTTATAGAGCCTTCCGCCGCCCCCGCGGCCTTCTCGATCAGGGTGTGGCTCACCTCCCGGGGCATCAGGCCGTAATTGGGCACGGCGCGCACACTGGCTTCGTCGGCATAAAAACAATAGGCGCAGCACAGATTGCAGGTGCTGGAGGCCGGCTTTATCAAAATGCTCAGGGGCGGCATTGAAGCTCCTCCTTTTTGACGCGGGCCGCCCATATGGGCGGCCCGCACTGTCTATCTTATTGCAGGGCCGACGGAGCGGCCCACAAAAATCTCCGGGGCCAGAACACAGGTATAGCCCAGGTCGTCGCAGTCCCGATTTCGGATCATCCGCGTCAGCCGGGAGGCCACCTCCTGCCCGATCCGGTAGCCCTGGTGGACGGAGCAGGTGATCCCCTCCGCCTTCCAGTCCTCGTTGGAGTAGTCGAAGCACACCAGAGAGCAATCCTCCGGCACCCTCCGCCCCTGCTTCTCCAGCACCTGACGCACCATCCGGTAGATCATGTAGTTGCAGCAGACCACGGCGGTGCACTGGGGCAGGCGCTTGAGAAACTGGCCGATGGAGTGGACAAAGCGGGGATCGTGGGCCTCATTGGAGACGCACCATTTGGTATAGTCGTCCTGATACTCCACCCCGTTTTTCTGGAGGGTGGCCGCCATCCCCTGAAACTTCTCAATGCTCTGGTAGTTGTCTGAGACGAAAATACCCGCAATATTCCGGTGGCCCTGTTGAATCAGCAGGCCGAGGAGCTCCTCGGCGCACCGCAGGTCGTTGACCACCACCCTGGGACATTTCAGGTTGCGGTAGTAGTTGTTGTAAAAGATGACAGGGATACGCTTCTGATAGATCTTCTGGTAGCAGTCCAGATTGGGGTTTAGAAGGCTGGCTTTCACGCCGTCCACAATAAAACCCTGAAAGCCTTGATTGATGACAGTCTGGAGGCAGTGGCGCTCGTTGGCAAATTTGTTGTCCGTGAGGAAGGTGCGCAGGTCCACCTGATCGGGGGGCAGGATGCTGCGGATGCCCTCCATCAGGCTGGAGTTGGCGTTGCCGTCCTGGCCCTGGAGGATCAGTCCGATTTTCAGCTTTCCGCCGCTGCCTCCCAGCTCCCAGGACAGGGCGGCCTCCTTGTCAATATAGGTGCCGCTGCCCTTCACCCGACTGAGCAGCCCTTCCTGCGTCAGCCGCTCCAGCGCCCGGCGCACCGTCTCCCGGCTGACCGCCAGCCTTCGGCTCAGGGTATGCTCTGAGGGGATTTTTGTGCTGCTGGAAAACTTATTCTCCTCGATATAGGCCCGCACCCAGAGATAGACCATCTCCGCCTTCCCGTCCAGATCCTTCATAGCGCCCTCCCCGGCGCCGCCACAGCGCCCTTTAGTCGGTAATGAGAGGCCGGGTCCCCTCCGCCCGCTGGATCCAGTCCAACAGCCGCTCCCGCATCTCCTCCTTCACCTGGGCATAGGCGGGGTCGGCCACCACATTGTTCAGCTGGTGGGGGTCCTTCTCCATGTCGTAGAGGAAGTCGTCGGCGTACACGTCCGCCGCCGCCTTCTCACCGCCATTGACGCCGGGGGCGTAGACGGAGTAGGTATACCGGGCCGTGCGGATACACCGGCCCACCCGGCTCTCGGAGATCTGCGCGAAAACCTCATTGGGTCTATTATCCTCCTTTTTCTCCACCACGTCAAGGAGGTTTTCCCCAATCATGGCCTCCCCCACGTCCACCCCGGCCAGGGCCAGGATGGTCTTGGGCAGGCTGGCGGTGCTCACCAGCTCCTCCACCGCGGCGCCCCCCTTGAAGGGCCCGCCGGCGATGACCAGCGGCACATGGAGGGCCGCGTCGTGACAGGAGCGCTTGTAGTCGTCGTAGCCGTTGAGGTGAGAGTCCCGGTTGCGGGTGAGGAAGTGGGAGCCATGGTCGGAGGCGAAGATGATCACTGTATTCTCATACAGCCCCTTCTCCTTCAGCTTAGCCACCAGACGGCCCAGGTTTTCGTCCAGGCTGGCGCACTGGCCCAGGTAGTCGGGGTACTCCTCCGCCGCGTTGCCCCCCAGAACCTTCAAATCCTCGGGCAGAACGAAGTCCTTAAACCGCTCCTTGGAGCCCTCCGGCCCCTCGTAGTGCTTCCGGTCGTTCTGGTGGTGGGGCTCGATCTGGGAGATGGTCATGAAGAAGGGCTTTTTCCCGTCGTACTGGTCGAAGAACTCCAGGGCCATGTCGTTGATGCAGTCGGCTCGATAGCCCTTGAAGTCAACGCGCTGGTCGTTCTCGTCAAAGACAAAGCCGTCGTAGCCGTGGGAGGTGAACTCCAGCACGTCGGCGGCGCGCCAGAAGCCTGTGTAGCCCCCCCGCAGCTCCCGGGGAACGGCGGTGACGGTGTGGTCGATGGTGGGGGGCTTCTCCAGCTCCCCGTCGCTGGCCAGGTGCCACTTGCCGATGTAGGCGGTCTCATAGCCCGCCTCCTCAATATAATTGCCCAAGGTCTTCACCCCGGCGGGCAGCATGATGTTGTTGCGGAAGCAGCCCGTCTCGGTGGGCCACTTGCCGGTCTGGAACAGGGCGCGGCAGGGGCCGCACACCGGCTGGGGGGAGAAGGCGTTGTCAAACTTGACCCCCTCCCGGGCCAGCTGGTCCAGGTTGGGCGTGATGTCCAGGGGCTGTCCAAAGCAGCCGCAGGTGTCCCACCGCTGCTGGTCGGTAAAGTAGAAAATAATGTTGTTGGGCATTTGTCAGTCCTCCTTCTGTGTGGCGGCTTTTCGCTCCTTCACCTTGCCTCGGACAATGGTGCCCACCGCCGCCACGATGAGGACCAGGAAAATGATGCAGTATACACTGCTGAAAAAGATGCTGGGGCTGCCGTTGGAGATGAGCAGAGCCCGGCGGAAGTTGGTCTCGGTCATGCTGCCCAGCACCAGGCCCAGCAGAATGGGCACCGGGGGCAGCTCCAGCTTGCGCAGGATCCAGGCCAGCGCGCCGAAGATCAGGGCAACGCCCACGTCGAAATAGTTCTCATTGACGGAGTAGGCCCCGGCAAAGCAGAAGATCACAATGATGGGGGTGAGGATTTCCTGGGGAATGGACACCACCTTGGCAAAGAGGCTGGTTAGGAACTTCCCCTGGAGGCACATAAAGATATTCACCAGGATCAGGCCCAGCATGATGGCGTACATGATATCCCCCTGGGTGGTGAACAGGCTCAGGCCGGGGTTCAGGCCATTGATCATCAGGGCGGAGAGCATGATGGCCACCGTGCCGTCGCCTGGGATGCCCAGGGTGAGCAGGGGGATCAGTGTCGCGCCGGTGACGGCGTTGTTGGCCGACTCGGCGGCGGCAATTCCCTCCACGGAGCCGTGGCCGAACTCCTCCGGGTGCTTAGACATGTTCTTGGCGGTGTTGTAGCTGAACCAGGAGGCCTCTGAGGCCCCGGTGCCGGGGATGATGCCCACCAGCGCGCCAATGATGGAGGAGATCAGTACCGGCCGGGCCATGCGCTTATACTCCGCCTTGGTGATGACTCCGTCGTCCTTGATCTGGGTGGTGTCCAGGTTGAGCCGGTCCAGCCGACGCTCCGCCTTCGCCATGATCTCCACCAGCGCGAACAGACCGATCAGGCAGATAGCCAGGTCCAGCCCCAGATAGAGCCGGGAGATACCGAAGGTAAAGCGGTCATAGCTGGTCATGGGGTCGGAGCCCACGCAGGAGATGAGCAGGCCCAGGCAGGCGGAGATAAGGCCCTTGATCATGCTCTTGCCCGACACGCCGGCGATGATGGTCAAACCGAATACGCATACCATAAAATACTCCGCTGTGCCCAGCTGAGCGGCAATTTTGGCCACCTGCGGCCCCAGAAACAGCAGCATCAGGGCGGAGAACACTCCGCCAAAGGTGGAGGCGTACAGGGCGATCTTCAGCGCCACCTTGGTGCGGCCCTGCTGAGACAGGGGGTGTCCGTCCAGCATGGTGGCCGCCGCGTGGGGGGTGCCGGGGGTGTTGATAAGAATGGCGGACACGCTGCCGCCGTAGCCGCCGGCGCAGTAGATGCCCAGCAGGAACATCATGCCGGGGATGGCCGTCATGGAGTAGGTGACGGGCAGGAAGAGGATCACGCACAGGATGACGCTCAGACCGGGGATGGCCGCGAAGACCGAGCCGATGAACACACCGATGTTGATCCACAAGATGTTTTCCAGGGTAAACAACAGGCCGGTGGCCGGAATAATATACTGCAGCATAGGCTCTCCCCCTCCTTAAAAGTCCACGCCCAGGGCGAAGCGGAAGGCAGCCCAGATCGCCACCGCCAGCGCCAGGGTAATGACATAGTAGGACTTCTTCCGGCACCGGAAGTAGAGCAGAAAGCTCAGGCAGCAGAAGACAGCCCCCACGACAAACAGACCGGTGAGCCTGCTGAGCAGCCAGGTGCCCACCAGAATAGCCAGGATCACCAGGGCCTTGATCTCCACCTGAACGTTGATAACCTTCCAGTTTAGGGGCTGCTTGGTCGCCAGCTTATACAGCTCCTTGCCCACCAGCATAGCGCAACAGAGCATCATCACCACCATCAGCAGCGTGGGGAAAGCCCGTCCGTTGACCACGTCCTTCTCGGAAATCGCCACCTGGTCGGGCATAACCAGCAAAATCACAAGGGCAACGAGGAAAAATAACACGCCGGTAACCAAATCTATCGGGATCCGAATCTCTTTCTCATGCAGCTTCCGGCCCCAGGAATCCATGCGGCCGTTGAACTGCTCCACCCATTTACTCATGGGGAACCTCCTTTCCTGATCAAAAGGGGGAATGGGCGGGATTCCTCCCGATCCCATTCCCCGCATATCCGCTGTGGTACTCAGATCAGCCGGCAACGATGTCCTTATACTCGTTGACGATGTTCTTTACGTTCTCAACATGGGCCTCCACGTCCTCCACGGACATGGTGTCCACCTCCAGCAGCATGGTGTCGTTCAGCCAGTCAGCGACCTCCTGGTCGGCCAGGATCTTGCCGTAGAGCTCCTTCAGCTCCTTCACCTTGTCCTCATCGGTGCCGGCGCGGGCCATGATGAAGCAGCGGTTGCGGAAGTAGGGGTAGCCGTGCTGGCCCACACCCTCAACGCCGGCGAAGGGGCCGTTGGCGATGTCGTTCTCGTCGAAGGCGCACACCACAGTGACACCATTCTGCTGATAGGTCTCCAGAATCTGGGACTGGTGGGAGACGGCGAACTGGGTCTCGCCCCGGGCCACGGCCTGGGCGGCCTCAGCGGCGGACTGGTAGGGGGTGAGCTTCAGCTTGTCACCAACGCCCATGGAACCGAACAGGGCGGCGGCCAGGAAGGCCTCGGAGCTGGTGGCGCCGTTGACGGCCACGCTGATCTCATTGCCCTGCTGCACATAGGCCTCCAGATCGGCAATGGTGCCGATATTCAGCTTGGCGTCGGCGGACAGGACAAAGATGGAGGAGTACAGGTTCTCCACAAAGACGAAGTCCTCATAGCTGAACTGCATCTTGCTGGGGTCCAGGATGGAGGTGATGGACAGAAGGCCCTCGCCCACAAACACCAGCTCGGTGGCGTTGGCCTTGGTGTCGGCCACCCAGGTGTTCACGGTGGCGGCGTCGCCCTTGATGGCCTCGGCCACCAGGGTGATGGTCTCAGAATAGCTGGTGGACTTGGTGGCGGCCTGCTGGCTCACCATAGCGGCCACGCCGGAGGGGGCCCAGGGGCAGGTGACCTTCCAGGTGGTGTTTTTCTTGCCGCCGCAGGAGGCGAGCAACGTTACGCACATAGCGCCAACCAGGGCAAGGCTGAGAATTTTCTTTTTCATGATCATACTCCTTTTTCAGTTTTGTTTCAGGCACGGTCAATGTCGCTCCTTCCCGCACCTGTGGTAACCTTAATTTAACATTGATCATTCTTTCTTTCAACATCTTTTTTGAGAAAATGATAAAAGTTGTATGGTCATTGTGTTTCCCGGCAAAACCTGTCTATCAAATTTCGCTTTATTTAATATCTTGCACAAATTTTAACCTTTGGTTTTGTTGGTTTCCGCATAGCGCAATGTCCTGTCCAAAATATAGCCCGCCCAGTTTTGCCAACAGGTCGGCCTGGATTTGACGCCGGCTTCTCCACAGTTCTGCCGTCCGCTCCGGAAGTTTTGCGCTGTCCCTATCGGAAATTACCCATTGTTCCATTCCTAAGTCCAGACCAATTCCCTGAGATTTTACAGAATACCCCACTACCAATGTAGGTACTCCAGTTGAGTATCCCGCGATGGATGCGTGGGTGCGGCAGCAGACCAGAAGCTCGCATTGGGAAATCAGATATTTCCTCTGGGCCGCATTGGCATTTTTCGGAGCCCAGCAAACCCGGCCGCGCTCCTCCAGCGAGAGGCGCCTGGCCATCCTATCCAGAGCTTCCCGGTCGTCATCCGCCGGCATGGTGACATGAGGCAGCAGCAGCAATGTATCCGCCTTTTCCAATAGAACATGTGCGGTCTCCACAAAGTCGTCCAGCAGCCAGTCAGACCGCCGCAGCATCAGCGGGCTCAGGTTTATCGCCGCTGTCTTTCCCTGAACGCCCTCTGGAACCGGCACCGGCTCCGGGTCCAGGAAAAAGGCCGGGTCCGGCTGCTGTGTCACCTGTGTGACACCATGGGCCCGCAGGGCCTTCGCTGTCTGGCTCTCCCGAGCAAAGATATGGTCGTGCTCCCGCAAAACCCGCTCCATCCGCTGGTCGATCATCTCCGGCTGAATGGAGCAGCCCCACAGGACGCTCTGTCCTCCCCGTTCTTTGACCGTTCGGTGGAAAATACTCTGCCGATGCCAGTTGGGATAGCAGTAATTGTCTCCTCCCACACCAACGCAAACGGTCTCGCTGTCGATCTCTCCCAGGGCATCTTGATAGATTTGTGCGGCAAGCCGCTCCCGATCTGTAAAATCAGGAGCGGCTTTCTCCTTTGACACCAGGGTCAAATCCGCTGGAATCAGACGGTCTACCAGCTTGTCCAGACCAAACTCCCGGTCCTGCTCCGGAAAATGTGTAGACAACAAAATCGGGATACCCGCCCTGCGGAAAACAGGCAGGCTGGAGCGCAGAATGGCTTCTGCCCCGTGGTTATAAGCGCCGCCATGGCCATAGAGCAGAAGCTTTTTCATGACTGTTCCTCCAACGCCTGATGGAGCTCCGTCAGCTCCTCATTGTACAGGCCCATTTCCGTCAGCTCATCCACCATAGATTTACACTCCTCCCGGCGGTTCTGCCGCAAATAGAGCCAGGCCAACCGCGTTTTGCCAAACAGGAACGCCGGAATCTGCTCCTCCAGGGCGGAAAGGGACAGATACAGCTCTAGAAATCTCTCTGCGTCATACAGCTTTTTTTCTTCCAACAGCAGGCCGGTCATCTGCTCCAGGGCGGCGGAGTAGCTCTCACCAAGAACCAGCATACAGACATCTGCGTACTCTCGAAAAAATCTGGTATCCGTCACACCTTCCAGCGGTGTCTTAGGCGGAATCAGCCCGCCAAGCATCTGTCCCAGATCATACTGCTTGGAGTATCGCTTCTGGACAATCAGATCCATCAACTGGCAGACCATCTGATCCCAGCTGTCCCTTTTCAGCGCATCACAAAGGCCGGCTTCCTTTGCGAACAGCTCTGAATTTCCGGTCTGTACCGCTCCGCAGCACTTAGGCGCAAGGCGCCGCAGAACCGTATCAAGCTTTTCTATATTGGTGCGCTCTCCTCCTGCCAGAATGGAAAAAACGATTTCCCACATGACGGAAAACCACTGCTCCCGCTCCTCGCAGTCGTTTGTCAGGGCTACGGCAGTCAGCGGGTGCTCCACAATGCGGGCGCACTCCGTCAACTTCTCCTCCGCTGTAACCTGTGCGTCCCTCAGCAGCCCCAGGGTAGCGGCCATAGAGGACAGATGCACCCGCTTCAGCCACTCCTGTTTGGGTGGGTCGAAGGTCTGGTGGAGCTCTAAAAACTCTTTGATTTGTTCATAATAGGCAATATTTGCATCAAACCGCCGTGGGTTGTATTGATAGGTAACGCCTTTGGGGTGGATGCGGTAATGATACAGAACAGAGTTGTCAATGCCGATCCGGGAACACTGCTTGATGTACTGGAGCATCTCCATCGTATCACTGCCATATGCGTGCCCGATAGCGGGAGCATAATCTACAATATGGACCAATTCAGCTCTTCGAATTGTAGCCCATACTGTGCTGGGAAATGTCCAAAACACAGGATAATTTTGGGCAAACTGTTTTTGTGTTAGAACAACTGGCTGTTCCAGCTTTCGCATAATTTTACTGTCGTTGCGCACCTCAATGTATTGCATGGTCCCAGTAACTGCCAGATCCAAGTTGTTTTTCTCGGCAAATTCAAGTATTCGTTCCAGATAATTAGGCTCCCACCAATCATCTGAATCTAGTGTTGTATGATATTTACCTGTCGCATACTCTTCCATAATTTTCAAACGGGGATAATACTGATTTTTCTCGAATCGAATCACGCGTATACGCCTATCTTTTGCCGCATATCTACTTATAATTTCAGACGATCCGTCTGTACACCCGTTATCTACAATGATATATTCAAAATTTGTATACGTTTGAGATAATACACTGGAAATACATTGCTCCAAATATTGTTTTGTATTATATACCTGAGTATAAATTGTCACTTTGCTTCCCATATCCATCCCCGCTCTCTGCTCAACCGCTAAATCCTTTCGACTCCTGTCACCAATTCCTCTTTTGTAAGTTGTTCGGCTGGAGGATGATGGACAGCACCACTTTGCTTACCAATACAGTAGGCGCAAGCCGGGGTATACTTCGCATTTAAGATTTCCTTTATATTCTGCCTTTTTTCTGAAATTGTTCGATGGTCAAACATATCTACGCAGGATAGCTCATTTTTTTCAATAATTCCAAGCTCAATCCGACGTGCAACACGATAGCAAAAGAAAATCTCCCCGTTCCGAATTGCCAAGTTGCCTCCATTGCGATATCCGCATTTACTTGCGTTTTCGATCAATGCTTCCTCCGTCTGATGCTTTAATGTATGGTCCGTAAAATCAAGCCAGCCGCCAAAATGAATGTGGCTGCCGTTGTAGTTGATTACATGGTAAGGAATCAAATTTTGTTCTAAAACGGTGATAAGCTGCGGAACCTTTTTAGAGAGCTCAGGTCCATAGTCGCTGATATTAACTTGTATAGATTCCTTGAACTCGCTTAACACCTTGATTAACGCTGGGGAAGGGAGAAGCGTGCCATTTGTGGTTAGCAGTATTTTATCGATTCTCCCCCTGTACTGTGCCACTTTCCGCACAATAGCAGGCAGATCGGGGTGTATCAGTGGCTCTCCGCCCTGGATGTTGAACGTGCCACAAGTATCGATCAGCTTGAAATACGTGTCAATGGAACGTTCTACTTCTGAAAGAGGATAATCCTTGGGGTCTTTATAGTAAGGAGCGTAGACAAGGCATAACTTACAGTTCAATGTACATCGAAGCGTTATAATCAGGGCGCACTGGTGTACATGGATTGTGTCACTGCTCATTAGTAATTCCACCTTAATTAATCAAAGTTGTTCAGCCGGAGGATACCGTTTACTGTCGTCACACTGTCCATTGCAGAACTTGCAGGCACGCAAAATAGTAAGCGTATACCGCTCATTTATCCTTTGCTGAATTTCCAGGTCGCTGTAACTCCTATCGAACATATCCACGGCTTCTTTCGGGTCAAATGGAATGTACCCCAACTCAATACACCTTCTTGTTTGAGGGCAGGGGTAAATCACGCCATTGTTGACACAGCTTACAAAATCGAGCTTTTGAGGTAAAGAGCACTTATTAAAAATCTCTTGCGCCTCTTCGTCGGTCCGTTCCTGCACCTGTCCAATTCCCCAATCAACCCATCCATCACAGTGCATATTTTGTGTATAGTAATCACGCAATTCAACTACAGCGTCAGGCAGTTCTCTTTTAATTCGGTCCGCCAGTCTCTCCGCATTTACGGACAGATCTGGCCCATAATGATCGATACAGAATTTTACCGCGCCATCATACTCCCCAAACGCATCAATCACGCTGTCCTTGGGCATAATTGTTCCATTTGTGAAAAGTTCCAGCACACCGATTTGAGAAGAATATTGTTTAATATGGCGCACCAATATATCAACATCTTGATGCAGCAGCGGTTCTCCCCCTGTCAGCGAAAAGTGCCCTATGTGGGTTACCAGTTCAAAGAAGCGGTCTACTTGCGTACAGAGTTCCTCTATTGTTGGATGCCAAGGCTTTTTATAATATGGAGCGTGAGCTGCACATAGTTTGCATCTAAGATTGCACCTAAGCGTTACATAAAAACCACCGCGCGGCATATCAACAACCATGTTATGTTTCCTCCAATCTAAACCGAGAGCTGCTCTGCAGCTGGGTATCGAATACTGTCGTCACAAATTCCATTGCAATATGCACACGCAGATAACATATCAACGGTATACAGTGCCTTGATACGCTCCCTAATGGATTCATCACTTTGATTTGGATCAAATAAATCAAACACCTCAGACGGATCAGACTCTATCTTTCCCAATTCGATTAACCGTCGCAGCTGTGTACAGGAGTAGAGCTTTCCAGCAACCATAGATGTGCAGAAGTCAAGCTTTTGGGGATACGAGCACACCGCAAACAGCTTCTTGGCTTCCTCAGTTGATTTTTTTACACTGTTTTGCGAAATACCGTAATTAACCCAGCCTCCGCAGTGCATATCCGCAGAATGATAATCACGCAGAACAACGTTAGCGCCTTCTACTTTTTTGAATTTTTCACTTGCGGCCTCCGCATTGACAGACTTGTCTGGACCATAATTATCCACAAGGAGATTCAGCTTTATTTTGAAGGCGCAAAGTTTGTCAATCAGTTCATCAGATGGAATCATTGTTCCGTTTGTAATAATCTCCAGCCGCTCTATTCTATCCTCATATTGCTGAACCCGTTGCAGGATCTGGGGCAGATCTGTCCTTAACAGCGGCTCACCGCCGCTGATTGAGAAAAGCCGGATACGATCCACAATCTCAAAGTACCGGTCAATACACATCAAAAGATATTCTAATGTTGGATGAAAAGGATCTTTATAGTAAGGTGCATACACTGCGCATAGTTTACATTTTAAGTTACAGCGTAATGTAACATAAAAGGCCAGTTTTGGCATTATAAACATAATCTACTCCCTGTTTTTTGTTTTTTACCGCTGATGACAGCTTGTCTTTTTCATTTCTCCGCAGCAGAGAAGCAGGATCAATATATCAGAATCAAAGCATATGGTTCTTCCATTGGCAGCAGCAGCTTTTTTATACACAGTAACATACCAAATCATGTCCAAAATTGCGATATAATCGGAAGTACACACGGTAGTCTTCCTGCTGGTCAAGAATGTATTTCGGCAGCTCTACAATATCACAGGGCTTGTGGTATACACAAATCGCCAGCTTGGGGCGGCATTGCTGTAGGATATCCTGCGCTCCTTTTAATGCACTTAGCTCAAAACCCTCAATATCCATTTTAATAAAAGTAGGCTGGTACTCCAAATACCGGTCCAAGGGAACAATTTGAGCCTGTAATTCACCTGCATCTCCGAAAGATGAATGCCCTCCCATGTTCCCGTGGAACGCAAGAATCTGTTCCCTTTCCCCCACACCAGCATTTATGTTCTCCACACGGGGAAATTCTCTGAGGTTCTCCTGTAAAAGCAAGTAGTTTTCCTGATCTGGCTCGAATGTTACAATTTTTTTATAAATACCCTTTTGCAGCCGATGAAACGCCAGAGCTGTATCTCCATCCTTTGCTCCACAATCAAAATATACCTCCTGATTGTTCAAGCGAATGATATCCGGTTCATAGTATTGCTGCTCTAGTTCCGAGAGGTGCCCATGATAATGCCTCCTGTCCCTAGTGAACTGATATACCAGATTCGCTATAAAGAGCTCCCGTGATTCACGGTCAGCGCAGTGCTGATAAATATTAACGATTGCATTGATATTGTTCAGAAAGAAATTTCGCGTAATCTCCTTTCTGTTATAGTGCAAAAAGTCCGCCAGACAAAGCTCATTTGACGGGATTCCGCTTTTCAAGCACTGATGTACGATTTCATCATGGAATGCTACCGTTCCAATTATAATTTTTTTTGGCTTTTGAGCCATGACCAGTTCCTGAAAACCAATGACAGGGACTCCTTCTATCCGCGTTCCGACCTTTTTCACATCATTATCTACAAACCGATAAACCGGAATTTCAAAGCGATCCAAATCCTGCTTGATTAGCTTTCCAGCAGCTCCAGCCCCAAATATGTAGACCTCCTTTCTGTCGTTTTTCAAAGAATCAATCGACTCTTCAGCATAGTCATGCTGTGCATCCAGCAATGAGCCAATTAAATTTTCAACTATATGATCCATCAATATATCCCTCCATCCATAACGTCTCGAATTCCAATGTTTCGGGGCTGGCCAAAAATTCCTCCCTATGCGTCCGCAGCTCTTGCTTCATAGCCGCCATCTGCCGTTCGCAACTCGGAATTCCCAGCCGGCTGATTTTCTCCACCATAGAGATCATAAACGACCACTCAAAATACCGCCAGGTCTGAGCTTTATCAGGAAATTTTCTGCAAAGCCACTCCGTCCGGGTCCGATAAGCCGACAGATATTCCTCTAGCGTCTCCGCTGTCAATAAGCTGTGGTCCGTCGTCCAGGCAGAGTTGTTGCCGGAATGGCGAAAAAAAGTGTATTTCGGCAGACCGTGGTAGGCCACCCGTTTTGCCCCCGCCAGCAGCTTGTACATCAAGGCGATGTCGTCGTAAGTGCCATCCTCCGGGAAGCGAAGGTGCTCTATCAAGTCCTGCCGGAACAGCTTTGTAGGAAACGCCATATTGTACTTCTTTCGCCACATCAGCTCGATGAGCGCCTCTTCGGCGTTCATCATTTTCTTCTCGTCAAAAGCCTTGTCCTCAGCGCCGCAGATGGCCACGTCTGCGGCGTTTTCCTGGATCAGGTCCAGCAGAAATTCCAGAAAATCCGGTTCCGCCCAGTCGTCGTCGTCGATGAAGCTTATGTACTCCCCCTGAGCCGCATCCAGCCCGGTGTTGCGCCCAGAACCGATATTGCCCCGTTCCCGGTGAATCACCCTGATTCGACTGTCTTTGACCGCATAATCATCAGCGATCTGACCGCTGCGGTCCGTGGACCCGTTGTCCACGATGATGAACTCAAAATTCCGATATGTCTGAGCCAAAATGCTCTCAACTGCCCGGCTCACCAGCGCCTCTCGATTGTAGGTCAGCATGATAACAGAGATCATAAATCCTCCCAGGCCTTCCAAGGCGCCTTTTCGGCGGCCCACAATCTCTCCAACCGCCCCCGGTCCCGCTGGGTGTCCATGCACTGCCAGAAGCCGCTGTGCTTATAGATACCCAGCTTTCCCTCCCGGGCCAGTGTCTCCATGGGCTGCCGCTCCAGGATGCAGCCCTCCTCGCCGCTGAGATACCGGAACACCTCTGGCTCCATCACCATAAAGCCGCCGTTGATCCAGCTGCCGTCCTCCTTGGCTTTTTCCCGGAAACCTATCACGGTTTGCTCCTCCAGGTCCAGCACACCGAAGCGCCCCCCCGGCTGGATGCCGGTGAGGGTTACGGTTTTTCCGGAGGCCTTGTGCTGCTCCAGCAGGGCGTTCAGGTCCACATTGCTCACTCCATCGCCGTAGGTCAGCAGGAAGGGCTCGTCCCCGATGTAGTTCTGCACCCGCTTGATCCGCCCGCCGGTCTGGGTGTTCAATCCGGTATCCACCAGTGTCACCCGCCAGGGCTCGGCAATATTCTGATGAATGGTCATCCGGTTCTCCGCCGAAAAATCAAACGTCACATCGGAGCGGTAGAGGTAGTAATCGGCAAAATATTCCTTGATCACATGGCCCTTGTAGCCGCAGCAGATGATGAAGTCGTCAAAGCCGAAGGCGGAATAGTACTTCATAATATGCCACAAAATGGGCTGTTCCCCGATGGTGATCATGGGCTTGGGCTTGAGGTGGCTCTCCTCACTGATGCGGGTGCCCAGACCTCCGGCCAGAATGACAACCTTCACGACGGCAGGCCACCCCCGTCCACACCCTCAATGAGATAAGCCACCTTCTGATAGGCGGGGCTGGCCCTCAGGGCTGCCACGGCGGGGTCACCGGGATCGTAGGCCGCCAGCAGGGTCCGCACCTGCTCCGCCAGGGCCAGCAGCTCCGGCGGAGCCTGGAGCCGCTGGGCGCGCTCCAGCTGATTCAGCAGAAACTCCGCCATAGGCTTCATGCTGGGACAGGAGGTCAATCCCGCCCGCAGCAGACGAACATACCCTTGATGGTCATCGGCGTCCAATGCCTGAAACGCCTGGGCGATATACCAGCCGAAGCGGTGCAGAGGGGGCAGGACATCCAAATTCTCTTCACACAACAGCGCCTCGCTGTAATACCGTGGCAGCACAGCGCCCTCTGCCCTGGCAAATGCCCGGCACAGCTCCATTCCCCGCTCCGCCTCTTCCCAGCCGCAGGACCGCACTGCGGCCAGGGCCAGTTCCCGGGTCCAAACCAGCCCCTGCCAGTCCTCCGGGATGTGCTCCGCCAGCCGGATTGCCCTCTGTGCCGCCAGCCCCTCCCGGGCCATGCGGCTGGCCAGGACGTCCATCTCCTCCAGGGCCAAGGGCTTATCCGTCAGCGGGAACGCCACACCCGCTGACAGCGCGTGCTCCAGGGCGGCGGCGGGCAGCTCCTCCCAGTGTTCCACTGCCCCAAGCAGGCGCTCCAATTCCGACACATTCTCCGTTTCCAATATCGCGGCGGCGGTACCCAGCTCGTACCGCCCGGACAGGGGCAAAAACACCGTATAAGCCGGCCGGACCCCCATATTCTCTTTATCCCGATACTCCCGGGAAAAAAGCTGCATCCCGTTGGACAGCAGGACAGATTGCTTCTTCTGCGCAATTTTGGTCTGATCCTCGGTAATACCCCGCCAGAGAGCTTCCACCACGGGGGCAGTATCCAGGAAGCTTTTCCTGTGCAGCTCAAAGAGGGTCACACAGGCTCCCAACACATGCCGCTCGCTCATATTGGCACAGTCCAGCGCCAGCAGCTGGGCCAGGGTGTCATCCCAGCGGCCCAGGGCCATACAGGCCTCCATCATGACAATCCGCATATTCTGCTCGTGGAGGGGGTTGGTCCGGGTGAGGGCGGCCACCATCAGCTCCTCTTTGACGCCTCCGGCCCGATAGTCCTCCAGCCCCTGGAAATACTCCTCGCATCGCTGGACGCATAGCTGAGCGTCTTTTCCCCGGCAGCGGAACGCGTCGCAGTAGGCGATATCAATTCGGGTAAACAGGGAGTCGGAAAACTGTTCCCGGGCCCAGCTGATCCAGTCCTCCGTCTCGGGAAAGTCGCTGGCCACCGCCTTCTCCACGGCGTAGCTTATCATGGGAGGACCATAGACCTGCCAGCCTTTTTTCTTTGCCAGCACCAGGGCCGCGGCCTGACGGACCCAATTGCCGTATTCCGCCTCCTCCCGGCCGCTCTCCAGCAGCTGGAGCCAGCGGCGCAGGTCCTCCGGGGCATGCTCCAGCTCCTTGCGCAGCAGATCCAGGTTCCGGCGGCGCTTTTTCGCGCCCTCTGGGCCGTTCAGCTCCACATAGCCGTCGTGGTGCAGAATCGTCCGTGTCAGGCTCTGCCCCTGAACGGGGTGATCCTCCGGGAAATTCAACCGCTCATGGATCGCGCCCTCAAATCGCTTTCCGGTGGACATACGCAGCAAACGCACAACATAGACGTCCAGATAAACGCCCTTCCTATCGCCGGTCTTGTAGTTGCGCGCCACGATGGAGCAGGCCTCATAATCTTTTCGTTTTTTGCTCCTTAGCAGCTCTACCAGCTCTGTAATATTTTCATCCAGGTACTCGTCCGTATCCACAGACAAGTACCACTCCCCGGAACAGCGGTCCATGACCGCGTTCCGGGCAGCGGAGAAGTCGTTCACCCAGGGGAAGTCGAAGAGGATATCGGCATACCGCTCCGCCACCGCCCGGCTGCCGTCCACCGACCCGGTGTCCGCCATGACCAGCTGGCAGGGAACGGCTTCCCGCAGGGGCTGCAGGGCGGTCAGGCAGCGCTCGATAGAGCGGATATCGTCCCGGAAGATGATTCCGATGGACAGAACCGGCTTTTGCTCTTTCACAATGCTCTCTCCTTTTTCTGGCGGATGATATCCGCCCCTACAGAGCCGCCTGGCTGTAGGGACACATATCATGCGCCCGCTCTTTGAAAAAAGGGAGCCAGGCACAGGCCCGGCCCCCTGGAGTATTTCCGTGCGTTAAAATGTGGCTTAGCCCAGCAGCTGGAGAACGCCCTGAGGCACCTGGTTGGCCTGGGCCTCGGCGTCACACGCTCCGTATCACTCGCTTCCGGCAAAAGCCGAAAGCTCATTCACTTCGCTGTTCCGCCTCTCCCGCCGCGACCCGCTTCGCTGGGCTCGCGCCGGGTCCCCGGACGGCCATGCTGTCCCAGGCTGTCAGGCTCTACGCCGCGTTCAGGCTATTCTTAGCCCAGCAGCTGGAGAACGCCCTGGGGCACCTGGTTGGCCTGGGCCTCGGCGTCACACGCTCCGTATCACTCGCTTCCGGCAAAAGCCGAAAGCTCATTCAC
>CAMTMZ010000026.1 GCA_947073765.1 uncultured Bacillota bacterium | reverse complement strand
CGGCCGGAGTAGTCCACCCGCTTGCCCAGCAGGTTCTGGCGGAAGCGGCCCTGCTTGCCCTTGAGCATGTCGCTCAGGGACTTCAGCGCCCGGTTGTTGGCTCCGGTGACCGCCCGGCCTCGGCGGCCGTTGTCGATGAGAGCGTCCACCGCCTCCTGGAGCATCCGCTTCTCATTGCGGACGATGATGTCGGGGGCGTTGAGCTGGATGAGGCGCTTCAGGCGGTTGTTCCGGTTGATCACCCGGCGGTAGAGGTCGTTTAAATCGGAAGAGGCGTAGCGTCCGCCGTCCAGGGGAACCATGGGCCGGATCTCAGGGGGAATGACGGGCAGCACATCGATAATCATCCACTCGGGCTTGTTTCCGGAGACGCGGAAGGCGTCTACAACCTCCAGCCGCTTGATGATCTTCACCTTTTTCTGACCGGAGGCGTCCTTCAGCTCCTTGCGCAGCTGCTCAGACAGCTCATCCAGGTCAATCTGCTGCAGAAGCTTTTTCACGGCCTCCGCGCCCATGCCGGCGTCGAAATCGTCCTCATACTTTTCCCGCATGTCCCGATATTCCTTTTCAGATAGGATCTGGTTTTTGGACAGGGGGGAGAAGCCGGGATCGATGACAATATAGGCGGCAAAATACAGCACTTTTTCCAGGATGCGGGGGCTGATATCCAGCAGCAGGCCCATGCGGGAGGGGATGCCCTTGAAATACCAGATATGACTCACCGGGGCGGCCAGCTCAATATGGCCCATCCGCTCCCGGCGGACCTTAGCCTTGGTGATCTCCACGCCGCAGCGGTCGCACACCTTGCCCTTGTAGCGGATTTTCTTATATTTTCCGCAGTTGCACTCCCAGTCCTTGGTGGGGCCAAAGATCTTTTCACAGAACAGGCCGTCCTTTTCGGGCTTGAGGGTGCGGTAGTTGATGGTCTCCGGGCGCTTTACCTCGCCGAAGGACCACTCACGGATCTGTTCGGGGGAGGCGATGCCGATTCGGATCGCGTCAAATTCAGCGTAGCTCATCTTTTGATCTCCTCCCTGTGTCAATTATAATCGTCTTCAGCGAAGAGGGGCTCGTCGGAGTGCTCCTCCACCGCTGTGAGAGTCAAGTCGTCGTCGTCGCTCTCACCCTTGAAGGTGAAGCCGCCGGCAGCGGCAAAATCGTCGCCGGCCTGATAGCCGAAGTCTTCCTCACGGTCGTAGTAGTCGTCCCGGACGGGCTGATAGGTGTCCTCATCCTCATCCTTCAGCTCAATCTCGTTGCCTTGATTGTCCAGCACCTTCATGTCCAGACACAGGGACTGCAGCTCCTTGATGAGCACCTTAAAGGACTCGGGAACACCGGGTTTGGGTACGTTCAGGCCCTTGACAATGGCCTCATAGGTCTTCACACGGCCGGTAACGTCGTCGGACTTCACTGTCAAAATTTCCTGGAGGGTGTAGGCCGCACCGTAGGCCTCCAGGGCCCATACCTCCATCTCGCCGAAGCGCTGTCCGCCGAACTGAGCTTTGCCGCCCAGGGGCTGCTGAGTGACCAGAGAGTAGGGGCCAGTGGCCCGGGCGTGGATCTTGTCGTCCACCAGGTGGTGGAGTTTGAGGAAGTAGACATAGCCCACAGTGACGGGATTGTCGAACCGGCGGCCGGTGCGGCCGTCGTACAGCCAGTTCTTGCCGTCGATAATGCGCAGGCGGCGTTCCTGCTGCCACTGCCGCACCTGGGGGGCGTCGGCCATCTCATCGGGGGTGAGGGGACGCATCTCATCATCCGTTTCACCGGCCAGATAGAGGGGCTTGCCGATGAGAGGCTCATCCAGACCCACTTCCCGGGAAAGGCCAGCCAGTTTGAGACAATCCTGAATATCGGTCTCGCTGGCGCCGTTAAAGATGGGGGTGGCCACCTTCCAGCCCAGTGTCTTGGCGGCGTAGCCCAAATGGACCTCCAGCACCTGGCCGATGTTCATGCGGGAGGGCACGCCCAGGGGGTTGAGTACAATGTCCAGAGGGGTGCCGTCGGGGAGGAACGGCATATCCTCCTGGGGCAGAATACGGGACACCACGCCCTTGTTGCCGTGGCGGCCAGCCATCTTGTCGCCCACGGAGATTTTCCGCTTCTGGGCGATGTAGACCCGCACCACCTGGTTGACGCCGGGACCCAGCTCATCGCCGCCCTCCCGGGTGAATACCTTTACGTCCACCACAATTCCGGCCTCGCCGTGGGGAACCTTTAAGGAGGTGTCGCGGACCTCCCGGGCCTTCTCGCCAAAAATGGCCCGCAGCAGCTTCTCCTCGGCGGTGGCCTCGGCCTCGCCCTTGGGGGTGACCTTGCCCACCAGGTAGTCGCCGGCGCGAATCTCCGCGCCCACCCGGATGATGCCGTGCTCGTCCAGGTCCTTCAAGGCGTCGTCGCCCACGTTGGGAATGTCCCGGGTGATGGTCTCGGGGCCCAGTTTGGTGTCCCGGGCCTCAGTCTCATACTCCTCAATGTGGATGGAGGTGAACACATCGTCTTTGACCATCCGTTCGTTGAGGAGGATGGCGTCCTCATAGTTGTAGCCCTCCCAGGTCATAAAGCCCATGAGGATGTTCCGGCCCAGGGCCACCTCGCCCCGGTCAGTGGAGGGGCCGTCGGCCAGCACGTCCTGAAAATCTACCCGCTGCCCGGCGTCCACGATGGGCCGCTGGTTGATGCAGGTGGTGTGGTTGGAACGCAGATACTTGGTCAGGCGGTAGTCCTTGGTGTGGCCGTCGTCGTAGGCCACAGTGATATACCGGGCGGACACCCTGGTTACAGTACCCGGTCCTTCCGCCAGAATGGCAACCTCGGAGTCGATGCAGTTTTTATGCTCCTGACCGGTGGCGACAATGGGGGCCTCGGGGCGAAGCAGAGGCACGGCCTGGCGCTGCATGTTGGCGCCCATCAGGGCGCGGTTGGCGTCGTCGTTCTGGAGGAAGGGGATCATGGCGGTAGCCACCGATACCATCATCTTGGGGGAGACGTCCACGTAGTCTACCCGGTGCTTATCCACGGAGATGGTCTCATTGCGGTGGCGGCAGGTGACACGCTCATTGACCAGCCGGCCCTCCTCATCCACCGGCTCGGTGGCCTGGCCGATGATAAATTCGTCCTCCATGTCGGCGGTCATATAGATGATCTCGTCGGTGAGCTTGCCGGTCTCTTTTTCCACCCGGCGGTAGGGGGCCTCAATAAAGCCGTATTTGTTGATCCGGGCGTAAGAAGCCAGATAGGAGATCAGGCCGATGTTGGGGCCCTCGGGGGTCTCAATGGGGCACAGCCGGCCGTAATGGGAGTAATGGACGTCGCGCACGTCAAAGGAGGCCCGGTCGCGACTCAGGCCGCCAGGGCCCAGGGCGGAAAGGCGGCGCTTGTGAGTCAGCTCAGCCAGGGGATTTGTCTGATCCATAAACTGAGACAGGGGGGAGGATCCAAAAAATTCTTTGATGGCGGCGGTGACAGGCCGGATGTTAATCAGGCTCTGGGGGGTGACCACATCCAGGTCCTGGGTGGTCATTCTCTCCCGGATGACCCGCTCCATGCGGGAAAAGCCGATGCGGAACTGGTTTTGAATCAGCTCACCTACGCATCGCAGGCGGCGGTTGCCCAGGTGGTCGATATCGTCAGGGGTGCCGATGTTGTAGGCCAGGCAGTTGAGGTAATTGATGGAGGCCATGATGTCGGCCACAGTGATGTGGTTCGGAATAAGCTCCTCCCGGGCACGGCGGACGGCCTGCTTAAGCTCCTCTCCCTGATACTGGTCCACCAGGGAGCACAGCACGGGGAAGGATACCATCTCGTCGATTCCGGCCTCGGCGGGGTCAAAGCCGGCCAGGGCAGCGAAGCCTGTCTTATCCACCATATCGTTGGAGAAAACCACCACTTCCTTGCCGTCTGAGTCTACTACCGCACGATTTACACCCCTGGAATCCAGCTCCCGGGCCCGTTCCCGGGTGAGGACCTCGCCGGCCTCGGCGATGATCTCGCCGGTGCGGGGATCGGCCACGGGCTGGACCAGCTTCTGCCCGGACAGCCGGGTCCACAGGGCCATCTTTTTGTTAAACTTATAGCGGCCCACGGTTGACAGGTCGTACCGACGGTGATCGAAGAAGGTGGCGGTAATCAGAGTTTCGGCGGAGTCCAGCGTGGGAGGCTCACCGGGGCGCAGCTTGCGGTAGATCTCCAGCATGGCCTCCTCGTAGGTCTTGCAGGCGTCCTTCTCCAAAGTGGCCAGGATGCGCTCATCCTCACCGAACAGCTCGATAATCTCCGCGTCGGTGCGGGGGCCCATAGCCCGGATGAGGCAGGTGACAGGCAACTTGCGGTTTTTATCAATACGGACATAGAACACGTCGCTCAGGTCGGTCTCATACTCAAGCCAGGCGCCCCGGCCGGGAATGACGGTGGTAGCGTAGGTCTTATTGTCTGCCTTGTCCACCTCACGGGTGTAGTACATGCCGGGAGAACGGACGATTTGAGAGACGATAACCCGTTCGGCCCCGTTGATGACAAAGGTGCCCGAGTTGGTCATGATGGGGAAGTCCCCCATGAAGATCTCCTGCTCATTGATCTGATTATTCTGGGTATTGCGCAGCTGCACCCGCACCTTGATGGGGGCGGCGTAGGTGGCGTCGCGCGCCTTGCACTCCTCCACATCGTACTTGGGCTTTTCGTCCATGGAGAAGTCCACAAAGGACAGCTCCAAGTTGCCGCCGTAGTCTACAATGGAGCCCACGTCTTTAAATACCTCTTTCAGGCCGACGTCCAGAAACCACTGATAAGAGGTTTTCTGCACCTCCAGCAGATTGGGCATCTCCAGAATCTCCTGATACCGGGCAAAGCTTTTTCGGAGGGTCTTGCCGTACATTACGTCATTGACGACCATGCTGAAAAATCAACTCGCTTTCTTCAGAATTGACGGTTGGTTGTCACTTTTTTGAGGCGGATTTTGGAAAAACAGAAAAAATTGCCGTCAGTATGCACAATTCAGGGGAGGGAAAAAGAAATGATACGCCCG
Organism: uncultured Bacillota bacterium; assembly: GCA_947073765.1. Taxonomy (GTDB): domain Bacteria; phylum Bacillota; class Clostridia; order Oscillospirales; family Oscillospiraceae; genus Lawsonibacter. The sequence goes on along the minus strand of CAMTMZ010000026.1, from coordinate 31,857 downwards.
GATGAGTGGGAAAATTCTCTCCCTGACCTCTTGTCAAGTTCCCGGTCCTGTGTTACACTGACATTGTGAATATGGGAGAGTGTCCGATGGGATGAAAGGACACAAAAGCATTTTATTCTACCATAATTGGGATAGGCTGTCAAGGCCTGTTCCGTTTTTTATGCACAAAAAAGCTCACCATCTGAAAACAGACGGTGAGCTTTAAATTTTTTATGTGAGGAATCAGACGATACGGCGGCCGCCCACAAAACCGGTGGTGTAATAGGCGTCGCTCATGCGGCTGATGATAACGCCGACCTTGGAGGTAGAGGCGTGGATAAACTGGTTGTTGCCGATGTACAGGCCCACGTGGGAGGCCCGCTTGCTGGAGCCGCCCTTTTTGAACATAACCAAGTCGCCGGGCTGCAGTTCACTCCGGGAAACGGGGGTGCCGTTGTCCAGCTGATCGGAGGCGGAGCGATTAATCTTGTAGCCGAACTGCTTGTATATGTAGCTGGTAAAACCGGAGCAATCAAAGCCGCTGGGGGAGCTTCCGCCGTACACGTAGCGGGAACCAAGGAACTGGAGGGCGTAATCGGCAATCTCCTGGCCCTGACCGGAGGACTGGGCCTCGGTGGCGTCTACTTCTACCACATAGTCGCCGCAGACGTAGCCGGAGTCAATCTGGTACCAGCCATCCAGCACGTCCACCACCTCAGCAACCTTGCCCACAGAGAGCTGGCCGACCTTGTCGTGGTCAGTGCTGGGGCCGGTGCGGATGTTCAGGGGACCTTGAAGCACCCTGATATACATGGCGTCAGCGGGCTGATCAGTGGGGGAAGCGGCGGGCGCCGCGGCGGCAACAGGCTGAACGCCGTCTTCTGTGACAATAAGGTAGTCGGCGGAGACATAACCGGTGGTGCCTTTGTAAGAGACCTGGTACCAGCCGGCCTCAGGCTGATCGATCACGTCCACCTGGGAGCCGTGAGGCAGCTTGGTAAGCACAGAACTGTCAGTGCTGGTTTCAGACCGCAGCCGCAGGGAACTGCCTTCGGTGTTGACAGTGCCGGTGGCGGCCAGCGCAGGAGTGACCAGAGCGCTGACCAGCAGCATTCCAGCGGTGAGACGGGAAACGATGCCCTTGAAATTCATATTGACGTCCTCCTATTTATTTACAGACGGCTTATCGGCGATGTAAGTTAAGTTGTAACTTTTGTTACTTTCCGGACAGAGCCCGGTCCAGCCAGACAGAAGCCACGTCCATCGCAGCGTAGAGGCTGTCCTTCTCGCTCTTTTTCACCACGCGGTCCCGGCTCTTCAGGTCGGGGTCGGTGAGCTGAAGCTGGACGGAAACCTTGTCAGCAACGGCCAAATCGCCCTGTTTTTTGGAGGAAAGGACTTGAAGCATAATAATGTACTTCTCCGCCATGGTTCCGTAGTAGATAAGGTTGTCTTTCCGACGCAGGGGGTGCCCCTTATAGGAAAGAGGAAGGTTCTCGTTGGCCATAATGCGCCTCCTCAAATCATTGGTGACTTAAAACTGTAACCGAATTGTAACATAATTGTTACCGTTTGTCAAACCTTTTCCCCAAAAATTTTTCCCGGAAAATTTTCCCACAAAAACAGGACCTGCTTTGATCAGAAGCGGTCTTGTCTGGATTATATTTTAGGGTGGTGTCCCTCGGTGGACAGATAGGCGGGTCCGCCGCTCCGCACCTTGGCAAAGGCCCGGCGGCGAACCACCAGCATGAGAAAAAGGAAATGAAACAGGGCAGTAATCGTCCAGGTGACAGGATATGACAGGTACAGGCAGGCGGGGGTGCGGTAACGGGGAAATACGGCGGCCACCCAGAGCAGACGCAGGCCGCAGGCGCCCACAACGGAGACCAGCATGGGAATCACGGAACTGCCCAGCCCGCGAAGGGTGCCTACCAGGCCCTCCATGACGCCGCAGATGAAGTAGGGACAGCAGATGTACAGCATGCGCACCAGGGCCTGTTGAACCACGTCAGGTTCACCTGGGGCGTAGATGCCGGCCAGCGGGGCGCCAAAGAGGTAGGCCAGATTGCCCAGAACCAGGCCGAACAGCACCGCGAACAGGGTGCAGTACCGGGCCACCTTGTCAACCCGGTCGCATTTGGCGGCGCCGTAGTTCTGGCCGACAAAGGAGATGGCGGCCTGATGGAATGCGTTCATGGTGGTGTAGACAAAGCTCTCAATGTTGGCCCCGGCGGCGGAGCCGGCCACCAGCACCGGGTCGTTAAAGGAGTTGAGAGAGGACTGAATCACCACGTTGGACAGAGAGAATACCACCCCCTGGAAGCCGGCCGGCAGCCCCACCTTTAAAATTTGGACTACCACTCTTTTGTTCAGACCAAGATGCTTCAGCTCCAGATGGAGGGGGCCTGTCTCCTGTATGAGGCATCGCACCACCAGGGCGGCGGAGATATATTGGGCGATGATGGTGGCCAGAGCCACTCCAGCCACATCCATGCGCAGGCCGATGACGAATATCAGGTTGAGCAGCACATTTACCACTCCGGCGAAGGTGAGGAAGTACAGCGGACGCTGGGTGTCCCCCTGGGCCCGGAGAATGGCAGCGCCAAAATTGTAGGTCAGGTTGGCGGGCATGCCGAGAAAGTAGATGCGCAGATATATGGTGGCCAGGTCAATAACATCGGTGGGGGAGGACATCCACTCCAGCAGCTGCCGGACCATCACCATGCCGAAAATCATCATTCCGACGCCGCTGATGAGGGCCAGGGTCATGGCGGTGTGAACGCCGCGGCTCACATTGTCGTGCCGCCCCGCTCCCAGGTCCCGGGATACCACCACGTTGGTGCCCACCGACAGGCCTATGAACAGATTGATGGTCAGATTAATCAGCGAGGTGTTGGATCCCACTGCCGCCAGCGCCTCCTTGCCGGCGAACCGGCCTACCACTACCACGTCCGCCGCGTTAAACAGCAGCTGGAGCAGACTGGAAGCCATCAGCGGCAGGGCAAAGAGCAGTATTTTGTCCGCCAGAGACCCGTTGCACATATCAATGCTGTGGTTTCTTTTCACGGTGACCGATTCCCCTTTAAAACACACGATTTTGCAGCCAGACTATCTTACTACAGGAGAAGCGGGCGGTCCACTGCCAAAATAGACAAATTATAGGGCGGAATTTTGCTCCAGCAGCATGGCTGTCTCTACATGGGCGGTTCGGGGGAAGAGATCGATCCCACGCGCCCGGATAGCCCGGTAACCCAGCCGGGAAAAACGGTCCACATCCCGGGCGAGGGTAGCCGGGTCGCAGGAGACATAGACAATTCGCTCCGGGCCCATGGCCGCCAGGATGGCGGGGACCTCCGGGGCCAGCCCCTTTCGGGGCGGATCCACACAGATGACCTGGGGCCGGATACCCTCCTCCGCCAGCCGCCGGGCCACAGCTCCGGCGTCGCCGCAGAAGAACTCCGCGTTTGATACACCGTTGCGCGTCGCGTTCTCTTTGGCGTCCTCAATGGCGCGGGGAACGATCTCCGCCCCGATCACCCGTGCGGCCCGGCGCGCCAGGGCCAGGGAGATGGTGCCGATGCCGCAGTACAGATCCAGCACGGTTTCGCTTCCTGAGAGCTGGGCAAGCTCCAGAGCGGTCTGATACAGACGCTGGGTCTGGGCAAGGTTGACCTGGAAGAATGACGGGACAGACAGGCGAAAAGAAAGTTGACATAATTTTTCCTCCAGCCAGTCCTGGCCCCAGAGGGCAACGAACCGGTCGCCCAGGATCACGTTGGTGCCCCTGGTATTGATATTGAGCACCACCCCCGCCAGCCCGGGATGGGAGCGCCGCAGCGCCTTCACCAGGGTGTCGCTGTGGGGGAGGATCTCCCCGTTGGCCACCACGCACACCAGACTCTCTCCACGGCTGTTGGTGCGGACATAGAGGTGCCGGACCAGGCCCTTTCCAGTCGTCTCGTCGTAGGCGGGGATGGCATGCTCCTCCATCCAGGTCTTGAAAGCCCCCCGCAGGCGAGTGACAGCTTCAGGCTGGAGAGGACAGTCCGGGGTGTCCAGCACGTCGTGGCTCCGGGGACGGTAGTAGCCGATGGACAGGCCTCGCCTGCCCTGAGAAACCGGGAACTGTACCTTGTTCCGGTAGCGCAGAGGGTCCTCCGCGCCTAGGACAGGGGGGAGGTCCAGCCTCACCCGTCCCACCCGCTCCAGGGCGTCAGCGATGCGCTGCCCCTTGGCCCGCAGCTCCTCCTCGTAAGTCATGTGGCGGAACTGACAGCCGCCGCACTTGCCGTACAGGGGGCAGTCGGGGACAATGCGCTTGGGGGAGGGGAGCAGCAGTTCCACCCCCCGGCCCCAGGCCATGTTTTTGTTTACCTTTTCCAGCCGAACCCGCCACTGCTCCCCTTGGATGGTGAAGGGCACAAAGACCACCCGCCCCTCCAGCCGGGCTACCCCCATCCCCTCGGCGGTGTAGCCGGTGATGTCCAGGGTATGGACGGTGTTTTTTCGGATGTCAGCCATAGGACGCGCCCCCTTTTTCAGTCAGGTAATCATACCATATTTCAATGGAAAGGTAAAGGCGGCTTGTGAGCGGTTTTGAGGTGTGGTGTAGCAGCCATATAGAGGAAAATGGGGCCGCCTCAAAAGTAAATTTTTCCGGGACGATGAAAACGGGAATGAACTGATTATTTACGCGAATAGTGATGCCTCTGACTTTGAGGAGCGAAGATGGTGAAATAGCCTGTGCTGTTGAGGGTGAGGGCGAGTGAGACGAAAATATTGGATTTGTATAAGTGATCATTGTCATTTACGTCGGCGCTGATGATTTGAATCACATGAGAAATGCGTTGATCTGGAGTCGAAACAATAGCGGGAGCGGCAGGGCTTTTCACCTTGCCGCTCCTGTATGTTTGGATAAAAATTTATTTCTTCCCCGCCACATGGAGGGAGTTTATCACCATGCCGGTGAGGGCGAAAAGGGCCAGGGCGTTGGGAATGACCATCAGGTTGTTGAACATGTCGGTCAGCTCCCAAACCAGGTCGTTGGACATCAGGGTGCCCAGGAAGATGAACACCAGGGCCAAGGCTGCGTAGATTTTGGCGGAGCTCTTGCCGAAGAGGTATACCACGTTGATCTTGCCGAACAGGTTCCAGCTCAGGATGGTGGAGAAGGCGAAGAAGAACAGGCACACGGCTACGAACATGGCTCCGGCGCTCTCGCCAAAGACCACGCCGAAAGCGGTCTGGGCCAGGTTGGCTTTGCCCAGGGTGGTGCTGGCCGCCGCCGCGCCGCACTCGGCCAGGGGGCCGTCGGCGGTGTAGAGGGTGGAGATGACCACCAGGGCGTTGAGGGTGAGCACCACAAAGGTGTCCATAAATACGCCGATCATAGCTACCACACCCTGATCGTGGGGGGTGGCCACGTTGGCCTGGGCGTGGGCGTGGGGGGTGGAACCCATGCCGGCCTCGTTGGAGAACAGGCCCCGCTTGGCGCCCTGGCTGATGGCGGTCTTGATTGCGTAGCCGAAGCCGCCGCCGATGATGGCCTGGGGCTGGAAAGCGTACTGGAAGATCATGCCAAAGGTGGCGGGGATGTACTTGGCCCGGGCCGCCAGGACCACCAGCCCGCCCAGCAGGAAGATAGCCGCCATAACGGGGACCACCTTCTCGGTGACGGAGGCCAGGCGGTTCAGCCCGCCCAGGAAGATCACGCCGCAGATGGCCACCAGCACCACGCCTATAATCCAGGAGGGGACGCCGAAGGCAGTCTGGAAGGTGGAGCCGATGGAGTTGGACTGGACCATACAGCCCATGAAGCCCAGGGCCAGAATGATGGCCACGGCGAAGAAGCCGGCCAGGAACTTGCCGAAGCCGCCCTTAAAGGCGGTGGTGATGTAGTAGACGGGGCCGCCGCGGTAGGAGCCGTCAGAATCGGCCTGGCGGGTTTGGATGGCCAGGGTGGCCTCGGCGTAGATGGTGGCCATGCCAAAGAAGGCGATGATCCACATCCAGAAGATAGCGCCAGGACCGCCAGTGAGGATAGCGCCGGAGGCGCCCACGATATTGCCGGTGCCCACCTGGGCGGCGATGGCGGTGGCCAGGGCCTGGAAGGAGCTCATGCCCTGCTCCTGCTTTCCGCCTCGGAGGGACAGGTTGCCGAAAGTCTTCTTCATCCCCTCGCCAAAGCAGCGGACCTGAACGAACCGGGTTTTAATCGAGTACCACAGGCCCACTCCGATGAGGAGAAACACTAGGATGTAGTTGGACAGATACTCATTAATCTTTGCCACAATGGGAAACAGTATTGCTTCAAGCTCGGCCATAATTTTACTTCCTTTCTGAATATATCACATTTTTTGTTGGGGCGGATATCATCCGCCCGTGTTTTCGAGGACAGGCGCGGCAGGCGCCGGGGGCATAATATGTGCCCCTGCAGGTCATTTCTTATCCTGAAAGTATTCCTTGGTGATGGAGGCCACCACACCGGACAGCAGCAGCAGGGCGATGAGGTTTGGGATGGCCATGGCGCCGTTGAGGGTGTCGGAGACGTTCCACATGAGCTGGCCGGAGCCGGTGGCACCCACGATGCAGAACAGCACGAAGATGACCTTATAGACGGAGGTGACCACCTTGTTGTCTCCGGAGAGGTAGCCCCAGCACCGCTCGCCGTAGTAGCTCCAGCTGAGGATGGTGGACAGGGCGAAGAAGAGCAGGCTGATCTGAATGATGGTGCCGCCCAGGGTGCCGGGGAGGATGGAGTTAAACGCCTGAACGGCGGCGGCCCCATTGGTGCCATAGGTTTCCAGGGCGGCCTCCCCCAGCTCGAAGCCGGACAGCAGCACGGTAAATGCGGTGATGGAGCAGATGACGATGGTGTCGAAAAAGACCTCGAACACCCCCCAGATGGCCTGCTCAGCGGGCTCTTGAGCGGAGGAGGCGGCGTGGGCGATGGGGGCGGAGCCCAGGCCGGCCTCGTTGGAGAACACGCCCCGGGCGAAGCCGTTCTTCATGGCCGCCATGATAGCGTAGCCAAACACGCCGCCGCCCACGGCCTCAAAGCTGAAGGCGCTGGTAAAGATGGCTGCGAAGACGCCGGGGATGTCGGTGATGCGCATGAGGATGACCACAACGCCCGCCGCCACGTAGAACATCGACATAAAGGGGACCAGCAGAGAGGTGACCTGCCCGATGCGCTTCACCCCGCCGATGACCACGATGCCCACCACAATGGTAAGGACGATACCGCTGACCAGGGGGTTCAGGCCGAACAGGCCGCTCATAGCCCCGGCGATCTCGCTGGACTGGGCGATGTTGCCGATGCCGAAGGAGGCCATGCCCCCCAGAATGGCGAAGAGGACGGCCAGCCACTTCCAGTTTCTGCCCAGGCCGTTTTCAATGTAATACATGGGCCCGCCCTTGTGGACGCCGTTGGAGCCGGTGTCCCGGAACTTCAGAGCCAGGGCGATTTCGGCGTATTTGGTGCACATGCCGAAGAAGGCGGACACCCACATCCAGAACACGGCCCCAGGCCCGCCGATGAAGATGGCCCCGGTGACCCCGGCGATGTTGCCGGTGCCCACGGTGCCGGCCAGGGCGGTGGTCACCGCCTGGAAGGGGGACAGGTTGCTGCCGTGGTCCTTCACGTCCTTTTTCCGGAACAGGGAGCCCACCGTGTTTTTCATAATGTACCCGAACCAGCGCACCTGGACCCAGCCGGTACGGAACGTGAGGTACACGCCGGTCCCCACCAGCAGGGCCAGCATGATGGGGCCCCACACAAAGCCGTTGACGGCCCTCTCGAAGCTCAATAAGCCTTCCATACACTCTCTCCTTTGCGGGCAGACGAAAAAAGGGCCTGGGAGATACCCGCGGCCCAAAGAAAAAGCGCAGCCCGGCGGAGCGCGGCCCCGCCGTTTTGGCTTTATCCTCTGTCCTTTTGCCTGAGAGATTCACGGCGATAAATCCCCGTGTTGCACCTTCGGCACCCGGTAAACGAGCTTCTCCAGAGTCACATCCACGCGCAGTCTCTATTCCGGAGCGGAACGCCTGAGAGTGTTACTCCTTCGGCAGGCCACATGGCCATTTTCCTGCGCGCTTCGTCTGTCCATATTCAATTACTCCGTTACCATACCACAAAGCAGGGCGGTTTGTCAACGTCTGACGGACAACAATGCGCTGTGTGCGGAATTTTCGGCTATTTGAACCAAGAGGACGGAATTTTTCTGCAAGAAAGTTTACAATTTGCTCTTTTTTTGCGGGGAAGAGTGTGGTATACTGATTTCAATTGTGTCCGAAATTACAACCGAGAGGTGTTTTACGCAATGAGCCTGTTTACCAAGCTGTTCGGGACTTCCTCCCAGCGGGAGTTGAAGTCTATCTACCCCATCGCCGACAAGGTGGATGCCCTGGAGGAGGAGTACAAAGCCCTCACTGACGGGCAACTCCAGGCCAAGACCCCGGAGCTGAAAGCCCGTCTCACCAATGGAGAGACATTGGACGACATCCTTCCCGAAGCCTTCGCCGCCTGCCGGGAGGCCGCGTGGCGGGTTATTGGCCTGCGGCCCTACCGGGTGCAGGTGGTGGGCGGCATCGTTTTGCACCAGGGCCGCATCGCCGAGATGAAAACCGGCGAAGGCAAGACCCTGGTGGCCACCCTCCCCGCCTACCTCAACGCCCTGGCCGGCAAGGGGGTGCACATCGTCACCGTCAACGACTACCTGGCCAAGCGCGACTCGGAGTGGATGGGCAAGGTGTTCCGATTCATGGGCCTCACCGTGGGTCTGGTGATCCACGGCGTGATGGGCGAGGAGAAAAAAGCCGCCTATCAGGCCGACATCACCTACGGCACCAATAATGAGTTCGGCTTTGACTACCTGCGGGACAACATGGCGATCTACTCCCAGGAGCTGGTCCAGCGGGGCCACGCCTTTGCCATCGTGGACGAGGTGGACTCCATCCTCATCGACGAGGCCCGAACCCCCTTGATCATTTCCGGCCAGGGGGAGAAGTCCACCCAGCTGTACACCGTGGTAGACCAGTTTGTCTCCCGGCTGAAGTGCCAGCGGGTGGTGAAGGTGGACGAAAAAGAAGAAGAGGACGTGGATATCGACGCCGACTACATCGTGGATGAGAAGGCCAAGACCGCCACGCTCACCGCCCGGGGCATCAAAAAGGCGGAGGAGGCCTTCCAGGTGGACAACCTGGCGGACATGGAAAATACCACGCTCTCCCACCACATCAATCAGGCCATCAAGGCCCGGGGCGTGATGAAGCGGGACATCGACTACGTGGTGAAGGACGGCCAGGTCATCATCGTGGACGAGTTCACCGGGCGGCTCATGTTCGGCCGCCGGTATAACGAGGGGCTCCATCAGGCTATCGAGGCCAAAGAGGGGGTGGAGGTGGCCAACGAGTCCAAGACCCTGGCCACCATTACCTTCCAGAACTATTTTCGTCTGTACGACAAGCTCTCCGGTATGACGGGCACCGCCCTCACCGAGGAGGAGGAGTTTGGCACCATCTATGAGCTGGACATTGTGGAAATTCCCACCAACAAGGCCCTGGCCCGGGTGGATCAGCCCGACGTGGTGTATAAGAACGTCTCCGGCAAGCTGCGGGCTATTGTAGAGCAGATCGAGGCCTGTCATACCAAGGGCCAGCCTGTGCTGGTGGGTACGGTATCCATTGAAAAGTCAGAGGAACTGTCCGCCATTCTCAAGAGAAAGGGCATCAAGCATAACGTCCTAAACGCCAAGAACCACGAGAAGGAGGCAGAGATCGTAGCCCAGGCGGGCAAGTTCGGGGCGGTCACCGTGGCGACCAACATGGCCGGCCGCGGTACCGACATTATGCTTGGGGGCAACGCCGAGTTCCTGGCCAAGGCCGATTTGCGCAAGGCGGGGATGACTGACGAGCTCATCGCCGAGGCCACCGGCTTTGCCGAGACGGACAACCAGGAGATTCTGGACGCCCGGAAGAAGTTCTCCGAGGCGGAGGCCAAATACAAGCTCGAAATTCAGGCGGAGGCCGACAAGGTTCGTCAAGCCGGCGGCCTGTTTATTCTGGGCACCGAGCGCCACGAGTCCCGGCGCATCGATAACCAGCTCCGGGGCCGTGCCGGACGTCAGGGCGACCCGGGCGAGACCCGGTTCTTCCTCTCCTTGGAGGACGACATCATGCGCCTGTTCGGCTCGGAGCGTGTGTACAACCTGATGGAAAAGCTGGGGGTGGACGAGGATACCCCCATCGACGCAAAAATGCTCTCCGGAGCCATTGAGAATGCCCAGAAGCAGGTGGAGTCCCGGAACTTCCAGACCCGGAAAAACGTCCTGCAGTACGACGACGTGATGAACACCCAGCGGGAGATCATCTACAAGCAGCGCCGGCAGGTGCTGGACGGCGAGGACATCCAGGGCTCCATCCAGAATATGCTCCGCTCCATGGTGTCCAACGCCATTCAGGGGCACATGGGTGAACAGAAGCATATGGACGCTGAGAACTTCCGGGAGGCGGTATCCCACTTCCGTGCCATGTTCCTCGCCCCCACTGACCTGCTCCTGTCCGACGGAGAACTGGAGGGATACGACGCTGGCGGACTGACCCAGTTGCTGCTGGACAAGGCCACCGAGGTATATGCCCGCAAGGAGCAGGAGATCACTCCATCCCTGATGCGTGAGCTGGAGCGGGTGATTATGCTCCGGGTGGTGGACGAGTATTGGATGGACCATATCGACGCCATGACCGAGCTGCGTCAGGGCATCGGCCTGCGGGCCTACGCCCAGAATGACCCCGTGGTGGCCTATAAAGAGGAAGGCTACGAGATGTTTGAGAACATGGTGGCTGCCATTCAGGAGGAGACGCTGCGCCGGCTGTTTCTGGTGCGCCTGCGGAAAAATGAGGAGGTCAAGCGGGAGCGGGTGGCTAAGGTCACCGGGGAGAGCGGCGCCGGAGACGGCACTGTCCGCAGGCAGCCGGTCCGCAAAGTGGTCAAAATCGGCCGCAACGATCCATGCCCCTGCGGTTCCGGCCTGAAATGGAAAAAGTGCACCTGTCCCCAGTACCACCCGGAATTGAAGTAAAAACAGCCCCCACTCCCGTGGAAAGCGGGGGTGGGGGCATGTCGTTTTATTGTTTATGCCGGTGGGCAAAGGGACTTTTTATCCTGAGCCGGCGCTGACTGCCGCGTACACCGGCCCTGACAGGCAGCGGCTTCCAGATACAGACGAATCAGGAGATCTTATCGTCCCGCTTAGGAAATTTAGACAGGGCAGCGGCTGCTACAAGATTCACCGCTGGAACGGTTGAAAAAGTCCTCACATGGACAAGCGCAGGAGTGGGCGGAAGAAGCGGGAGGGCCAAGGGGAATTTGATAAATAGCGGCCGCCGGAGGGTCAGATGTGGTGTCCGGTGTCACAACCAGATAAGAGAGATAACCTTCTCCCGCTCCTGCTTTGGAGCGGTTATGCAGCCGGCCAATGATAAACACCGGATTGGCAGTATGATTGCAGTATTGATTCTTGTGTTCATGGCCGCAGAGAATAATCGTCCTGTCTTTTCCAAACAGCTGCTCGCAGGCCTTATCAAACTGATCTTTGTCATATTCCTGAATTTCACACAAAGTTATGCTTTTAGACATAAAATCGTAGCGGAACTCGTCCTTTAGGTCAGGGGCATTGCGGATATTGACCAGCATGGCCATATCACTTTTCAGCTCTGATTTCATGAATCCTTTCGCGTTGCCGTTATTGGATTCCAGAAGACCTTGAATTTCCTTGATTAAATCCTGAACTGCATCGTCAGGGGCAGGAATGTCTGGCCACTGAGAACAGGTGTCTTTTAAGAGATCCTCGTAACGATTGTACAGTTCCAGCGTTAAGTTGTCTTCGCCCTTGCTCAGATATTTTTGAATTTCATACTTATCCTTAAAATAATTGATTGTGTAGCTGGGAGCGTGGTGCATCAGGGCGACATAGCTTCTCTCATGGTCCGAATTGTGCCAGGGCGCCTGCTGGATCAGGCGCTGTACCTTTTCGATATTGATTGTAACCTTGTTGTTTTGCAGGGAATTGGCCTTAGAGGAGGTGTTGATCATGGCGACCGTCAGTCCCAGATACTTATAATCCCGTATCTCGTTCAGGTCGTTTTCCAAAAGCTCGTCAATAGGAGCGTCCAGGAAGTTGATCAAAAATTCGATGTAATAGGTGAACTTAGACATTGTGCCGCCGGAGTGGCCGGCAGGACCGGCGTTTTTGATCCTTCTGCCTCCGGTCTCCACCGACACATCGTTCATCGCCGCGTAGTCATGATTGCCGGTAACAATCATGATCCTGCGCTTCCAGTCGTGGGGCAGAATTTGATCGGTGGACCACAGGGAGATGGCTATGTTCTGGAGCAGCTGGCCGATGCGGTGGTATTTGGCCTGGGCGTCCGACGCGTGGCGGGAGGCCAGCACAATATCGCCGGTGACAGCCAGCAGGTCTATTTTTCCCCAATGCTGTGACTTAAGCTGCTCGCAGAGTATCTTAGATTTTCCGTTGTCCCAGCTTTTATCATCAATCAGATGGGAGTCAGAAATATGCAGAATGGCGGGCTTAGAACCCTCTTGCACGGGTTTGATATAGCTGCAGTCGAACCGGTAATCGATCAGCTCGGCATAGTCCTGCCTCAGAGCCTCCCACAGGCGCTTGCGCAGGAAAAGCACCTTCAGCGCTGGCACCTTGGCCGCTGTGATATCGGGCAGGTTAAGACTGTTGTAGTCCAGCAGGAGATAGAAGCTGCGGTCATTTTCGTGCTGGTGTCCCTCACTGAAGTAGGGGAGCTCAAACACCAGATACTGGTGCTCAGACGATTCACCGCCGCCAAGCTCACAGGTTCCGTGAACCAGATGGATGCCCTCAACCAGGGTGTCCGCGCTGGAGAAAGTTAGGTTAGAGGGGGGGATTGCCAGGCGGGAGGCCTGGTAGGTGATTTGGTTGGGATCTGTTCCGCCTGAAGAAACGTCCTTCAAGCTGCACTGCTTGATAATGCTGTCCAGCTCCGGCGCCTTGATGTTGAAGTTGGACAAGAGTCCCTTCTCGCCGTCGATTACATACCCGCTGCGGGCGATCAGCTCAGTAAACTCCCCTTTTTCACGGTACAGGAGAAAGCAGGCATGACAGTCGGTCATTTCCCGAATGGACAGACAGAGGTCCTCGTAGATGTAGGGCAGGGAGGCGTGGTGGTCCGGGCTTTCACGCTCTAAGGCAAATTCCTCATCGGTGAGAAATTGCAGGATATTAAAGTAGTTCAGCATGGGGGCGAGCTGCTCCCCAACAGCGCCTGCCGTATCCGGGTGGGAGTGACTGAGGGGGAAGAGCCTCAGATAGAAGCTGAGGTAGGAGGACAGGGGGTGCTGGTAGAGAAGCTGAGGCTGCGAGGCGTCTGTATCCTGATTGGGGTCCAGACACTCCTGGGTGACATTGTGAATATGATTCTGAAGCTTCTTCAGCAGCTTGGACCTGCGGCTGAGACCTCCGTTTCCCCGGTAACCGACATAACGAGGTTTTTCTCTGGTGTCCTTCCGGTAGCGATAGTGCAGCTCCTGCATAAAGTCGAACAGCATCCGGATATTTTCCAGATACGCGGTGGTCCGGATATTTTTCAGATACGTGGTGGTCTTGATATTATTCAAGCAGGAGAGGGGATCAGCTGACATGGTTGTCGCCTCCTAATTTCAGCAGGTTGTGGCACATGCTGTCGTCGTCCTCAGACATGGTGGCCGTTTTAATTGAGGCAAGATAGGTTTTCACCAGCTCGTCAACGCTGGGCAGCCGCCATTGATCCTCTATCGGGCAGTGATCCAGGAGTTTGCTGTAAGCTGTCAGCACCTTCTTCACCACCTCATGCTCGATGATGAAGTGGGAGTGGAGCAGGGCCAGCCGGTGGGCGGTGATCTTAAACACCCGGTACAGAAGGTCAACGTTCAGGCCCTTGGAGCTGTTCAGACTGTCGAATTGTTTCCAGATATTGTAGAAAAATGATACATAGTTTTCATCACAGATCGTTTTGAAAAACGCGGCTTCCGCATCGTTAATGGGTGAAGCGGATTGAAAATGTTGCTGAAACTGCGCCTTGTCACAGTCGTGGTCCGGGGATTCAATCAGCAGAATCAGGATGCAGTGCAGGGCCGAGTAGATGGCCTCGCGGATAAAATAATTGCGGACGATATAATCCCGGGAGACCACCTTGATGTACGAGCTGAAAGTCATAATCCGGTCGTAGTCGTTTCCCTCGGCAGTCAGGGCACCCGAGAAGAGAGACAGCAGGGTTACCATCAACTCCCTCTGATAGGGGGCAAAGTCCAGATTCTTTGGATCAACATGGCTGCCCTCAGCACAATTTCGGTATATTTTCTGAAGACCACGGCTATACACAAGCTTTATGTAAGCGAGGTTCATGGTATCCAGCCGGGAGAAATGCTCTTGGGCGACCACATACCGCATGAGAGGGACGAAGGGAATTTCTGGGTGAGCTTGAGAGAGCTGGCTCAAGGTTCTGCTGGCATGATCAGCGGAAGCATTCAGCAGAAGGGCCTTGGCCTGCCGGTACTGGTCTTTCTCTATGACAGAAGCATCTGGGGATGTGGCGTGGCCGTTTACATAGGTGCGGAGCCAGCTGAGGTAGGCCGGATTATCCAGAATTTCCCCGGACAGATACCGGTCATACTCGGCGAGGGTGCGGGCGCTGTGCTTGGAGGCGCTGCGGGAAAAATATGCCGTCAGCTGGTTTGTGGCGCTTCGCTTGGACAGCAGCTGGAATCTGTCCCGGATCCGGCAGGCGGGGCAGGTGTTGGCGTGGGTATTGTAGGACGGGACGCAGAGATTGATGAAGCCCTTCCAGTCCTCCGCGGGCCTGCGCACCCAAATGCGGGCCGTCTCATAGGAGTTTCGGTTGACAAAGAGAAATACCTTCTCAAAGTGGAAGCTGCCATATCCCCGAAGAAGAGCTGAAGGGTCAAGGCCAGCCTGCTGGCACAGCATAAGCAAAAACTTGTAGGCCCGCTGGATGGTGGCGCCAGTACAGATGGAATCGTCTACATAGTAAAAATGTATGGCGGAATAGGCGTTGGAGATCCGCTTCAGCTCCTCCGAGATATACTCGAATTTTGTACGGACCGTTTCCTTTCCAGTTCCGTTAATGTCGATGTGGAGCAGATGCAGATTGCTGCCGAATACATGGTCAATAATGGTCTTTAAAAATATGGCGTTGGTGATTTGCAGAGGGGAGATGACGATGTTATAGGCGTCGGCGTCGATGGAAATATTCTTGGCCCATTCGGTCAGTTGCTTGAGAATTTTTGGGGAGCTGGCCATATTTTGAAAGTCAAAATAGAACTGATAGTGGTTATCTCCCTGGGAAATATGCCCATAGCGGATGTAATGCATATGACCGTGAGGACGCAGCAGCGCAATCCTTTCCATTGCCTTGGCATCCTGGTTTCTGCCCTGCTTCTGGGAGGTGTGGTAATAATAGTCCAAGACCTCCGTTGGCAGGGGCGTCTGAAAGATGGCGTTGAGCAGGGTAGAGGTCTTGTCCACTTGAATCAGAGGCTGCTCCACGGCACACGGATCGCCAGACGGCTCTGAACTGTTGCGGAGGTCTAGGGGGGTGGCGAGATGCCACTTGGTCTCCGCCCACAGGCAGTAGTGTACACGCAGAGGGTCCTCTTTGCTGGCGTGGCTCTGTAAAGTGCAGCTATACCAGTGATCAGTGGAGGCGGAGCCCTCGTGAGATGCAGGGGAGGAGAAGTTGCTGAGATATCTGTCTGCGGGTTCGTTCAGCTGCGTGCCTGGCTTGAAGCAATCTCCCACCGCCACAATGGCGTAGTGGTTCTTTGGTGTGATATCAGGATCATTTTCGTTTGTCTCGGCGCTGGCCTTGCCGCCTCTCACGGCGGCGATCATGCCTCGGCGGAAGGAGGCGAGCAGTTTATGAACGGTAGACATGGTGCTGCCGATGGGAATGATGGTGTAGCACAAAATTTTCTGTCCGTGCCAGAGAAGACACTCTTCCTGGGGAAATTTGTCAAAGGAGATGGAGGGGTATTTCCCGGAGGACCGGGTGTCGGTGATCCAGTACAGCTTGGTTTGGGGGTGGCGCTGTTCCAGCAGCTGAACCACGGTTTGCAGCAGAACGGCGGAGTAGTTCTCATACCCCACCAGAAAGACAACCTCCGGATTTTTGGGCAGATCCCGGTCAATATGGCTGGCGATGAGATAGGCAAAGCGGTTTATATTGCCCACATTATGAAAAAGCAGCTCCGCCCCATAGAATTTGTCAATGTGGATCTTTGAGCCGAGGCGCACGTGGATGTTGGACAGCTTGCAGCCGTAGCGGTTGGTCCGCTGGTCCGTGTCCAGCTTTTCCTTCATCTGCTCCAGGAACCAGCACATGTCCTGCCGGCCAGTCAGAAGCAGATCAAAGGGACACAGCGGAACGGTGGGGCTGTGGGACTCGGCGGACTCCGGCGGGGTGAGGTAGTCCAGAAGGGGCACAAATTCCAGGGAGCCGTCGGCGTTGTGATAGACAAAGCTGTTGGCGGTGTTGTAGGCGGAGCGCAGGGTATCGCCGGCCAGAATAAAGTTGATCTCCTTTTTTCCTCCGGCGGCGTCAGAGCAGAGGGCAATTTGAACGCTGTCCATATAGGCATTTTTTCCCTGTTTCGTGTAAAAGATGGAAAAAATACGCACAAATTCGTTGATCAGATCCCGCTGCTTCCCAAAATCCACGGCAAAGAGCAGGGAAAGCCTCGCGCGGTCAGAAAGCTGCTGGACAGTTTGATAAATGATGGAGAAAAAGGCCTTTGCCAGCAGCTCAATGTGAGCGGGTGTATGGCCATGGAGGGAGATGAAATTAAGCTGCGCTTTTCCGGCGTCGGTCCCTGGTTCACAGACTGAAGACTCCGCTTTTCTCAAAAGCTGGCTAAGATTGATATTTTCGCTCAGCTTGCGGGTCAGAGCGTCGACGAGAGTAGATTTACCGCTGTCAGACTGTAATGTCTCAGCGGGAAGCGGGTCAAACTCCAGCCTCACAGACTGGATCGCGGTGTCGCGATAGAAGGCATGGCCCACATCGAAGGATAGGGGGGTCACCTTGCCTGCTGTCGTCTTGTGGGGAACGGGACCATATGCCAGGGGTACAAGGATGGAGTACTCCGTAGAATAGCACTTGGGATAAGGGAGTAACAGCTCCAGCTCCTCTTTGACAAATATTCGGTCTTTAGGCTGACCGTCCATTGTATAGTTTCCGCCATCCACCTTTTGAAGCATCCCGATGGCGCCGCCCTTTGCACGGGCCAGGCTGCCGTTTGAAGGCTTCTTCCCCCTGGAGAGCAGGGAACCGTCTGAAAATATGTTGCTGAAGCAGAGGCCGCCCAAATCAGCGGCCCTTATATAATCCTGTCCCTGCCAGGAAAAAAACTCTGTTTGGTGGGGGGAGTAGATCTGGACAATGGCGTTCAGGCGGTCAGCGTGCATACGGAGCCAGCGCATGCCGTAGTGCTTGACATAAAAATCGATGGGATTATTGGCATAATCCCTCTCATCCAGCTTGAAAATTTCTGAAATGGTGTGCAAATCCCTGTTCTTATCCAGGGACTGCTGATCGGAGCGGATCTTTTCCAGAATGCCCTGGGGAACCCTGTTGCCGTCAATGGCGTCGTCCAGCACATAAAACTCAATAAAGTCTGGATAGGTCCGGGCGCCGCTGGAGTTCTTCAAATTGAAAATGTTGTTTCTGTCGCTGGTGTTGAACGGGGAGCCTGTATTTGTGGTAGCGGTCCTGGGCAGCCAGTAATTCTGCCAGAGGATGTGGCGGGTGTTGGTCTCCTTGGCCAGTGTGTACATAGTTGAGTCTGAGTCCGCCCTATAAATGCGCATCCCAAAGTAGGCGATTCCGCCGCAGGAGTGCACCTGGGCGTTTTCGATAATCTGCAACAGCCCCTCGGCGTAGGATTTGGCGTCCAGAGCGGTTTTTTTCAGCAGGATCATGTCAATTTCGCTCTGTTCGCCGGAGGAACAGATGATTCGTCCGCTGTCATGAAGGTTGCGGAGCATATAATAGAAAATCAGCTCCGCCAATGGGGTGTTGATAAAAGAGGGGATTTCATCTGCCTGCAGGCTCAGCTGTTTCTCCTCGAACTGCTTGTCGGAATATGTGCGGTAGAGCTGGATCAGCTGTTGCAGCCAGCGGTCAGACTGTGATGAATTCTGACGGAGAGGGATGAGAGGAAGCAGGTCAGAAGCTACTGGATCGCGGTAGGGGAGGTACTTAAACCGAATACGGTCCTTATTGCGTTTAGGCGCCGTTTCCGGTATATCATAAATGGTCTGACGCAGCAGCTCATCTTTAATTGGCCACGAACCATTATGTTGACGATAGTATCGGGGATAGGCGAGGGTGTAGATATACTCCCCCGGTGTGGGTTGCCGCACCGTCATGTCGGCCAACACACAGGAGACGATATCTTTTTCTTCAGGGGTGAGAGAGGTGTCCTGCGCCAGATAGGCCTTGCAGATCAACCCCCGCTGGTTATTCTCAAGGTCGCCAAAGCGGACCAGGGAGATTTCTTCGCTGTCGTTGACCAGAATGCTTAGAAACTGTTTGGCCCGCTGAAGCATGTCCTCGGTGCCTGAAAGGTTTAACTGAGCGGTGACATGGTTGCGCATGAGAAAGGAACACAGGGGAAAATAGTAACGCAGGCTTGTTACATCGTTTTCGGTGTTTAATGTGACAGAAAAGGTGTATTTTTCATCGCTCTGGAAAGGAAACTGCTGTTGAAGCTGACCCCATACGGCCTGCCAGCCCCCACGGTCATTGGTCGTAACCTTAAAATCCATTCTGCTACCTCCTGTACCTGCAAGCTGCTGCATAAATATGGAAAGAGAAGCTTTATTTCCCATTTTACCACAAAGAGGAGCATTTGTCACGTTCATAGGCAAATAATACGAATTTCAAAATAACGGCGGGGCGGCGGAAAAAGAACTCCCCCAAAGCCTGTGCGGCTTTAGGGGAGTGTCTGGTGAGATAAAATGCTGAATCATCAGATGAAACAGGGGCGTTTAGTTTTAAGACACCTTAAAGCAGGTGTAGATCAGGGCGTGGTCGCCGGGTGCGTCGTAGTGGAAGCCAGTCAAATTTCGGCGATTGATGCCAGGCCAACGGAAAATGTGATCCAGGTTGTGGCTGGAGCCCACAAAGTCAGGAAACAGTTTTTTGAGAAAATTGACCATTTTTCCTGTGCGCTCATCGTAAATTTGAGCGCTGTCCAGTATATTCAGATCTCCGGCTATGTAAACATTGTCAAATTGGCCGCTTTGAACGGCGTTATTCACCAGTGCGGAAGTCTTTTGCAGTCCCTCGACAAGGGCGCCGTCCAGGGAGGCGTGCAGCGTGTACAGGGCAACGGTTCTGCCG
Source organism: uncultured Bacillota bacterium (assembly GCA_947073765.1). Taxonomy (GTDB): domain Bacteria; phylum Bacillota; class Clostridia; order Oscillospirales; family Oscillospiraceae; genus Lawsonibacter. The sequence continues at coordinate 12,426 of CAMTMZ010000026.1, read as the reverse complement.
TCTGAGGAACGGGTCAGCCTGGCTATGGAAGGATACCGCAGCGGCGAACCGGACGGATTCTCATAATGGAACAGGCACTGCTCCGGTGCTTTATCAAAGGTAAAGCCGGAATTGGGGTGCAGGGCAAATAAATACCACTTTCCCTCGCCGTTCCCCTCTCTCACGCTGTGGCATGTGTAGCCCGCGCCCACCAGAGCGGACATGATGGAACCGTTGGAACCGCTGGTTTCCTGAAAGCACAGGAAATGTACAGGAAAGTCTGACGCCTCCAGATCATCCAGGATTTCCCACAGGCGATTTACACACTCAGGCCCGCCGCCGTCGGGCAGATCCCCGGTTACATTCCAGGAGATAACGCCGATTCTCTCACTCATGGGCGCCACCACCGGCGGAGAGCAGATAGGAGGCAATGCGCTCAACTCGTCTGCCGGTAAAGCTCTGGCTCTCCTTGGAGCGCTCCAATGCCGCCCTCAACCGCTTGATGTTGTGGGCGTCGATGGCCTTTTTGACCTCCTCACGGGATTTGTCAATCTGCTTTTTTGCCAGATCAATTCGTTTTTCCATGGAGTCCAGCTGTTCAACGGAAATATCCGGATTTGTCAGTGCCTCCGCGTACCGCTCTTCAAGGGTATAAACAGCCTCTTCCAGCCGTTCAATCGCGGCCAGCTGATAATTAAAGTACTTGATATCCATTTCGGTCTGGACCTGGCTGTAGGAGAAGATCAGCTCATACTTGACATAGCTCTCCACGATTTCAGTGTTGTGAAACCATTGCTCGCTCTTATAGGCGTCGTTAGCAACCAGAACGTGGAGTGTCAGGCCGGGGCATATGGACTCAGACTTGATGCTGTAGTTGAAGGTGATTTCCGATGAGGCGGATAGAATATTCATGGCCCCGATAATCAGGTTTGTGGCCACGGCGGCGGCCATGCCCCGAAAATCTCCAACCTTACTGATGGCCTCCTTCGCTTTCTCGTCCATGTCCGGGTCTTGCTTGGTGCCGGGGAAGATAGCGTCCACCGTGCTCTGAATCACGTTTTGGAGATTGCCGAAGGTCACCTCATCCATCTGGCGGAAGTCATACTTTTCGGCAAAGCCGATGCGGATAACGTTGGCATACTCGCCGCCGTAATATGTCTCGACCTTTTTTTGGAATTCCGACTGGTACTGGCTGGCCCTTTCGTCAAGATTTTTCTGAATTGTGGCCAAATACTCCTGGAATTTTTCATTTTGCTTTTGCTGTTCTTCAATTGATTTGGACTTTCCCATAAAACAAACTCCCTTCTGTTATTTAAACCGGGTTCAGGCCCGGATCACATCTACAGAGTAGCATAGGGAATACTCTTTTATAGAGTATCCGGGACGATGTTTGTATCGGCCCGGATACTCTTTGTCAAGAGAGAATTCACTATTATATTTGGAAACAGAATTTTACCGGAATAAACGACTAAAATTTCAACTACAAATAGTAAAAAGCACAGCCCGAAAGCTGTGCCAAAGCCATAAGATGATTGTGGATGGTCAAGGGTTCGAGTCCCTCTATGTGTTTCCGAATACTATTATCGGGTTGACAGTACAAGAAAAGTTGACAAACTCCTAAATCTGGTCATTTTTGACCTTGGAATTTGTCAACTTATCATGGTGGAGACAACAGAACTCGAATCTGTGACCTCTCGCGTGTGAGGCGAGCGCTCTACCGGCTGAGCTATGCCTCCATATAAGAAACGGTGGTGACCCGGACGGGACTCGAACCCGTGTTGCCGCCGTGAAAGGGCGGAGTCTTAACCGCTTGACCACCGGGCCGTTTTATATGGAAACGGACGCCTGTCCGTTTTTTATAGTGGTAGCGGCAACTGGATTTGAACCAGTGACACCGCGGGTATGAACCGCGTGCTCTAGCCAACTGAGCTATGCCGCCGTGTCACGCCCCTCGAACAGGGCAAGGGATAGTATAGCGGATTTGCCCATGGTTGTCAACAGTTTTTTGAAAAATTTCCTTTTTTCTTTTCCCAAAAATTTCCCGCCCCCCAGAGAGGGGGCGGGAGATCCGGCCGTGTGGTTATTGAAAGTATTCCACGCCGCCTTCAAACAGGGGCATGTGCTTCTCTCCGGGAATGTTGATGGCCACAGAGGGGCCCCGGCGTTCCAAATGGCCCATCTTGCCAAAAACCCGGCCGTCGGGGGAGAAGACGCCCTCAATGGCCTCCAGGGAGCCGTTGGGGTTAGCCAGAATGTCCATGGTAGGCTGGCCGTTCAGGCCCACGTACTGAGTGCCCACCTGGCCCTTGGCAATCAAATCGGAAATGACCGCAGGCGGCGCCACAAAGCGGCCCTCGCCGTGGGAGATGGGAATGGTGTGCTCATCGCCCACGATGCACTTCAGCATCCAGGGGGACTGGACGCTGGCCACCCGGGTGGTAACATACCGGCTCTGGTGGCGGCCAATCAGGTTGTAGGTTAAGGTGGGGCAGTTCTCGTCCATGGGACGGACCTCTCCGTAAGGAATCAGTCCCAGCTTTACCAGGGCCTGGAAACCGTTGCAGATGCCCAGCATCAGGCCGTCCCGGTTTTTCAGCAAGTCCATAATGGCGTTGCTGAGGGCGGGATTGCGGAGGAAGGAGGCGATGAACTTACCCGAGCCCTCGGGCTCATCTCCGCCGGAGAAGCCGCCGGGGAGGACCACCATCTGCGCCCCCCGGATGGCCTGCTCCAGGGCCTGGGCGGACTGGGCCAGAAAATCGGTGGTCAGATTGCGGATGACTACGATCTCCGGGTCGATGCCGGCGCGGATGCAGGCTTTCGCCGTGTCATATTCGCAGTTGGTGCCGGGGAAGACGGGAATCACCGCCTTGGGGTGGGCAACTTTATGCCTGCAGACGGCCGGGGAGCGACCCTCCCAGGAGATGGTCTGCACAGCCTCAGATGTGCCCGCCCTGGTGGGGTAGACCTCCTCCAGCACCCCCTCATTGAGGGCAAGCAGCTCGTCGATGGACACAGCCTCGCTGGGCAGGGCGATAAAGGGGACCTCGGTGGTCTCGCCGACGCGATGGGCGTGGGACAGGTCTGTCTCCTCGGACAGCTCCGCCACAATGAAGCCGGACTTGGACAGATACCAGGCGGTGTTGTCCACACCGGCCTGGAAACCGATGCGGTTGCCGAAGGACATCTTCATGACAGCTTCCGCCAGGCTGTTTTCCACGGCCCAGGCGGCCTTCACCTTCCCCGCCTGACACAGGCTGTGGAACTGCTCCCAGGCCTCTTTTAATGCCTCAGCGCCGTCCTCACCGGGGACGAAGCAGTAGACGGGGTGCCCCGCCGCTTTGAACTCGGGGGTGATGATTTCCCCGGCCTTGATGGGGGCGACGGCGAAGGAAATCAGCGTAGGGGGCACGTCCTTGTCCAGGAAGGAACCGGACATGGAGTCCTTGCCGCCGATGGCGGCGGCGGCGTAGTCCAGCTGGGCATCCAGCGCGCCCAGGAGGGCGGCGGCGGGCTTGCCCCAGCGGATAGGCTCGTCCCGCAGCTTCTCGAAAAACTCCTGCAGGGTGAGATAGACATTTTTGTAGTCCGCGCCGGCGGCCACCAGCTTGGCAATGGAGACGGTTACGGCCTCGTAAGCCCCCTGATAGGGGTTGCCGGACAGCTGATCCGGATCGCAGCCCCAGGCCATGACGCTGGCCTGGTCGGTCTCCTGACCGGGCAGGACGGGCAACAGCGCCGCCATAGCCTGAGCGGGGGTGGCCTGGTACTTGCCGCCAAAGGGCATGAGGACGGAGCCGGCCCCGATGGAGCCGTCAAACCGCTCCACCAGCCCCCGGCGGGAGGCGGACCTCAGGCTGGAGGCCATCTCCTTCAAGCTGGCGGGGACCTCGCGTCCCCCGCAGCTGTTGGCGGCGACGGAGATACCGGCGTGCTTCACCGCGCCGTTGGTGTTCAGAAACGCCCGGGACAGGTTGGCGATGGTCTGGCCCTTCCAGCGCATCACCATCCGGGGGCGCTCGGTGACCACAGCCACCCGATAGGCCTCCAGGTTTTCCCGCTGGGCGGCGGCGATGAAGGCCTTTTCATCCTCCGGGGCGACCACCACCGCCATCCGCTCCTGGCTCTCGGAGATGGCCAGCTCGGTGCCGTCCAGGCCGTCGTACTTCTTGCGCACCGCGTCCAGGTCGATCTCCAGGCCGTCGGCCAGCTCGCCGATGGCCACCGACACGCCGCCGGCGCCGAAGTCGTTGCACCGCTTGATGAGCCGGGTGACATTCCCATCCCGGAACAGCCGCTGAATCTTCCGCTCCTCGGGGGCGTTGCCCTTCTGGACCTCAGAGGCCATGGTGGTCAGGGACTTTTTGTTGTGGCTCTTGGAGGAGCCGGTAGCCCCGCCGATGCCGTCCCGGCCGGTACGTCCGCCCAGCAGGATGACCACGTCCCCGGGGGCGGGCCGCTCCCGGCGGACGTTTTCAGCCGGGGCCGCGCCCACCACCGCGCCGCACTCCAGCCGCTTGGCGATGTAGCCCTCGTGGTACACCTCGGCCACGTGGCCGGTGGCCAGGCCGATCTGGTTGCCGTAGGAGGAGTAGCCCGCCGCCGCCGTCTGGCACAGCTTGCGCTGGGGCAGCTTGCCCTCCAGCGTCTGGTCAAAGGGGACACGGGGATCCCCCGCCCCGGTGAACCGCATGGCCTGGTGGACATACACCCGGCCGGACAGGGGGTCTCGGATGCAGCCGCCGATACAGGTGGCGGCGCCGCCGAAGGGCTCGATCTCAGTGGGGTGGTTGTGGGTCTCATTTTTGAACATGAGCAGCCAGTCCTGCTTCTCGCCGTCCACCTGGGCGGGAACATGGATGGAGCAGGCGTTGATCTCCTCGCTCTCATCCAGCTCGGGGAGGAGCCCCCGCTTTTTCAGCACCTTGGTACCGATGGTGGCGATGTCCATTAAGGTCTGGGGCCGCTTGGTCGCAGTTTCCTCCCCGTAGACCTCCACCCGGGCGGCCAGGTACCGGTCATAGGCGGCTTTCACGGCGGGGTCGTCGATCTGAATTTCGTCCAGGTGGGTGGAGAAGGTGGTGTGGCGGCAGTGGTCGGACCAGTAGGTGTCCACAACTCGCACCTCGGTGATGGTGGGGTCCCGCTTCTCCTCGTCCCGGAAGTAGGCCTGGAGGAACTTCAGGTCGTCCAGGTCCATGGCCAGTCCCAGGGAGTCCAGCAGGGCGGACAGGGCCCCTCCGTCCATGGCGGTAAAGCCCTCCACCGTGTCCACATGGTCGGGGGCGGCGTGCTCCCGCACCAGGGTCTCGGGCTTTTCCAGGGAGGCCTCCCGGCTCTCCACCGGGTTGATGAGGAAAGCCTTGATCTTGTCCAGGTCCTCCTGGGACAGCCCGCCCCACAGCAGGTACATCTTGGCGTAGGCGACGAGGGGGCGCTCCACCCCGGCCATGAGCTGGATGCACTGGGCGGCGGAGTCCGCCCGCTGATCGAACTGTCCCGGCAGGGCCTCCACGGCGAAGAAGGCCCCCGCCATCCGGGGCATGGGATAGTCCTCGTCGTACACCACATCCACCTGGGGCTCGGAGAAGACGATGTCCTTGGCCCGCTCGTAGACCTCCCGGTCGATCTGCTCCACGTCGTACCGGTTGAGGATATCCACCGAATGAAGGGTGCCGATCCCCAGCTGCTCCCGCAGCTGCCTGCACAGACCCTGGGCCTCTACATCGAAGCCCTCTTTCTTTTTGGAATAACAGCGGTAAACACTCATGGTTTTCTCTCCTCCGTCTTTTATATGTGTGTCGTCTGTAAGGGCGGCGCTGTATGGGGCCGGCGGGATAAAGACCGCGTCTTACGACACCGTCCAGTTATCCAACTGATAAAACACGTTGCCACGCGCCGGGTTCAACCCGGACAGCTGTCCCCATTGGGTGAGTACGGAACCGTTTTTGAACAGAATGGGCACAATAGGGGCCTGTTCGCTCAACAGGGAAAAGAGCTCTCCGGCGGGGACGCCCTTTTCTCCGGGGGCGGCCAGACGCATGGCAGCAAGCAGAGCGTCGGCGGTCTCGTCCGTCCAGCCGCCGTAGTTGAGCGCGCCGGCGGAGGACAGCAGGGGGGCGAGATCAAAGTCGGCGGTAAACGCTGTCTCGCCCAAAAAAAGGTCAAACTCTCCCGAGGTCAGAGCGGCGGTAAAGTGCTCAAAGGGCAGCTGCTTCAGCTCCACAGCAAAGCCGGCCGCCTCCAGCTGATAGGCGATAAGCTGGGCGGCGGAGGTTTTGGCCACGTTCTCACTGTTCACCAGAAACACCAGCGCGCTGCCCCTCAGACGCAGCAGGTCTACCTGACCGGAGAGCTCCTCCGGGTTGTAGGTGAGAGGAGATTCCACCGGCCGGTACAGCTCCCCGGCGGGATGGACAGGGAGCAGGGTGGAGATGGCGTGGTTGGCGTAGATGGTGGAGGCGATGGTGTCCCGGTCCACTGCCAGCCATGCTGCCCGGCGGGCCTCAGCCGAGCGAAATACCCCCTTCCGGGTATTAAAGCCCAGGTAAAGAAAGTCGGTGGTGGGGTAGTCCCAGGTCTGGTAATTGCCGCCGTAGCCGGTGGCGTTGGTGGCGGTAAGATCTACGTCCACCAGAGAGATCTCTCCCGCGTCAAAGGCGTAGATAAGCTCGTCGCTCCCGTCCACGGCCCGCAGAGGAATGGACTGGACAGGCAGCGCTCTGTCCGTCTGCCACCAGCCATCTCTGGGGACAAGGGAGAGGGCGCCTTCCGCTCCGGACAGCACATAGGGCCCGGTGCCGGCAGGGTGGTCCTCCTGCCCCAGGGCAATGGGGATATCCAGCAGCAGGGGCAGGGAGCCGTTGGGCCGGCGAAGGGAAATCACCAGCTGATCAGAGCGCTCCTCTGTCACAGCAATGGAGGCCACGTCAGACAGACGCGCCTTGTAGCGGCTGCCAGGGGCCCTGGCCAGGTTCAGGGCGTCGGCCGCCTCCTGGCCGGTGAGGGGGGTGCCGTCAGAAAAGGTGATTCCGGCCCGCAGGGTAAGGGTCCATGACAGCTTGTCCTCACTTACGGTATAGCTCTGGCACAGCAGAGGCTGGGCCTGAAAGGAGTCGTCCACCGTGAACAGCCCCTCATAGAGCAGGGGGGCCAGCGTCAGATTGACCCTGTTGCCCGCCAGCACGGGATGGAGGCTGAACTCCGGATAAACGGCCAGAGTCAGAGGGGCCGCCCTGGGGGGCGGAACCTCCTCATGACTGCTGTCCGTGGAAGAGACGGGGGAGGGGCTGGAGACGGAAGCGGGGGGCGCTCCACCGCAGGCGGACAGGGGAAGCAGCAGGGCGGCCAACAGGACCGCAAGCAGTTTTTTCATTCAGGTTTCCTCGTTACAGCAGTTGAATCATGGCCGCCATGCTGCCCCGGGCGTTTCCCATGACGCGGTGGGACCAGAACTCGTCCGGCTGGCAGGCGGTGCAGGCGGAGCAAATTGCGATGTGCTCCCGTTTTAAGCCGGAGCGCTCCAGCAGCTGGGCGTTGGCCCCTTTCAAATCCACGGAGAATTTGCCCTCCTTTGCCAGGGGGCGGATAAAGGGCTCGGCGGCCCGGCCCAGCCCGGCGCGCAGGCCGTCGGGGACGTCGCTGTGGGTCTCAAAGCAGCAGGGGCCGATACCCGGACCGATGGCGGCCAGGATATTTTTGGCCTGACAGCCGTAGTCCCGGACCATGGCCTCCACCCCCCGGGCCGCCGCGCCGATGGCGGTCCCCCGCCAGCCCGCGTGGACGGCGGCGATCACCCGGCGCACCGGGTCGTAGAACAGGATGGGGATGCAGTCCCCGGAGAAGATGGTCAGCTATGAGGCCTTCGGCGACGGGGAAGTGATCGTCAAAGCGTCGGAACAGGTCTTCGATTTTCAGAAGAGCACAGGCTGGCGCAGCGGCGGCTTCCCCGGGGAGCTTGTGAATACCGGGATGCGGATCTGGCAGCACAGGCTGGATCCGGATATGTTCCGGGGCTACAATCCTTTCTGCGCGGTGAACATTCTCCACGACAGGCTGTTCCTGGAATACGACAAGACTGACATGACCACTTATCTGAACCGAAGGGGGATGGTGTTCTGCGATGGAAGGCCCCTGAAACAGGTGAGCCTGTACCACCAGATGGCCCGGGAGGAGGGGACGTACTGGGTGGAGGCCAACGGCCAGACTGTCCATTTCCGTCTTCCCGGGGACGGAGATCCGGCGGAGCATGTGATCGAGCTCACCTCCAGGGAGCAGTGCTTCGCGCCCCAGGAGCCATTCCTGTCCTACATCAGAGTAAAGGGGCTCACCTTCGCCCACGCGGCCACCGGAGCGCCCGTGCCCCAGAGAGGGGCACTGTCCTGCCACAGGGGGCATCACTGGATCATAGAGGACTGCACAATCGACTGGTCCAATGCCGTGGGAATCGACGTGGGGAACGAGTGCTGGCATCATCAGTGGACGGAAGGGCAGATCATCGGCAGCACCGTGATTCGCAGATGCACGGTGCGGGACGCGGGAGTGTGCGGCATCGCAGGGCTCCATGCGGAGAATATGCTGGTGGAGGATTGCCTGATTGCGGGGACCGGGTGGCAGCGCATGGAGCTCTCTTGGGAAGCGGGAGGGATGAAGCTCCACAACAGCAGAAACGGCCTGTTCCGCCGCAATATCTTCCGGGACACCTTCCGGGCGGACCATATCTGGCTGGACTGCGGCAATGAGAACAACCGGATTACCAGGAACCTGTTTTTGGACGGCATAGAGCAGAGGGAAGCGGTCTTCATCGAGTGCACCAAGGAGGGCGTGAACCTGATTGACCACAATATCTTCTGGAACGTGGAGGGAAGGTTCGACAGGAATGCCGTCCCGGCGGAGCCCGGTTCCTCCGGGTGGTATAAAATGATTGAAGACAATGTCGTCAACGGATACGCCGTGTACGGGGAGGGGACGGACCGCATGCGGGTGGTGAACAATCTCATCGGGAAGTGCAGGAGCGCGGGATATTTCGCCAAACCGGTGGGCTTCCGCATGCACGGCCTGGAGCGGGGCGGAACCTCCAGGGACGCGGTGCTGGCAGGGAACATCTTCTACGACTGCGGGGAGGCAGCCATCAAATTCCCCACCAGGGACAATGCCTCGGAGGGCAATCTGTACGTGAAGCTGAAGGGCGGCTATCTGCGGGTGCTCTATCCGGAGCCGGAGGTATGCCTGAATCTGCCGGCCTGGCAGGAATTTGAGGGATTCGACCTGACAGGACAGGAGGGATGGTTCGATATTCAGGTGGATACGCAAAACTACACTCTTGTCTTTAAGCAGGCGGGAGAGACCATGTTCGCCATGCCGGGGCAGTTGGAGCGGAGGAAGCACATAAAGCATGTGGAGGATATGGGAAAACTGGAAGTCCGGGCCCTGGAGGAAAAGACGCGGATTGACCGCCAGGTCCTATGGGCGGAGGATTTCCTGGGAGAAGCCGGAGAGGGCGATTATGTGGTTCCGGGCCCGCTGCGGAAGCTGAAAGAGGGCGGGATATACCATATCGACCCCAGGAAGAGACAATAGAGCTATGGACGGCCCGGGGCCCGGCAGCTTGGCAGTCGGCGTGTCCCAGGGCAGCAGAACAGGAGCAAGGAGGCATAGATGATCAGAACAGCAAAGACAGAAAACGGCATGGTGCGCGGAATCGAGGCGGCGGACCCCAGGATCACGGCATTCAAGGGGATTCCCTTTGCGGCCCCTCCGGTGGGGGAGAACAGATGGCGCGCCCCGCAGCCCGCGGCGGACTGGGAGGGCGTCAGAGAGGCATATCGTTTCGCGCCGATTTCCATGCAAAGCATTCCGGGCCTTGGAACCGATATCTATTGCAGGGAATGGCATGTGGATCCCCAGATCGACATGGACGAGGACTGCCTGTACCTGAATGTGTGGACCGGAGCGAAGGATGCGCAGGAGAAGCGCCCGGTGCTGGTGTGGTTCTTCGGAGGCGGGCTGCAGTGCGGGTATCCCGCGGAGATGGAGTTCGACGGGGAGCGCCTGGCCAGGAGGGGCATCGTGGTGGTGTCCGTGAATTACAGGGTGAATGTGTTCGGCTATCTGGCCCATCCGGACCTCACCGCGCAGCAGCCGGAGGCGCCGTCCAATTTCGGCAGCCTGGACCAGCAGGCGGGGCTGAGATGGGTGGCGCGCAACATCGCGGCCTTTGGCGGCGATCCGGGCAATGTCACCATCGCGGGGCAGTCCGCAGGCGGCGGCAGCGTGCTGAGTCAGATGTCCTGTAAGGACAATGAGGGCCTGTTCCAGAAAGCCATCATCATGAGCGCCATGATCCGCAGCCCCTACAGGAAAGGGGGAATCGGAGATCCGGAGAAGCTGGACAGCGCGGAGCGTAACGGGGCGGCCTTTTTCGACTTCCTGGGGGTGAAGACCCTGGAGGAGGCCCGGAAGCTGGACGCCGCATTCATCCGAGACCGCTACGACGAGTACACCAGAGAGCATCCGGCCATGTTCACGGTGCTGGACAACCGCTTCTGCGTGGGGGATCCCCTGGTGCTGTACGCAAAGGGAGAGTGCGTGGACGTGGCGGTGATGGCAGGGAACACAGGGGACGAGTTCCACAATGAGATTCCGGCCGCCGATGAGGCGCAGTTGGAGCGCATGGCCCGAGAGCTTCTGGGAGAGCGGGCAGAGCGGTTCCTGGCCTGCCCCGAGTCCCGGGTGAAGACGGAGAGGGGCTATGCCCCGGTGAGCGGGATCAGTTGTACGGTGAGGAGCGAGTTCCTGGCCAACGCCGGTGGCGCAAAGCCCCGGAAGAACTATTATTACAGCTTCCAGGCGGACATCCCGGGCTGGGACGATCCCGGCACCTTCCACTCCGTGGATCTGTGGTTCTTCTTTGAGACCCTGGCCAAATGCTGGAGGCCTTTCGTGGGCAGGCATTACGATCTGGCCAGGCAGATGTGCAATTACTGGGCCAACTTCATCGCCACGGGGAATCCCAACGGAAAAGACGCGGACGGCAGCGATATGCCCTACTGGGACTGCTACACCCCGGAACATCGGACCCGGATGCTCTTCACCGGGGAGGGCCCTGTGGCGCAGACGAATCAGGAATCGGATTTCACAAGGCTTATCATAGAGCAGATCGGTGACATGATCGGCAGGGGCTGAGGCCAGAGAAAGCGATGGGAGAATGCGGGATATGGCATTGACGGAAAGGAGTGCATGAATTCATGCAGAACCATAGAAACGAAGCGCTGGAGAGCCATGGAATCTTCTTTGACCCGGTGTATCTGCAGATGCGGCTGCACAAGGGGCCGGAAGGGATTGGCCCCAGGCATTTTGAGGAGGAACCGGGGGTGAGAGTGGAGGAGAACGGGGACGTGACCTTCTGCTTCTACGCCCCGGAGGCAAAGTCTGTGGAGGTGGCAGGGTTCGGGAACAGCGCCATGACCAATGAACACCATCCCATGAAAAAGGATGAAAATGGGTATTTCAGGGCCACTGTGCCCGGGATTCCCCCCGGATTTCACTATCATGAGTATTTTTGTGATGGGATGAACGTGATAAACCCCCAGGCCCCTGTGGGCTATGGGGCGCACAAGGCGGTGAATTTCTTTGAAAAAGAGGGGGACGGTGATTTCTATTTCCTGAAGGATGTGCCCCACGGGGAGGTGCGCCTGGAATACTTCCCCAGCAGCGTCACCGGGCGGACCAGGGTCTGCTATGTCTATACGCCTCCGGGATACGGGCAGGAGGGGGACAGGAAATATCCGGTGCTCTATCTCCAGCACGGCGGCGGAGAGAGCGAGAGCGGATGGCTCTGGCAGGGGAAAGCCAATCTCATTGCGGACAATCTGATTGCCGCGGGAGAGTGCCCCAAGCTGCTCATTGTCCTGAACTGCCTGTACTGCCCGGGGCCGGAGCCGGAGGAATTCCTGGCAGGGGATTTCGACAGCATGCTGCTGAAGGACTGCATGCCCTATATCGAGGGGAAGTATACCGTGGAGCCGGGAAAGCGGGCCATGGCGGGGCTGTCCATGGGCAGCTATCAGACAATCATGACCACCTTGAACCATCTGGGGATGTTCCCCTATATCGGCATCTTCAGCGGCACGCCCCAGAGACGGTGGTACGCAAAGGAAGACTACATGAAAGCCTTCGAAGATTCCGAGGCCTTCCGGGAGCGAGTGAAGCTGCTGTTCTTCGGGTACGGGGAGCAGGAGGAGCGGATCGTGGCCGCGTTGGAGGAGCAGTTCGGGGAATTCCGGGACAAAGGGATTCCGTACACTGCCTACACCTGTCCGGGCTATCATGAGTGGACGGTATGGCGGAAGTGCCTGAGGGAGTTCCTGAAGCTTCTTCCCAAATCCTGAAGGGCAGGGGGGTAAGTATGTTAAAAACAATGCAAAAACTTTTTTCCGGGGATCGCGT
>CAMTMZ010000025.1 GCA_947073765.1 uncultured Bacillota bacterium | reverse complement strand
CTGACTCTGACCCACCTGGCGGAGAGGGAGCACCTGGGCGTGCTCACCGGCTCCCCCATCACGGATGTGAAGATCACCCTTCTCACAGGCCGGGCCCATGAGAAGCACACCGAGGGCGGGGACTTCCGTCAGGCCACTTACCGGGCGGTGCGTCAGGGCTTGATGCAGGCGGAGAGCGTGCTGCTGGAGCCCTGGTACGACTTCCGTCTGGAGCTGCCCGCCGCCCAGGCTGGCAGGGCCATCAGCGACATCCAGCGGATGAACGGCGAGACCGCCCCGCCGGAGACGGCGGGGGAGGAGACCGTCCTCACCGGGTCCGCCCCTGTGGCGGCCATGGGGGATTACGCCAGAGAGGTGGCGGCCTATACTCGGGGGCTGGGGCGACTGTTCTGCTTCCCTGGGGGATACCGCCCCTGCGGCGAGGCGGAGGCGGTGATCGCGTCCGCCGGATACGAGGCGGAGAGGGACGTGGAAAACACGCCGGACTCCGTATTCTGCGCCCACGGCGGGGGCTTCACCGTGCCCTGGCATGAGGTGCCCGCCCACGCCCACCTGGACAGCGGCGTCCGCTTCAATCCGCCGGAGGAGCGGATGGAGGAGGCACCCCGCGTCCGGCAGAGTGCGGACTACGCCGGAACCGTTGAGCAGGACAGGGAGCTCCAGGCCATCTTTGAGCGGACCTACGGCCCGGTGAAGCGGCGGGCGTTCATCCCGCCCAAAGAGCCCCGGCGGGCCCCCGCGGCGGAGCAGGCGGAGCGGCGGCCTGTGCCGGAGCGGGACAGCGGGCCGGAGTACCTGCTGGTGGACGGCTACAACATCATTTTTGCCTGGGACGAGCTCACCGCGTTGGCCCGGCAGGACGTGGCAGCTGCCCGGGGGGCGCTGGAAGATATCCTGTCCAACTACCAGGGCTTCCGCAAGTGCGTGGTGATTCTGGTTTTTGATGCCTACAAGGTGAAGGGCAACCCCGGTTCGGTGGAGAAACGGAACAATATCTACGTGGTGTACACCAAAGAGGCCGAGACGGCGGATGCCTACATCGAAAAGGCTACCTACGACCTGGGCAGGGACCATCGCGTCCGGGTGGCCACCTCCGACGGACTGGAGCAGCTAATCATCCTGGGCCACGGGGCCCTGCGGCTGTCTGCCCGGGCATTTAAGGCGGAGGTGGAGCAGGCCCAGGGGGAGATATCCGCTCTGGTGGCCAGGCTCAACCGCCGCAACGTGGACCAGCGGCAGCTGAAGCATGTGGCCCGGATTGTAAAACAGAAGTAAAAAAGCGAGCTGATGCCAGCCCTATCCAGGGCCGTGTATCAGCTCGTTTTCTGTTATGCTGGCAGTACATTCCGTTTCAGACTGGTATAGGCCAGCAGAATATAGACGGCGTAGATGAGGAAAAAGACGGCCAGGGCGGCGCAGACGATGACCGCCGGGCTGGAGGCCCCCACCATCACCCCAGGCTCCGGGGCGTGGGCCAGGTGGAGTATGAAAGGCGCGCCGATGAGCACCGGAGGGACGGCGGGCAGGGCGTAGTAGATGGCAAACTGGGTGCGCAGGGCCTTTGCCATCTCCCGGCGGCCCATACCCAGCTTCTGGAGAAGGGTGAACTGCCGCCGGTACCGCTGGGTCTCGCTGAGCTGCTGGATGGTGAGGATGGTGGCGGCGGTCATGGTGAGGGACAGGGCCAGGTAGTACAGGGGAAAGACACACAGGGCGGTCTGGGCGGCCACCTCCGCTTCCTCCTGGGCCCGGGTGGTGATTTGGTCTCCAAAGCCGGTGCCCTCCCAGATTTTGTCCATCACGACGGTCAGGTTGTAGAAGTCCTCATAGGGCACGGGCTCCGCCGTTTTGGCGGCGTAGGCCTGGTGGTGGACAGACAGGCCCCCCGCAGCCTCGTCGGGGACCACCAGGATATACCCCCGTCCATTTTCGGAGCCCTGGGAGAGGGGCTCGGTATAGAGACCTCCCGGCTGGAGGGTGACGCCCCCCAGGGTGAGTGGCTCTTTGTAGGCTTTCAGGGGACCCTCCAGGTAGGTCATGCAGTGGATCAAATACTGTCCCTCTTTCAATTCCGCCGTCCGGTAGCCCGCGATGGACCGCAGGGCGGCATAGTCGCTGTATCGGAGCACCGGGTCCTGTTCATAGCCGTAGTTGTAGTAGGCGGTCTGGGTCTCGATATAGTCCTGCACTTGGGTGCCTCCGCTGTAACAGACCTGATACTCCACCGACTGCTCCACCGGGATATGCTCCCGGATGTAGTTCTGGTAGAGGGAGTAGTCCCGGTCCCTGCCCTCCATGCCGATGTAGAGGTCGAAGCAGGTATACTCCGCCGCCCGGCCCAGGAAGAGCCCCCGGAACACCAGCCCGGTGCCCTCGGAGATAAGGGTGGCGGTGAAAATCATGGAGATGGTGGCCATGAGCACCCCCATGGTGGCCAATTTGGCAGTGAGAGTGCGGAAGATCAGCAGGTTTTGGCCCTTGTACTTCCGGGCGGGCCGCCTGTCGAAGAAGGCGGGCACCCCGGAGGCGAAGCTGAGGAAAAAGCCGAACAGAAACAGGATCAAGCACCCCGCCCCAGCGGTGGCGATGGCAAGGTTCCACGCCGCAATCAAAAATGTCCCGACAACGCCCAGCAGGATGGAGGCCCCGAACATCCAGCGGCGCTTATTGGCCGTCTGGATGACCACGCCCTCGTTGACCCGGTCGGAGTAGATCAGGTCGTGGATGTTCGCCTTGCGGATATACCTGCGGCTGCGGCGCAGGGCGAACAGGTAGATCAGACCAAAACAGACCACTGTCAGCCCCAGGGCGGGGAGGGAGAAGCCGAAGGAGAAGGTGTAGGGCAGCTTGAACAGGGCCAGGGCCATAGCCCGGAAGGCCTGGTAGAGCAGTCCTCCCAGGACTGTCCCCAGCACCAGGGCGCAGCCCCCCACGGCTAGGTTTTCCCGGAAGAACAGCTGAGCCACCTGTTTGTTCTCCAGGCCGATGAGGAGATAGGTGCCCAGTTCCCGGCCCCGGCGCAGGAGCATGAATTTGGTGGCGTAGGCCACCAGCCAGCCGAAGACGCACACCACCACCACCGTGGCCAGAGCAATCATAAAAGGCAGCATCTCCATGGATTTGGACAGGGTGCTGATCTCCTGGGAGAAGGTCAGTGCGTTGAAGGAGTAGAGCAGGGCGGCGGCCATGACCACCGTGACGAAGTAGATCAGGTAATCCCTGGCCTGGCGCTTGGCGTTGCGCACGGACAGCTTAAATAACGTCACTGACATCACCCCCCAGCGCGGCCAGCACATCCAGAATCTCATGATAGAATACCGGCCTGCCCCGATCTCCCCGGAGCAGCTCGTTGAACACCCGGCCGTCCTTGAGAAAGAGAACCCGTTTGGCGTAGCTGGCGCTGTATGCATCGTGGGTGACCATCAGGATAGTAGCTCCCATGTCCTGGTTCATTTGGGTCATGATCTCCAGCAGGTTTTTAGAGGCCCTGGAGTCCAGCGCCCCGGTAGGCTCGTCGGCCAGCAGCAGGGACTGCCCCGCCACCATGGCCCGGGCGACAGCGGCACGCTGCTTCTGGCCGCCGGACACCTGGTAGGGGAATTTTTCCAGGATATCAGAGATGCCAAGTTTGCGGGCCATCTCCCGCACCCGGCTCTTCACCGCCCCGGGGTCCTCCCGATTCAGGGAGAGGGCCAGGCCGATGTTCTCCTCAACCGTTAAGGTGTCCAGCAGGTTGAAGTCCTGAAACACAAAGCCCAGCCGCTCCCGGCGGAATTTGGCCAGCTCCGCCTCCGACAGGTCGGCCACGCTCACCCCGTCCAGCAGGATTTTACCAGCGCTGATGGCGTCGATGGTGGAGATGCAGTTGAGCAGGGTGGTCTTGCCCGAGCCGGAGGCCCCCATGATGGCCAGGAATTCCCCAGCCTCCACGTTGAAGCTCACCCGGTCCAGGGCCTTGGTGACGTTGTTTTTGTTCCCGTAATATTTTTCGATATTTTGTACCTGTAACATGGTGGTCTGCCTCCTTTGCTTGTGGGACTATGGTACACCAAAGACAAAGGATGTTGTATCGAATTGATATTGAATTTCCTTACAGTTTTGTAAGGTTTTCTTTTGCGGGGAAGGTCAGTGTTACGGCGCTGCCTTTCCCTTCTTCGGAGGAAATCGTCAGCCCCAGCTCCAGAAAACCGGCTAACTTTCGGCACAGATACAGCCCCATGCCGGTGGAACCGCCCCGGACCCGGCCGTTGCTGCCGGTAAAGCCTCGGTCAAACACCCGGGGCAGTTCATGGGCGGGGATGCCGATGCCGTTGTCAGCTACGGTGAGCTGCACCTGATTTCCCAGAGGACGGGCGGAGATGGTGATTGCAGGCTCTGTCCCCCGGTAGCGGGCGGCATTCTGGAGGAGCTGGCCCAGGATAAAAGCGGCCCACTTTTCATCGGTATAGACACAGAGGTCCAGTCCCTCTGTCTCCACCCGGACGCCGCTCTGAATCAGCAGGGTGCGGTGGGTCCCGATGGCCCGGGAGACGATCTCCCCCAACTGCGCCGGCCGGATGACGCAGTCCCGCTCCGGGCTGGCCGCCCGGGCGTAGAACAGGGCCCGCTCCACATGTCCCTCGATTTGCCCCAGCTCATAGGTCAGCCTCCGGCGGATGTCTCCCTCCAGATGGCCGCAAATCAGGCGGGCTGCGGTAATGGGGGTTTTAATTTCATGGACCCATCGCTCCACATACTCCCGGTACTCCAACTGAGCGGCCCGGGCGTCGGACACCGCCTCCGTCATGGCCTGACCGGCCCGGCGGGTCAAGCCGAGAAACCGCCGTTCATAAAGCTTCCTGGCTGGCGGAAGGCATTCGGCAAACAGATACTTCTGGTCGAGACCGTCCAGAATGGCGTTCAGCTCCTGAAGGCGGGCGCGCTGTCGAAAGAAATCGGTCAGATGGAAGGCAATAAAAACCAGAAGAAGGGAGAGAAGCAAAATGACGAGCACACCGGGCTGGGTTCCGGTGGCCCAAAGGAAAAACGCCGCCGTCCCTGCGCAGGTTCCCTGGATCAGAAGCCTGTCCAGCCGGTCAGATAAAAATTCTCCCAACCTCATAGCTGATACCCCATTCCCCGCCGGGTCTTGATGAACCCGGGCAGGCCGATCTCCTCCAGTTTGGAGCGCAGCCGGGTGATATTGACGCTGAGGGTATTGTCATCAATGTAGATTTGGCTGTCCCACAGTGCGTCAATCAGGTCGGCCCGGGGGACGATCTGCCCCGGATTGCCCATGAGATAGGCTAGAATCTTCAGCTCATTCCGGGTCAGCTCCACTGACTTTTCCCCTGCCGAGGCCGTGCCCCGGGTGAGGTGGAGCTTCAGTTCCCCCGCCTCCAGAGTATCGGATTCCGCCTGCCCCCCAACCCGGCGCAGAACTGCCCTGATCCGGGCAAGCAGAACCGGGATGTTATAGGGCTTGGTGATATAGTCGTCGCCCCCCAGACTCAGAGCCCGCAGCTCGTCGCTGGCGGAGTCCCAGCTGGTGACAAAAATGATGGGCGTACGGCTTGCCTTCCGGATGTCCACGCATAGAGACATGCCGTCCCGCCCTGGAAGCCCCAGGTCCATCAGGATCAGGTCAGGCGCCGCCCCCTGAATTTGTCCGGGCACGTCAGAAAAATCTGCGACAGCGGCCGTGCGGTATCCTTCGTTCTCCAATAGCAGACCCAACTCCTCCCGGATGGCGGGATCGTCCTCTATAATCATGATCTTCGGCATTGTACCAATCCACCTTCCACTAAATGGATTGTCTTCCAAATCACCATCAAATGTGACAGTTGATAATGAAGCGGATGAGCTGATGGTTCGTTAGTTTTCTAATCGGTCTCGTCGAACATGGCGGCCAGATTGTGGTCGCCACCGGCTATGTCAGAGCGATTGGCTCACATTTTCTTTTTCCATCCTGGATCGGTCTCCACAGCGGAGGCGGTGGCCCGTTCCAGCTGATAGACGATCTCGCTGTAGTAGCGGGGCGGGACATCCTCCAGGGCGAAGGTGTTCTCCTCCTTTGGGGAATCGTAGCAATAGCTTCCCCGTTTCACTGTGCCGGCGCGGTAGAACACCGCTTCATACACGGTCACTGTGTCATTTTCATAGCCCACAGAGCAGCCGGAAAAGCTCAGCTCCACCCCCATGGACAGGGCGGAGTCCTCCCGGTAAAAGGTGTAGTAGCCGCCTCCGTCCTGAACACTGCCCCGATACCATCCCAGCCCCAGCAGCTTGCCGGACAGGGACAGTCCGTTAAGCATCTTTCCCCCAAAGCGCTCCAGACTGCGCGCCTTCTCTGCGCCAAGCTCCAGCCGGTACACCGGCCGCTCCAGCTGGGGGATGCTCTGGGTAATTTCGTAGTCCTCCAGCTGCTGTTTCCAGCCTGTCAGCGTCTCGTCATCCAGCTCCACCGGGTGGGCCAGGCCGATTTGGGCATTGTTCGGAAGGTCGTATTCCTCCTCATCCACTGTGTTAAAGGAGCCGTCCTCCATGTAGCGGAAGGTGGTTTGCAGTCTGCCGTCCTCGTAGATTCCCCAAATTAGGGTCATGGCAAATTGGTGCATAATGGGGTTGCCCACAAACAGGGTCTGCCACGCCTCTGTGCTCCAGCACCGCAGGGCGGAGAGGGCCGCTTCCAGACGGGTCTTCTGGGCAGTCACCGTGGTGCGGATCTGCTTTTTCATCAGCTTAAACTCGTTGTATGCGGCTTCCGCCTTCTCCTTGTCATCGGTTTTGCCGGGCGAGGGGAGGCTTTTTATGGTTTTGCCCCCAGCGCTGGTGATCTCCAGCTCCAAGGTGGGGGTCAAACGGACGGTAAAGCTGCGGGGACCGTAGTCGAACACCCGCTTCCCGTCAGCGGCAAAGCCCAGGTCGGGAACAATGCGGTCGGCCAGTTCCTCGGCGGTAATGCCCAGCTCCTTGGCGGCATTCTCCAGGGCGGCGCCTGCCGCCGCTTTGACCTGGCGGAACTTGAACTTTCGAGAGATGGCGTCCACGGTGAGCAGCGCGGCTGGGTCGGAGCTGAGGGCCAGGGCGGTCACAGCCTCGCAGGCGATAGCGCCTCGGGCGTGCTGAGGCCAGTCGTGGATGGCCCGGGTCAGCTTGGGGGTCATGGCAGGTCCCCCAAAGGCCGCGGCAAAGGACAGCACCCACTTGGTTTTGCTCTGGGCCCCGTCGGACAGCCATTTTTCGTAGACCTCATGGGCCAGAGAGACCAGATCCGCCTCGTTGAGGTCCTTTGCCAGTTCAGCGGCAGTTTCGCTGCGGCCGGTGCGGCCCAAGTCGCAGTAGGCCACCATCAGGGCGGCCCGGAGGTCCTCACCGGCCTGGGTGCCGTCCTTGCGGTGCAGGGTGGGCAGAGGGATGTCCAGGATCCACTGAATTTTCCGCTTTTTTCCGCCCTTCAGCACCTGGGCGGCCAGCGCGTCCGGGCTCTCCGGAGCGTTATCACCGCAGGCTGCCGCGGCCTGGCCCAGCGCGGTTCGAATGGCGTCGGACACCTTGACGCTCTTTTCGGTGGCCAGCGCCTCCTCCAGCTGCGGCCGGAGGGCGTCTCCCAGCCTGCGGCTGACCCCCACAGCCAACAGCCGCTCCGCCGCCTTCTTGCTTTTGAGCATCCGGGCGAAATCCGGAATCCAGTCCTTGTGGGCGGGCAGAATGGCCAGAAGCAGCTCCTGGATCTGCTTGGAGGAGTCGCCGACGCAGTCCAGAACGCCGGCCTTGGCCTCAGCGGCGCAGATATCCACGCCAGACAGGTCGTCCAGCGCCGAAATGGCTACGTATCGGGAGAACACGCCGCCGGATTTTGCGGCGGTGCACAGCTCCCCGACGTACTCGGGCCGCTTCACGGCGGAGTACACGCCGTTGCGGACATTGGCCCTGGTGCTGTCAGTGTACATGGAGTCGTGGAGGGCGTCAAAGACCTGCATCAGGTCAGGGATGGTCAGCTCCTGTTTCAACAGGGCCTGGGCCAGACCGATGACGTCCTTTTCTGTGACGGAGGAGCCGCCCTGGCGCAGGAGGTAGCCCATGGCGCGGGCTTTCAGCGTGAGGGCGAAAACTACGGCACAGCGGCAGGCGAAGTTGTCCCACCCGGCCCGCAGGCGGTAGTTAAAGACCAGATTGGCGGACTGAGTGGGGTACAGATAGGCGGCGGAGGTGACTGCCGCAAGCTGGGCGGCGGAGCCCTTCAGGCTGCCAGTGCCGGACAGGTAGGCCCGCAGCTCGTTCTGGCCGGATTGCACATGTTTTTCCAGCAGGCTGGTGATTGTCTCCTCAATGGAGCTGTCCGCGCTGTCCGGCAGCAGCACGCACAGGGCTTGGTACTGCCGGGTGTCGGACAGCTGCTTGGCCTTGGACAGGCCGTTCCGGCACCGGCTGGCGATCTCCTTCTGCCGGGCGAAGCTTACCGGACTGCTGCACAGGGCGAGCAGGATGATGGCGGTCCCGCCGGGCAAGTCCTGGCGCAGGAGGGGAAGCTGGTCCATAAAGTATTCATGGGGCGTGGTGCGCAGCAGGGCATGGAGCAGAGTCATGGGGTTGAGAGTCAGATAGGCCCGGACGGCGCAGCGGGCCCGGGGGTCCTGCCGCTGGGCAAGGAAGGAGGCCGTCCCCAGCAGGATGGTGAGGTAGGGATCGGAGGCATTTGCGGTCAGGGCGCT
Organism: uncultured Bacillota bacterium; assembly: GCA_947073765.1. Lineage (GTDB taxonomy): Bacteria > Bacillota > Clostridia > Oscillospirales > Oscillospiraceae > Lawsonibacter. Next base: position 33,292 of record CAMTMZ010000025.1, on the reverse strand, counting down.
GTGGGAGTCGATGGCGCAGCGGGCGGAGGCCAAAAAGGGCACAGGCGCCTTGGGGTCTCCCTTCCGAAGGTACTCGGCCAGCAGGTCCCGGTCCCCCTGGGCCAGGGCGGGGGCCGTGTTTGTCAGGGAGTCCACATTGTTTTGGAACAGCAGCTGCGCCTGCCGGTCCACCAGGGAGTTTTGGCCCAGCAGTTTTTTCAAAAAACGGGGCTTGTCATTTCCCGCCTGGCACAGCAGGATGCCCGCCAAAAAGACTTTCATGTTGTCCGTCTGGGTCCCGCCCAGCGTCTGGGCCTCTTCCAGAATTTCCGGTTCAGTCCTGGCCAGCTCATGGAGCCAGGCGGTGTGTTCATAAGCCGGGCCGTTTGCCCAGGAGAGGCTTTCGGCCATCATGGCGGCCACGGCGGGCTTGCCCAGCAGGGGGATGAGATCGGAGCGGTCCAAGATCTGCGGGGCGGAGTGCATATTCGGGGCGATTAAAAAGATCGCGGTGCTCCGGCCGATGGCCCAGAACAGCTTGATGTACCGGGGAAACAGGGAGGGGTCCCGGGATGAGCGGACCTCCGACAGCCAGCGTGCCGCTTCCCCCTGCTCCTTCCATCCCAGGCGGTTGAAGTCCTGGGGCTCGGCCCGGCTCAGTAAGCTGTCATCCAGAGAGAGATCGGTTAGGTATTCCAGGGCCAGGGACTGGTTGCGGGGAGAAAACCCCACAGAATCAATCAGCTTTTGCAGCTTGTCGGTGTAGTTGACATGTGCCGTGTTCATCAGAATGCCTCCTCTAGTTTGATCGACTGCCAGCGCTGAATAATTTGTTCCTCCTGAAGCTTCTCCCGGCACAGCTGGATATACCGTACCGTCCGGCAGACTGCCGACGCCAGAGGAAGGTCATCCTTTTCCATGGCATGGGAGCGGGTGTTCAGGGTTTGTTCCAACTGTAACAGCAGCGTCCCGCCGGTGTGCAGGCCGAGCTCCTCACAGGCCAGGGACAGGTTGTGCAGCCGCTTGGCCGCAGTTGGGCCGCCGGTGGAAAATCCGGACTGCATCAGGTCAGTCAGGGCCTGCTCCATATCGTCCAAGAGCTCTATCACAGAGCATCCCCCCATTCGGTGAAAAATTCAATGGGATAGAGCTTGAGCCGGTCCTCCTCCCGGTAGACTATGCCGAAAAAAACGGGAGAGAACGCCGTTTTGCCTAAATTGTCTGCCAGCTGCTCCAGCAGGTCCACCACCTTGGCCTCCTCCTTTTTGTAGCGGACTTCCAGCCAAAGATCCCGGCCCTCGCCGTCCAACAGCCGCAGAGCAAACCGCTGCTGAACCGGATCGTAAGGCTGGGGCTGGCACCGCCGGGGCCGGACCACCGCCAGCCGCTCCCGCTCTGGAGCATGGGGGGTGCTGTGCTGCTTCAGAAGGGCCCCAAAGTCGGCACAGATCAACTCCTCGGGATATACCAAGCCGGGCTTGGATGCGTTCAGGAGGGTGGCCTGACACTGTTCGGAGGCCGACAGATTCCCGGCTGAGGTGGCCTTGGCGTGGGTCAGGTTCAGGGAGAAGTTCCAGGCCTGGGAGAGGGGACAGGGCAGTCCCCAGGGGACGGCGGCGGGACGGCGGCGGGCATTTGTCTCATAAAAGGTGGGCCGGGCGTGGGTAAAGGTATAAAATTGATGGGCGTCTCGTTCCCAAAAGTAGTAAATCGTCCCGGCGTAGCCGCCCCGCCCGGAAAACTCCCTCATTCCCAGCAGATACAGCTTGAGGTTTCCCACCGGCAGATAATCCTCCCGAAAGATCCCGGCTAGGGCGGGAACGCTGTCCTCATCCGCCTCTTCCAGGGCTCCAGCCAGGCGGAAGGCGGCGGAGATGCGCTGAAGCAGGGCGGCGTCCCGATAGGTGGCCGACCGGGCAAAGTAAGCGGCGTATTCCCCGTGCAGCCCCCGCAGGGCTCGCTCCAGCGCCGGAAGTCTGGCGGTGTGGCACAGGGCTGCCATTCGCTCCACTGTCTCGCACACGCTGGGGGGCAGTCGGCTCAGACCGGTGGACAGATAGGAGGTCAGCGTCTGGCGCACTGCCTGACAAACGCCCCGCACCTCTTCTGGATCCGGAGACGCCCCGGCAGGCTGGGAGGTTTGCAGAAGGGAGGGGTCCGCAATGCCCTCTTTCAGCTGCCAGTACAGCAGAGCCTCAGCCTTGTGGAGGCAGAAGGCCTTGCTGTGGCAGGAACAGGAACTGTGCTCCAGGGGCTCCAGCAGGCGCACCGAGGCGGGCAGCCAAGGCATGTCCACCGTAACCACCGAGGTCTCGGAAAGCTCGGGCCCGCCGCCGCTCTGATGACGAAACAGGGCGGCGGACAGCCGCTTGGGCCCCAGCTGCCGGACCAGCTTCTCCGAGGGATAGGCCCGCAGCTCCTGAAAATCCGGCCTCTGGGCTGGCGGGCTGGCGGGGGTGGCGCTGTCAAGCTGCTCCTTCAGCCACAGGATTGCGGCAATCCGGTGGCGGCAGAGTACGCCGCTGGGGCAGGAGCACCGGCTCTCCCCAAGCGGGACGGTGATAAAGCAGTCCGCCCCGCCCAGTTTTACCGTCACACCGCCGTTTTCCGGAATCAACTCAGGATCCGTAAGGCCAGCCAGGTCCTTTTTTGCCCGGTTGACAGTGCCTTTGTTGCACAGGCCAGTCAGGTAATTTTCATCCGCAGCCCTCAGGGCGGTGGACAGCGCTTCCGGAAGATCCATAGGTCCACCTCCTTTAATCCCGCATAACATTTGCCATAAAGTCTGCCAGCTGGGCAGGGGTCATGGCCCCAACATGGGCCCCCATTCCGGCCAGGACCTCTGCGGTGGACCGGTCGTAGGCGGGGGCTGCGTTTTCGTCCAGGGCGGTGAGGGCGATGAGCTTGGCGCCGCTCTCAATGATGTCGTGGCAGATGCGGTACAGCTCCTTTCGGGAACCACCCTCGCACAGGTCGCTGACCAGCACCACCATGGTGCGGTGGGGGAAGGCAATCAGGGTCTCGCAGTAGCCCATAGCCCCGGCAATGTCAGTCCCGCCGCCAAGCTGGACGCTCATAAGGATTTCCACCGGGTCCCCCGCATAGCCGCTCAGATCCACCACAGAGGTGTCAAAGATGACCAGCCGGGTGTCCAGCATGGGCAGCCTGGCAAAAATGCCCGCCATCACCGCGCTGTGGATAACGCTGGAGAGCATAGAGCCGCTCTCGTCTACCGCCAGCACCACCCGCCAGGGGTTGTAGCGCTTGATGCGGCCGTTAAAATAGATCTGTTCCAGCATCAGCTGCTTTTCCGCAACGTCATAATGGGCCAGATTTTTCCGGATGGTGCGGGAAATATCCAGGTTGCGCAGGGAACGCACATTGCTGCGGCTGCTGCGGTCCAGCTTGCCCAGGGCGGAGCGGCGGATATCCTGCTGCATTTTCTCGGTCAGCTGGGCAGCGACCCGTTGGACGATGCGCCGGGCGGTGTCCAGCACCGGGCCCTTCATCATATGCTTCAGGCCCAAGACGGTCTCTAAAAGGGCCTGGTTGGGCTCCATCCGCTCCAGCACCGCCCGGTCAGACAGCAGCTCGGTGAGCTGGTAGCGGTCCAGAGCGTGCCGCTGTAAAACCTCAGCGGTCTCCTGGGGAAATAGAGTGCGTACCTCGCTGAGCCAGCGGGACACGGTGAGCTGGCTGGCCCCCAGCCCTCCGTGAGGATCCCGCTCGTCTTCTCCCTTCTCCCGGCTGTAAAGAAAGTCAAGAGCGTCGTCTATGCGCAGCAGGCGGCCCTCAGTAAGGGTGAGCTGCTGCTCCGCGTTTTTTCCCAGCACCAGCCGCCATCGGTTCAGCGCCGCGCCATCGGTAAGCATCAGTCTCCCCCCTCTTCTTCAAAAAACGCATCCAGACGGGCAGCGGCCCAGGCATCCAGGGCCTCCCCTCGCGTGTAGGCGGCGGGGGTTACCCCGTTCCGGCGGAACAGGTCCGCCGTCCCGCCGTGGAGGGCTGCCGCGCGCTTGGCCAGGCGGTCGGTCTCCGTTGGAACAAAGTAGCTGAAGGCCAGTCTCAGTTCCGGGAGGAGGCGGGTAAAGTCCTCATCCTCCAGGACGCACAGCAGCTCGTCAATATTAGAAAGAAAATCGGGATCCGCCAGCAGCAGGTCCCGGGCCGTATAGAACAGGCCCTGCAAAAAGGAAGCCGATTGCAGCAGCATTCCCGGAGTACCCCGGAGATAACTCCGGACGGCGTCGTCAATGGCGGCCTTCCGCTCCGGCAGGGCGCCGTAAAGCAGTCCCAGCACCGCGCCGTGGAGGGCGGGGTGGAGGGGCTCCTGACGGATCAGCGTCTCAAAAGCGTTCAGCAGGGCGGGGCGCTGGGCAGAAAAGGATTCCCGCCCTGTGACCTGATAAAGCAGCATGCAGGCCTGCTGAACCGACGGGACCTGCCGGCTGTCCACCGAATTCATGGAGGGAAGCAGCTGCAGGACCCGGCCAAAGCATCGGCGGAGCAGGGCGGGGTAGTCGTAGGTGCCCCGCTCCCCGTACTGGACCTGCCACTCGTCCAGGGTGTTGAGGGAGGCGCAGGCGGCGCACAGGGAGGAAAAATCCCCGTCCTGAATGAGCAGCTCATCCAGCCGTCCGGCCAAGGCATCGGATACGTCGCCGATCCCCATGAGAAAGCCCTGAACCAGCAGATCCGCTCCCTGCTCCGCCCGGACCGCGGCGGCCATGTTCTGCCGCAGTTCGGCGGCACAGGCCTCCCGCACAGTGGCTCCGGATACCGCATGCTCAATCAGCGCCGCGTCCACGGCGGCAGTCCAGCGGTAGTCCCAGCTCTCCCGGATCAGATTCCGGTCTTTACCCAGCCGGAGATCAGGGCCCTTTTTCCGCTGAGCAAAGCCGCAGTCCAGAAAGACTGTCTGGTGGAGAAAGCGGCTGATCTCCCGGTGGCGGGGCTCCGAAAAGATAGACAGTGTAAGCTCCCGCCGGGCAGCGGCTTCCTGCTTTAAACGGTGGCGATTACATTGTACGTCAAAGTCCTTGGCCAGGGGCGGGATTGGAGCTCCCTCGCACAGTTGGCCCACCGCCTTTCCGGTGGTCAGCCTCCGCAGAACCCGAAGCGGCTCCACGCCGGAGAGGCTGGCCTCCCCTTTGACAAAAGCGCTGAGCACCCCGTCCTGCAATTCGTAGAGGCCCGGTCCTGTCTTTTGCCGGAGCTGGGCCAGGCCCCTGGACTGCTGGAGGGCGCACATCTCGTCAAAGGCGGAGATCACAGCCCCGTCCTGGCGGAGTCTGCGGCCTGTGCGAACAAGGTAGTCCAAAGTTACCCGGTCCCAGACCAGCTCCGGGGGACCATCATGAAGGGCGGTCCACACGCTGGCGTAAAAGCCGGGGGAAGGCATCCCGCTGGCATACCCGGACAGGGCATCCGCAGCCGGCATAGTGTAGCGCATGGGGTAGACGGCCTGGCTCCCCTCGGGCAGCTTTTTGTGATCCAAGAGCTGAGCCGAGCTATGGAGAAGACCCCAGACATGAAAGCCTCCTACCACCACCAGCACCTTCCGGTGCTGTTCTGATGCCTCCCGAATGCGGAGGGCCATGTGGGCCTCCCGGGCCAGGCAGCCATCCTCCGCCAGCTCCGCCTCCGGGGTGTTCTGCCGGGTGAGGAGGCAATAGGCGTTCATTTGGCGGACAAAGGCCTCGTCTGTCTGAGCCAGTCCTGTGGTCTCAAAGTATTTCTCCCAAAATTCCTCAAAGCTGCGCAGGCCGGACTTCTCGCACAGCAGCTGCTGAAACCGGCTGGCGGCCAGATAGCGATCGTTGGCGTAACTCAGCTTTTCCTCCTTGGCCCGAAGGCCACGGGCCTTCTCGGTGGCAAGGAGGATTTCCCTGTAGGGCAGATCGATAAACCGGACCGGGATGCCGCGGGCGGCCGCGCCTCTCAGGGCTACCAGCTCCGGGGAGTGGTCCAGAAAGGGGTAATAGCAGCGGCAGCTCTCCTCCCCCTGCTCCGAGGTCAGCAGGCCGGTCTCATCTCGGTAGGCGTAGTAGAGAGCCACAGGGGCCTTGGTATCCGGGTGGGTCAGCACCGGGATCAGGTGGTTGGCGTTTTCCGGACCCTCCACCAGGACGCATTCGGGGGCGTACCGCTCCATAACCCGCTCCAAATGCCAGGCACAGGCGGGACTGTGGTGCCGCACCGGGTAGTAAAGCACCGGGACGTCCAGAGAAAAGGGAATTACTTCAGCTGGTTTCTCGCCTCGTAATAACGTTTCCATGCGCCGCCCTCCCGTTGCGCTTTGTCCCGTACCACGGTGGAAAAGTAGCCGGTAATCTTGTCCAGATCCTCTCGGGACTCCTTGGCCACCGCGCCCACCAGATTTTCCACTAAATTTTTTTCGTCCATACGGCCGTCGCCGTAGTACCAGGCGGTCATCAGGGTCTGGAAGTAGACGGAGATGGCTTCGGCGGTGCTCATAACGGCGCTGGGCTTTTCGATGCGCTGGCCCTGGGCGGAGATGCCCTCCCTGAGCTCATGATAGGTGACGGCCAGCAGCCCTGCGGCCTCGGCATCCAGGGGCTGAGTGATCCCCGCGGAGGCGGCCAGAGCCCCCACCTCATTCAGGATGATCTGCTTCTCCATGGCCACATCCCCCACCGGCTGCACGGTCTCAAAGTTAAACCGGCGCTTAAGCGCGCTGGACATCTCGTTTACCCCTTTATCCCTGGTGTTTGCGGTACCGATGACGTTGAAGCCGGGCCGGGCGAACAGCAGGCCCTCATCCCCCAGCTCCGGGATGTTCAGGACCTTGTCACTGAGCACACTGATTAAGCTGTCCTGCACCTCCGCGGGGGTGCGAGTGATCTCCTCAAAGCGGGTCAGGATCCCCTTTTCCATGCCGACGTAGAGAGGGGAAGGAACCAGGGCCTCCCGGCAGGGCCCCTTGGCCAGGAGCAGGGCGTAATTCCAGCTGTATTTGATCATATCTTCAGTGGTGCCGGCGGTGCCCTGAACCGTGTTGGTGCTGCACCCGCTGATGGCGGCGGACAAAAGCTCAGAGAGCATGGTTTTGGCGGTGCCCGGCTCCCCTACCAGCATCAGACCCCGGTTGCCCGCCAGAGTGATGATGCAGCGCTCCACCAGCGCGTCGTTGCCTAAATATTTTTTGCGGATTGTGATCTCCTGGCTGCCGCAGCGGACCGGGCGGGGGGAGCCTAAAATAAAAAGCCGCACTGCTTTGGGGGACAGCAGCCAGTTTTGCGGCTTTCTGTTGTCCTGGTCCCAAAGACGCAGCGCGGATAGCTCCTCTTGATACCGTTGCTCAGCCTGAGGGCGAAGGATTTTTTCTTCCACAGCTGTCACCTCTCATAAACGGAATAGCTGATTTCTCATTGCGAGTATAGCATAAAACAAAATGAATGACAACGTTAAGGTTTCTGTATTTCGATTAAAATTGAACTAAACCAGTGAAAACGGAGGACGAACAAAAGCCCCCTGACGTAGGACAATCGAACTACGTCAGGGGGTATCTATTATAGTTAGAAACTCTAATATTTATTATAGATGTATTAACGTTGATTATATTAAGAGTGCCTAACAGTAAGATTCTGGGTTCCACAGGATAAAAGCGGAGCTAAGAGTGGGAAAAATTAGAAGCGAAAAAGAAAAAATATCAATCATTAAATGAAATTCCTATATATATGTTGTCGAAAGCGGTAAGAATCTGTCATAATTTCGCAAAGGAGATAATAATATGACAGATTCGATTATAAATTTTATTAAAGGACTTCTTCGAGAGTACGAGGAAAAACCGGCCTGTCTTGTTTTATCATCGCGAATAAAATGGGGATTGAACCATCGAATTACTACAAATACCGGGAAGGAGATGGAAATCCAACGTGTAAAACCATCGACAAAATTTTGGAAGTCGTCATGGACGAGCAACCTGAAATCATGGTACGAATGCTGGAAGAGGAATTGGAAATTGTGCGTGCGGCAGTGGAGCTTGTAAAAGGATCCGGCCGGTGAGCGGGCTCCGGCATAGCTCTGTATTCTCCGGCAATTGGAAGAGAAATGGTATCACAGTTTCATAATCATTTGTCCGGCTGTCGTCTGGAAACTCCTGATCACTTTAATAGAGCCGCCTCCATCATATAGCGTAGAAATGTAGGGGCGTCGCCGGGATTGGAAATGCTGATGGAGATGCCATTCTGCCCGGGCCGCATGGCGCGAAGCATCTGCCTGGCGGTGTGGTCCCTCTTTAGACTGCATTGGGTTCCATCCGGTAGATTCAACAGAACATCGCCGCAGCTCTTGTTCACCAGCGTTAAAAACCGCTTTGTATCAGGAATCAAAAAGAAGGTAAGCATGTTAAACTCCTTTCCCGCTGTGTTTCAGCAGCGACTCATGCATCAATATCATCAGGATCAATATTGCCAGCAGATAAAAGGGGAACAGGGACACCGTGATATGGTTGGCAATCAGGCCGAACAGGGGCGGCATCAAACAGGTACCCACATAGGCGCTGGCCATTTGAACCCCGATAATCGCCTGGGACTTATCCGCACCAAAGTGGTCGGGGGTGGCGTGGATGATGCAGGGGTAAATAGGGGCACAGCCAAGGCCGATTAGAATTAACCCCACAAGGGCGGCATATTCCCCCAATGGAAGCAGGAAGGCGGCAATTCCGACCGCAATGATTCCCTGTCCCAGCCGGACCATCTGTGTATCGTTCAGCTTCATGGTCAAAAAGCCGCTCAGCGCCCGGCCAACCGTGATACCAATAAAGAACAGGCCGGCAAAGCTGGCCGCTGTCTGTGTGGAAACCTCCTTTTGCAGAACCAGATAACTGCTGGCCCACAGGCCCGCGGTCTGCTCTGCGGCGCAGTAGCAAAAGAATGTGACCATAACCGCTTTTGCCCCGGGGATACGGAGGATTTGGGCTAAGGTCATTGCGGGGGCCGGTTCTGCATCCGCTTTGTTGTCCGTTGGAGCTTTCCAGAGCGGGAGACTCAGCAGCAAGACCACTGTCAGCACTACTTGCAGCAGGGCAATATAGCGGTAGCCCATGTTCCAGCCCCCTCCAACCATGAGGGCATGGCCCATGATATATGGTCCCAGGGAGGCCCCGACGCCCCACATACAATGGAGCCAACTCATGTGCCGGCTGGCAAAGTGGAGCGCCACATAGTTGTTCAGCGCGGCGTCCACACTGCCCGCTCCCAGGCCGTAGGGAACTGCCCACAGGCACAACATCTCAAAGGAGTGGCTGATGGAAAATCCGAAGATTGCCGCGGCTGTCATGCCCACGCTGATGGCCGTTACTTTTCCAGCCCCCAGCTTGCGGGTAAGCCGGTCGCTTAGCAGGCTGGAGATGACCGTTCCCACTGCGATAATCATGGAGATGCCCCCTGCATAGGAAACGGGAACGCCAAATTCACCGTACATAGACGGCCATGCCGACCCCAGCAGGGCGTCAGGCAGGCCCAAGCTGATAAAAGAGATATAAATGACGGCCAGAAGTAAGTGAAGCATCTTGCATCCCTCCTTGGTTTCTGATATGATAATACCATTAAAGAAACAAATGTGTTAGAAAGAAATCCACAAATTAATGCGACAAAATCACCAGGAGGTAAGCGGCTATGGCCTTGAGCGTGTGCGGGCCCGTTTCCACCGACCAGCAGGGACGAGAACTGGTTGAACACGGTACAGCCCTGTTCCCTGTGGCCTGCTATCACGACAACATCAGTGAAGCGGGTGTGCCGTGGCACTGGCATGATGAGCTGGAGGTTTTGGTGATTGAAACCGGAAGTGCCCGTGTCTCGGTCAATGGAACAGATTATGTGGTAAGGCAGGGAGAGGGGTTCTTTGTCAACACTGGAGTCCTGCACGGGGTGTGGAGTGGGGGAAGGGAACCCTGCTATCTGCAATCCGTTGTATTCCATCACCGGCTGGTGGGAGGAAGCGTGGACAGCATCCTGTGGCAGAAGTATCTGGAGCCTCTGATTTCAGACCCATGCCGGCCCTGTGTCCATTTGTCAAAGGCGCGGGAATGGGAGGAAGCAGCGGCAAAAGCGATCAAAGCAGCCTGGCAATCCTGTGTATCCGAAATGGAGGGCTTTGAGTTTGAGGTGCGGGAATGGCTTTCCCGGCTCGTTTTCCTTCTAACAAAGAATTGCCCCAAGGCAGAAAAAAGGCCCTCAGAGAAAACGCTGCGAGACGGGAAGCGTATCAAGATTATGCTCCAATATATCCAGGAACACTATGACGGGGAGCTGACGCTTGCCAAAATTGCGGAGAGCGTCAACCTCAGTGAAAACGAGTGCCTGCGGTGTTTTCGCGGTATGATTGGCAGTACGCCCATTCAATATGTTAAGCAGCTGCGCGTCCAGAAAGCGGCGGAGCTGCTGGCATCTACCAATCGGAAGATTTCAGACATTGGGGCAGAGTGCGGCTTCCAGGAGATGAGCTATTTCGCCAAAACATTCCGGGAGCTGAAAGGATGTACGCCCAGTGAATACAGGAAACTGGAATAAAGGTGTGGGGGCTCACGCCGCCCCGCCGGCCTGCGTTGTTCCACAGAGCGGGGCAGGGACTTTTTTGAATGGGAAAACTTTGTTATGCTGAAGCCATGAGGTGATTTTATGGATGATATATTGACCTCCATTTCCGCCAGCGATACACGAGCACAAAAACAAGTAGACGCTCTTTTGGAACAAGAGGGTATTCAAAGAGATGGAAATCTGGACTACACTTGCGGCCTCTTTGATGAGGACTGGAAGCTGGTGGCCACAGGGAGCTGCTTTGGCAGCACGATTCGCTGTTTGGCCGTAGACCGGGGACGTCAGGGCGAGGGGCTGCTCAATCGGGTGGTGAGCCATCTGGTTGCTATTCAGGTCCAGAGGGGAAACTCCCATCTGTTTCTCTATACCAAGCCTCAGAGCGCTGAGTTTTTTGGTGACCTGGGTTTCTATGAGGTTGCCCGTGTAGAGGGCCGTCTCGTTTTTATGGAAAACCGCCGTCATGGGTTTGACCGCTACTGTGCAGTCCTGGAGCAGTCCCGGCGTGAGGGCCGGTCCGCTGCCATCGTGATGAATGCCAACCCATTCACCCTGGGACATCTCCACCTTGTGGAGCGGGCGGCGTCGGAAAACGACACGCTCCACCTGTTTATCCTCAGTGAGGAGGCGGGCCCCATTCCCTTCCTCGTCCGCCGCAGGCTGGTCCGGGAGGGGGTCGCTCATCTGCCCAACGTGATCTGTCACGACTCGGGGCCTTATATCATCAGCGGAGCGACCTTTCCAAGCTATTTTCTGAAGGATGAGGACACCATTATCCAGACCCATGCCGCTTTGGATCTGGAGATCTTTGGGAAAATCGCTCCACGCCTGGGCGTCACCCGCCGGTATGTGGGGGAGGAGAAAACCAGTCATGTCACCGCGCTATACAACCAGGAGATGGTACGCCGCCTGCCTGAGCTTGGCATTGATTGCCAGGTGATTCCGCGGCTGGAGCGGGACGGCTTTCCGGTGAGCGCCAGCACAGTCCGTCAGGCCATCCATGACGGGCGGCTGGAAGATATCCGCTCTCTGGTTCCGGAGTCTACCTGGCGCTATTTCAACGCTCCGGAGGCTGAGCCGGTTATCAACGCAATTCAGAGGATGCAGGATGTAATCCATGATTGAGGAGGAAACTCTATGGAGCGTGAGGTCAGCTTAATGGAGGTGCTGCAGGCCCGGGAGGCCCGGGTGGGGCAGCAGGACACCCTGCGAAACAAATATGGGGTGCCAGTGATCTCTTTCACCATGAACATCGCCGGGCCGGTGAAGGACTCTCCGCTGATCCGCCGGGCATTCCGGGCAGGCCAGGAGCAGCTGCGGACTGGTCTGACGGCGGCCAGGCTGTCTGTTCTGGACCGGTTGGAATGGCAGTCCCCCACCGGCTGTGAGGCCTTCTATGCCGTGAGCGGAGACGCCTGGGAGATTAAGTCGGTGTGTGTCTCCATAGAAGACAGCTCAGCTCTTGGCAGGCTTTTTGATATGGACGTCCTCGCCGCTGACGGCCGCAAGCTGGTCCGGGAGGAGGTGGGGGGAGGCCCCCGGAGCTGCATTGTCTGCGGAGCGCCGGGAGGGGGCTGTGCCTCTCGCCGGGTCCACACGGTAGAGGAGCTGCAGAGGACCACCCGCCGCATCATAGAGGAGCACTTCGCCGGTGCTGACCGGGAAAAGGCCGCCGCGTTGGTAACCCGGGCCCTGTTGGACGAGGTTTGTACCACTCCCAAGCCGGGCTTAGTGGATCGGTCCAACAACGGAAGCCATCGGGATATGGACATCTTTACCTTCGCCGCCAGCGCCGCCGCTCTGGCCCCTTACTGGGACAGATGCGTCAGGATCGGGCAGGAGACGGCCCAAAACTCCCCGGCGGATACTTTTCAAGCCCTGAGACAGGCGGGGCAGGCTGCGGAGCGCACCATGTTTGCCGCCACCGGAGGATCGAACACCCATAAGGGAGCTATCTTTACCCTGGGAATTATCTGCGGGGCTGTGGGCCGGCTGTGGAACCCGGTCTCCCCTTGCCGAAACCCGGAGACCATTTTGGCGGAGTGCGCCGCAATAGCGTCCGATGCCGTATCCGCCGATTTTGCTGCCTTGCGCCACAAACCTGCCCGCACAGCGGGGCAGAAGCTCTACCTGGAACAAGGGATTACCGGGGTCAGAGGAGAGGCGGCCCAGGGTTTCCCCAGTGTATCCCAGACGGCGCTTCCCGCCCTGAAACAGGCCCTGCAGGCCGGACGCAGCCACAACGACGCAGGAGCGATTGCTCTGCTCCGCCTGATTGCGCTGGGGGCGGATACCAATATGGTTTCACGGGGAGGCGCGGAGCGGGCAAAGACGGCGGCGGCATGGTGCGAAGCGCTGTTGAAGCGCTCTCCCCTGCCGGCAATGGAGGAAATTGTGGAACTGGATCAGAAATTTATCCATGAGAACCTCTCGCCGGGCGGCTGCGCTGATCTGCTGGCCGCCGCATTTTTCTTGCGCAGCTGGGAGACAACAGTCTGAATATGGAACAAAATAACCTCCCCGTGCCGCGGATCAGGCGGCATGGAGAGGTTTGAAGTTTATGTCACGTTTCGCTGCTGCGGTAGTAGTTGATCAAACAGCCGCTGGCGATAATTTCCCGCTCCGGTCCGGTGAGCGGCCCGGTGGAGATGGGAAAGGGGGTTACCCTGCCGCCGGCGCTCACGGCGTAAGCCTGAATGACGGCCTCATTTTTCATAATTTTTTCTCGGATACCGGGCACGAAGATGTAGTCGTCCAGGGAAAATACGGAGGGATCCTCTACCAGGAAGGGGACCATTCCCCAGTTGATGCAGTTGGAGCGGTAGCGTTTGGTGGCGTACTGCCTTGCGAAGTTAGCGGCAGCCCCCACCACCCGCTGGCAGGAGGCGGCCTGTTCCCGGGCGGAACCGTCGCCGGGCATATTGGCAAAGATGGCAGAGCCGATCTCCGTATGGGCCAGGTCGCAGGGCACACCGGCTTTCTCCAGGGCGGCGGCGACAGCGGCAAGCTCCCCGGACAGGGGGGAGCCGGCCTCCCGGTCCTGTTCCATCTGGCGCACGGCTTTGCTGCGGCCCACATACTCAGGATCCCGGCGGGACAGGGCGAACTCGCTGAGCCGCTCCGGGTTGGAGCGGTAGCTGGAGGTCTCTCCAGAAGGAATCAACTCATCGGTGGTGGTAACGGGATCGGTGATATAGGAACAGATCTTGACCAGAAGATCCTCCGTCAGGGCGGGGAACCGGGGCCAGTCCTTGATGTTGGGGCCAAACCTCAGCGGGTGGTCCGGTTCGGGACGGCCCCAGCCGGAATAGACCCGCTTCTCATAGATGCCTGGGTCAAAGTGGTAGTTTGGATCGGTGTACTCCACTTCCACGTCAGTGGCGGCGGTAAGACGGCCCCCATTGGCGGCGGTGGCGGCGATGGACCGGGTATCCATCAGCGCTACCGCGCTCATCTGGCCCTCGCCGGGCTTGGAGCCCTCCCGGTTGGGAAAGTTCCGGGTAGTGTGGCGGATAGAGAGTTCACCGTTGGCGGGGCAGTCGCCAGCGCCGAAGCAGGGCCCGCAGAAGCACTCCCGCAGAACAGCTCCGGCGGCCAGCAGGTCGGCGGCACGGCCGCTGCGGATCAGCTCCAGATTGGCAGGCATGGAGCCGGGGTAAATGCTGAGAGTAAAGGATCCGCTGCCACAGGAGCGGCCCCGCAGGATGTCGGCGGCGGCGCACAGGCTGTCGTAGGTGCCTCCGGCGCAGCCGGCAATTTCTCCCTGCTCCACCCAGACTGCCCCATCCCGGTACTTACTGTTCAGTTCCATCTTTGCGCCCTTGATTTGACGGTTGGCCTCCTCCTGAACCAGGTGGAGGATGTCCTGAGCGTTGTCCTGAAGCTCATGGATGGTATAGATATTGGAGGGATGCATGGGCATAGCGATGGTACACTCCACCGTGGAGAGGTCCACGTATACACAGCCGTCGTAATAAGCGGTATCGGCAGGCCTCAGCTCCCGATAATCACCGGGCCGGCCGTGGAGATCAAAATACCGTTTGGTCTCCTGATCTGTCACCCAGATGGAGGACCAGCAGGTGGTTTCGGTGGTCATCACGTCGATGGCGTTGCGGTATTCGGCGGACAGCTTCCCAATGCCAGGGCCCACGAACTCCATCACCTTATTTTTTACATATCCGTTTTGATATACCGCGCCGATGATGGACAGCGCCACATCTTGAGGGCCGATGCCGGGCCTGGGGGCGCCGGTGAGGTAGACAGCTATTACCTGGGGACGGGCAAAGTCATAAGTACGCCCCAGCAGCTGCTTGGCCAGCTCGCCGCCGCCCTCCCCTACAGCCATGGTCCCCAGCGCGCCGTAGCGGGTGTGGGAGTCGGAGCCCAGGATCATCCGGCCGCAGCCGGCCATCATTTCCCGGTTGTAGCTGTGGATGTTAGCCAGATTGGCGGGCACATAGATCCCGCCGTACTTGTGAGCAGCGGATAGGGCGAATTTGTGGTCATCCTCGTTGATGGTGCCGCCCACGGCGCACAGGGAGTTGTGGCAGTTGGTCAGCACATAGGGAATGGGGAACTCAGTCATACCGGAGGCCCGGGCGGTTTGGATGATTCCAACATAGGTGATGTCGTGACTGGTTAGAGAATCAAACCGCAGCCGGAGATGGTCCATATCCCCTGAAGTGTTGTGGCTGTTCAGGATATTGTAAGCAATGGTTCCCTGGCGCAGCCTTTGAGGGTCGGGCTGAAGATCTGTGCGGGCGGCGTACTCCTCCTCCGGAACCAGCTCTCTCCCGTTCAGCAGGTAGACGCCCGTTTCGTACAGCTTAATCATATAAGTCCGTCCTTTCTGGCATGTTTTGGTTTCCTGTTGACTTTAGCATACCAAAAGGCCATAATATAAACAACTGTTAAAAATTATATTATTACCATGAAAAAAATTTATAGGAAGTGAAGGGAATGACAGACCGGGAATTGCTGTATATCACAACGATCGCCCAGGAGGGCAGTCTGACCCGCGCGGCGCAGAAGCTGTATATCACCCAGCCTGCCCTGAGTCACAGCCTGACCGGAATTGAGCAGGCTCTGGGGCAGCCGCTGTTCCGCCGGGAGAGCCGTGGACTGGTCCTGACCTACGCGGGGGAGCGGTACTGTGAGACTGCCCGGGAGATTTTAAGGATGTATGGTGATCTGGAACAGCAGCTTGGGGAGATGGGGGAGCTGCGGCGGGGGAGAGTGCTCATTGGCATGACCCGCTTTTTGTCCATGGAGCTGATGCCGGAGGTCTTTCCCCAATATCGGAAGCGGTATCCCGGTGTTGAGGTGCAGCTGTGGGAGGAGCCGTCCAACCGGCTTTTGGAGATGCTTTCCACCCGGCAGCTGGATTTTGGTGTTATGAACTTGACACAGGAGGAGACAGAGCAAATGACCCAAAGCTTCTGCTGCCATCTGCTGTACCGAGACCCTTTTATTATCGCTGTGGCCAAGGGTGACCCCATCAGCAGCTTCGCGACGCCCGGCGCAGCGGGGCGGCTGCCCGTTCTGGATCCCCGTCACCTGAAGGACCGGGCCTTTTCCTGCGTGGCGGCAGGGCAGCGCATCCGTAAGGTGACAGATCAGGTGTTCCAGCAGGCGGGTATATCGCCGGAGATCATGTTTACCTCCACCAGCTTTGAAACGGCCCGCAGGGTGGCATGTGCGGGCCAGGGAGCGGCTATGCTCCCCAGCCGGTACGCCGCGCTGTTCGCCACTCGGGAAGAGGCCGACTATTATGCCGTTCCGGATGAGTATCATGCGGTGCTCTTCGCGACGGCTGTCCGCTCGCGGGAGAGCTATCTCCCCACCGCCGCTGCCCGATTCTTGGAACTGTTGGAGGGGTATGCTCAGAGGCCAGAGGAGCTTTGAAGGCCGTGCTCCCGGCTTTGCCGGGTGGCCTGTTGTACCATCTCAATGAAGGCGCGGGTATATGTGGGCAGGTACTTTTCCCGCTGATGACAGGCGTAAAAATGCCGCTCCTCCGTCAGCTCATGCACCTGGAAACACACGCTGGAGCCGGTAATGGCCGGGTCGGTGCGCACAAAAACCTCAGGACACAGCATGTAGCAGCCACAGGCTACCGTAATACGGATGGCGGCTTCCACGCTGTCCGTCTCCATTAGGATGTTTGGAGAGATGCCGCATCGGGCAAATACCCGGTCTTGAATTCCACGGATGTTGTGCCCTGGCTTCAGCGACACAAAGCGCCCATCGGCTGCGTCCATGAGACTGATGCTGTCCCCCGGCCGGAAGCGGGACACAAGAGGGCTGGACCGTCCAGTGAGCAGAACATAGCTCTCGTTCTCGATGAGAATGTACTTTAAATTGCTGCGGGAAGGTTCGGTGGTAACCAGACCCAGGTCAAGTTTTCCCTCATCCACAATCTTTTCTAGCAGCTCCGAACCCTGCTGCTCCAGTACCAGCTGTACATGGGGGTACTGCCGGCTGAACTTCGGCAGCACCATGGGCAGCAGCTGCATGCTGCGCTGAATGCTTACCCCGAGCCGCAGACAACCCTGGGCCTCGTTGCGGATGTTTGCTAAAATGGCATTGAGCTGCTCCTCCTGGCTGATCATGGCCCGGGCGGTCTCCAGGTATTTTTCGCCAGCGTAGGTAAGCTTAGGGGGTGAGACTCCTCGCTCAAATACGGCGATTCCCAGCTCCTGTTCCACCAGGCGTATGGTCTGGCTCAGGGAGGGCTGTGAGACAAACAGCTTTTTTGCGGCGGCGGTAATGCCGCCTGCCTCGTAGATGGCATTGATATAGCGGGCGCGTTTTAAATTCATACCCTGTGTGGCGGTGTTGAGCACCGCCCCTCCCCCTTCTGCGCTAAGCTTTCGTCATGTTGGCCAAAAAATAAGGCCACGTTTTCTACGACATAAGAATTTTATTATGAAAATGCAAAAAACAAAGTATTTTTCTTTTCCGACTGATGGTGTTAGAATGATCCTCAAGATAAGTTATAAAACAATTGGGATAAAAACGCAAGAACTTTATGTAATTTGCTGAAAATACATAGCGTTTTTCTTATGATTGTTTTTGCTTATGCCGTTTCTGTCTTGCGCAATTCGAACGCCATACATTTATAAGGAGGAAAAGTTATGAAGAAGTTTTTGTCCCTGGCTCTGGCCATGGCTATGGCCCTTACACTGACCGCTTGCGGGGGCGGCGGGGCGGGCAGCACCCCCAGCAGCTCAACGGGCGGTGATGGCTTTAAGTTCCAGCGTAAGATTGAAATCGTCTGCCCCTGGGGCGCCGGCGGCGGTGCTGACACCACCGTGCGTCAGTTTGCCACTCAGCTGGAGAAGGAGCTGGGCCAGAGTGTTGTGGTGAACAATGTTTCCGGTGCTGGCGGTGTGTCCGGCGTGCAGTATGCCATTCAGCAGCCCGCTGATGGCTACACCTGGCTGCTGTGCACACCTTCTCCCATGCTGGCCCAGATCACCGGAGCCACTGACGTGGATGTCTATGGCAGCATCAAGCCGGTGTGCAACCTGGTTTGGGACTGCAATATCTTTGTTACCGGAAAGGACGCTCCTTACAACAACTACAAGGAGCTGATGGAGTATGTGGACGCCAACCCCGGTTCCGTGAAGTGCGGCGTAATGAGCCTGACCGGCCTGGACGGCGCCTGCGTTGTGGCTGCCTTTGGCGACAAGATCGAGGCCTCGGGCTACTCTGAGGGCTCCCAGCTGAACTCCGATATCATCGGCAACCATGTGGGCCTGGCCTGCGTCGGACCCGCCGAGGTTCTCTCCATGATCCAGTCCGGCGATATGAAGGCCATTATGACCTGTACGGAGGAGCGTATGACCATTAAGGAGTATGCTGATGTGGAGTGCGCTGGCGAGCTGGGTGTGGACTGCTTCTACGGCCCCTATCGTGGGATCTACTGCAAGAATGATATGCCTCAGGAGGCCATTGACGCTTTTACCGCCGCCGCTGAGAAGGCCGTGGCCAGCAGCGAGTTCCAGGAGTGGGCCAAGACTCAGGGCTTGGACCAGCGCACCGGCTGGATGGATCCCGCTACCTATCAGGCCCAGTGGGACGCCGACCACGAGGAGCTGACCCAGCTGTTCGGCTGATTATTTGAACATAGGCCTGTTCCGGCGGCGTGAGCGCACCTTGCGTCTCCGCCGCCAGGGCTTCTTTCGAGAAAGGATGATATTTCGATGACGTTGGACCTCATCTTCAATGTCGTGCTGCTGATCGCCTCCATCTACTGCTTTATCTACATTGGCGGTGTGGATAACTCCACCTCCACAGAGCTTGGCGCGGCCTTCTGGCCCAGGCTGATCCTGGGTATCATGATCGCGCTGCTGGCAGTTGGCCTTGTGAACATGCTTCGCAAGAGGGACGGAAAAGCCCCGGTGAGCGGTCAGGCTGTGAAGGAGTTTTTCAAAAGCAAGCTGCTGGTTGGCATGCTTATCTGTGCCATCACCGCCCTGATCCTGCCCATGATCGGCTTTATCCCCACCTCGTTTCTGTTTCTGGTGGTATACGGTATTTTGCTGGGTGAAAGGCGCCCGGCGGTTTTGATCATCACCGGCGCAGCGGCTACGCTGATCCTGTACATTATCTTCCAGGGACCCTTGAGCATTTTCCTTCCAAGAGGCTATGGATTTTTCCGTAACTTCGCGCTGTCGATGGAAAGTGTCATCGGCATGATTCCCGGACTGTAAGAGGGAGGTTATCACAGATGCTGAATACGTTAGTCTCCGGTCTCCAGATTGTGTTGTCCCCCTCCACCTTTATTCTTATCTTCGCGGGCACGGTGGTAGGTGTCATTTTTGGGGCGCTGCCCGGCGTGTCGGCCTCTATGGCTGTGGCCCTGGCGCTGCCCTTTGCCTACTCGATGAACGGTGTGGTAGCCATCGCCTTCCTGTGCTCGGTGTACTGCGCATCCATTACGGGCGGCGGCATTACCGCCATCCTATTTAAAATACCCGGCACCCCCTCCAGCGCCCCCACCACATTTGACGGCTATCCTATGGCGCAGCGGGGTGAGGCAGGCAAAGCGTTGGGTTACTCCCTGGTGGCCTCCGCCATCGGCGGCCTTATCGCCGCTTTTGCCATGGCGATTATCTCCGCGCCGCTGGCCGCGGTAGCCCTGAAGTTCGGCCCCGGCGAGCTGTTTGCTGTGGCTATGCTGGGCCTGTCGGTTCTTACCTGCCTGGATAATGGCAACGTTATCAAAACCTTGATTTCCGGTCTGCTGGGGCTCTTTCTGGCCACCATCGGCATGGACCCCCAGACCGGTGTGGCCAGGTTTACATGGGGCAACACCACTCTGCTGTCCGGCGTGGAAATGATTCCCGTGATGATTGGCCTCTTTGCGGTGACCGAGGTGCTTAAGCAGACAGTTAAGCGCGCCAAGAAGGGCGGCGGCAACGAGATGGAGGGGGTCAGCTACAAGACCGCTATTCCCGGTGTAAAGGATTTCTTCGCGGTGAAATGGGTTATGCTGCGCTCCTCGGTGCTGGGCACCGTGGTAGGGATCCTTCCCGGCGCCGGCGCCACCATCGCTTCCTTCCTGTCCTATACCGTGGAGAAGAAGGTGTCCAAATATCCTGAAAAGTTTGGTACCGGCATCCCGGACGGCATAGTAGCCTCTGAGTGCGCCAACAACGCTGCCACTGGTGGCGCTATGGTGCCCCTGCTGGCACTGGGCATTCCTGGCGGCAACGCCGCTGCTATTATGATGTCGGCCCTGGTGCTCAAGGGTGTGCAGGTGGGCCCGCTGCTGGTGAAGTCTCAGCCGGATTACCTGTCCTCCGTGTTCGGCTCCATGCTGATTACCAATATTATCATGGTGTTTGTGGCCCTGGCGATTGCCAAGGTGTTTGCCAAAATTCTGGCCATCCCCTATTCCATCTTGGGGCCGGTGATTATCATGCTGGCCACGATCGGCTCTTTTGCCCTGAAGAACAGTACCGGTGATGTAGTCCTGATGGTCGCCGCCGGCATTATCGGCTATCTCTTTGTCTCTCTGGGCTATTCCTCCGCCGCCCTGGTGCTGGGTTTGGTGCTGGGCATCATGTGCGAGGAAAACCTGCGCCGCGCCTATCAAATTGCAAACGGCAGCTGGAGCAAAGCGCTGAACAGTCCAATCACGATCGTGCTGCTGCTCGTCTGCGCCGCTATGATTCTCTTCCCCATTATCAAAGGCGCGCTTCCTGAGAAAAAAGCCAAGAACTGATCTGTCGCCGAAGGCGCATATCCATATCAGGAAGGGCGCCGTATTTCCAACGGCGCCCTTTTCATTGGAGAGGAGAGGAGCCCTTTGCTCCGATTTATAATTACCCTTTTGGTTTGCTTCGCAGCGGGACTGCTGCTGAAGCGGTGGAAGGTGCCTGGCGGAATGCTGGTGGGCGCGCTGGTGGGCGGCGCGCTGCTGAATGTGCTGACTCCTTACGGTTATATGCCCTATGTGGGCAGATTTTCGGCCCAGGTGGCGGCGGGCGCTTATATCGGCGCACTTTTTGACCACGAGCAGCTCAAGAGCATTCGACGGGTTTGGAAGCCCTATCTTTTAATTATGGCCTTTTTTCTCACCGCCAATCTGCTGGCGGGAGTCCTGATCTGGAGAACCGGCGCCTGTGACTTGATGACCGCCCTGCTGTGCTGTGTACCGGGCGGCATGTCGGACACGCCGCTTATTGCCGCGGACCTGGGCGCGGATGTGGGTACAGTAGCTATCCTGCAGTTTATCAGAATGGTCACCGGCGTAGTGCTGATGCCCTCGGTGATCGCCGTTTTGGTGCCGCCCGCCCCACCTTTGATGGAGGATGCCCGGGAAAACACCGGCATATCGCAGAAGCAACTGCGCAAGCCCCTTCCCCTGGCGGCGGCCACGGTTGCCGTGGCTGCCGCCGGAGGCGGACTTGGCAAGGCCGCCGGAATCCCGGCTGGAATCCTGGTGGGCTCGATGGTATTGGTAATCGGAATGAATCTGACCTATGGCCGGGCCTATCTCCCCATGCCGCTGAAACGGGCTGCCCAGGTTCTGTCCGGCGCTTACATCGGCTGTACATTAACCTTGGAACAAATTGCCCGGCTTCGGAACCTTATCCTGCCCGCGGTCATCATCCTGGCAGTATATATTCCGATCAGTCTGCTGTGTGGCTGGCTCATTACAAAGCTTTTTCACCGGGAGCCGCGGGAGGCTATGCTTAGCGCCACTCCGGGAGGCGCGTCCGACATGGCCTTGATCGCCGCCGACCTGGGCGTGGAGAGTACCGACCTGATGGTAACACAGATTCTGAGAATGGTCTCTGTAGTCCTGTTTTTTCCGCAGCTGGTCTATCATCTCTGTGCCTGGCTGGGACAGCTTCCCGGCTGAAAACCTGTCATTCAGAAGGAGGAATTCATTTTGGAGATCAAATGTACCGGCGTAGCTGGGACGATGGAATCCAGCGACGCTATGGTGACCATCGAGCAGGGCAGCGGCGGCATCCAGCTTCAGCTGTCCAGCCCTGTGATCCACCGTTTTGGAAATCATATGCGGAGCGTCATTCTGGAGACCCTGGATCGGCTAGGTGTTAAAGACGCCGTGGTAACTGTGGTAGATAAGGGGGCGTTGGACTGCACCTTAAAAGCGCGGGTGGAGGGCGCGGCGTTTCGGGCCGCGCAGTGCTCTGAGGAACAGATTCCCTGGGGAGGTGCTGTGCGGTGAGCCATCCCGACAAAAAGCGGCTGCGCCGGTCCATGATGTTTTTGAACTGCCAGAAGCCGGCGCTGATTAAGGATCCCTATATCTATCAGCCGGACTCCATTATGCTGGATCTGGAGGATGCGGTAGCGGAAAATCAGAAGGACGCTGCCCGCTTCTCCCTGTATCACGCGCTGCGAGAGATTGATTACCGGGGTGTGGAGCGGGTGGTTCGCATCAATGGCTTGGATACGCCCCACTGGAAAGAGGATATCCGGGTATGTGTGGCAGGCGGGGCCGATGTGATTCGTATCCCCAAATGTACCTGCGGGGCTGATGTCCATACGGTGGAGCGGGATGTGCTGGCCGCTGAACGGGAGTTTGGCCGTGAGGAGGGAAGCACTCTCTTGATGGCCGCGCTGGAGTCCTGCTATGGAGTTTTGAACTGCCTGGAGATCTGCAAGGCCTCTGACCGGCTGATTGGCGTTGCCCTGTCAGGGGGCGACTATACCAGGGACCTGCAAACCGGCATTACCGGCACTGGCGTGGAGCTGACCGGCGCCCGCCAGCACATGATTATTGCGGCCCGGGCCGCCGGTGTCCAGTGCTTTGACACGGTGTTTACCAATCTGGGCGACATGGAAGGCTTCCGCCGGGAGACTGAGACCATCCACATGATGGGCTTTGACGGAAAATCACTGGTGAATCCCCGGCAGATTCCCATTGTACACGAGATATTTACGCCGAAGGAGAAGGATATCATCTTCGCAGAGAAGGTGGTTCAGGAAATTGATTCGAAAAAGGCCCAGGGTATCGGGGTGTTCACGGTGGATGGCAAAATGATCGACATAGCGTTCTACGACGGCGCAAAGCGCACACTGATGTTGGCAAAGGCTGCCGGTGTTTATGGGGGTAATTTGGTATGATAAACGCAGTAGGCCGGGATATTCCCGAGGAAGTCATGAAGGCCACCGGCCGGGATATCTTCCGTGGCTCGCTCTATCATGACAACAGAGAATATACCAAGGCGGCGCCCACTGTGCGGGCCAAAATTGATCCCACCCGGAGCAAGCTGGTTGGTTCTATTCGGGAGGCGCTGAATAGGTGCGGCGCCCACGACGGCATGACCATATCCTTTCATCACCATTTTCGAGAGGGCGACTATGTGGTGAATATGGTCATGGAGGAGATCCACAATATGGGCCTGAGGAACATCCGTATTTGTGCCTCCTCTCTGGGTAAAGCGCATGACCCGATTGTTCCCTACATTGAGGACGGCACCATCACCAGCATTTTATCCTCTGGAGTTCGGGGGAAGATCGGTGAGGCGATCTCAAATGGAAAGCTGCGGGACATCGCGGTGATGTACTCCCATGGCGGGCGGGTGCGATGCATCGAAGAGGGCCGGGTTCACATTGATATCGCTTTTATCGGCGCGCCTACCGCCGACGAGTGCGGCAACCTGCGCCCCAATGGGGGAAAGTCCAACTGCGGTGTGCTGTCTTACGCCTATGCGGATGCCCAATATGCCGACCATGTAGTGGCGGTGACCGACTGCCTGGTGCCATTCCCCAACATTCCCGCCTCTATCTCCATGGTAAATGTGGACTATGTCTGTACAGTGGATGCGATTGGAGACCCGGCCAAAATTGCCACCGGAGCGGCCAAACCTACCACTGATCAACGTAAGCTGCTGATGGCGAAATACTGTACCGATTTTGTGGTCGCTACCCCATACTTCAAGGAGGGGTTTATCTATCAGACCGGCGTAGGCGGCGCGTCCATCGCCTCTACAATCTATCTGGCGGAGGTTATGCGTCAGCGAAATATTCGCATGGGCCTGGGTCTGGGCGGTATCGCTACCCCTATGGTCAGGCTGTTGGAGGAGGGTCTCATCGGCAAGCTGGTGGATACACAGGATTTTGACCTGGGTGCGGTGGAATCGGTGGGGAGCAATCCAAATCACATTGAAATTACCGGAAGCGAATATGCCAACCCCATGAATAAAGGGGCCTACGTCAACCAGCTGGATTTTGTTATCCTGGCGGCGCTGGAGGTAGATATCCATTTCAACTGTAATGTCATCACTGACTCCACCGGTCTGATTACCGGCGCCCAGGGGGGGCACCCTGACACGGCGGCCGGCGCCAAATGCACCATTGTCATCACCCCGCTGCTTCAGGGCCGGTCTCCGGCGGTGTGCGCGGATGTCACAACTGTCACCACTCCCGGTGAGAGTGTGGATGTAGTGGTGACGGAATACGGCCTTGCCGTCAACCCCCTCCGACCCGATCTGATGGAGGCGGCACGGAGCTGCGGTGTTCCCATCTATACAATTGAGGAGCTGAAAGATATGGCTTACGCCATCGTGGGGACGCCGGAGCCCATCCAGTTCGGAGACCGTATCGTTGGCATCGTAGAGGCCCGTGACGGCAGCATTATCGACGTTGTGCGGCAAATAAAGGAATTTGAATTTGCGGACTGAAGCCTTTTCTATCGGCATACACCCGCCAGGTTTTTCCTGGTGGGTGTATATTATTCCCGGTGGAAACTCAAATTGTACGGGAGAAGGGAGGATGATGAGCCGGAACGGCAATATCAATTTTCGGGGGCTGAAAGCGTTTTTTAGAAAAGAAGCCCATTGTGGTCTGTCAAAACAAGTGACTGTGGTGAAAAATTAGTCATTCCGCCTTACCTGTCTATTGAATCTGACAGGGCTCCTAATTAAAATCAGCATCAATCAAAGCTTCAGCGGGACAGCGGCGCCCCCCGTTGAAAATTTTAGGAGGAATGATTTATGATGAGGCACAAAAAACGGACTTTGGCGTTGCTGCTGGCCGTGCTGACTGCTGCGGGGTGCGCAGCGCCCGCCAGCGCCTTGCCCATTGACAGCGGAGTTACCCCTACCTATGACGAGGCCTATTACGCTACGCTGGACTACTACGGCAACCTGATGGAGGGCAGTGTGGTGAAGAGCTACGCCCTCAACGGCGCCAACGAGCTCATTGACTACGGTGTATACGACGAGGTGGTCAACCTTACCGACGGCACCCCGGTTTCGCTGGGAGAAGGCAGCGCGGATTTCCAGTTTGACCAGTCTCCCGGCCGCTTCTACTTTGAGGGCAAGACCGCCAAGCCGTTTCAACACCTGCCCTGGACCATTGCCCTGCGGTACACCCTCAACGGCGTACCGGCCCGGGCGGAGGACCTCGCCGGAAAACAGGGAGTGGTAGAGATTCTGCTGGATATTGTCCCCAATCAGCGGGCCAGCAGCTATGCCCGGTACAACTACACTCTGGAGGCCGTAGCCCTTTTCAACGAGGATGACATCCTGTCACTGGAGGCCCAGGGGGCCCAGGTACAGCTGGTGGGCAATTTGCGCACTGTGCTGTTTATGTGCCTGCCGGGGGAGGAGCGGCACTTCACCATCCGGGTGGGCAGCGACGACTTTTCTTTCAACGGCATAACCATTATGATGGTTCCCGCTACACTGGCTCAGCTGGAAGAGATCGCCAGGCTGAGTCAGCGCAAGGAAGACTTGGAAGAGGACTACAAAGCCTTGTCTGGCAGCCTGGACGCCCTTTTGGATGCGTTGAACGACGTTCAAAGCGGGTTGTACGCCTCGGCCAGCGGTCTGGATCAGCTGGATGCGGCCCGGGGAACGATCTCCAGGGGCAAGGGCCAGCTGTACGGAGACGCGGAAGTCCTGCGGGGAGACCTGACTAACATCGCGGATCTGCTGGAGCCGGTAGAGCAGCGGACACTGGCCCTCAGTCAGACCATTTCCAGCTCCAAGGCGGTGCTGGGGGAGATGACAGACACGGTGGTCTCCCTCCGAACCCAGCTGGAGAATATGGAAAAGGCGCTGGCCGGCCTGGAGGAGGGCTCCAGCGACGTGCGCCAGGTGATACGGGGGCTGGCGGACATGAAGAGCAGCCTGCGCTCCCTCCAGCGGGCCCTAGGGGACAGCTACGTGGGGGGCGGCTCCAGCGGCGACCGGAACACCCCCAAGCTCCAGGAAAAGGTAGACAAAACAAAGCAGGTGGGCAGCGCCTATGAGGAGTCCGACCAGATTGAATTTATGGGGAAAATGCTGGAGCTCCAGGGGAAGGACCCGGAGACGGTGGCGGGCCTAAAGAGCCTGGCCGGCCTGACTCGGGACCAGGCGGAGGCCCTGGGCAAGCTTACCCAGTGGCAGCTGGCCCAGGGGGCGAAGCAGCAGACCGACGCCATGTTCCAGGCCAAGGATAACCTGAGCTTCCAGGAGTTCTGCGGGACCCTCCCCGGGGTGGACGACAAGACCGCCAAGCAGATGAGCGACCTGTGGACAGTCTACAACAGCGGCGGGCCCCGGGGCGCGGCCGAGTCGTCGGAGGCGCTGACTACGCCGGAGGAGACCCCGGAGTCCGGCGCAGAGGGGCCCGCCGCTTCCTCCGAGGCCGCTCAGGAGGAGTCCCTGTCCGAGGGGGCGGAGGATTCTGAGGAGAAGCCCGCCCAGGGGGAGAACGGGGAACCTCCCGCCTCTGTCCCGGCGGCAGGGGCGGCCCTGTCCGCCCCCTTCCGGCCCGGCAGCGGGCCGCTGTCCGCGGCCCTGGCCGGAAGCATGTACCTGAGCGACGTTACCGCGGGGGACATCTCCTCTGGAACAACCGGCGGGGACCAGCCCGTCCCCAGCGCCTCCGGCGAAGCTGCGGAAACCGCCGGGGCCGGTGACGGCGGCACCGTGGGCGGCGCGGCGGTAGACCTGATTGTGGGCGGCCTGGACGACGCCTTGAGCCAGGCCAACGACCGGCTCAACACCCTTCAGAGCGAGCTGAACAGCACCATCAACCGGATTACCCGCCCCACCGGCCGGGTGGTGGGGGAGCTGGCGGCCCTGTGCGACGACGTGGACGACCTGGTGGATCTGATTGACAGCGCGGAGGATATGTCCGCCGCTCTGCGCCAGTCCTCGGAAAAGATCCGGTCTGTTTTGAACGGCGTGGACGCCCTGCGCGTCCTTCTGGACGAGTACGAGCCCACCCTCCAGGAGGGGATTGCCAGCGTTGGTTCCCTGAGCACCTCCGCCGTCTCCGCCCTCCGGGACCTGGAAACCCTGCTGGCCGACTCCGAGACCCTGATGAAGACCTCGGGAAATCAACTGGACAGCGGTACCCGTCAGGCCCTTCAGGGGATGGCCGCAACCCTGCGGCAGACAGCCAAGGCCATGGCTGCCACCGGCGATGTGCGGGACGCCAAGGCGACCATCAACACGATCATTGAGGACACCTGGCGGGAGTACACCGGCGACGTGAATAACATCCTGATGATGGACGCCAAAGCCCAGGCCGTCTCCCTTACCGACACCCGCAACCCCGCACCCTCCAGCGTGCAGATTCTCATCCGCACCCAGGAGATTAAGGCGGAGGAGCTGACAGCGGAACAGCTGGCCGCCGCCACTCCGGAGAAGACCACTTTTTGGCAGCGAGTGACCCAGATGTTCCGGGACTTCTGGAGTGCCGTTACCGGTATCTTCCATTGAAAGGAGAGAAGCCCCTATGGTGGAAAAAGTTGCCCATAAGCTGACCCGAAGGCCAAAACTGGTGGCCCTGATCGCGGTGCTGCTGCTTATCCCCTCTGGTCTGGGCTATGTGGGTACCAGGGTTAATTACGACATTCTTACCTACCTGCCTCAGGACCTGGAGTCCTCCCAAGGGGAGCGGCTGCTGGAGGAACCCTTCCATATGGCGGCAACGAGCATGCTCATTGTAGAGGATATGCCCGCTGCTTACACCAACGACCTGCTCTATGCCATCCGACAGGTGCCCAACGTCTCCAACGCCCTGTGGCTGTCAAACGCGGTGGGTATCCAGATCCCCGTGGACTTCATCCCGGCCAACCTGCGGGAGATGTTTTATGCCGGCGAGGCTACCATGATGATCATCCAGTACGACAAATCCGGGGCCGACGAGGCGACCATGGAGGCGATACAGACTGTTCGGGATATCTGCAATGAGAAGTGTTTTCTGGCCGGCTTCTCGGTGGTCATCAAAGACACAAAGGACCTGGTGGATCAGGAGCTGCCCATATATGTGGGTTTGGCGGTGCTTTTGTCTCTTGCTGCCATGTCCCTGACTATGGAGTCGGTGGTGCTGCCCTTCGTGTTCCTGGCCAGCATCGGCATGGCCATTGTCTACAACTTTGGCACAAACATTTTTCTGGGCCAAATTTCTTACATTACCAAAGCCATCGCCGCTGTTCTCCAGCTGGGGGTGACTATGGACTACTCCATATTCCTATACCACCGCTACCTGGAGGAAAAGACCCGCTGTGAGGATAAGCGGGACGCCATGACTCGGGCTATTGTGGCCGCCTTCACATCCCTTTCAGGCTCCAGCCTGACCACCATCGCCGGCTTTATCGCCCTGTGCTTCATGCGTCTCACCCTGGGCCGGGATATCGGCATTGTCATGGCGAAAGGGGTGGTGCTGGGGGTGGCCACGGTGATCCTGGTGCTGCCCGCCCTGCTGCTCCTCTTCGACAAGCAGATCGAGATGCATAAGCACCGCAGCCTGCTGCCTGACTTCTCCGGGGTGAACGGCTGGGTGGTGAAGCACCGCCGCTGGTTTGTGGCTGTGTTCCTGCTGCTCTTTCCCCCGGCTCTGTACGCACAATCTCACGCCGGGGTGTATTACAAGCTGGACGAGGCCCTGCCCCAGGATATGGCCTCTATTGTGGCCAACAATAAGCTGAAGGATGAGTTTGACATGGCCACCTCTCACTTTGTCCTCCTCAGTGACGGCCTGCCCGCCACCGACATGAACCGGATGGAGGCGGAGCTGGAGGAGGTGGAGGGTATCACCTCAGTCCTGTCCTACCACACCATGCTGGGCGGGGGCATCCCTGACTTCTTCATCCCGGCTGAAGTGCGGGATATGCTGAAGCAGGAGGGCTGGCAGATGATGATGATTAACTCGGAATACGCCACCGCTTCGGATGAGGTGTCCGCCCAGCTGAGGCGGATCAGCGCCATCATCAAGGCCTATGACCCCGCCGCTCTGATCACCGGCGAGGCCGCCCTTACCGACGATTTGATCTCTACCTCCGCAGTGGACTTCCAGGTGACAAATTACATCTCCATCGCCGCCATTCTCATCATTGTGGCCTGGTTGTTCCGGTCGGCATCCATGCCGGTGGTGCTGGTAGCCGCCATCGAGCTGGCCATTTTTATCAACCAGGGTATTCCCTACTTCACAGGGACAGTGATCCCCTTTGTCTCTCCCACCATCATCGGCTGCGTTCAGCTGGGAGCCACAGTGGACTACGCCATTCTGCTGGCTACCCGCTTCCGGGAGGAGCTCCAGAGCGGGAAGGAGCGGGTAGAGGCCATCACGATCGCCGCCACAGCCTCTGACGGCTCTATTATCACCAGCTCCCTGGTCATGTTCTGCGCTACTCTGGGGGTGGGGTTGATTTCGGAGATCGAAATTATCAGCTCCATCTGCACCATGCTGGCCCGTGGCGCCCTGATCTCCGCCTTGGTGAGCATCTTCCTAATGCCCTCGGTGCTGTGCGTCTGCGAGCCGCTGATTCAAAGGACCAGCTTGCGCTGGAAGGGGGAGACAAATCAAGTCCCTCACAAGGCAAGGGCCCTGTGACAGACGAAACCCCCGCGCCTTTTCAGGCGCGGGGGTATGCCAATACGGATTAAAGCTTACTGTCACGGCGGAGAATCTCGCCTTCCCAGCCCCGCTTCAGCTGATAGATGCGGTGAAAATAGGCAGAGATATCATCCTTCATGCCGCTGTTCAGCCAGTCGATGATATTTCCAAAGCACTCGCACTTGTGGTAGCGGATGATAAGCTCTTTGTCCCGCTCATCCACCGGCCGGCCGGAAAAATCGGCCTCCACGTAAGTTTTCACAACGTAGTGGCACACCTCCATAAGATGCCGCTCAAAGACATCCCGGCTCAGAGAGTTGTAGATGTGCAGGACCGCCCGCCTGTAATCCAGAACAAATTCCAGAGCGGCATCGAAGCAGCCCTCCAGAGAATCCACAGTGGGGTGAGCTTGAATCAGCGCCTCGACCCGTCCGGCGATGATCTCCTCCAGCAGGGCGGGCAGGTCCTGAAAGTGATAATAAAAAGAGTTGCGGTTAATGCCGCAGGTCTCTACAACGTCCTTTACGGTAATTTTGTTCAGGGGACGCTGGTCTAACAGGTTAATAAAAGTGTCTATGATAGCGTTCCTGGTAAAGTTGGGCATTGGCAATACCTACCTTCCATTTGTCGCTGATGAGCGTCAGCGTAGTCTTCACTGGGCAGGCGGGCAGGGCTTTGGTCTCCATGTCCCTCCTGTCTGTTCGTTTCTAAAATGCTGTATGCTCCTATTTTACTGTATCCTCTATTACGGGGTCAAGGCGTAAGAAAAAATTTCCTCCTCCGGGAAAAGCAGATCAAGTGCCCTGTTTAGAAGCTGACACAGGGCACTTGACTCATAGGGCTTATTTATTGAATGCGGAAGCGGCTGATCAGGCTGTTTAGGGTGTGCGCCTGCTGAGACAGCTCCTTAGAAATTGACGCGCTCTTTTCTGCGGCAGTCGAATTGTCCTGAACTACCGACGAAATTTCTTTGATTCCGCTTTCCACCAGCGAGATCATTTCCGACTGCTGAACGCTGGCCGCGGCGATTTCATCCATCAGTGTTTTGATAGACTGGATACAGCCGTTAATGTCCTGCATGGCAGAGACCGCCAGGTCGGTAGACTCCGTTCCGGTTTTGGCGCTCTGGATGGACCTGCTGATCAGCTCGTTGGTGTTCTGGGCGGCCTGTGCCGATTTGGCGGCCAGATTGCGCACCTCGTCAGCAACCACAGAGAACCCCTTTCCCGCATTTCCGGCCCGGGCAGCCTCTACGGCGGCGTTCAAAGCCAGAATGTTGGTCTGAAATGCGATATCTTCTATGGTCTTGATAATCGTGCTGATCTGATTGGAGGACTGATCGATGTTCCTGGTGGCTGCGGTCAGCTGTTCCATCTTTGTGTCTGCCTCGGCCGCATAGCCAGTAGCCTGCCCCACCAGATCGCTGGCACTGCCGCAGCGCACAGTACTGGTTTGAATTTGACTGGTGATGGCTGTCACATTTGCCACAAGCCCATCAACTGAGGCGGCCTGTTCTGTTGTGCCCTGTGCCAGTGCCTGGGCATCTGTAGACACTCGGACTGCGCTGGCGCCTACCTCTCCTGCCACCTGAGAGATATCCCGAATCACATTCACCAGATTGGCATGGATGGACTGCAGACTGGCAGACAGCACCTTAAAATCTCCGATATAATAGGACTCGTTCTGGGTGACGTCAACGGTCAGGTTGCCGCCGGCGATCTCGCCCAGGATTCGGCCCACGTCGTCGATTGTTTTCCGCAGGCAGAGGCAGACCCGATGGGTGGTTTGGGCGATCATGCCGATCTCATCCGAGCGGCCATAGAATGGCTCCAGCTCCTGATCTGCGGAGAGATTCAGATCTCCCAACCGGCCGATAGCCCGCTCCACAACCATCAATTCCCGGCCCTCCCGCCGCAGAAGCAGCAGGGTGAGCAGAATGACAGCGGCGGCCGTGACGGCGCACAGCGCCCCCACCAGGATGCGCACGTTGGTCACAGTGCCATAAACCTCTGTGGCATTGTCCCGGACCATAAAGACCCATCCCCGGTCTTTTAGATACTTGTAAACCACCAGCTGCTTAACTCCGGCCTCGTCCCGGTAGGAGTATGTATTGGCCTGGGTGCTGCCATCCGACTGAATACGTCTGATAATCTCCTGATAACCGGCATCGGCGGTCTCAGTGTTCAAAAGCGCTTCGTCCTCGTGGTAGAGGTAGACACCTGTGTCCACATTCAGGAATGCGTACTCACTGTCGGGAAGGCCCTTGATGTCCAGATTCAGCAGCGAATCCATCAGGTGGCTGGCGTAGACGCCCGCCCCCACATAGCCGATGCACCGGCGGCCCTCGAAAATGGGGTAGTACATGGACAAAATCATACTGCTGGTGCCAGGGGACTTCATAATGCCCAGGTTTGTCAGCTCCTGCTGGGCCAGGATGGTGTCCTGAAAGGTTTTTAGGGAATCCCCCGACCGGGTGGTCATACCAATGGCACCCTGAGAGGTGTGAGTCAGCACGTGGGTGTCCGGAGTAGCGATATACAGCCCCTCAAATATCCCTTTGATGGCGGCAAAATCCTCGGTATACTTTTGGGCCTGGGCCAGAAGCGCAGGGTCCTCCGGATTCTGAAGCAGGCTGCGGACCTCACGCCCCAAGGCAAAGGCGGTCATATATTCCTCTGCGGAGAGCACATACTCATCAATAATGGCTGCTCTGGATTCCACAGCGTCAGTCATTTGGTTGGTGATGTCGTTTTTGACCACGGAAGCGGCGTTGGTGGATACGACCAGCCAGCAGAGTCATGCCAACCAGGGTGATAACAGTTGTAAGAATTCCGATGCGTGCGGCAAGTTTTCTATTTCCCATGAATTGCATAAAAACTTCCCTCCATAGAAATGGTTTCAAGGCCAAAATTTGTACATCAAATTCAGCCCTGTTCCAACAGGTAGTATAGTCTATTTCCTTTTATTTTTCAAGAGCCTTGTTATACTATTTATATTGCCGGCAGCCCTCCGCTGAACAGGAAGAAAGACAAGGCTTTTGCAAGCCTTGTCCCGCTACGTGCTTTATTACAAATTCTAACCGGCGGCGTGGTACTGTTTTTCTGATGATTGAATTACTTGTTTTTACGCGGAGCAGAAATTAGAACGTACAGCGCAAACCATGTGATACAATGAGTTGCAAGAATGCCAACATCCTTCCCTGCCGTTCCCATGTTTTCGGCGGACAGTGCCATAATCCCCTCAAAGGCGGGCTGGGATGGGATGATATTGCAGATGGAGGCCAGCGGCCCGTTCGCCCCAATCAGAGCGCATAAAATGGGTACTGCCAGGAACAGCAGCATGACGATCTTGATATAGACCACGCCGATCATCAGACCCTCGGAGAGCTTACCGATAAACAGGCCAATCAGTGCAGCCACAAAGGACGA
>CAMTMZ010000024.1 GCA_947073765.1 uncultured Bacillota bacterium | reverse complement strand
GGGAGGTTGATTTTTCCCCGGAATTTAGCCGGTACAGCAAAACGACAACCGCATGACACCACAGCATCATGCGGTTGCGCTCCCAATAGGCAAAACTTCTTTATGCGCATTGCCCATATGAATGATATTTATTCTTCCGGGCATACTTTCCTGTAAATCTCTAAAGGAGGTATCCCCCATGCAGGTCCATGTCAACGGCGAGTGCATCGGCTGCGGCATGTGCGCCGCCGCCTGCCCCCACGAGTTTTTCATGACCGACGGCGGCACCGCCGCCGCCTTCTCCCCGGAGGTAGGCGACGATCTGGCCGACCAGGTCCAGGCTGCGGCCGACGGCTGCCCGGTAAGCGCCATCGAGGTGCGGTGAAAAAATCCCGTCAGCCCAGCTGACGGGATTTTTATGCGCTTATTCCGCGCCCTGTTCCTCCTCGGGCTCCAGCCTTTCCACCAGGGCCCACTCCACCCGGCGCTCACACAGCTCCTCCACCTGAATGCGCAGGCCCAGGGCCTCCACAAGGGGGCGGCTGCCGTCCTCCGGGATCACAGACAGCTGGGAGAACACCAGTCCGCCCAGGGTGTCGTAGTCCCGCTCCTCATCCTCGGGGAGCTCAAAGTCCATGGCCTCCGCCAGCTCCTCCAGGTCCGCCGAGCCGGACACCCGCCACCGGCCGTCGTCCAGCTTGATAATCTCCTGCTCCTCCTGGGGGTCGAACTCGTCATAGATGTTGCCCACCAGCTCCTCCAGCAAGTCCTCCAGGGTCACCAGGCCGCTGGTTCCGCCGTACTCGTCCACCACCAGAGCCAGGTGGGTTTTTTTACCCTGCATGTCACGAAAGAGCACATCGGCGGACACCGTCTCCGGCACAAAATAGGCCGGCCGGAGCAGCTGCTTCAGGGGCAGCGGTTCAGGCTGATGAAAGTTCAGTAAGTAGTCCCGGGTGGACAGCACCCCCAGAATATCGTCGGCGTCCTCCCCATACACCGGGAAACGGGAAAGCCCCGACTGCCGGATGGCGTCCAGAATCTCCCCCTCCCCGGCATCGGCGGAGAGGGTAACCATGTCGGTGCGGTGAATCATCACGTCTTTGGCGGTGTTGTTGTCAAACTCCAGCACGTTTTCGATGAACTCTTTCTCATTGCTCTGAATTGCTCCGGACTCCTCCCCCTCCTCCACCATGGCCATGATGTTGTCCTCTGACACCTGGCTCTTTCGGTGCAACAGGTTCAGGATGGGTCTCCAAAGCAGCTGAACAATATTGAGGCAAAGGCTGATGATAAAAAGTGCCAGCCATATATGGCCGTCCTCCACGGAAATGACCTCCTTTTAAAGGTGAAACTTGATGGATACGCCTGCATCATAGCACAAACGCCCGGTCATTGCAAGGGGTGGCCAGCGTTTTCAGCGGAAAATCGAATTGGGGGTGTAAATTTTTCCGAAATATGATATACTTGACCCATTCCGTAAAAGGAGGAGATGGAACATGCCCCATCTGTCTGGCCGGGCGCGTGCCAGTGTGGAAAACGCCGCGGCCTTCGTCAAATGGCTGCTGTATTCCTGTCTGATCGGGGTGGCGGTAGGCCTGGTGGCGGTGGCTTTCCACATCGGCATCGATCTGGCCTCTGAGCTGCGGGGGGAGCATCCCCAAATCATCTGGCTGCTGCCCATTGCCGGCCCGGCCATCATCCTGATGTACCGCTGGTGCGGAATGGAAAAGGACCGGGGCACCAATCTGGTGCTGGTCGCGGTGAGGGACGCGGAGCGTCTGAAGCTGCGCACCGCCCCTCTGATTTTTCTGTCCACCATCCTCACCCATCTAGCGGGGGGCTCCGCCGGCCGGGAGGGCGCCGCTCTCCAGCTTGGGGCGTCCCTGTCCGCCTACATAGGCCGCCTGCTGCGGCTGGACGAGAATGACGGCCGCATTGTGGTGATGTGCGGCATGGCCGCCGCCTTCTCCGCCCTTTTCGGCACCCCGCTCACCGCCGCCGTCTTCGCCATGGAGGTTGTCACGGTGGGCCGGATGTACTACGCCGCCATGGTGCCCTGCATGGTGTCCTCCTACACCGCGGCGCTGGTGGCCCACGGCTTCAATCTCCACGCCATTCACGGCTATCCTGTCCATGACGCCCTGGATCTTAGCCTTCTCCCCATCCTACAGGTATCCGCTCTGGGCATAGGGTGCGCGGTGCTGTCCATTGTGTTCTGCGTCTCCATGCATGCCGCCCCCAGGCTCTACGCCAAATATCTTCCCAACCCCCTCGTCCGGGCGGCAGCGGGCGGAACCCTGGTGCTGCTGCTCACCCTGCTGACAGGGAGCCAGACCTACAACGGCGCCGGGGACTCGGTGATCCGCCGTCTGCTGGCCGGGGACACCATTCCTGAGGCCTTCGCCCTGAAGATTCTCTTCACCGCGCTCACTCTTGGGGCCGGTTTCCGAGGAGGAGAAATTGTCCCTGTGCTGTTCACTGGCTGCGCTTTCGGCGTCTGGGCCGGCCCCATGCTGGGGCTGCCCCACAGCTTTTCCGGGGCGCTGGGAATGGCTGCCGCCTTCTGTGGGGCCACCAACTGTCCCCTCAGCTCTATTTTCCTGGCCTTCGAGCTCTTTGGCGGAGACGGCCTGCCCCTGTATGCGCTGTGCTGCGGGGCGTCTTACATGCTGTCAGGCTATTACGGGCTGTACAGCGAGCAGAAGATTATTTATTCCAAATTCAAACCCCAGTGGATTGACAAAAAAACACATTAAAAGGAGTATACGGCATGACAACTTTCTATCATTTCAACTTCAACGTCCTGGACTTAAACCGCAGCCTGTCCTTCTACCGTGAGGCCCTGAACCTCTCCCCCCTGCGGGAGAAGGAAGCGGAAGACGGTTCTTTCAAGCTGGTCTTTCTGGGAGACGAAGTGGGATCCCCCTTCCAGCTGGAGCTCACCTGGCTCCGAGACCGGACAACAGCCTACAACCTGGGGGAGTGCGAATTCCACCTGGCTTTCCGCACCACCGAGTACAGCGCGCTGTATCAAAAGCACAAGGCGATGGGCTGTATCTGCTTTGAAAACCCGGACATGGGCATCTACTTCATCTCCGACCCGGATGGATACTGGATCGAGATCGTTCCGGAGAAGCGGTAATGGCTAAGGGAGACCGCAATCTTGGCTGGCCCGGCTTTTTCCGGGTATTCACCGTTCTGTGCGCCCTTATGCTCCTGCTGGCTCAGGAGGGCCAGGGACTTACCGCGGCCGGGTCAGGCGGCTGGCAGGTATTTTCTGTATATGAGGGGCTCACCTGCTGGGCGTTTCCCGCCCTGTTCATGCTGTGGGGCATGTCCGCCCTGGAGGAGGGCAGGCCCCTGGTCTCCGCCAGTCTTTTAGGCCTGGCCCTGCCCGCTTTCTGCCTGCTGGTAATCTGGGGGGCGGTGTACGCCGTTGTCTCCCATCTGCTGGGGGGCGGCGCGCTGAGCTTGAGCGGAGTGTGGACCGCCCTGGTGTCCGCCGCCCGCGGAAATACCTACTTCCATCTCTGGCCTCTCTATCCCCTTATTGGACTGTATCTGGTCCACCCAGTGCTCCACCGGTTCACCTCCTCCGCCAGTCGGGGAGAAGTGCGCTACTTTCTGGCCCTGTGCTTTCTCTTCTCCTCCCTGCTCCCCCTGCTGTCCGTCTCCAGCGCCCCTCTTCACACCATCGCCGCCCAGCTGGAGCGGCTGGGGGTCCATCTGGTGCTGGGCTGGACGGGGTGCTACGTGGGGGGCTGGTATCTGCGGCACTACACCATCAGCCGCGCCGCGGAGTATCTGCTGTACATACTAGGTGTTCTTGGCCTTGTGCTCACCGTAATGTCCCCCACGTTCCCCGTCTACAGTCCAGCCCTTCTGCGGCAGTACACCGCCCCCAACGTGGTGCTCACGGCCGCCGCTTTCTGCGCCCTGTTCCGCTACGTGCTGGGCATCAGCGAGGAGCGCTCCCGCCGCCGGGCGGTCAATGAGATTGGCGCCTACGCCTTTGGCATCTACCTGTTCCATCAGCTGTGGGCTCTGGCGCTACGCTGGTTCGGGGTAACTGCGCTGTCCTTCTCCCCGGTGCTGTCGGTTCCCCTGTTCGCCCTGCTCTTCTTCCTTCTCTCCCTCCCCTTCGCCTGGCTGATCTGTCTCATCCCCGGCATAGGGCGCCGTCTGACATGAATTTAAGGCCCGGAACCGCTGACGGTTCCGGGCCTTCTCATAATTCACAGCGCCTCTTTCAGCGCCTGGGCCATCTGGTCGGGGCAGGAGGTGGGCTTCATGCCGCACCGGATACCCTCCATGCGCCGGATCGCCTCCTCCACCCTCATTCCCTTCAGCAGGGAGGACAGGCCCTGGAGGTTGCCGCTGCATCCCCCCTCCACCTGAACGTCCTGAATCACGCCCTCCTCCACCTGGATCTCAAAGCGCCGGGCACAGGTGCCCCGGGGAGTGTAGTCTATGGTCATATCGCAGCCGCCTTTCTCTCAAAATCGATCGACCTTCGACAGATTGCGATTATCCTCGCCATCCCTCAAACGGTATAATGGGCATCATACCACATATTTCCGTCAATGGCAAGCACTCCATCCTCACAGGGCCTGCTTCCGCCTGGCCAGCTGGAGCCTGTCGGCGATCATGGCGATAAACTCACTGTTGGTGGGCTTTCCCTTGGCGTTGGACACGGTATAGCCAAAATACTTCTGCAGCGTCTCCAGATCACCCCGGTCCCAAGCCACCTCAATGGCGTGGCGGATGGCCCGCTCCACCCGGCTGGGCGTCGTGCCAAACCGCTTGGCTACCTCAGGATAGAGCACCTTGGTCACCGCGTTAATCACATCCATGTCATTCACGGCGATGATAATGGCCTCCCGCAGATACTGGTACCCCTTGATGTGGGCGGGAACTCCCACCTCGTGGATAATGGCGGTCACCTGGCTCTCCAGGCTGGTTCCCCGGTCCACTTCCGGTTCGGTTCCGCCGGGGGTCATAACCTGCCGCAGCCGCTCTCCCACCGCGGTGATCCGGCAGGGCTTGGTCACAAAAAAGTCCGCCCCCTTGGCCGCCGCCGCGTCCACCACGCTGCCCTTGATATAGCCGGACAAAATCAGCACCTTGGGCCGCTCCGCCAGCTTAGACATAGCGTCCAGCACATCCATTCCATCCATCCCACCGGTCAGCACCACGTCCATAATCACCGCGTCCGGACGGTCCCTCTGGACCATGCGCATCAGTTCGCTGCCATCTCCGGTCTCGCCCACGATCTGAAAGTCCGGTTCCTCCGACAGCGCCCGGATCAGGTTTTTCCTAAATTCCATCCCCGTATCGGCCACCACGATTCGTTTCGTGTTCTCCATTCGTTGATCTTCCTTTCTTCATAAAATCTGAGATGACCGGTAAAAGTTCCCGACTTGAGCATATACGGTGCATTTCGACCGGCCGCCTACAATCTATCACATTACGGCAAAATATGCAAGTCATTTTTTCATGTTTTATAGGACTTTTTATCAGATTATTCGACCATTTTTCTACATATATACAACTTATCTCCAAAAATACGGGTTTAAATCGCCCGTCACTTCCTTATGCCCTGTCGAAAAAGCATATACATTGGCAGCGAACCACTTTCTAAATAAAAAACAAGTGGAGGTGATGTCAAAATACGATAAAATTCCCCAGATTTCTTGATCGTTTCCACTTTTTCTGCTATAATGTCAATATATAGAAAAATTTTTCACAGAAAGGTGGAACACTGTATGGACCGCTTCCATATTGAAGCCTGGTATGACCAAAATGCTTCCCGGTATCAGGATCTGATCGACACCACGGCCACCCTGCTGACCACGCTCCTGCGGCGGAAGGATATCCCATATCACAGCGTCAGCGGACGACTGAAAGACAGGACCAGCTTTTTAGACAAATGGAACCGCAAGAAATACACCGCGCCGGAGCAGATCATGGATGTGGCGGGGCTTCGCATCATCACCCATACCACGGCGGAGGTTCAACGGGTGTGCGAGGTTATCAAGCAAGAATTTGCCGTCGATGCTCAAAACTCCGGGGATAAGTCCCAGGACATGGGCGTTGATAAGGTAGGTTACCTTTCGGTACACTACATTGTCACATTGAGCCCGGACCGTCTAAAGCTGCCTGAATATGAGCGGTTCAACAATATGTGCTTTGAAATTCAGGTGCGTTCTCTGCTTCAGCACGCCTGGGCGGAAATTGAACACGACCGCGGCTATAAATTTGCCGGCATACTTCCCACCGAAATTCAAAGAAAATTCTATCTGATCGCCGGCACGCTGGAGCTGATGGACCAGGAGTTCTGCGCCCTGTCCGGCGAAATTGACAGCTACGCTCACATGGTAACCGAGCAGACGGAAAAAGGGGAACTGGATATCCCCATCGACTCCACATCGCTGCTCCAGTTCCTGGACAAATATTTTGAGTCCTGCGACCCGGAAGCCCTGTCCTACAATTACTCTATTAGAAACAACACTGTAATTGAGGAGTTATCGGATTTTGGAATCTTCACCTTAAAGGATCTGGACGCTTTATTGCGGCAAAAGCCCGCCAAAATATGGGCCTCCGAACCTGATCCCAACTACCTCGGAATCTTGCGTAACGCTA
Source organism: uncultured Bacillota bacterium (assembly GCA_947073765.1). Lineage (GTDB taxonomy): Bacteria > Bacillota > Clostridia > Oscillospirales > Oscillospiraceae > Lawsonibacter. Next base: position 35,565 of record CAMTMZ010000024.1, on the reverse strand, counting down.
TGATTCTGAAGGACGCAAAAAAATATTTTAGAGATGCCTGGAACGAGAATTGGGGTTGCCTTGAACGTTCCTCTCTGGACTTTTGGAAAAAACTGGGTGTAAATATAGATAAATTAAATCAATACATATCAATAAAGGATAGTAGTGATTCTGATTATTTAGATATTGATAAGCTTTGACACAACCAATCCCCTCATACAAACCCGGAAGATGGCCAATACCATCTCCCGGGTTTGCCGGCTCTATCCGCCTGTCGCCTGCCTGAGCATATTCTCCGCCAGAATGCCGTAGCCCCGGGTGGGGTCATTGATGAGCACATGGGTCACCGCCCCCACAAGCCTGCCGTTTTGCAGGATGGGGGAGCCGGACATCCCCTGCACGATGCCTCCGGTGGCAGCCAGCAGCTCCGGGTCGGTGACCTGCACCATCATCCCCCGTGTGCCATCCCCCTCGGGATACAGATGGGTAATGGTCACATCAAACTCCTCCACCTCGTCTCCACGGATGTTGGAGAGAATGGTAGCCGGTCCGGTCTCCACCTGGTCACGGCCGGCCACCTCCACCGGCTCCACCGCCGTGCCCACCGTCTCTCTGGGCATCTGCCCAAAAATTCCCAGGTTGGTGTTGGCGTACAGAGTGCCCAGGTCCCGCTTCAGGTCAAATACCCCGTGGAGCTCGCCGGGGGCCCCGCTGGCTCCCTTTTTCACCTCCGACACGCTGGCCGGCATGATGCTGCCCGACTCCAGAGGCATGAGCATTGCGGTGTCCACATCGTTGATGCCGTGGCCCAGCGCCCCAAACACACCGCTGGCCGGATCGTAGAAGGTCATCGTGCCGATGCCTGCCATGGAGTCCCGCAGCCACACTCCCAGCTGCCAGACCCCCTGGTTGTTTTCCACCGCCGCCGCTGTCAGCTGCAGCTGCCGCTGCCCCCGTACCGCCTGAATGGTGAGCGGCTCGTCCTCCGCCCTGGTCACCAGGGCCTGAACCTCCTCAATGGTGTCCACCTCGCCGCCGTTGATATGGGTGATAACGTCCCCTGTTTTCAGGCCGCAGTCCCGGCCGGGACTGCAGGCGCCCTCCTCCGTCTCCACCGGAGACAGGCCCACCACCAGCACGCCGTCGGAGAACAGCTTAATACCCACCGCCTTTCCCAGAGGAATCACGGTGCGCCCCACTGCCGCCGGAGCGGCTGGGGCAGCCCCCTGCGGCGCCATTGCCATCACCGCCGGGGCGGAGGCCGCCGCGGCCCGGTCTCCCGCCAGCGCCAGCGACAGGCACACCGCCGCCCCCAAAACAGCCAAGGCCAGCACTCCGGGGCCTTTTTTCTTTTCCTGTTCCAAAATTCCACCCCCTTGCCAGAAATAAAAAAAGAGCGGGCGGACAAGCCGCCCGCCCTCTCATTATGGCCGGAGTTATCCCGATTCAACCGTGGGGAGAAATTACAGCTTTTCCTCCCACTCACTTTGCCGGAATCCGGTAAGCACAAAGCCATCACCTACCAGAACAGGCCGCTTCACCAGCATCCCGTCGCTGGCCAGCAGTTCCAGCTGCTCCTCCTCGCTCATGGCCGGCAGCTTGTCCTTCAGCTCCAGGGCCCGGTACTGTATTCCAGAAGTGTTAAAAAATTTTTTCAGCGGCAAACCGCTCCTCTTAAACCATTCCCGCAGCTCATCTGCGCAGGGATTATCCTCCTTGATGTGCCGCGGGGTATACTCCACTCCCCGCTCGTCCAGGAATTTTTTGGCCCTCTGACAGGTCGTGCATTTGGGGTACCATAGAAACAGCATAGCGCCACGCTCCTTTTTATTTTTTCCATCGTACCATGTTTTTACAAATTGCGCAAGCTATTCCCCAAATCTCTCAGCCAGCATTTTCAGCTCCCCCAGGGTAGAAACGGAAATATCGCTCTCCAGCAGCCGCAGCCGCGCCCTGGCCGGCATGGTGTCCCAATAGGACAGCAAAGCGGCGTCGTGGCCCACTACATCCTGCGGCAAACGGTAATACTGCTCAAACTGTTCCACAGCCTCTCCTCCCGGCTCCAGTTTGCCCGGGACCAGGCCCAAAAATACAAAAAGGGAGGCTGCCCGCGGGGCAGTCTCCCTAACGCTCAGTCCTGCTTATCCTCCACAGCGTCAGCCACGGCCTCGACCGCGGATTCCACGGCATCGGCCACAGCCTCCTCCACCGCCTCGGCGGCAGCCTCCGCCTCAGGCTCAGGGTCCCCGGGCTGCTTCAGCTCCGCGATGCGCTCGTTGTTGGTCTCGATAAGGGCCTTCGAGGCGGTGATCCGCTCGCAGGCGGCGGCGTAGGCCCCGTCAGGTGCAACACCCTGCTCGGCATAATACAGCTTACCGATCTCAATATAGGCCTTCCTGATGGCGTCCTCCTCCGCCATGTTGGCGGTTTTCAGCTTGGCAATCTCGGCCAGCCGCTTGGACTGAGCCACGCCCGCCTGAGCCAGGTCGGTGGCTCTGTCCTTTAAGGTTTCAAACGTACTCTTCAGATCCATGCTTGTGACCTCCTTAAATTACGGTTTCCCGCTTGCTGCCTCTATTCTATCCGATTTCCCCTCCGGGTGCAAGGGGATTCAGCTTTATTTAATAATTTTTTCATCTCATCTACAGCTCTGTTTCATCTGTCCGCAAAAAAGCCCCCTTGTACAGGGGGCTTAGGGCTCAATACCGTCCAAAGTCGCCGGAGCGGCCCTTGGTTACGTCGGATCCAAACTCATAGTCCTTGCCGGGGAGCACAGCGTTCAGGGCAATTCCGGCAATGGCGGCAATGGCCAGAGAGGTCAGGGTAATGGAGGTGCCGCCAACCGTAAAGGTTAGGCCGGAGAACTCGTTGCTGAAGCCCCAGATTTTAAATCCCAGGCCGCATACCATGATGACAGCAGCGATAATCAGATTCCGGGAGTTGGTAAAGTCCACCCGGTTTTCCACCACGTTGCGCACGCCGATGGCGGAGATCATACCGTAGAGGATAAAGGACACCCCGCCGATAATGGCGGTGGGGATAGAGTTGATCACCGCTGCAAATTTGGGAGAGAAGGAGAGCACCACCGCATAAACCGCGGCCAGGCGGACCACCTTGGGATCAAAGACCTGAGACAGCTCCAGCACGCCGGTGTTCTCACCATAGGTTGTGTTGGCGGGGCCGCCGAACATGCCGGCGATGGAGGTGGCCACGCCGTCGCCGATGAGGGTGCGGTGCAGGCCGGGGTCCTCAATAAAGTTCTCCTCCACCGTGGCGGAGATGGCGGACATATCCCCAATGTGCTCCATCATGGCGGCAATGGCGATGGGGGCCATCACCAGAACGGCGGTCACGTCAAACTTAGCCAGTACAAAGGGGTGGATGCCCACGGCGTTGGCAGCGGCCACACCGGAGAAGTCCACCTGCCTGGTAACCAGGGCCACAGCGTAGGGGATCAGCACCCCCAGCAGAATGGGAATAATCTTTACCATGCCCCTGCCCCAGATGTTGGCGGCCACAATCACAGCGATGGACAAAACAGCCAGCCACCAGTTGGTGGAGGCGTTATTGATGGCGCTGGGCGCCAGAGACAGTCCGATCAGAATAATAATGGGTCCGGTGACCACCGGGGGCAGAAAGCGCATCACCTTGCGCACACCCACCGCCTTGATCAGTCCGGCCAGCGCCAGATACAGCAGGCCGGCCACTACAATGCCGCCCAAGGCGTAGGGCAGTTTCTCCTCCCCGGACATACCGGCGTAGATGCCGGAGTCCAGCTCCGCTACGGCGGCGAAACCGCCCAGATAGGCGAAGGAGGAGCCAAGAAACGCGGGCACCTTCCACTTGGTGCAAAAGTGGAAAAACAGGGTGCCCAGGCCGGCAAAAAGCAGGGTGGTCTGAATCGACAGGGGCAGTCCATAGCCCTGCACCAGAATGGGCACCAGAACAGTGGCCCCAAACATGGCAAACATGTGCTGCAGGCCCAAAATCAGCATCTTGGGCAATCCCAGCTGCAGGGCGTCGCGGATGGGTTGGTTGTTGTTCATTTTGTTCTCCTTTCTCTCTCGTACACATAAAAAAAACAATCACAAACGTGATTGCCGTCAACGAATAGAAACAGACAGACCGCCAAGCACCGGGCTAAGATACATCAGCGCGAACATGGCAATCCCTCCTTTTCTATCCGGGGCATTATACCAAAAACTGCCCGGTTCCGCAAGGGAAACCGGGCAGTTTTTTCAGTTTTAGCGGTTTACACAAATTTCAGCTCTTCCGCCGCCGGTTTCTCTCCCACCAGTCGGCGGCAATGAGCGCACCGCACCAGATCAGCAGAAGGGCCAGAATAAGCAGAGCGCAGTTGCGGAAGAAGTCCTGGGGCAGGAAGAGGATGATGGGGTCGTTCTGCCAATCAAAAATCCAGTTGTCCTTTCCCGGGAAAAACAGGGCGTGGAACATCACAAAGGCACGGTCAAAGTTCAGAGCAGCCAGGCCGCCCACCACCAGAAAGGATACTCCCAGACCTGCCGCCGCCCAAAAGCCTGGCCCATGTCCCCGGAACCGGAAGGGGCGCACACGCTTCATTTTACAAATGGCCAGCGCCGCCAGCAGCAGGATCAGCGCCGCCAGCAGTACCCGCAGGTCCAGCAGAAACAGCCCCCGCACATCAGCGAAGTGATCCGCCCCGGACTGGGAGAAGGCCAGCACCCCGGCTGAAAAGTCCTCCCGCCTGCCCAGGCAGAAGTCCATCATCTCGTCGTAGGCGGTCTCGATCTCCTCCCGACTTAATCCGTACCCCTCCAAGCCCATGGGCCCGATGTGGGCATAGTAAAAGCTCCGGCACAGAAGCGGTACGGCGATAGAGCCCGTCAGCACCACCAGGGCAGTAAGGACAGACAGCAGCACAGACAGAAACTTGCTGGTTTTCATGGGTAAGTCCTCCGATCACTCTATCTAGCGGCGGCCTGCAGCCGCCCCTATATTCTATCACAAAGTCCGCTCCCGGGCAATCAGAAAGCGGGCCCGGTACTCCGGGCCCGCTTTTTGCTCTGTTTGGATGGAACAGGGAATTTTAGGCTTTCTTCTTGCCCTTACCAAAAACGGTCATGCCGCCCTCAATCGTCAGCACAATTGCCAGCACGAAGAGCAGGGCGCCCAGAATAGCCTGCGCATAAGTACCCCAGTCAACATTTTCAGCGCCGGCGGTAATCATGCCAACGCGGCTGGTAATCGTCTGGAACAGGGAAGTCAGGGTCACGATGAGCATGAAAACCATGGGGATGTAGAACATCTTGTTGTTCCGGCCGATGTTGCCCAGCCAGGCGCACACAGTGAGCAGGGCCAGAGCGGCCAGCAGCTGGTTGGCGGCGCCGAACAGAGGCCAAATCTTGCCGTAGCCGGTCATGCCCAGGCCAACGCCCAGCACCACGGTGATGGCGGTGGCCACGAAGGGATTGCACAGGGTGGCCTTGATGCCGGTAACATCCTTATAGGTCTCGCCGGGCTTAAGCCAGAACTCCTGGAACATGTACCGGGCCAAACGGGTGGCCGTATCCAGAGAGGTCAAGCAAAAAGCGGACACGGTGAGCACCAGCAGGGAGCTCACGGTAGTCTGGGTGGCCTCCAGTCCGGGGATGGAAGCGACCATCCGGGAGATACCGGTAGCAAACACTTGGGTAGGCACCCGGATATCGCCGGCCTTGTACTCCTGCCAGATAAAGGAGACGGCAGCCAGAGAGATCAGGGCCAGGGCGCACTCGATGAGCATACCGCCGTAGGCGATGGGCTTGGCGTCCTTCTCATGGTCCAGCTGCTTGGCGGTGGTGCCGGAGCCAACCAGAGAGTGGAAACCGGAGATAGCGCCGCAGGCGATGGTGACGAACAGGGCGGGGAACATGGTGCCCAGAGAGGTGATGGGGTCCTTCCACTCGGTAAAGGCGGGCATATCCATGTGGGCGGCGTCCGCGCCGGTGAGGCCCGCGCCAATCACGCCCACGGCGGCGATGATCATCATGCCGTAGAGCAGGAAGGAGCTGAGGTAGTCACGGGGCTGGAGCAGAATCCACACCGGAGCTACAGAGGCGATCAGAATGTACACCGCGATGATCCACATCCAGGCGGTGTTGGACAGATACACAGGGTGGAAGTTCAGGCCGATCACCAGACAGACGATGATGCCCACCACACCGGCCACGGTGGCCACGGACAGGGGGGCGCCCCGGCGGTACACCAGCAGACCGAAAACAATGGCCATCAGGATGAACAAGATGGAAATCATGGCCACGGAGGCGTTGGTGGCGGAAGCCGCCAGATCCACAGCGCCGGCCTCGGTGTATTTGGCCTCAAAGGTGCCGGCCACGATGGAGGCGAAAGCGGCCACCACCAGCACCAGGGTCAGGTAAGAGAAGACCAGGAAGAGCTTCTTGGCCCGCTCGCCGATGTTCACGGCCACCACCTCGCCCAGGGACTGGCCCTTGTGGCGGATGGAGGCGAACAGAGCGCCATAATCATGGACGGCGCCAAAGAAGATACCGCCGATCAGAATCCACAGCACCACAGGCACCCAGCCGAAGACGGCCGCCTGAATGGGACCGTTGATGGGGCCGGCGCCGGCGATGGAGGAAAAGTGGTGTCCCATCAGGACGGGGGCTTTGGCAGGGACGTAGTCCATGCCATCCTCCAGCTCATGAGCTGGGGTGGTCTTGGCGTCGTCCACGCCCCACTGCTTGGCCAGCCAGCCGCCGTAGAAGATATAGCCTACGACCAGAATGGCGATGCCAACGGTGACAACTAGCATTGCGTTCATTGGGTTTTCTCCTCTCCTTATATTTAGTTTGCAGAGATCATGCTGTCCGTCAGCCGTTTCAGGTCCTTTACCAAGGTTTTCCCGGCCCGGTTGACGGTAATTTCGCCGGTGGACAGGTCCACGGCGGCTATTCTGAACTCCATCCATCCATGGAGTGATAGCTTATACTCCCGGCGCTTCCTTAGCTTTTTCAGCTGTTCCAGGGCGTCCGGTTGGGCACTGTCATACAGTGTCACGGCGGTTAAATAGGTATACATGTGCTGGGCGTGGGGCGTCACCCGGGGCTCTCCGTCCTCCAGGGTGCGGCGGACGATCTCCTCCAGCTGTTTCCCGTCCAGAGAGCCTGCGTCCCATAGGTAGAGATATTCATGGCACTCCGCCGCCCACAGCTCTGCCTTTTTCACCAGCACATACTGACTATCCCGCATGTGGTAGGCGCATCGGGCCCTCAGGGCCGTACCGTCATCAATCTCCTCAATGTCAAAGTAGGCGGTGTAGGCCTTTTTCAGTCCCTGAATCACCTTTTCGCTGCGCTGAGACACTTCCGTTCCTCTCTTTCTCTCCCGCTGGCGGGACTTTATGAATAAACTGTAAAGCACAATAATCATACCAGATTGCTCCTGGTTTTTCAAGGAAAAGTAATTAGTTCATATGCACAAAATACACGCTTTTCTTATCCTCTTTTTTTCTTTAATGCACAGCTTTGCAAAAGTATCCTCCGTTGACAAGCGGGCAGTGATACAGTACAATGGTTCAAATTAAGTTTAAGGAGGCGACTGCCTTTGGACAATAATGGAAACAGCCCTCCTTCTCTGTGGCTGCAATGGAAACGGCTGTCCCTCCCCTCCCTCTTTCTGCTGGGGGTCATCTATTATGAGGAACTGTTCCTGAAGCTATACTGCTTCCGCTCCCTCACGGCAGAGGGTGCTTTCTTCACCTTTTTGTTCACCCTTCCCGCCGCCCTGCTGCTGGGACTGCTGTGCGGCGGTGTGGCGCCCAGGCGCGGACGGATTCTTCTGGTGCTGTGCACCGGCCTGGTCTCCCTTTGGATCGGCGCCCAGCTGGTGTATTACCACCTGTTTAAGGCCTTTCTTACCATCTTTTCTCTCACCAAAATGGCCATGGTGGCCCAGTCCTTCGGGGAAATGGCGGTGGGCAATGTACTGGCCAGCTGGTTCCCCATTCTGATGATGGTCATCCCCACCGTTCTGGCCTGGCTGTTCCGGAACAGGCTGATTCCTGACGGCCTCGACGCCGGCCCCGGCCGGCGTCTGCGCTGGGCGGCCATGGCCGCCGCCGTCCAGCTCATCTCCATGGGCCTGGTGCTGCTGTGCGGCGGCGGGGTGCTGTCATTGCGGTATATCTACTACCGCACCGCCACCCCGGAGCTGGAGGTTCAGAACTTCGGCGTGTTCACCCAGACCCAGCTGGAGCTGAGCCGGGTGCTCTTCGGCATCAAGCCGGACAGCCCTGACGTCAGCGCCGAGCCCGAGCCTGACAAGGCCCCGCCCGATCTGGAGCCCACCCTGCCGCCGGAGGATGCCCCGCCGCCCGAGGGCAGCGTCTTCCGCCCGGAGGCCGTTTCCGGCTACCACACCCTCCCCATCGATTTTGACACCCTCATCGCCAACGAGGAGGACGAGGGGCTCAAGGCCGCCCACCAGTGGTTTTCCCAGCGCAGGCCTACCCCGGAAAACCTGTGGACAGGCTATTTCGAGGGCAAAAACCTGATCTGGATTGTCGCCGAGGGCTTCTCCACCCTGGCCATGGATCCCCAGCGCACTCCCACCCTGTGGAAGCTGTCCCACCAGGGCTTTGTTTTTGATAACTTCTACACCCCTCTGTGGGGGGTGTCCACCTCTGACGGGGAGTATGTCACCACCACCGGCCTCATCCCCAAATCAGGGGTATGGAGCTACTCCTTGTCCTCAGAGAACTATATGCCCTTCGCCCTGGGCAATCAGTTCCGCAAGGCGGGCTACTCCACCTTTGCTTTTCACGACTACCTCTATAATTATTACGACCGGGACAAATCTCACCCCAACATGGGTTATGACTACTACGCCCTGGGCCAGGGGCTGGAGCTGGAGGAGGTCTGGCCCCCCTCCGATCTGGAGATGATGGAGAAAATTGTCCCCATGTTCATCCAGGAGGATAAGTTCATGGTCTACTGCCTCACCGTCAGCGGCCACCTGAACTATACCCGCGCGTCTAACGCCATGTCCGCCCGGCACTGGGACCAGGTAGCCGGTCTGCCCTACAGCGAGGAGGTCCGCTGCTATCTGGCCTGCCAGCTTGAGCTTGAGTACGCGATAGAGTCCCTCCTGGACCAGCTGGATGAGGCTGGCAAGCTGAAGGATACGGTAATCGTCCTTTCCGCCGACCACTACCCCTACGGCCTGACGGATGAACAGTACAGCGAGCTGTTCGGCCACACGGCAGACCCCGTCTTTGAGATTTTTCAAAACACCCTTATCCTCTGGAGCGGCGACATGGAAGGCGCCTCCGTCCAGGTGGATAAATACTGCTCCTCTCTGGACGTCATGCCCACCTTGTCCAACCTGTTCGGCCTGGACTACGACTCCCGGCTCATCATAGGCTCCGACATCCTTTCCGGCGAGGAGCCTCTGGTCATCTTTGCCAACTACAGCTTTATCAATCAGGATGGCTGCTACAACTCCATTCTGGACCAGTTCATCCGGTGGGACGGCCAGGAGCCCGACCTGGCTGAGGTGGCCCAGATGGTCGCCGAGGTTCAAAACCGGGTGGCTTACTCGGCCACTATTTTAGATACTGACTATTACCGTCTGGTTCTGGAGCGCGCCGGCATGATCGCCGGCGAGAGAAACTAACGGTGTGAAACAGGGAAGCGCCCGCCGGAAAACCGGCGGGCGCTTCCCTGTTGAAAGGAGAAAAAGAGAAAGAGGCCATTCTATATGATAAACCGTCCAGGACGGGAATCTCTGGTCTGCCGCGCCGGTAACCGGAACCCCGGCCTGCGGGGCGGCAGTAGGGCCGCGTAATTTACGCGGAATGAGAAACCAAATCAGCTGCTTGATCTGCCCATAGGATACCACGCCTCCCCCATTCAATCTTCACCATACTTGGAACTTTTTGTAAAGAATTTATGAAGAATGCCGGGACAGCTTCCACCGTCCCGGCATTTTTTACATATCATGTCCTTCCCGCTTCATCCTCATCTCCAGGGGATCGGCCATAGGGTCCTGGGCGTTGGTTGCGGTGTCGGTGCGGTTCTGGCCAGCGATGGGGGCGGAGCCCCGCAGGTCCCGGCCGGTGCGGGGATCCCGCGCCTGCTGCTTTTTTCCTTTGCTCATGGGTAAGACCTCCTTGTTTTGGATGTCCTTAGTGTACCCCATCCCCTCAAAAAAATTCCTGTGCCGCCACCGCCTCCGCCACCCAGATGCCATCCACGGCGGCGGACACAATCCCCCCTGCATAGCCCGCCCCCTCTCCGCAGGGGTACAGCCCCCGGATCGCCGACTGAAAGCTCTCGTCCCGCAAAATCCGCACCGGGGACGAGGACCGGGTCTCTACTCCGGTGAGCACAGCGTCAGGCGCGGCAAAGCCCCGCAGCTTCCGGTCCAGCAGAGGCAGCGCCTTGGCCAGGGTATCCGTCACATAGCCGGGCAGACAGGGGGTCAGCTCCGTCCAGGCAACACCAGGGCGGTAGGTGGGAGCAACCGCTCCCGGTCCCTCCGAGGGCCGGTTCTGGAGAAAGTCCTCCACCCGCTGGGCCGGGGCCCGGAACGCCCCACCGCCCAGCCGAAACGCGGCCCTCTCCCACTGCTCCTGAAAGCGGACACCGGCCAGTGCGTCCTCCCCGGGAAAGTCCTCCGGCCCCACCCCCACCAGCAGCCCGCCATTGATGTTCTCCCCATCTCTGGCCCGGCGGCTCATTCCGTTGGTCACCACACCCCCCCGCTGAGAGGCGGCGGCCACCACCTCTCCCCCGGGGCAGACACAGAAAGTAAAGGCAGACCGGCCGCCGGGCAGGTGGCAGGCCAGTTTGTAGTCGGAGGGAGGCAGCCGCTCCCAGGCGGGCCCGAACTGGCAGGAGCTGATATCCCGCTGCCGGTGCTCCAGCCGGACACCGACAGCAAAGCCTTTGCGCTCCATGGGCGCCCCTGCCTCCCGGAGCATGGCGAAGGTATCCCTGGCGGAGTGCCCCGGAGCCAGCACCAGCGCGTCGGCGGGCAGGAGATACCGCCCCTGGGCCCCCTCCGCCTCTATCCCGGCCAGCGTCCCGGTGCCGACAGTCAATCCGGTAAGCTTATGACCGAATCGGACGTCGCACCCCAGAGCGATCAGTTCCGTTCGGATTGTTTTTACCACCTCCCGCAGCACATCGGTGCCGATATGGGGCTTGTGGGAGTATTTTACATCAGCGGGAGCCCCCGCCTCCACCAGCGTGTCCAGCACGGCGGATATCCGGGGATCGTGTGTGCCGGTGGTCAGCTTGCCGTCAGAAAAGGTCCCCGCTCCCCCTTCTCCAAACTGGACATTGGACCCCTCATCCAGCTCTCCTCCTGCCCAGAACGCCTCCACGTCCCGGGCACGGCTGTCCACATCCCGGCCCCGCTCCAGCACCACGCAGGGCAGACCGCTCCTGGCAAGGAACAGGGCGGCGAACAGCCCCGCCGGCCCCATGCCCACCACCACCGGCATCAGGGAGGAGCGCCGCTTTACCTGGGGAAAGACATAGGGGACGCGCTGGATCAGGTCAATATTCCTCCCCGGGGCGGAGCGGAGCAGGGCTGCCTCATTGGGCATGGCCACCTCCACAGTATACACATAGCGCACGTCGTTTTTATTTCTGGCGTCGATCGATTGCCGTACAATCTCCAGCTCGCCCAGCGCCCCGGGGCGCACCCCCAGCGCCCGGGCGGCTCGCTTGCGCAGCTGCTCCTCCCCGCCTTCAATGGGCAGGGGTAAATTCCCAATCCGCAGCATCCAACTCCCTCCTTATCATCTCTTTATTTTACCACAGAATTTGCGCCACTGAAAGTTTTTCGACAAATTTTGTCAATTTAGAACAATTTGTGCTTGCCTCATCCACTGTTATGCCCCATAGTTTCATTTAGGGAGAATTTTCCACCAAATTTGGGGGAAAATTCTCCGTAGATAAAGATTATGGAGGTAAATCACTATGGCAAGAAAAACTGTGGAGCGCAACATTTCCTATGACGACCAGCGCAAACTCTATTACGTCAGCATGGACCTGGGCAAGGACCAGGCCGGCAGACGGATAAAGCGCTATCAGACCTACCGCACCCTCTACGCCGCCCGGATGGGCCTTCGGAACTTTCTCACCCATCGGGAGGAGGAATTGCGCACCCCCCGGCATGAACTGACCCTGGCCGACTGGCTGGAGAGCTGGATGGACAATATTGTCCGCCCCACCCGGGCGGAGACTACTGTATACGGCTATCAGAAGATCATCGACAACCACCTTGTCCCTGCCCTGGGGGACATCCCTCTGCTCAAGCTCACCCCCATGGATATCCAGCAGTATTACATTCAGGTTCAGCAGAACGCCAGCCTGTCCTCCAACACCCTGCGCCGGCACCACGATCTGCTCTCCTCCTCCCTGCGCTCCGCGGTGCGGCAGGACAAGCTGCTTCTCTCCCCCATGGACCGGGTGGAGCCACCCCGCGCCAAGCAGAAGGAGGCCTCCTACTACCGCCCGGAGGAGCTCAAGCAGCTGTACACCCTGCTGGAGGGCCACCCGCTGGAGCTGTGCGCCAAGCTGGCCGGCAGCCTGGGGATGCGCCGGGAGGAAATCTGCGGGCTGAAGTGGGAGTGCATCGACTACCAGCGCCAGCTGCTCTCCATCCGGGAGGCCCGCACCGCCTTCGGGGCCACCATTGTGCAGAAGGAGACCAAAACCCGCTCCTCGGTGCGCACCCTGTATATGCCGGACGACGTCGTCCGGCTGCTCCGGGCCGAGCAGGAGCGGCAGATCGAGCTGTTCCGGACAGGGCGGCTGTCCGAGCCCAGCCAGTTCGTGGTGCTGGACCACAAGGGCTGGCCCTACTCCCCCAACGCTCTGTCCCTGGCCTTTACCCGCTTTGTCAAGAAAAACGGTTTGCCCCGGGTCACCCTCCACGGCCTGCGCCACTCCTTTGCCACCGTGGCCTCCTTCCAGGGGGTGCCTCTGTTCGATATTGGTAAGGCCCTCGGCCACGCTACCCCCGCCACCACCGGCAAAATCTACACCCACCTGGTGGACCACACCCACGCCGACACCCTCCTGAAGGTATCTGACGCCCTGAAGTAACCTGCCGCGCCGTCCTCCCCCGCCCTTGACGAACCCCCGCCCCCGTAGTATGATGTATCAGACAATAAATCGTCTTTGGGCGAAAGGAGAGATATCTAATCATGTGGTTCGATGAATCAGTCATTTATCAGATCTACCCTCTGGGCCTGTGCGGCGCGCCGGAGGAAAACGACGGAAACACCAAGCCCCGGGTCCTGCGCCTGCTGGACTGGGTGGACCATATCAAAGCCGTTGGGGCGGACACAGTTCTGCTCAACCCGGCTTTTGACAGCGACCGCCACGGCTACGACACCCGGGATTATTTCCACACCGATCCCCGCCTGGGCACCGACAGCGACCTTGCTCAGGTGTGCGAAGCCTTCCATAACGCGGGCCTTCGGGTAATGCTGGATGGGGTGTTCAACCACGTAGGCCGGGGCTTCTGGGCCTTCCGGGACGTGCGGGAGAAAAAGTGGGACAGCCCCTACAAGGACTGGTTCCACATCAATTTCGACGGCGACACCAACTACAACGACGGCTTCTGGTACGAGGGCTGGGAGGGCCACAACGAGCTGGTCAAGCTGAACCTGTTCAACCCGGCGGTGGTGGAGCACCAGTTCGAGGCCATCCGCTCCTGGGTGGACCGCTTTGGGGTGGACGGCCTGCGGCTGGATGTAGCCTACTGCCTGCCCCCGGAGTATTTAAAGCAGCTGCGGGGCTTTGTCAACGGCCTCAAGCCTGATTTTGTCCTCATGGGCGAGACCCTTCACGGGGATTACAACCGCTGGATGGCCGATGACATGTGCCACTCGGTGACCAACTACGAGTGCTACAAGGGGCTGTGGTCCGCTTTCAATTCCATGAATATGTTTGAGATCGGCCACTCCCTGGCCCGGCAGTTCGGTCCGGAGCAGTGGACGCTGTACAAGGGGAAGCGCCTCCTCTCCTTCCTGGATAACCACGATGTCACCCGCATCGCCTCACAGCTCGCCAACCCTGACCATCTGCGCCCGGCCTGGGCCATGGTCTTCGGGATGCCCGGGGTGCCCTCCATCTACTATGGCAGCGAGTGGGGCCTCACCGGCTCCAAGGGCCAGGGCAGCGACGCGGCCCTCCGGCCCGCCATTGAGAAGCCGGAGCGCACCGCCCTCACCGACTGGATCTCCCGGCTGGCCGAGGCTAAAAAGGGGAGCAAAGCCCTGTGTTACGGGGCTTACCGGAATGTAGTGCTCACCAACAAGCAGATCATCTTCGAGCGGGCTTGCGACGGCGAGCGTGTGCTGGTGGCCATCAACGCCGACGCCGCCCCCTATACCGCCCACTTCGACGCCGGCTGCGGCCGGGCGGTGGACCTCATCACCGGTCAGCCCCACGACTTCGGCGGCGGCAGTGAGCTGCCCCCTTACAGCGCCTTTTTCTGGAAAATGGAGCGGTAACATCCCCGAAAACAGGCCCCGCCGGCTTTGGCGGGGCCTGTGCCATCCTGTCGAAAATCGGTCACAGAAAGTTTACTGGAAGTTTACACGGTATTTTCTTGTTTTTATTTCCCTCCTGTGGTATGATACCCTCTGACCTGTTTTAAGAAAAACGCGAAAATTGGAGGTACGCTCCTTTGAAACCAGATAAAGGAAATAATCGAAAAAACACCTTTGGCCTGATCTCGCTGATTTTGTGGGCGCTGATGCTGACGCTGCTCTTCCGCAGCTGCACCAGCTCCTACAACAGCTCCAATCAGGTCCAGGTGGACTACTCCGTCTTCCACCAGTGGGTGGTGGCGGAGCTGGTGGAGTCCGTCAGAATGGAGAGCGGGCTGTACACCATCACCCTCAAGGAGGGTGTGGAGGAGGAGGCTTTGTCCTATATCCACCAGGATGAGGGCCAGCAGCCAATGAACAATATGTTCTCCTGGATGCCCATCCAAAATGACCGGGAGACCGAGTACGTCACCACCCCGCCCCCTGTAGCCGACCTGGGCATCTATGACCTGATGAAGGAACACGGGGTATATTACCACACCCCGCCGGTTGACAACTCCTCTCAAATCCTCTATTTGCTGCTCACCACCGTCCTGCCCATCGTCATCATGGTGGGCGCCATGGTGTTCCTCATGCGGGGCATCGGCGGCAAGGGGGGCATGGGCGGCATCGGCGGCGTGGGCAAGGCCAACGCCAAGGTCTATGTGGAGAAAAAAACCGGCGTCACCTTCCGGGACGTGGCCGGCCAGGACGAGGCCAAGGAGAGTCTGGAGGAGATTATCGACATCCTCCACAATCCCCAGAAGTACACCGAGATCGGCGCCAAGCTGCCCAAGGGCGCTCTGCTGGTGGGCCCTCCGGGCACCGGCAAAACCCTGCTGGCCAAGGCTGTGGCCGGGGAGGCGGGGGTGCCCTTCTTCTCCATCTCCGGCTCCGACTTTGTGGAGATGTTTGTAGGCGTGGGCGCTTCCCGTGTCCGCGACCTCTTTAAAGAGGCCAGCAAAATGGCCCCCTGCATCATCTTCATCGACGAGATCGACACCATCGGCAAGTCCCGTGACAACCGCATGGGGGGCAACGATGAGCGGGAGCAGACCCTCAACCAGCTGCTGGCCGAGCTGGACGGCTTTGACCCCGGCAAGGGTGTCATCGTCCTGGGGGCCACCAACCGCCCCGAAGTGCTGGACAAGGCCCTGCTCCGCCCCGGCCGCTTCGACCGCAGGATCACCATTGACCGGCCCAACCTGGCCGGCCGTCTGTCCACCCTCCAGGTCCACACCCGGAACATCCGTCTCAGCGAGGACGTGGACCTGAAGAAAATCGCTCTGGCCACCGCCGGAACCGTAGGCGCCGACCTGGCCAACCTGGTCAACGAAGCCGCTCTCCGGGCCGTCCGCCACGGCCGTAGGGCCGTCAACCAGGAGGACCTTTTGGCCTCCTTCGAGTTCGTCATCGCCGGCAGCGAGAAGAAAAACTCCGTCCTCACCCAGTTCGAGCGCAAACTGGTGGCCTACCATGAGGTGGGCCATGCCATGGTGGCCTATAAGCAGAAAAACGCCGAGCCGGTGCAGAAAATCACCATCGTTCCCCACACCGAGGGCTCCCTGGGCTACACCCTGCTCATGCCCGAGGAGGACAAAACCAACCTGCGCACCAAGGAAGAGCTGATGGCCAAGATCGCCGTCTCCATGGGCGGCCGGGCCGCCGAGGAGGTGATCATGGACACCATGACCAACGGCGCCTCCCAGGACATTCAGGAGGCCACCAACATTGCCCGGAACATGGTGGCCATGTACGGCATGAGCGAGGAGTTCGGCATGATGGCCCTGGGGTCCGTCCGAAACCAGTATCTGGAGGGGGGGTACGGCCTGGACTGTGCCCAGGACACCGCCGCTGTTATGGATAAGGCCGTCAAGGCCATTTTGGACGTGTGCTATCAGGAGGCCGTGGAGGTCATCAAGGCCAACCGGGAGGACATGGACAAAGTGGTGGCCTATTTGCTGGAGAAGGAGACCATTACCGGCGGCGAGATGGTGGCCATTATCGAGGGCCGGGATCCCTCCCTGGTGGAGGACGCCTATGCCTCTACCCGCTCCAAGAATAAGGCCCTGTCCGGGGACATCGAGCCTCCCGCCAAGGCTATCCACATCGTCAGTGAGGAGATCAAGCCCCCCGCGGCGCTGGAGGAGCCCCCTAAGGAGGAACAGCCCCCCGAGGAGGAAACCGCTCCTGCTGATCAGAACGAGGACGAATCCAAATAATCGAAAGCGCCGCCCTTACGGGCGGCGCTTTTCTATTCCCCTTTTAACGCCTCGCCGGCCGTGCGCACCAGGTACTCCATCGCCTGAACGGGCCACTTTCCGGCGGCGGTCTCACCGGTAAGCATCAAGGAAGACGCCCCATCCAGTACGCCGTTGTAAATGTCGCACACCTCCGCCCGGGTTGGAACAGGCCTCTGCTCCATAGACCACAGCAGCTGGGTCACCAGGCAGAAGGGCCGTCCCGCTTTCCGGCACCTCCGGGCAACGTCCTTCTGGATGGCGGGGAGCTTCCACAGGGGCAGTGTGTTGCCCAGGTCGCCCCGGGCAATACAAACTTGGTCCGCCGCCGGCAGAATCTCGTCCAGATTCCCGTACCCCTGCTGCTCCTCTATCTTGGCCATAATCCGCACTTCTCTCAGCCCCAGCCCGTCCAGCGTCTGCCGCAGCACATCAATGTCCCTCCGATTCCGAACAAAGGGCTGCAAAATGTGAGTGGCGCCGCAGCGCCCGGCCAGGGCCAGGTTGTCCAGGTCTGCGTCAGTGAGGGTGGGGGTGTCCACCTCCGCCCCCAGCAGGGAAAGGCTCTTTTTGCTGTGCAGCGGCCCGCCCCGAACCACCCGGCACAGCAGCACAGCGGCGCTGGAGCGGCGGACCTCCAGAAGAAGAGCGCCGTCGTCAATGGCAATCTCCTGTCCCCGGCGCGCGGCGCTGAGAATGCTTTTGGGGACAGGGATTCCTCCGTCCCCCAGCAGCACCTCATCCCCTTCCCGGAGGGGGATCGGCCTGGGCAGCTCTCCCACCCGCAGCTCCGGCCCCTGAAGATCCAGGATCAGGTGGGCGTCCGGCCGCCCCGCCGCCCGGGCGGCGGGCCAGTACAGCCGCTCCAGCAGAGGGGCGCATTTGTCCAGGCTGGTGTGGGACAAATTCACCCGGATGCCTGTCATTCCCGCCCGAAACAGCTTATCCAGAATATCCCGCTTGGCGCAGGGATCCCCCAGGGTAGCGTAGAAGTCCATACGATTTTCCCCCGATTCGCTATTTTTTACTATTATGCAGGTTTACACCCAAGAAGTCAATGGGGATTTGAGTTGCCCTTTTCCAAAACTTACGGTATAATAGGGATTATATTCCCCCTTCAACGGGGGACTTTGCGAGGAGGCACTTCCATGCGCATCATGGCCATCGAC
This sequence comes from uncultured Bacillota bacterium, assembly GCA_947073765.1. Classification (GTDB taxonomy): domain Bacteria; phylum Bacillota; class Clostridia; order Oscillospirales; family Oscillospiraceae; genus Lawsonibacter. Next base: position 17,584 of record CAMTMZ010000024.1, on the reverse strand, counting down.
TATGGCGACGCCCACACAGGAGTAGCTCTGTCCGACCCCACCGGCTTTCTGGTGGGAAGCACCACCACCATCCACAGCCGGCGGCCGGAAGTGGTAGCGGAGGAGCTGGTCAAGCTGATCCGGCTGCACTGCCCAGATGAGGTGGTGATGGGCCTGCCAAAAAACATGGACGGCACCGACGGCCCCCGGGCCCAGCTCTATCGAGACTTCGCCGTCCGTCTGGAGGAGGCGTCCGGAACGCCCATCATTCTCTGGGACGAGCGGCGCACCACCGTAGCCGCCCACCAGCTTCTTTTCAATCAGGGCAAGGACGGGCGAAAGCGGAAAAAAATTGTAGACGCCGTGGCCGCCTCCCTGATTCTGGAGAACTATCTGGACTATAAAAGACTGAAAAGAGAGTGATTTGTGATGAAAAGACGGTTTTCCGCATTTGTGCTGTCCCTGCTGCTTCTGCTGACTCTCGCCGCCTGCGGCGGGGAGCCGGGCTTTGCTCCCGAGGTATCCAACGACGCGATCTGGTCCGTTGTCCCGGACGGCAGCGGAGTGGTAAGCCTGCCCGTCCAGGAGCCGGAGGACGGGAACCTTCCCGATGAGGGCCAGAACGCCCCGGATGGAAATCAGGCCCCCTCCAACCAAGAGCTGAGCGGAAATGAGGCCGAGGGCAACCGTCCCGACGGCAAGAGCGACGAGGGCAACGCCTCCGTCGATGAGGATGGCTGGTATACCTCCAAAGAGGAGGTAGCCCTGTATATCCATCTTTACGGCGATCTGCCCAACAACTACGTCACCAAAGACGAGGCGGAGGACGCGGGCTGGAGCGGCGGAAATGTGGAGCGATATACCGGCGAGGGCACCGCCATCGGCGGGTCCCGCTTCGGCAACCGGGAGGGCCTGCTTCCTAAAGAGCAGGGGAGAACCTATACAGAGTGCGACATCGACACCCCGGGCTCCAACTCCCGGGGGGCCAAGCGCATTGTCTTTTCCAACGACGGCCTTGTTTACTACACCGACGACCACTATGAGAGCTTTGAGCTGCTGTACGGACAGCCATAAAGCGGCAGGCGGTGAATTTCCGCTTCCCTCCATAGGACAAGTGTGATAGAATATACTTTGTACATGATTTGACAGCGGAAGGATTGGAATCATATGAACAAACGTCCCCCACTGCGCCGCTCCGCCCCTGTGGAGCAGGAAAACGACGGCGTCATCGAGGGCCGCAACGCGGTCATTGAGGCCCTGCGGGCCGGGGTAGCCATCGACAAGATTTTTATCGCCAGGGGGGAGACCGACTCCGCTCTGGGCCATATCGCCTCCACCGCCCGGGAAAAGGGCGTTGTGGTGGTAGACGCTGACCGGCGCAAGCTGGACGGTATGAGCCGCACCCACTCCCACCAGGGGGTCATTGCCCTGGCCGCCGTCCGGGAATACGCCAGCGTGGACGACATTCTCTCCGCCGCCCGGGATCGGGGGGAGCCTCCCCTGATCCTGGTGTGCGACGAGCTGTCCGACCCCCACAATTTGGGGGCGGTCATCCGCACCGCTGACGCCGCCGGAGCCCACGGCGTGATCATCCCGAAGCGCCGCTCCGCCGGACTCACGGCTGTCGTGGGCAAAACCTCTGCCGGGGCGGTGGCCCACGTTCCGGTGGCCCGGGTGCCCAACCTGCCCTCCCTGCTTCGGGAGCTGAAGGACGCGGGGGTGTGGGTGTTCGGCGCGGCCATGACGGGCTCCACCCCTCTGTACCAGGCGGATTTAAAAGGCCCCGCCGCCATTGTTATCGGCAGCGAGGGGGCCGGCCTGGGCCGCCTGGTGGAGGAAACCTGCGACTTTACCGTATCCATCCCCATGTTTGGCAAAATCAACTCCCTCAACGCCTCCGCCGCGGCGGCAGTGCTGTTGTACGAAGCCGTCCGGCAAAGACTGAACTGAGCAAGGAGTCCCGCCCATGAGCGACCGAGACAAAAAACTGAACAAGGGCGAGCTGATCGACATCAAATCCCTCATAGGGGACGCCGACGGCGGCGACTTCACCCTGGACGACATTCTGGCCGAGTACGGCCTCCCCGCCTCACCATCGGAGGAACGCCCCAGCAACGTGGTGGCCTTTCCCGGCGTTCACGCCCCCCCTCCGGATACACCGGAGGAGATGGATGAGGACTTCCCGGAGGAGTATCCCCCGCCGTCCCCTCTGGAGGAACCCCCTCCCTCCCCCGTCAATGTAACCCCCTTCCCCAAAAAGCGCGGCCCCCTGTCCTCCCTGGTCCACAACCTGAACCGCCGGGCGGACGACTACGCCGACCATATGTTTGAGGAGGATGAGTCCATCGACAAGGCGGAGGTTCGCCGTCTGGAGCGCCTTATCCCCGGCACTGACCGGGAGGAGGTGGACGAAGCGGCCCGCCAGTGGCGCAGACCCAGGCGGCAGGAGCCCCCGCCCCCCGATGTTCCGCCGCAGGAGCTGGCCCGGCGGTACGGCAAGGGCCTGAAATGGATGCGCACCCGGGTGCTGCTCGTCTCTCTTCTGGCCCTGCTTGCTCTGATACAGACCCTCTCCCCCCTGGCCGGCCTCACTCTTGCCCCGCCTCTGGACCAGCCCAGGTACCAGTGCGTCGCCTCCGCCGTTCTGCTGGGACTGGGGATGCTGCTGTGCCTGGATGTGCTGTTTACCGGCGCCGTCCGGGCCTGCTTTCTCAAATTCGGCATGGACACCCTGTCTGTTCTGGCCTGCGCGTTCACCCTGGCCGACGGGGTAGCTCTTGTGCTGGCCGAGGAGGAACCCCTGCGCCTTCCCTACACTCTGGTCTGCCTGACAGGGCTGTTTTTTCTCCTTCACGGCTCCTACCACAAAAAATGCGCGCTGCGTCTGTCCTGCCGCACCGCCGCCTCCGCCTCCGCGCCCTACCGCATTACCCTGGACGAGGGTAAGTGGAACGATAAGGATACCTACACCAAGTGGTCCGGTGATCAGGAGCTTTTCGGCAGCCAGATTCAGGCGGACGACGGCGTCCAGCGGGCATTTCGCCGGTTCTGTCCCCTCCTTCTTATTGGGGACATCGCTTTCGCTCTCATGGCCTCCACCGGCGGCGGCCACCCGGAGCGGCTCATCTGGGCCCTGTCCGCCCTGTTCACCGCCACCACTGCCTTTGGCGCTTCCCTGGCCTATGGCCGGGCCTTCCACAAAACGGCCCGCCGCCTGTCTTCCGGGGGGGCCGCCCTGGCCGGCTGGACAGGGATCGCCGCCTCCCGCCGGGGCCAGTGCGTCCTCCTCACCGACGGCGACCTCTTTCCTCCCGGCTACGTGGAGCTCAACGGCTTTAAGGTCATGGCCGACCACCCCGCTGAGCGGGTAGTGGCCTACACCGCCACACTGATCCGCGACTCAGGCAGCGGTCTTACCACCCTGTTCCACAACCAGCTGCGCTCCATGGGCGGACTGATGCGCAACGCCGACCACCTCCAGTTTCACGAGGGGGGCGGCCTGTCCGCCAACATCCGAGGCGAGCAGGTGCTGGTTGGCTCCGCCGCCTTCATGAAGCTGATGGAGGTCCGCCTCCCCCAGGGCCTGAACGTGAAAAACGCCGTTTTCTGCACCATTGACGGCTCCCTTGCCGGCATTTTCGCTCTGAGCTATACTCTGCCCGATACTGTGTTCCCCGCCCTGGAGGCCCTGTTCCTGGAAAAGGTGGAGCCGGTACTGGCCACCCGCGACTTCAATCTCATCCCCGCCATGCTCCAGCAGCGCTTCAAGCTGGCGGCAGACAAAATGGCTTTCCCCGGCATAGCGCGCCGGAGGGAGCTGTCCAGTCCGGATCAGGAGCACAACGGCGTCCTCACCGCCCTTCTGTGCCGGGAGGGACTTCTTCCCTTCGCCGAGGCCATCACCGCCGCCAAGCGGCTGCGCTGGGCCGCCCGTCTGGGCGCCGCTCTGTGCTGTGCCTCCTCCCTGCTGGGTCTGGCTCTGGCCGCCTACCTCACCTCTGTGGGGGCCTATACCTCCCTCTCCCCTCTGAATTTGCTCATCTATCTGTCGCTCTGGCTTCTCCCCGTCTGGCTTTTATCCGGATGGGTCCACCGGTTTTAAGCAAAGCAGCCGCCCCGGCCATGGCCGGGGCGGCTGCTTTGTTTTTAATAGGTCAGCACTCTGTGAATGATCTCCGCCATATCAACTCGGGTCAGCGCCTGGGTGGGGCTGAGCATGCCGTAGCGGGTGGGCAGATACCCCCGCTGCACCGCAAAAGACATCGCCCCCTGGGCGTAGCCGTCCACACTGCCCCCGTCCAGATAGCTGTACAGCGTGCTGACAGGGCCGTCATTAGCGCTCCAGCCAATAGACCGCATGGCCCGCTGCACCATGCACACCGCGTCCTGCCGGGAGAGCGTGCCATCCGGATCATACAGCCCCCCGCCGATTCCGCTGACAATCCCCCGGGCGTGGAGGGCATTTACCGCCTGGGCGTAGTAGGCGCTGGGCGCCACATCCTGAAAGGCCCTGGTGTTGGTAGACGGCGTGAACTCAAAGGCCAGGTAGAGCATCCGGGCAAAATCCCCCCGGCGAATGGTCTGTTCCGGCCCATACTGGGTGGTGGTAACCCCCCGTGTAATCCCCCGCTCATAGAGGAAATTCACCGCCGCCCGCTGGGCGTCGCTGTACCCCCCCATGTCGGTAAACACCGTGTTCTGGGTGGACCCGTTCCCGGTGGCGCTGGTGCTCACGGTCACAACCCCGTGGAACAGCTCTCCGCTGGTGGAACGGCCCTCAAAGGGGATGTCCACCGAGCCGGAGAAATTGCTGGACGCCCGGAAGGAGAGGTTGTCAATACGGGGCGTGCTGTTCCCGTTGCGATAGCGGGTGGAGGTAGAAACCCGGCTGTTGTTGTAGTACAGCGTTCCGGAGGAACTGCCGGGCAGCCGTGTAAATTGAATGTAGTTCAGGCTGCTGTTGGTCAGATCCCGGGACAGGTCATTGAAGTCCCTGTCATCAAAGTCTACCGACTTTCCAGGCGCGCAGATATAGACAATATCCCCCGCGCTGGAGCCTCCGCGCACGTTGATCTCCACATTGCCGTTAAACCGGGTGCCATCAATGGTCCAGCCGGTAAAGGGGAGCTTGATGGTCCCCACATAGCCCGGGGCCGGGGCAAAGGTGAGCAGGTCGATCCGGGGGGTGCGGGAGCCGTAGTAGTAGCTGGTCCCGGCAGACGCCCGGCTGCCCGGATTGGAGGCGGAGCGGTAGTCGTAATACAGCACCCCCTCCGTGGAGTCGGGCAGCACATCAAACCGGACATAGCTGAGCGTCTGCCGGTCCACCCAATACTCCTCCTCCAGAATCTGCCTGCAGTAGCGGTTAAAGTCCACGTCGTCAAAGCGGGCCACGCCGCCGGTGTTTATGTCGTAGGCCAGCCCGCCGATGGCTACGCCGTCCTCATAGCCCACGGTGATATCCACCCTGCCGCTGAAGGAGCCGCCATTGGCCCCCACGGCGTGGGCGGTATAGTATACCGTAACCTGTCCGCTGTAGCCCGGGGCGGGGACAAACCACACGTTGTCCAGGGCCTTCACGTCGTAGTGCGTGCGCATATCCACCACGCTGCCGAAGTTTCCCGCCCCCTGATAGCTGGTGTACAGGGTGCCCTGGCGCTCCGGCGGCTGGGAGAAGGTGACATAGCTCAGCTTTGCTCCCAGGCGCTCCCGGCACACCCGGTCAAACTCGGCGCCGGAAAACTTCAGGGGGGTGTTGTACTTGGTCTCCAGGGAGATGCCGGCCTTGGAGCCCCCCTGGGGATCTACTATCACAATAATTCTGCACCCGTAGTTCTGTCCTCCTGTGGACACGGCGGTGTAATTGATATCCACCTGTCCGCCGATGAAGGAGGGGTTAGGCACAAAGGTGATATCCTCCAGTCCCATCTGCCCGGCGGTGGGGTTTAGGTAATAGCTGCCCGCGCCCACGCCGGTGCCGGGCTGCAGCTCCGACCTGTACTGGTAGTACAGCGTGCCCTGGCTGGGATCCACATTCAGGCCGGTAATGTGAGACAAGCTGCCCCCCGCCTGCTTTTGGAAATCGGAGCGCAGGCGGCTGAATTTCAGCGTCTCTGAGCTCTTGATGGTGCCCGCGTTGATGGTGGAGTTGGGGTCAGGCTTCACCTCCACCTCAAAGGTGGTCTGCCAGGCCCCTTTGTTCGCGCTTACGGTAAACTTTGTTGTGCCGGGGTTCCGGGCCACGATCTTGCGCTCCTCATAGCTGGCCACAGTGGAGTTGTCCGGCCAGGCGGTCAGTCCGGCGGTGTCGGCGTTTCCGTAGACCTTGAGGATACTGTCCTCTCCCTCTGTCAGCCCCCGGGTCTCGTTCTCATACATGGTGATCTTATCGTTGCCGTCCCGCAGCTCAAAGCCCTTCACGGTAACCTCCAGCTCCGCCTTCACCCCGTTGACGGATACTTCCAGTGTGGCCTCCCCGGCCCGTTCTGCCGCCAGCACATATCTGCCGCTGTTGCCGGAGATCACCGTGTTGACCTTGACCACCTTCTCATTGCTGTTCTCATTGCTGCTGGACCATATAATAGGAACCTCATACCGCTTGTCGCCGTCATCTGCGTCTATATACACGGCGTATCCCATATTTTTCGCCGCAGACCACTCCCGGCCCCCTTCCGAGGCAGGACCATTTCCCTTCTTGAAGGTAACCAACAGCTTGATGTCCTCCGTCGCGCCCAGGTCCATGGTGTGGGGGGATGCCGGGGCCTGAATTGTCACCTCCACATTAACCCCATCAGGCAGCTTATCGCCGGCGGGCGGAGTGCCCGGATCCTCGCCGCCCGGCTCGTTGTCGTCAGTGGATTCCGTCTCTACAATACAGGTCACTGACTGCTCTTCACCATTCTTGTATTTGGCGGTAAGCGTCACCTCGCCCTTCTCCACCGCGGTAACCTTAATTTCACTGCCCTTATTCGGCGTGATGGAAACAATTCCCGATTTTGACAGCGACCAGACCAGGTCATTGTCGTTCTCGATCTCCACCAATCCGTTGTCTACAGCCACATACGCTTTGAGCGTCTTGGCCGATCCTCCTTTGATCAGCTTGATCTCCCGTGTGGCAACCTGATACTCCGTGATCACCACCCTGGTGGTGGAACCCACCGTAACATAGCATCGAATGGTCTCGGTCTTGTCCCCAACGCCGGCGCCCACGTTTTTATAGGTAACCTTAATTTCAATCTCGGCCTTTGCAGCATTTAGCGTCTGCTTCACGCCGTCCACCCTGACCCTGGGCTTTCCGCTTCCTTTTTTATACGGCAGGCTGATGTACTCTTTTCCGCTGATAACTTCAGCACTCCACTCCACTCTCGCCCACTCTCCGTCTGTAAAGCCGGTCTTATTGTCTTGGCTCCAGGTGGGAGTTACGTCCACCTCCGCAAAAAGACTCTCACTGACCGCGGTATTCAGGGTCGCGGTCGTATCTTCTGTCGTTCCGTCTTGTCCGCCGATCTCCAGCTCCAGCTTATCTACCGAGGCCAAGACAACCTTAACGTTCACCTTGCCCTCTGCTTCTGTGCCGTCCGTGTGTGTATAGAGCGCTGTCATGGTGGCGCTGCCGCTTTTCACGCCTTCCACCTGATACATACCACTGCCATCATCAACGACCTTGGCAACAGCTGGATTTGAACTGCTCCACGTGATGCCGGCATTGGTTTGCGTTTGGCCGTTCACCGTAACCGTGGCGGTCAGTTCCTCCTTGCTGCCTACAGGAATCGAGGCGGGCAGCCCACCAACGCGCACCTGAATATCCGGGCGGGTCACCGTAACCGTGCTGGTGGCTGTTTTGCCGTCATATGACGCCGTAATCCTGGCCGTCCCGACCTTCTTTCCCGTAACAGTGCCATTTGAGACCGTCGCGACATCGTTATCGTCACTCGTCCAGGTTATCCCTGTCGTCACAGGGTTTCCAGTTGTATCCGCTGCGGTGGCCGTAAGTTTCTTTTCCTCCCCCACTTTCAGCGTCAGAGTCGCTGGGCTAATTGAAATCGTCGAGGCCGCCAGCGCCGCCGGGGCAAGGGAAGCGGCCACGGCCAGGGTGAGCAGCGCCGCCAGCCAGCGGCGGACAAAGGTTTTCCTCATAAAAGCACTCCTTTTTCAATCCAAATAATGCGGCGGGAGCGGACCGGGGGCCCGCTCCCGTGTTGGGATCACTTATTGGTTCCCTTGTCTGTCCAGGTCTTGTCGCCCCAGGAGACGTCTGTGTAGAAACTGTTGACCTTCATATTCGCCTGGTTTGTCTCAACGCGTTTGTCTATCTGCACGCTCAGCGGCTCCGACGCGGCTTCTCCTGTGGAGTTGGTCAGCTTTCCGCCCTTGATCTTCAGAGACACGTCCTCCGCCTTTCCGTTCAGCCTGAGAATCAGCGTCGTCCCGTCCTCGGAGCTGACCACCTGGCTCCTGCTCACGTCAATGCCCTTCACCTCGTCGGCGATATCCAGCAGCTGCTTGACGCTGGTAACCGGAGTCTCCTCACCCAAGTACAGCGGCGCGTCAAATGTGATTTGGCTGACTCCGTCCACTGTGTTGGCGCTGTTCACATTAAATCTCGAGCTCGCCGCCTGCGCTTTCGGCACGGACGTTCTGGTGATAGGTGCCGGTATCCCCGGGCCTGTGCCGTATACGGGCATCGCGTTTGCTTCGTTCGCAGTAACATTGCCTGTTCCCCAGAACACGTTGATGATATATGTGCCCTGGTTCTCATCACTGTTGGCGCTGTCCGGCCACTTCGTTCTTGAATGCTGAATGAACAGCGACTCCGGCGCTCCCGTGCCGCCGGAGTTGGCCAGATGGCTTGCTCCGATCATGGCGTTGACTGTGGGCCCCTTTAGCTTCAGCGTGACGGTTGTTGCTCCATTTGTACCCACCGACACTCCGGTAGCAGGGTCATTAAAGTCAATGCCATCCGACATGGTGAAAACGCTTGCCAGGTTGGCTGTGGTGATCTCCGTTTTATCAGTCTTATACAGCCGCCTGTCAAAGGTCAGGATAATTGTACCCCCTGTCACTTCTTTTACATTCGTAGTAGCATTTTCAGCAACTGTAAAGCTTCCGTTGGCGCTGTCTAGCACAGGCGTACCCTCAAGCCCCAGCTTCAGCTCCTCGCCCTTGAAGGAGTATCGCTGGCTGATGTCCTTTTGCTGATCGGTCACGTCCTCCGGGTACTTCACACCCATAGCGACCACGTAGTACTCCTCGTTGTGATACAGCTTGTACTGTCCCCACAGAACAGCGTTAGCCGTCCTGTTCTGCTTATCCGCCTCATCCACCGGGTTCGTGTTCAGCTTCTCAATCCATTCCTTCAGCGCCGTTTTCGCGGCGACGGAGGCGTAGATATCAAATACGGAGTACTCCTTGCTGTAATTTTCCGGGCTGCCCGTGCCCACAGTGGGGAAATACCCCTCCTTGCCCTCGCTGGACGCCGTTTTATAGTCATATGTGCGCCACAGCGCGTCATAAATCGTCCAGTCCTGATAGGCCTTGGGCAGAAGGCTCCTGCTCTCCAGATCCATTGCCGCCGTCAGCGGGGAACCCAGAGTCACCGCACCCCAGAACGGCTCATTTTCCGCTCTTTGCTTGGAGAGGATCTTATAGGACAGTGTTGCATCCATGTTGATGGAGACTATGCTGGCTCGGCCGGGATTGGCGGCGTCGTCCTTGCCAATCCTCAGCTCCGGCCGGCTCACCGGGTCGGTTTTAAACTTATAGATCTCCACGGCGGAGGGCACGTCACTGGAGCCGGTGATCACAAAGTAGACATAATAGGTCCGGTCCGGCATCAGGTTCTCCAGCTTCACCTCTCTGGGGGCGCCCGGCTCATAGTCAATAGACCCGTTCGCCACCACCATGTTTTCCTGAATCCAGCTTCCGTTAGGGCTCTGGATATTGGTGGCCAGGGGGGCGTTCTCGTCCAGCGTGGGCAGATCCGGATCTTGCAGTTCTCTGTCCCTTCCGCCGCCGGGCACCAGATCCGGCGTAATCGTACTGCCGTCCTCCAGCTTTGTGGTCACCGAGGGCTCCCACATCGATGTATCCAGGGTTTCCGGCACATTGATATTCCTATTGGCGTAGCCCACCACATAGTAAATGGTTCCGGCTCGGTTGTCGGCCAGGCCCAGCCACATGCTCATCTTGGTCTCATCCAGAGGATCGGACACGAACTCAGGCATCGTGGAACTGAATTCGGGCTGTAGCGAGTCCTCCGGGCTCCAGTTCATGTACAACTGCCTGGGATCAGTCTCATACCGGTCCGGCAGGCCCAGCGACTCGCCGCCGCCGCCGTTCAGCTTATCCTCCCGGAACTTATCCCACGTACCGATAAAAACATTCTCTTTCAGATTCGCCAGGTTCGAGGGGTAGCCGGCCGCCACATCCACATAGAACTTCACTTCGTCGCCCCAGGCGTCCGGGTTTGTCTGGCCCTTTACGCTGCGCACCACAATGACAAAGTCGTAAAATACCTGCTGCTGTCCGTCCTCTGGACCGGTCTTGCTGCGCAGTGTGTTCAGGTTGGGCAGGCCGTCGCCTGTGCCGCTTTGGCAGTTGTTAAAGGTATAGTGCAACCGCTTGCCCGGCCGCCCCTGGGCCTGATTTCCGAAGACATAAGAGCCGCTGTTGCCCAGCTTCACCCAGCCGTTTTTGTCGGGCGTCACCGGCATATTGGGCATCCCATAGATAAACTTTCCTGTGTCGTCCCGCTCCGCGGTGAGCACCCTTTCCTTTCCCGCATCCCCGGTCACCGCCCGGTAATACAGATCGTAGGTGATATCAGTGTTCGTCCACAAAATCAGGTCATAGGCGATGCCGTCGGCCACCAGCTCGGTGTCCTCCGGCCTCAGCCGGAATTTCATGTCGACCTTATATACGCCGATGTTCATCCCCTGGTTGTTCTCATTCTCCTTATCGATGGCCTCGGGCCGGTGCTCGTCCATCAGCCTGAAGTCGGTGGAGGTCATCCCGATCTGGGCGAACACAATGGGGAACTCATCCAGGACGATGGGCGTGGGCTCCATCTCGTACCCGCTCAGATCAGTGATCTTGTTGGCCGGGTCGATATTCACCTCAAAGAAGTAGGTTCCGCCGCTCTCCAGCCGCAGTCCATACTCTTCGCCCACCTTATTGGGGAAAGTGAGCTGAACCTTTCCGCCCACATTTTTCACCTGGGCCTTGGCGAAGTCCACCGCCCACTTATCCTCGCTCACTCCCTCGTTTCCCCGGACCACGGAGATTCCCTGGGCGTTCTCCTTAATCTTCATGTTGATGTTCTTCCGCAGCGCCTCCACAAACTCCGCCAGGGCCGTTTCCTTCTCAGTGGTCGTGCCCTCCTGGGTCGCCTGATACAGGCTCAGCAGGTCTTTCTGGCTGCCGCCCAGGCGCACATTCTCGCTGAATTCCAGCACAATGGAGGTATTCCGCCTGGGCCGGGTGGGGTCCTGGGGGTCCACGCTGGTAAAGAACTGCCGCACAGTGGGGGCATTCTCATCCTTGGTACGAATGCCGCCCTGCAGCTTGTATACCTGAATGGTGTCGTTTCCGGCGGTATCCCGGGCCATGTAATACAGGTCGTAGGACTTCTCCGCCTCCAGTCCGGTGATATTCAGGTTTACCTGGGTATTGCCTGTGGCGGTCACCCGGCCGCTGCGCACCGCGTTCATCCCGTTGGACACCTGCAGCTTGGCGTAGCTGCTGGTCAGCAGGGCGGTCTTGCCGTCCTCGGCGTTCTCCTTGTCGTTGCTGGGGTGGGGCTTGGGGTAGTCCGCCCCGGACTCCACCACCACCCAGAAGATGGTGCCGTTCTCACTCAGCGTGGCCGCCATGGGCACGGAGGTGGCTTGCACCTCTCCGTTGGCCTGGGGGTGCATCACAAACTCCGGCGGGGTCACATCAGGGGTGGTAAAGGCCAGGCTGGTCACGTCGGAGCTGTTCACCCCGTCGGTAAGCCATAGGTAGAGCACGTAGTTCTTCTGCTCCTGCAGCCGGCGGCTCACGATAATGGCCTCATCGCCGGTCCAGGCCTCATTTTTCTTCAAATCCACCACGCCGTAGCCAAAGTTTCCGCTGACAGCGGCGGCTTTCAGCTCATCCACGGTGGGCGCCGCTGCTCCGGCGTCCAGCACGGTGTAGTACATCTTGCAGCTCTTGGTGGCCAGCACCGCCACCTGGGCGGTAATCCCGGCGGAGAACTCGCTCTCCTTGCCCACAAAGGACATATAGGGGTAGCCCTGGCCGAAGGCCGGCACAGAGTTGTCCGGAGTGGTGAAGGAGATCACCTTCACGGGGCTGCGGTTGCCCTGGTCATCCACCAGGACAGCGGACAGATAGTAGGCCCCGCCCACAGTCAAGCCGGTAATCTGGGCGCTGACCTCACCGCCGCCGCTGGGAGCCGCCAGAGATCCGTTGCGCACGGCCTTGGAGCCGTAAGAGGGCGGAGCGATCAGGTCGTCCGCGCCGATGGAGCCGTCGGTAATGCTGCTCACCGCCCAGTATATGGTTCCCTTCTTGTTGCCCGCGAAGTCGGCCCGCAGGCCGGTGGGGGTAATGTCCTTGGCGGCCGGGTAGCCGGCCAGCAGCCGCGGGTCAAGGGAGCCCTCCTCCGCCGCCACGTGGTCCATCACAACCCCGTTGATATTGCCGGTAATGCCCGGCCGGATGTAAATATGGTCCGGCAGCGTAGACACCACACTGCCCGGGGCGTTGACATTCAGCTTGCCAATGTCGCCGTCGCCAGTTACATTGGTGGCCACATCCAGGTTCATCTCCTTCACCTGGGTGTTTCGGTCCAGCTGCACAGTGGAGTTGACAGCCGCCTCATCCACGGTGAGCTTGGCCACCGTCCCCTTGGCCACCTGCACCATGGAGTTGGGGGTCTTATTCACAACCTCTTTAATCCGGCCGGCCAGGGTCAGGTGGGCGCCCGAATCCCCGTCCAGCTCAACGTGCATCAGGCCCTTGTCATCGGTGTTGTTGTCCTCCAGATAGGCGGAGGTGCGCACCACCGTCTTGGCGATGTCGGTAATGCCGTCGGCCCGGATGGTCACCGTCTTCTTGCGCATATTGTCCACCAGCATCTCCTCAGCGGCCACATTGCGCATCACAACGCTGGCCGCGCCGGCCTCGCTTTCACCGGTGCCGCTGACAATAATCCGCCCCAGAACATTCACGTTCTCCAGCCGGATGCCCCCAAGGCCCACGCCGCCGGAAATATACAAATCCCCGCTGATGGTAGTGTTGCGCAGGGTGACATTGGGGGAGGTAATGGTCACATTGCCATACACACCGCCCAGCTCATAGTCGCCGCTGGCCTGAATCGGCATACCCAGGCACTGGGTGATGAGCACAGCCATCTGCCCCTTGGAAACCGCCGCCTGGGGGTGGAAGGTGTTGTCTGGGTAGCCGGAAATAATATCGTGGTCCACCGCGGTCTTGATGGTGCCCTGGGCCCAGGTGCTCACGTCCCGGCTGTCGGCAAAGGCCAGGCTCTCGCCGGGTGTGTCCTTCATCATCATGTTCCGGCCCAGGATGCACACCGCCTCCTCCCGGGTGAGGGTTGCGTTGGGGGAGGCGGTAATCTCCGAAGTGCCGGCCATATACCCGGCGGTGTAGGCGATGGACACATCATCATAAAACCAGTCCGTCTCCAGCACATCCTCAAACGGGATGGGCCCCTTCTCGCTGTAGCCGTAAGCCCGGTTGATCACGGCCATAAACTCCGCCCGGGTGAGGGGGGCGTCGGGGTTGGCGGTCTGGTCCGCCCGAATGACGCCCCAGTCCACCAGCTGATCCAGGTAGCTGTCGGCCCAGTGCTCCGCCTTGGCGGGCAGGGCCAGCCCGGGCACAAGCCCAATCAGCATCACGGCGGCCAGAAGCAGGGAAAGCGCCCGCTTATGCCAGGCGGCGCGCTGTGTTCCGGTTGTGTGGGACATATTGAGGTACTCCTTTCTGTGTTCCAAGGGAAAGCGGTACAGGCAGCCCGCGGCGCTTTAGTCCGCGGAATCAATCTGGATGCTGAACACCGCTTTGCGGATCAGGCTCTCCTCGTCCTGAATCAGATCCACAAACTTAGACGCGTACAGCGGCAGCTCCGTGCTGTCGTCCTCCAGCCTCCGGAGGACCTGGGTCTTCACCACCAGCGGGGAATCGGTCACAGGCAGCACCATCTCCACAATCTCCCGCTCCTCCAGGGGGATTCCGGACCAGAAAGCGATGCCGCCGCAGCTTAAATCCTTTGCCTTAAAGGTCCGCTGCCCTTTCCACCGGCCGGTAACGGGATACATCACGCTTTCAAAGTCGGTCAAAATACGCAGATTTTCCCGGGCCGCGGGGCCCAGGGCGGCGGTGGGCTGAATCACCATCTTATCATCCCGCTGCCGGATGATAACTCCCACCCGGTTGGGGGTGGAGTCGTCCATTCCGATGAGCTGAATCTCCCGATGGGCGGCCACCGCCTCCTCTTTGCCGCCCAGAATGCGGATCTGGAGCACCTCCGAGTTCGGGGGTGACTCCAATACCGCGTTGGCCAGGGGAGTGCCTTTGCTGTCCAAAATCAAATAAAGCCGTTCTGCCGCCATTTAAATCGCTCCTTTCTCTCGCCCGGGGACAGGCGCAGCCCCCCGGTCGGCCTGATCGGCCAGCTCCCGACGCTGACGCCGGGCCTTATCCGGGTCGTTGGGATCAAAATTCAAAAAATATACATAAATTTCCACAATAGCCTGATACAGCGCGTCGGGAATCTCCTGGCCCAGGGCCAGCTGGCTGAGCATGGTGGCCAGAGAGTTGTCCTCATACACAGGCACGCCGCTCTCGGTGGCCACCTCTATCATGCGCTCGGCCAGGTATCCCATGCCAGAGGCCACCACCACCGGCGCGCCCTCTCCCTCATAGCGCAGGGCCACCGCCCGGTTGGTTGCGCGGTTATCATATCTTGACATTGATGCTGTTCTCCCCCTCAAATATCCGTGGGAACACCCCGGATATGGTCAGCGGCCGGTCCATCCTCTGCACCTGCACCGCCCCGGCGGACAGGCCGTTGTCGGTAATGATGCGCTGCAGCTCCCCCTGAACCAGCTGGGTAAAGGGAGCCACCTTGTCCGGGCAGAAGACCTGAACATCCACTTTTTCCCCCTGGCTGGTGAGCACCATATCGAAAAAGCCCAGGTCCTGAATGTCGATTTTAAACAGGAAGCGCAGCACGTTTTCCCGGTCTCCTCTGCCCCGCTTCATATTCTCCTCGGCGTCCGGGTCCACCCACATCTCCGAAAACGCCATCCGCCCGTCCCACTCCATAGGCAGCAGGATATGATTCAAGGGCATATGCACGCTCTCGTTCACCAGGAAGGCGGACACAATATTGCGAAAGGCCTCCTGCACCTCCTTGCCCGCCCCGTTCTGCAGAGCGGAGTGGGCCGCCTTGGCCAGTTGGGCGGCAAACTGGTCGCCGTCGGCCGCCTTGGCAAAGCTGGTGCTCCGGAGCAGCCGCAGCAACCCCTCGTCGCTCAGCCCGCTCAGCTTCTCCCGCAGGCCGGGACTGCTGTTGAGCTGGTGGAAGGCCTGGAGCAGGCTGTCCTCACTGCCGTTCTCATAGCGGGATACGTCCAGGGCCAGCATGGAGATCAGCGTGCGGGACAGCCCCATGTCGTTGGTCTTGCTGGTGTAGCCGGACAGGAAGGGGAGGATGCTGCCCTGAAGCAGCTTCAGCGCCCCCGACCGGTTCCCGCCGTTCATCTTCTCCTCCAGCTCCGACACCATGGGCAGCAGCTGGCTGCCATAACTGGCCGGGATTGCCCTGGTCAGCCTTGTCAGGGTGCGCAGCAGGTTGCCCTGAATGTGGTTGGTGGAAGAAAAGTCGGTATACTTTTTCAAAAACTGCAGGATATTGCCCCGCGCCGCCTCCGAGTTGCCGGAGGAAAAGGCCTCCCGCAGGATATTGAACAGCGCCCCGCCAAAGCGGGTGCCGTTGGCCATCTGTGAGTTGAGGAACTTTCTCAGCTGCCCCTCATCCATCTTCAGCATGTTGAGCAGGGCGCCCATCTCCGCGGCCAGCCCCTCCTCAATGCCGGAGGACACCACCGTGCCCTCGTACATGGCGAACAGCACCGACAGGCTCTCCCGCAGATCGGGGGTGGAGGCCAAACGCTGGAGGAAGGCGGCAAAGTTGGAGTCATACCGCAGTCCCTGGCTGGAGCCGGCGCTGTCCCCGGTGTCCTGCCGCTCTGTTCGGTTGTCCGGCCGGGACACCCTGTTTAAGTCCGGCGCGTTCTGAATCCGGGGGTCGCCGGGCGAAACAGGGATATTTCGGTTCACATTGCTGCTGTCATGCCCCGGCACCGGGTTGGTCACACCAAGCAGGTCTGGCATTGGCGACACTCCATTCCAATTTCAAGTAGAGGCGGGCCCGCGCGCGCGCCCGGCGGGGCAAAAAACAGGCCGGCCCCAGTTCAATTTATTTTAGCCCGGCTCCGGCAAAAAGTCCATCCCCAGTTTTTTTTTCGAAAAACTTAATTTATTCATTGACACTGCCGATATATCGAGTATGATTAGATATGGGCGGGCGTATTATGCCTTTGCGGACCTCTACCCCGCTCCAACCAAAACCAAATGAGAAAAGGTGGCGTTTTATATGGGCAGCGGCAACGACAGTATCCTGGACATGTACTTGTATGAGACCAACACCCTGCTGGAACAGCTCGACGGCATCCTGCTGGCGGCGGAGCAGGCGGATACGTTCTCCGAGGACAGTGTCAACGAGATATTCCGCATCATGCACACAATCAAGGGCTCCTCCGCCATGATGGAGTTCAGCTCACTGATGACGGTGGCCCACCGGATCGAGGATCTGTTCTTCCTGGTCCGGGAGAAGGGCATGGACGTGGTTCCCGAGCAGACCCGCCCGGATCTGTTCGACATGCTGTTTCAGGCCGTAGACTTTTTCCGCGGCGAAATTGAGAAGGTTGAAAATGACGAACCACTCTCTCAGTCTATCGACCACATAGTTTATAAAATTAATAGCCTGATCGATAAAATTCAGGGTAATCCCACCTCCCCGGCAGACGCCGGCGCCCAGGCCTCCGCCGCCCCCGCGGCCGAGGCCCCCGCCCCCGCGGTAGACGCTGTGAATCAGGACTATCCCTACGGCGTCCATGTCTTTTTCGACGAGGGCAGCGGCATGGAAAATCTGCGTGCTTTTATGCTCATCAACGGGGTGAAGGACTACTGCGGCGATTTCATCACCTTCCCCGACAATGTAGAGGCCGACCCCTCTACCTCCGAGATCATTGCCGACCAGGGCTTCCTGGTGTGGTTCCGCACCGCTGAGGAGCGGGACAGCGCCCTGCCCGCAGTCAAGCACGGCGGCTCCGTGCGGGAATATCAGCCGGTAGACGCCGCCAAGCCCGCCTCGCCCGCGCCTTCCCCTGCCGCCAGCGAGGCCCCCAAAGCCCCGGAGGCCCCCGCCGCCAGCGAGGCCCCCAAGGCGGCTCCTGCGGCCCCCTCTAAAGCGCCGCCCCAGCCAGCCGCCCCAGGCCAGCAGCACGCCAAGGAGAGCCTCATCAGCGTC
>CAMTMZ010000023.1 GCA_947073765.1 uncultured Bacillota bacterium | reverse complement strand
CTGGCGCTGTCCATGCTGGCGGGAGCTTCCGGCGCGGCGGGGGCGGCGGAGCCGACCGTCAGCGTCATGCTCCCGCACTCCCCGGCGCTGTTGGAGGCGGTGATCTCCGCGTTCCCCTCTGCCTTGGCGACAGCCACCCAGAGGGTCATAATCTGATACACCGCCACCGTGTCCGGATCGCTGGAGGTGACGGCGTAGTCCGCACCACTGGGGCCGATGATGCCGCTTCGTTCTCCCATCTCCAGGGTGCTGCCCTTGTAGCTGCTCACTCGGATGGTCGGGGCTTCCGCTGCCGTGGTGGGGATGGCGAGGGTCGTTGCGAGGATTGCTATCGTCAGTGCAGCGGTGATGCGCTTTTTCGTACTGGGCATTTGCATTTCCTCCATTCAGTGTTTTGTTGGATTTTTAGCAAGCAACACAATGCCGAAAGGTTGGCTAGAAGTCAATAGAAAACTGTAATCTGAAATATAGAAATGCAGAGGTAAAAATAAAGCGTATTGCACAGCACGTTGATATGTTTGTGGAGGGCTTCTTTCGATGCAACGATTTTTTGACCACATAATTAGCTGCAGACAGATGTGGAACACGTGGAAATACTGCTTTCAAGAAGTGCAGGAAAACAAGTAAAATAGAGAAAAACGTTTGTAAACGAATGAAAAATATGTGAAAAGTATTGCCGTGGCAGTTGTAGACAAAGGCGTAAGTTAAAGGGAAAATCCCTATAAATTTGAAACTTAATTTAGTATAGCAATTTTTATGCGGGGCTCGCTTGTATTTTGTCGTCTGCTGTGGTACAATATATTGAATTAATGTCATAATACCTAACTAATAATTTTACTTCGCTCACTAGATTTAGGAAGTAAGAGAAAGAAACGATAGCGCAGAGAGCAAATAAATATTTTATTTCCAGCGATTAGGGACTCTCAAGATGCTGGTTATAGCGCATTGGAGATGGCCAGTCGGTAAATTTAAATAGAAAATATCAAGAGTTCATAGAAGAAATGAGACGGAGGCGGTTGGTTGTGAGTAAAATTTGTGACAGCACTCTGTTTAAAGAGGTTTGCCGGTTAGGAGAAGAACTCAAAAATGAACGTATTGTAGAAATCTATCAGAAGGACGGACAGGAATTAGCCTATCCATTGGATCATACTGTGCTTGAAAAGCTGAATACCATTCAACAAAAAGGGCTTGGGCATGGAGAAGATGAATTGACGTATGAAGCCAATGATGAAATTGACGAGTTGTGGAGCCTTTTAATTGAAAGATCCATAATTTGCCTGCGTTTTTTTGATAAACGGGAACCATTTATGAAAAATGGAAAGCGCCAGTATGTTTTGGGACTGGATAAGCTCAAAAAATATCATGAGAACTATACTGCTTTTGAGGGAGTCCTTTATGGTAGCGATGCCTACTACCGTGACCATGTATTTCATGTTGTGCGTGTGTGGCTGCTGGGTGTCTATTTGCTTTTGAACAAAAATACGCACCTTACTGGAGGGAATGGCCGGCTGATTGATCAGGTTCATTTTGAAGGAGAACGTGTCTATAAAACACGAGTGGCGGAACAAGACGACATAGAAAAAACAGAAGCGTTTATGTGTGAGAATGCTGAGGATGGTGGAGTGGACGGCGAGGAGCGGGAGACGGAGCGAATCGGAAGCGAGAGAGCCGGAGAGTGCTTAGTTGTTGAAAAAGAAAACAAGCAGTACAAGGTGTGTGAACGAGTAGACGGTACGGAAGCTCCCAAGTATTTACTTGCCTCGATAAAGACGTTCAGTAGTGAAATCAACATTCTAGAAAAACTTAGTATGTGGACCGTTGCCGCACTGTGCCATGACCTTGGATACCCTCTGGAGAAATCCAAAAATGTCCTGGAAAAAACCGAGAAAATGATGGAGGCTTTTGTCTCGAATCCTTATGTAGAAAAAAACTTTAAATTTGATGGCACTCAGGATTCGAACAATCTGGATATTATCACTTTCATGAGCAAGAAGATGAAACCGGTCGTGGAAAAAATGGAAGGGACCGATCAGATAATCGCCCAATATAAAGCCAGCATACAAGATAAGTATAGGTTTAAATACAAGCTCTCTCTGGAGGATTTTTCTCACGGTATCGTGAGTGCGATTATCGTCTATAAAATGCTGATTTATTTTATTGAAACTGATAATAATCCCGATGCAGACTATATCTTTGCCAATGAAGACGCACGGCAATTCTATATCCGGCGCGATATTCTGCGGGCAATCTCCTCTCATACCTGCGAGAACATTTACCACATTGATGTATTAACGCTGCCCATGATTTTGTTTGCCTGTGATGAGCTCCAAGAATGGGGACGAAAATCATGGAAAAGTATGTATCAGGGTGCCGTAAACAAATCTACGGAATTGACAGTTAAGGAATTCCACGCCAATAGGATTGATTACGTAGAAACGGTTCATATGGAAAACGCCAATGCGAAACAACTGGCGGACAATGTGGAGAGAATTATTAAGAAACAATATATCTTGTATCTTACTACCTTTCGGGACGGCCAGTACACGGCGAGAAGGTCGTTTGAGCTTTCCAAGTGTCTCCATCTTGAGATTAATAAGGACTATCGGAGCATTGAGCGGATTGAGATTATTTTTTCAATCAACAGCGGCTCTGATCCGAGTAAATTTGAGTTGGATATTAGAAATTCCGGCGATGAGGACTCCGAGGAGATGAAGAAGACGGTGGATATGTTGCGTGAGGACCTCAAAAAACTTGTGGACTCGTATCGAAAAAGAAACAATTGCGGAGAGTTTCATTTCCTGATAGATGGGGAGGAGCAAAAATGAAGCAAATTTCTGTTGAAATTACGCAAAAGTGTCCCAATAGATGTCTGCATTGCTCATCGCTCGCCGACCGCAATTGTGTTTTGAAGATAGAAACAGATCAAGCAAAAAAAGTTATTGACAGTGCGGCCAGGTTACACACTGAGATTTTGAGCATATCCGGAGGAGAGCCGTTTTTGCACACTGGTTTGACAGAAATTGCGGCGTACGCTAAGGCGAAAGGGCTTAGTGTATACATATACACCTGTGGAGTTGTTTTCAATGATTCGGGCGGGGTTGAAAGTATTCCAGAAGAAATGCTACATGAACTAAATGCAATTGCTGTAGATAAAATTATCTTTGATATCCCTGCAATCGATGAGGCTGTGTATGATAGGTTTATGGGGAGTACAGGATATCAGAAATTTGCGTTTGAGAGTGTGCGAGCAGCGCACCGTGCTGGCCTTTGCACAGAAATTCATTTTGTTCCGACCAAGATAAATCTTGGTGAGGTAGAAAATGTAATTCATTTCGCACGAGAACTTGGAATTAATCAAGTTAGTTTTCTTGGATTGGTTCCTCACGGAAGAGCGGATCAGAACAAAGATAAGCTGGTTTTGAGCGAGGAAGAAAATCGTGATCTAAAGGAAAAACTGGCACAAATGACTAATCAACAAATTAGGATTGGGATTCCGCTGCAGTTGGAAGAAAACGATTATTGTTGCTATGCGGGCAGGAATAAACTCTGTATTCGCTATGACGGTTTAGTTTTTGGATGTGAGGCGTTCAAATATATCCAACTATGTGACAACCAAGGATGTCCCGTGAAACCGGATTCCATTTATGATATGAGCTTAGAGGATATCTACGCTAACTCAACATATCTAAAGTTGGAGCGGGAATTTGTGGTACAATACTTGTCAGGGGGAGGCTGCGGGGAAAAATGCCCGGTTCAGAGGATGCTTCGGACGAAACTGGTAGTGTGATATGACAGATATTCTGTGTACAACAGTGCAACGACGGCTGGCTAACAGAACTATCTCTATTCAAATTAAGGGATGTTTGTTTGCTAGTGTAGATATTCTCCAGGGCTATTATGAAGGCACCACAATAAAAGATGCTTGTAAAGCTGGATGCCCTAATTACAAAAAGAAATGGAGTTGTCCTCCCTATTCGAAACCGTTTCCCAAAATCAGTAGCCCATATTTGTCTGCATGTTTGCTGTGCTTTTCTACAAAAATGCGTTTTTATTCTGATATAAAAAATACTTATTTAGCAGTTAAAGCGGCAAATGTCACCCTGAAATCTCTTATAGAGCGGTGTGCGCGACATATTGAAGACTACACTGCTGGATATGCCCTGCTGAGTGGTAGTTGTAGGTTGTGTAAACCGTGTCGGTGTAAAAGTGGTCTCCCATGTCAGCATCCAGACAAAATGCGGTATAGTATGGAAGCAACATATTTAAATGTTCAGCAAATGTGTCTTGATTTTCTGGATCATCGTTTATTATGGTATGAAAATAAAAGATTGCCTGAGTATACAAGCGTTGTATCCCTCATTCTACATAATCGGCATATAGAGTACAACAATTTAACAAATCTAATTGATGAAGTGTTTATTGAATAAGTGTTGTTCTTGTTTACTGCTACGCAATATCTGAGCAGAAAATCTGTACTTCCCGGTGCTATATTTTCCTGTCTGCACTCTGTTCCTGCCGCCATGAGAGAGGGCCATCCAGCTTCCTGGACGGCCCTCTTTGAGTACTATTCGCTTACGCATAGAAGTTGACGCTGTTGGGGATTCCGACGAACATACAGCAGTAGCCCCTATATTGTTTACAGCATAGCAAATTCTGTGTGGGTGCGGGACTTGTATCTCTCGGTTTTCTATGGTATACTAAAAAAGAAAAGTGGGGCGGTTAATGTGGCGAGATTTGAACTTTTTGTTTGGGACCGGTTGGGAAAGAAAGTCCCTGCCAAGGCGCTTAGAGCGACAAGAGAAGACTTGGAATTTACTGTTGCCTCACCCGTATGGCAAACGGACTGGACGACTGAGTATATTGTAGAAAGCGGATTTGAAATCTATGCGTTAAAAACCAAGCAGGGTGAATTGGTGGCCCTGGGTGCTTATGGGATTGAGGAAAATGTTGTTGCTGTCCATATCGTTTACATGGAGAGCCAAGCTCAAAGTAATCCGACCCTTTGTAAAGAGCCGAAGTACCGGGGGATCGGACGGGCGCTGGTTGCCTACGGTATCAAGCTATCTGTGGATGCCGGTTTCAATGGAGATGTGACACTGGACGCAAAAACGCCGGAGTTGGCGAAGCATTACGAGCAGAACTTTGGTGCGCTCTTGATTCCGGGGCGTAAGAGCGGCGCGGCTCCACGGTACTTGATTTGTGATGAGGCTGCCATAAACATTTTCACATCCTACTTGGAGGAGGGCTGATTATGGATGACGCAAAGTGGTATTTCACGCACGAGAGCGATGAGGACAGACTGTGGTATCGAATCTTTTTTTCCATGTGTCGGAAATTTGGGGTGTCCTGGTCCAAGGCTGGCGAAATGCAAAAAGCCTTTATTGAGGAACTGACCCGCATCAATTTTGAGCGGGAGACGGCAAAGAAAAGTGCTGTGGCGCAGCCCATCCGTGGCTTTTTTGACACGGAGATATCCGCTTGACCCACACCGTGACCCACACGCGGAAAAAAGCGGGCGGAGACAATGGACGGGAAAGTGCCAAAGACCATGCGCCTCCGCAACAAAAATGCCCCGAAAGTGCTGAACAGCGGCACTCCCGAGGTTGGCAATCAGTTGGTAAGGATGAGGTCCCCAGTTCAAATCTGGGTAGCAGCTCCAAAATCCCGCTTGAATCGGTTGATTCTGGCGGGATTTCTATTATTTTTGCAACTTTTTAGACGGGTTTATTTTTGTCGCTTTTCGTTGACCCACACCGTGACCCACACGGCGAAATGTCCGGAGAGGGACAGAGAACGCCAGACAGGAAGTTCCGCCTTCCTGCCTGGCCTTTTCGTTGTGTTTCTGTCCTACATGACCTGTGCCATAAAATTTCCCATTGTCTCTGCTGCTCTGTTCTGTTGTTGCCGGGTGGCGTGGGTGTAAGTGCGGAGGGTGAAGCCTGCGTCATAGTGCCCCAGCATACTGGAGACTGTTTTGACATCCACGCCGTTCTGGAGAGCCAGCGTTGCGAAGGTGTGTCTGAGGTCGTGGAATCTGATGTGCTCCAATCCAGCGTCTTTTAAGATTTTTTCGTGGAGTTTTACCACGGAGTCAGGGTGGTACATCTCTCCCGTGACCGGCGAGGGAAACATATACTGGTTGTCTGGGTGCTTGCTGTGTTCCTGGATCAGCAGATCGACTGCATCCTGCGGAATGGATACTTGCCGTACCGAAGTTTCTGTCTTAGGCCTGGAGAGCATCACCTCTCCGCTGGGGTTGCGGACATACTGCTTGCTGACGGAGATCGTCTTATGCTCTGCATCCAGGTCGCTCCAGAGGAGCGCCACCAGTTCACCTTTGCGCAGTCCGCTTACCAGTTCCAGGTAGAACATGGGCAGGACGTCTCTGGCGTTGGTGGCGTCCAGGTAGGCTTTCAGGTGTTCTGGCAGGAGCGTCTTCATCTCTACCTTCTGCACCTTGGGAGCGATGCAGTCGTCGGTAGGATTGCGAGGGATGAGTCGTTCTTTGACCGCCCGCTCGAATGCGCAGTGGAGGGTGAGATGGACGCTCCGTACCGTGGTGCTGCTCAGCCCGGGATTGCCTTTGCCGCTGCGTTTCTGGACTCTACCTTTTTCCATCAGGTCTTTGTAGAGCTTTTGGAGATCACGGGAAGTCAGCTTGTTGAGCTTGATCCTGCCGATACGGGGGATGGTGTAGGTCTCGATGATCAGCTGGTAGCGGTCTGCGGTGGCCGGTCGGATGTTAGGCTTGGCGTAGAGTTCGTACCAACTCCTCAGCCAACTGGCCACTGTGTAGTCCTCGCTGCGTCCCACATCCAGACCGGCACTTTCCTGCTGTGCTTGGGCCAGCTTCTCCTTGACCTCGGCTTGCGTCTTTCCGAGGACA
The DNA here is from genome assembly GCA_947073765.1 of uncultured Bacillota bacterium. Classification (GTDB taxonomy): domain Bacteria; phylum Bacillota; class Clostridia; order Oscillospirales; family Oscillospiraceae; genus Lawsonibacter. The sequence goes on along the minus strand of CAMTMZ010000023.1, from coordinate 35,606 downwards.
TTCTTGATGATCCGCTTGCCGGTTTCTGAATCGTAGCCGGCGGTGTACCGACCCTCCCAGCGACCGTCCTTGCGCTTGCGGATATTCCCCTCACCGTTTGCTCGTTTCTTTGCCACCGTTATCCACCCCCGCTTCTTATGTCACCGTCATTCTCATCCATGCACTCAGCCATGATTCTGACTCCCAACCGAAATCCCAGGATGAAATTTTCCAGAGCCGTTATGCCGTTGATCTCATGCTGTGACCGGATGAGCTTTGTAAGAATCGTTTGCTCAGCTTCCCCGAACTGCTCCATAAGCTGTTTTTCGCAGCTGGCGACACGAGCTACCGCCTTCTCCATTTCTGAGCCGGGAGTCATCTGCTGTTCACTGGGTGTGATGTTGCCGTAGTAGAGATCTTCCAAGGTTTTTCGCATTTTCGCCTGCCTCCTTTGCAGCAACACACAATACACTAACTATAGATGAATAGCCATCCCTTTTGAGCAGAGTTATCAAAAATTTAATAGGTTGCTCTTGTTTACTGCGTAGCAGTTTTTGAGTAATCACATTGACATCGACGGCCCGTTGTACTCCTCGTGGTCACCTGCCTTGTGCCCCATAGCGATTTTCTTCTCCCTGATTTTGATTCGCAGTTTTCGATCTGCCTGTTGTCCCACCGGAGCTTGAGGCGGTACGGAATTGTCTTGGAATAGTTCACTCATGTGGTGGAGCAGACGAGTGACCGACAACATGACCGTGGGCGGCTTTAGGCTGTCCCGGCGGTCCAGGAAGAACTGAGCGTACTCGTTTCCTTGTGCAGCGGACTGGGTAAACCAGTAGTGAGCTTGTTCCTCGTCTTGTCTGTCCAGGTACAACTTGCCGAGTGCGTACTGCGCATACTGGTTGCCGCTCTCAGATGCCTGGGTCAGGTGTTCGATGGCTTTGGCTGTGTCTTTGGGAACATCCTCACCTTGGAGATAGAGCTTGCCCAGACGGTAGCTGGCATACTGATTGCCCTGGGCGGCGGCTTGCTTGTACCACTTCACTGCTTCAGCAATTCTCTTTTGACCTTGCAGGAGCTTTCCCAGCGCATATTGGGAAAAATCATTCCCGGACTCAGCGGAGCGACGAAACCACAGCTCCGCCTTGTCGTCGTCCGGCAGGACACCCAAGCCCTCCCGCCAGCATTTGCCCAACTGGTGCGCTGCCACTGTCAGGCCGTCGTCCCAGAGCTGTTCCAGTGTTTGGACGGCCTCCTCCTGCTCCGCCCAGGTGGAGTCGTCATCGCAGAGGACATACCGGGCTTCCCGATACGCATTCACCATCTGCCAGCGCGTCTGAGGAACCAAGACCTCTTCCCCTTCGAACGGTTCGCCATCCATCTGCTCGTCCTCGAATGTGATCTCGCCCAACCGAATCCGCTCCGCCTCACGGATGACCATATTCTTGATTGTCTTGAACTCCTTCTGCTGTGACAGAGGCAGGTGTTCTCTGGGCTTGTCCTTGTAGTAGTTCTCCAGCTCATCACGCAGTTTGTTCCATACCTCATAGCACTCCGCCACCGCCGGGAGCTTCGCCAGCTCATCCACGATGGCGTCCACCTGAGCCTTGGCCGATTTTTTCAGATAGCCGTATACTTTTTTGCCCTTGGCAGTTTTGAGCATCTCAGCCAGAGTAAACAGCTTGTCCTCGATGGCGGGGCAATTACAGACCCCGGACTTCATCTCTTGGACCAGATCACGCATTGCCTCCTGCGCCGTATCGCGCACTTCTTGATAAGACAGGTCCTTTTGCTTGTAGAGGTGCAGCAGCTCGTCTTGAAAAATATCGTTGGTCAGCTTGGAGCGCATCGCTTCGATGCCCTGCTCTGTCAGATAACCTTGCTTCGGGTCCGCTGACCAGACCATCATGTGGATATGGGGATGGTGCTTCTCGTCATGGAAGGCGGCGCACCAGCGGAACTGGTTAGGCGGTATTTTCATCGCCTCCGCCAACTCCGTCTGGTGAGCCAGGAGGAGCTTCCGCCAGCTCTCTGCGGAGTCGTAACCCAGCCGGGCAGCATCTTCCCGCTTGAGCGAGTAAATGAACGTCCAGACAGGAGCTGAGTGGCTGTTCACCTCCTGCATCGTCTTTTCCAAATCAGTATTTTGCACGTTGGAGAACAGGCCATGAGAACGAGGACGCTCCGCGATGTACTTCAGGTACTGGTCGCCGGCGTTCAGCAGTTCCACGCCGTCTCGGGTGGCGATGTACTCCGTGTAGTGCCCCGCGCCGCCGCCCGACTTGATGTAGCCACTCTTTTGAACCAGCCCCTGCATCAGTCGAGCCTCTTTTGATATTTGTAGGTGTCTTCAAAATCGACTTCGCCGTTCGTTTCTTTGATGTCCTTGATACAGTTGACCCGTACCTTTTTCAGCGTGTCCAGATCCACATTGAACCCGTAGGCAACGATCTGCGCCATGATCGCCTCCTCCACCGACAGCTTGAACAGAATCTTTCCGATTCGGCCGCCCAGAGCATCCAGTTTGCCCTCCAGCAGCTCCGCGAGGACACGGGGCAGATAGCTGTCAGCCTGCTCGGCATCCAGATAGCCGGAGTAGAACTGGATCGCTTTCTCGATGTACTCATTCTGTGCGGAGCAATTGTCTTTTCGATAGTGTTCCTTTACCACATTCCACGTTTCATCCGTCAGCCAGATGGTGTGGCGGTCCTTGTTCTTGTTCATTGTAAAACCTCCCTTACTCTGTAATAGCGTCATTGCAAACTCTGCAATAGCGGCGGGTTTCTCTGTTTTTTAGAGAATCAGCGTCAATCAAAGATGTCAGCCCGCAGAAAAGCGTCAGCCTCCGTCTCTGAAACCGCCCGCACTGCGGGCGGTTGTGACCGCACCGGCGCAGCAAAAGCGCCGGCGCTTTCTCCTGCTTCTCCTCTCGTCCCTCGGAAACGGCCCACAAGTCGGTGCACCTTGGTCGGTGGGTACATTTTCTGCTGGAAGCAGAGGAGGCCGCACACAACGGCCCACAGGCCATCACGGAGGGGCTTCTCTTGTTTACAGCGACACAGTTTTTGCGTATTCCCATCTTGCCGTCTCCTCCTCCAGTCTGCACAGTTCGTCCTGTTGATGAGCATCCAGTACCTCTTGGAATGGCTGGATGGTGTAGAGCAGACTGCCGTTGTGCTTGAGACCAGTCCTGGTGAATACGGTAGTGTCCGCTGTGCTGATGAGAGCTTTATCAGCGAGGGAGCAGACGTGCTTGCGCACCGTGTTGACGCTCAACTGAGTTGCTGCGCCGATGGTTCTGTAGCTGGGCCAGCACTGATGGGTGCGCCGGTTTGCGCAGCGGAGCAGGTAGGCGTACACTGCGAACTCACCAGGAGATAAACCCAGAGAAAAAATTTCGTTGGGTGTGGGGAAGTAGTTTTTGTTTGCTGCACTCACTGCGTACCTCCTTGGGTGTGCTCCTCCACCCACTGGATGAACTTCTCCTTGGGCACGACCATCCTGCTGCCGACTTTCAACACTGGGAAGCCGACTTCGTGCATCAGCTCGTAGCTGCTAGACGGCGCAATGCCCAGCACCTTTGCCACTGTTTCCGCGTTGAGGAACAGCGGCAGTTCCTCATAGGCTTTGTAGACTGACTGTTTCATCTTGTTTCCTTCTCCATATCTGAATTGACTTCCGGTGATCACCCTGATATGCTGAGGGTAGCACAAAACAAACAGCTATACAACAGGTTTGGCACAGGATGGGGAAACGCCAAAACTCTATCGGATACAGGAGGGACAGTATGGCAGAGAATACGTTTGACCGCTTCTCGGTTTTCTTTACTGGAGACACTGTGTTTTTGGACGGGACTGTATTCCCGCTTGGCCGGCTTACTACAGACGTTCTGAATCTGGACAGCGAGGTGCTGACGGAAATCGATCAGCGAGTAAATGCCTTCATATCTGCTGTGTGGACACTGCTTCAGGAAAAAACAGACAGCGCTGCCTGCTCCGCACAGGAACAGCTCAACGCTGTCTGGGATTTAGTCTTTGAACTGCCGGTGTACCGCAGTCTGCGTTTGGATGTGGAGACCGCCCGAAATTTATTTCCTATCCTGCTGTCGGACCGGGCCAAGTGGGCGGAGACACTGGACGTTGATTCAGAAGGGCACCGAATGTTTGAGGACTTTCTCTCTGGACTGGAATACTTTTCAGAGAGCCTGCGGAACTTCAGGGGACAGCTGGACGGAATGCTGGAGCCCTACTTTGAACCACTTTCCCGCCGTAGCGCTGAGGCATACGCAGGAGCCTACGCTACTTACTTTACCGAAATGACCGCCGCCGGAGAACTGTTTTTCCCCGGACAGGAATTCAGTCAGAGCTTTCCCGCTCAGCTTTGCTTTGTCCCGACGGCAGATCCTACGGAAGCGGGAAAAGCTCTCTTGGCGGAAAAGGTGGAGTTCCGTTATCTTTCCCACTTTCTCTATACGGATTTCTACCGGGGGCTGATGGTAGGCAATGCGCCCCGTCGCTGTCACAACTGCGGACGCTATTTTCTGCTGACCGCCGGGTACAACACCTGCTACTGCAATAACATCGCACCGGGTGAGACGGAGCACACCTGCCGTAAGGTCGGTGCGCACAGAAAAGCGAATCACCCCACAGGGCTGAGTCCTGCGGGCATGGAGTACCGGAAGGTCTACAACCGTTTGAAGGCAAGAAAGCAGAGAGGAAAAATCAGCAGGGATGAGTGGAACACCATTGTGTCCCAAGCGCAGGAGGTACTAGATATGGCAGAACGGGGAGAGTTGACAGACGAGGAAATGCGAAACCAGTTTTGCAAGTTTTGAGCATAATATCTGTAAAGACCTGGAGTGAATAATTTGCTCCAGGTTTTTATTTATAGTTTAGGTTACTATTATCTGGCGCATTGCCTAAAAAACAGAGGGTAAATTTGTACAATATTCCGAGTGGAGGTAAGTTGATATTTGTAAAAACAAACAAATGGACAGTTTTATATAAGAACTGCACACGACTGTGATTGTTCAGATATGTTATAGTAATCTTATCAAAGGGAACCGGTTCTTCGATGAAAACATGATTTTCTCTCGTTTTGGCCGAACGTGGGAAACCATCAAATCAAACAACAGGAGGAAATAATCATGAATGAACTGAGAAGAGCCCCAAAAGAAAAATGGTGCTTCGGCATCGGCGCCATCGGCAAGGACGCCATCGTGAACCTGGTGGGCGCGTTCCTGATGCTGTACTTTACGGATACTCTGGGCATTGCCTCCTCCTTCGTAGGCGTGCTGTTCTTTGTGGCCCGGATGTGGGACGCCGTCAACGACCCGGTGATGGGCATGATCGTGGATAACACCCGCACCAGGTACGGAAAGTTCCGCATCTGGCTGGTAGTAGGCACTCTGCTTAACGCAGTGGTCTTCGTCCTGCTGTTCACCACCCTGGGCATTGAGAGCATGACCGCCAAGTGCGCCTATGTGGCCGTCATGTATATTCTCTACGGCATGACCTACACCATTATGGACGTGCCCTACCGGTCCTGGCTGCCCAACCTGTCCAGCGACCCCCAGGAGCGGGAAAAAATCTCCGTCATCCCCCGTATCTTCGCCAGCTTGGGTGGCTTCATCATCTGCACCTTCGGCCTGTACATGATCGACTTCTGCAACAAGCTGGCCGGGGACAACACCGTCCTCCAGGAGCAGGAGAACGGCACCATCCTGAACATCAGCGAGACCGGCTTCACCTGGGTGGCCATCGGCATCGCCATCCTGTTCATCTTCACCATTGCCATCACCGTGTTCAACGTGAAGGAGGAACCCACTATCGGCGCCAAGACCCAGAAGACCAACCTGAAAGAGGCCTTCGGCATCATCATCCACAACGACCAGCTTGTGGCCTTCATCGGCCTGCTGCTCACCTTCAACCTCAGCACCCAGGTTTTGAAGTCTTTTGCGGTCTACTACTTCAAAGAGGTCTGCGGAAGTGCTATGCTGTACTCAGTCTTTGGCTTCACCATTCTGGCGGAGATGGCCGGCCTGTTCCTGTTCCCCACCATCGCCAAGAGCATCAGCCGGGAAAAGGTGTACGCCCTGGCCTGCGGCCTGCCCATCGTGGGCCTGGTCCTGCTGCTGGTCCTGGGCTACGTCGCCCCCACCAGCGCCCCCGGCGTGATCCTCTCCTGCTGCCTGCTGTTCTTCGGCTCCGGCCTCTCCCTGGGCACCACCACCTGCTGCATCGCCGACGTCATTGACTACGGCGAAGTGAAATTCGGCAAGCGGAACGAGTCGGTCACCTGCTCCGCCCAGACCTTCCTGATGAAGATGGCCACCGCCCTGGCCGCCCTGTTCACCGGCGTGGGCCTGGACATCGTGGGCTATGACCCCGATATGGCCGGCCACCAGGCGGCGGGCACCATCCTGGGCATCCGCGTTCTGATGTTCGTTCTGCCCATCATCCTGGCCGTGGTCAGCTTCCTGATCTTCAAGTTCGTCTACAAGCTGAAGGGCCAGCGGCTGGAGCAGCTGACGAAGGAGATCAACCAGCTGCACGCCAACTGATTTTCCCGGGGGCGGCAAGGAGATAGCGCCGCGCCGCCCCTGGCAACCTATTTCACAAGGAGGAACCCACCATGATTACAGTTAACGAAAAAGAGCACGTCTTTCATCTCCACAACGGGCGCATGAGCTATCTGTTTTATGTAATGGACAGCGGCCAGCTGGGCCACCTGTACTTCGGCAAGGAGCTGCGGTCAGACGGCAGCTACCTCCACATGGTGGAGAAGGCCCACCGGCCCATGACCACCTACATTACCGAGGGGGACCTGTACACCTCCTATGAGCACCTGCGCCAGGAGTACCCCACCTACGGTACCTCTGACTACCGCTACCCCGCCCTGGAGGTTCAGGGGACGGACGGCAGCGTCCTGTGCAAGCTGGAGTACCAGGGCTATGAGATCATCCCAGGGAAAAAACCGCTCCCCGGCCTGCCCGCCACCTATGTGGAGGACCCGGCCGAGGCGGAGACTCTGGAAATTCGGATGCGGGACCCGTGGCGGGGGCTGGAGGCGGTGCTGTCCTACACCATCTTCCGGGACTGCGACGCCATCGCCCGCAGCGTCCGGTTTGTGAACAAGGGGGAGAAGACTCTGTTCCTGGACCGGGCCATGAGCCTGAGCCTGGACTTTCCCGACGCGGACTACGAGAGCGTCCAGCTCTCCGGCTCCTGGGCCCGGGAGCGGTCCATCGTCACCCGGCCCCTCCAGCCCGGGGTCACCGCCGTGTCCAGTATGCGGGGCAACTCCTCCCACCAGCACAACCCCTTCCTGGCCCTGAAGCGAAAGCACACCACCGAGCACTCCGGCGACGCCTACGGGTTCAGCCTGGTGTACAGCGGCAACTTCCTGGCCCAGGCGGAGGTGGACAACTACAATGTTCTGCGGGTGATGCTGGGGATCAATCCCTTCGGCTTCCGGTGGAAGCTGGCCCCCGGCGGTGAGTTCGTCACTCCTGAGGCAATTATGGTCTGGTCCAACCAGGGCCTCAACGGTATGAGCTGGCAGTTCCACTCCCTCTACAAGAATCGGCTGGCACGGGGATATTGGCGGGACCGGGAACGCCCGGTGCTCATCAACAACTGGGAGGCCACCATGTTCGACTACGTGGAGGACGACCTGGTCCGCTTCGCTCAGAAGGCCCAGGAATGCGGCATCGAGCTCTTTGTCCTGGACGACGGCTGGTTCGGGGCCCGGAACAACGACCGGGCCGGCCTGGGGGACTGGAAGCCCAACCCCGCCAAGCTCCCCAACGGCATCAAGGGTCTGGCCCAGCGGATTGAGGGGCTGGGGATGAAGTTCGGATTGTGGTTTGAGCCGGAGATGGTCAACCGGGACAGCGACCTGTTCCGGGCCCACCCGGACTACATCATCCAGACCCCCGGCCGCACCCCCTCCCACGGCAGGAACCAGTTCGTGCTGGACTTCTCCCGGCCCCAGGTGGTGGATGAGATTTACAATCAGATGTACGCCCTGCTCAGTACCGCCAAGATCAGCTACATCAAATGGGACATGAACCGCTCCATCAGCGAGTGCTACTCCGCCTCCCTGCCCGCCGACCAGCAGGGGGAGGTGTTCCACCGGTACATCCTGGGGGTGTACGACCTCCATGAGCGGCTGATCCGGGCCTTCCCGGAGCTGCTCATCGAGTCCTGTTCCAGCGGCGGCGGCCGGTTTGACGCCGGGATGCTCTACTACGCCCCCCAGGGCTGGACCTCCGACGACTCCGACGCCATCGAGCGGCTGAAGATTCAGTATGGCACCAGCCTGGTCTACCCCATCAGCAGCATGGGGGCCCACGTCTCCGCCTGCCCCAACAGCCAGGTGGGGCGGAACACCCCCATTGAGACCCGGGGCAACGTGGCCATGACGGGGGCCTTCGGCTATGAGCTGGATTTGAACAAGCTCAGCGAGGAGGAGCTGAAGGCCGTCAAGCAGCAGGTGGTGTTCTACAAGCAAAACCGGAAGCTGCTGGTCCAGGGGGCCTTCTACCGGCTGCTCAGCCCCTTTGAGGGCAACTTCGCCGCCTGGGAGGTGGCGGAGCACGACGGCAGCCGGGCCCTGGTGACGGTGACCCGCATCCTCAGCGAGATCAACGGTCCCTACCGTCGTCTGCCCCTCCTGGGGCTGGACCCGGACCGGAAGTATCACATCTACAGCAAATATCTCTCCTACGAGGCCTACGGCGACGAGCTGATGCAGTTCGGCCTCATGCTGGAGGATCAGGCCTCCGGGCAGGTCATTGAGGGCAGCGGCGGCAGCGGCAGCTGCGAGGATTTCCGCTCTCTGGTGTATGAGGTCGTGGGCCTGTAAAGAGAATGATCCCCGCCCCAAAAGGGGCGGGGACCGCTAAACGGATAAGTTTTCCCGATTGGTTTTGGTCTTTGCCTGCTCCTGCGCCCGGTAGCGCTTGGGAGACAGCCCCGTATGCTGCTTGAAGATCTTGTGGAAGGATTCGGTCTCCTGGTAGCCGCAGGAGTAGGCGACGGCGCTGACGGGCAGCTGGGTCAGAGAGAGCAGATGGGCCGCCCGGGTCATTCGGAAGGTCTGCAAATACTTGATGGGGGACAGCCCGGTGTATTTCTTGAACAGGGTGCTGAGGTAGCTGCGGTTCAGCCCCACATACCGGGCGATGTCCTCCACCAGCAGGGGCTCGTGGTAGCAGTCCTGGATATAGCGGATGGCCTGAGCCACATAGGCGTTCTCCGACCGGTCGGCCACTATGTCCCGCTTGCTCTGGGCCAGGGCGGAGAAAAACAGCAGCATCATAGCCTGCCGGCGGTAGAGGTCGCTGGTGGTGGCGTAGTTGTGCTCCAGCATGTCCATGACATACTGCTCCAGATGCTGCTCCGGGCCGCAGGTGAAGATGGGGGAGTCCTGGCTGAGGCCGATGGCGTTCAGAATACTTTTGGCCTTTTGCCCGGAGAACCCCAGCCACACATAGGTCCAGGGGCGCTCCAGATCCGCCGTGTAGGTGGTCAGATAGTCCGGCTCAATGAGAAAGCCCTGCCCCGGCTTGAGACGGTAGACGGCGCCGTTGGCGGAGAACTCCCCCTTACCCTCCACGACGTAGTGGATAAGGTAGAAGCTGCGGACAGCGGGACCGTACCTGTGCCCGGGCCTGGTGACGGAGCGCCCGAAATTGTTGATATGCAGCTCTTCTTTTTCGGCCTCTGGAAATTCAATAAAAATCGCGTTTTCCATAATTACCTCACAGAAGGGACGATCCTTGATGGAACATTCAAAACATTACCTGATCCGCGCTCTGGCGGTGGTGATGGGCATCTTCATGGTAGGTATCGCCGTGGGGCTGTTCAAGCTGGCGGAGATGGGCGCGGACCCCTTTACTGCCATGAACACCGGCATCAGCTCGGTGCTGAATATGCAGTTTGGGACCCTCCAGCTCTTTGTAAACGCGGGAATTTTGGTGCTGATTTTTCTGTTCAAGCGGCAGTTTATCGGCTTCGGGACCATCTTCAACATGGTCTTTGTGGGCTATACGGCGGACTTTGTGATGTGGCTGGTGGCGAAGTTGGGGATCACCTTTGCCGGTATCCCGGTCCGGATCGCTGTGCTGGCCGCAGCCGCCCTGCTGATCTGCGTGGGCGACGCCCTGTACATCTCCGCCGACATGGGGATGGCCCCCTATGATGCCGCCGGCTATGTGGTGGAGACCTTGACAAAGGGGACCGTTCAGTTTCGCATTGCCAGGATCATCCTGGACGCTGTCTGCGTGGGGATCGCCTTCTTTACCGGCTCCCAGGCGGGCATCCAGTGGAAGATTATCGGCATCGGCACCATCCTCCTGACCTTTTGCACCGGGCCGCTGATCCAGTTTTTCCGTGTCCATTGGAGCGACCCCCTGCTGGCAAAGGCGACCGGACAGAAAAAACAGTGATTTTATGCTATTATACACTGTAATTTTCAAAAAAGATAGGGGGATTCCAATTGATTTCCGTAAAATCTCTTATCAAAGCTCTGCAAACCGGCACATATGATGATGCGCTCTCCCGTCTGTACGCTCTGGACGGCACACGGGCCAGTCTGGAGCAGGCCAGGAAGCGCGCTGTCCGGGTGACAGGACAGTTTGCCAACCAGTTTACTCCCACTGCGGGCTGCGCCTTGTTCAGTGGACCGGGCCGCACAGAAATCGGCGGCAACCACACAGACCATCAGCACGGTCATGTGCTGTGCGGCAGTGTGGACCTGGATATGCTGGCCTGTGCCGCTCCCAACGGACTGAACACCATTCGAGTTCAATCCGAGGGCTACCCGCTTCTGGAGGTCAGCCTGGACAGCCTGCTGCCCAGAGAGGAGGAAAAAAACAAAACCACAGCTTTGATACGCGGTATGGCAGCAAAAACACAGGAGCTTGGTTATTCGCTGTCTGGTTTCGATGCCTACGTAACCTCCAATGTCCTGTCCGGTTCCGGGCTCAGTTCCTCTGCCGCCTACGAAACTCTGATTGGAAACATTATCAACCGCTTCTGCTGCGGCAATACCCTGGACGCTGTCACCATTGCGAAAATCGGCCAATATGCCGAAAACATCTACTTTGGTAAGCCCTGTGGACTGATGGACCAGATGGGCTCCTCTGTGGGGGGAGCGGTGGCTATCGACTTCGCCGACCCTGCTGACCCGATGGTGAATATGGTTGATTACGATTTCACTCGGTCAAACCATACTCTCTGTATTGTGGATACCTGTTCCAGTCATGGCGATCTCACCGATGACTACGCTGAGATTACCCGGGATATGGGGAGCGTTGCGAGTCATTGGGGAAAGCAATTTTTACGGGATGTTTCAGAAGCGGATTTTTGGAACGAGCTTTTCTCCCTGCGGGTGCGGTGCGGAGATCGGGCCGTATTGCGGGCCATGCACTTTTTTGAGGATGACCGCCGGGCAGTGAAGGAATTTCAGGCTTTACAAGCAGGGAACTTTTCCAGCTTTTTAACTTTGGTCAACGCCTCCGGCCTCTCTTCCTCTCTCCATCTGAAAAATACATGGTCGGTTTCTGCCCCCAATCAGCAGGCGATTCCCTTGACGCTGGCGCTGGGACGAAAGCTGTTGGATGGAGCGGGAGCAATCCGTGTCCATGGCGGCGGCTTTGCCGGAACGATCCAGGCCTTTGTTCCGAATGAAAAACTGGATACCTTTAAATCTGGCATGGAAGCTTTGCTGGGACAGGGAAAGTGTCACATTCTCCACATCCGTTCCCAGGGCGGCTGCGTGGTGGCAGAATAATTAGAAAGGAAGGAAACATTATGGCGATTTTAGTATTAGGCGGGGCCGGCTACATCGGCTCCCACACCGTGTACGAACTCATCGACGCCGGCCGGGACGTGGTGGTGGCCGACAACCTCCAGACCGGCTTCAAGGCCGCCGTCCACCCCAAGGCCCGGTTCTACAAGCTGGACATCCGGGAGCGGGCGGCCCTGGACGTGCTGTTCCAGGCGGAGAAGATCGACGGGGTCATCCACTTTGCTGCATCCTCCCAGGTGGGGGAGTCCATGTCCGATCCCCTGAAGTACTACGACAACAACCTCCATGGCACCATGGTGCTGCTCCAGGCCATGGTGGCCCACGGGGTGGACAAGATCGTCTTCTCCTCCACCGCCGCCACCTACGGCGAGCCCGAGCAGGTGCCCATCCTGGAGACGGATAAAACTGTCCCCACCAACTGCTACGGAGAGACCAAGCTGTCCATGGAGAAGATGATGGCCTGGACCAGCCGGGCCCATGGCCTGCGGTATGTGGCTCTGCGGTACTTCAACGCCTGCGGCGCCCATCCCTCCGGGGCCATCGGCGAGGCCCATAACCCTGAGACCCATCTCATTCCCGTGATCCTCCAAGTGCCTAACGGCCAGCGGGAGAAGCTGTCCATCTTCGGCGGCGACTATCCCACCAAAGACGGTACCTGTGTCCGGGACTACATCCACGTCACCGATCTGGCCCAGGCCCACATCCTGGCCCTGGACTACCTGCTCAAGGGTGAGGAGAACAACGTGTTCAACCTGGGCAACGGGGTGGGTTTCACCAACAAGGAGGTGGTGGACGTGGCCCGGAAGGTCACCGGCCACCCCATTCCCGCCGAGATCGCCCCTCGCCGGGCCGGCGACCCCGCTCAGCTGGTGGCCTCCTCGGAGAAGGCCAAGACCGTCCTGGGCTGGAAGCCCCAGTACGCCGACCTGGAGGTTATCGTGTCCTCCGCCTGGAACTGGCACAAGAGCCACCCCCATGGCTATGAGGAGGGCTGAGCCATGATCGACGAAGCCGTCTCCAAGCTGGCCACCTATGCTCTGCGCACCGGATTGATTCAGGAAAACGAGTACACCTGGGCCATCAACACCATTCTGGATGTCCTAAAGCTGGATAGCTACACCGATCCCGGCCAGGAGTGGGGGGAGCTGGAGCTGGCCCCCATCCTGGGGAAGCTCCTGGACGATGCCTACGCCCGGGGCGTGCTCACCGAAAACTCGGTGGTCTACCGGGACCTGTTCGATACCGAGCTCATGGGGCGGCTCATCCCCCGGCCCGCCCAGGTGATCGAAGCATTCCAGTCCCTGTGCGCCGCGGACCCCCGAAAGGCCACCGACTGGTACTACAAATTCAGCCAGGACACCAACTACATCCGCCGGGACCGCATCGCCAAGGATATGCAGTGGAAGGCTCCCACCGAGTACGGTGAGCTGGACATCACCATCAACCTGTCCAAGCCGGAGAAGGACCCCAAGACCATCGCCGCGGCCAAGAACCTCCCCGCCTCCGCCTATCCCCGGTGCCAGCTGTGCGCCGAGAACGAGGGCTACGCCGGCCGGGTCAACCACCCCGCCCGGCAGAACCACCGCATTGTCCCCATCACCATCAACGGCTCCCCCTGGTTTTTGCAGTACTCCCCCTATGTCTACTACAACGAGCACTGCATCTGCCTGAACAGCGAGCATGTGCCCATGAAGATCGACCGGGCCTGCTTCGCCAAGCTGCTGGACTTCGTCCGTCAGTTCCCCCACTACTTTGTGGGTTCCAACGCCGACCTGCCCATCGTGGGCGGCTCCATCCTGGCCCACGACCACTTCCAGGGCGGACACTACACCTTTGCCATGGAGAAGGCCCCGGTGGAGACCCCCTTCACCTTCCCCGGCTATGAGGACATCGACGCCGGCATCGTCAAGTGGCCCATGTCGGTGGTGCGGATCGCCTCCGAAAATCCCGAGCGGCTCATCGACCTGGCGGACAGGATCCTCACCGCCTGGCGGGGCTACACCGACAAGGACGCCTTCATCTTCGCCGAGACCGACGGCGAGCCCCACAACACCATCACCCCCATCGCCCGGCGGAGAGGGGAGAAGTTCGAGCTGGACCTGGTCCTGCGGAACAACATCACCACGAAGGAGCACCCCCTGGGGGTCTACCACCCCCACGCCGAGCTCCACCACATCAAGAAGGAAAACATCGGCTTGATCGAGGTGATGGGCCTGGCGGTTCTCCCCGCCCGGCTGAAGGAGGAGCTGGCCGCAGTGGCCAAGTGTCTGGCCACCGGTTCCGGCCTGCGAGTCAATGAGCTTACCGCCAAGCACGCAGACTGGGCGGAGGGGTTTGTCAGGAAGTACACCATCACGAAGGAAAACGCCCTGGACATCGTCCAGAAGGAAACCGGCCTGGTCTTCGCCCAGGTGTTGGAGCACGCTGGGGTCTATAAGCGTAGTAATGCAGGCAAGCAGGCCTTTGTGAAATTTTTGGAAGAGGTAAAATGAGGTGTATGTTGGTCATTTGCGTTTCCTCCTGATTTCAGTATTTTGTGGGGCCTTCGTAAGCAACGCAATACCGAAATAGGAGACGAAAGTCGATAGGGATAAACGGAGAAATGTAGAGGTGAAAAATAAGCGAACTGCACAGCGTCACAGCCCCTATATTGTTTACAGCGTAGCAAATTCTGTGTGGGTGCGGGACTTGTATTTTACACCCCTCTATGGTAAACTGTTGCCTACAAAAGAGGAGATTACCAGAGTCACCTATGAGCAGGAGCGGGCAATCAGGCTGGAATTTCCGCTCTCTGAGGAGCACCCCGCATCTGCTTCGTGATTTGGGTTTGACCCACACCGTGACCCACACGCGGAAAAAAGCGGACGGAGTCAACGGATGGGAAAGTGTCAAAGACCATGCCTCTCCGCAACAAAAACGCCCCGAAAGTGCCAAACAGCAGCACTCCCAGAGCTTCCAATCACTTGGTAAGGATGAGGTCCCCAGTTCAAATCTGGGTAGCAGCTCCAAAATCCCGCTTGAATCCATTGATTCTGGCGGGATTTCTCTTATTTTCTCAATTTTTTCGGTCGATTTATTTTTGCGACTTTTCGTTGACCCACACCGTGACCCACACGCCGAAATGCCCGAAGAGGGACAGAGAGCACCAGACAGGAAGTTCTGCTTTCCTGTCTGGCGTTTTCGTCGCTTTTTTGGCTTACATGACCTGTGCCATGAAATTTCCCATCGTCTCCGCCGCCCGATTCTGCTGCTGCCGGGTAGCGTGGGTGTAGGTGCGGAGGGTGAAGCCCGCATCGTAGTGCCCCAGCATGCTGGAGACGGTTTTCACATCTACACCGTTCTGGAGGGCCAGAGTCGCAAATGTGTGTCTGAGATCATGGAAACGAATGTGCTCCAGGCCGGCGTCCCTCAGGATTTTCTCATGGAGCTTTACCACTGAGTCCGGGTGGTACATCTCTCCGGTCACTGGCGAGGGGAACATATACGGATTGTCCAGGTGTTTGTCGTGCTCCTGGATTAGCAGGTCGACTGCATCCTGTGGGATGGATACCTGCCTGACAGATGTCTCTGTTTTGGGCCTGGAGAGCATCACTTCGCCGCTAGGGTTGCGGACGTACTGCTTGCTGACGGAGATCGTCTTATGCTCTGCATCCAGGTCGCTCCAGAGGAGCGCCACCAATTCACCTTTTCTCAGCCCGCTGACCAGTTCCAAGTAGAACATGGGGAGTACCCCTCTGGCGTTTGCGGCGTTTAAATAGGCTTTCAGGTGTTCAGGCAGGAGCGTTTTCATTTCCACCTTCTGCACCTTGGGAGCGATGCAGTCATCGGTGGGGTTGCGGGGAATCAGTCTCTCTTTGACAGCCCTCTCGAAAGCGCAGTGGAGGGTGAGGTGGACGCTTCTCACAGTGGTGCTGCTCAGCCCAGGGTTGCCCTTGCCGCTCCGCTTCTGTATCCTGCCGCGCTCCATCAGGTCTTTGTAGAGTTTTTGGAGATCACGGGAGGTTAACTTGTTGAGCTTGATTTTGCCAATCCGAGGGATGGTGTAGGTCTCGATGATCAGGTAGTAGCGGTCCGCTGTGGCCGGCCTGACGTTGGGCTTGGCATAGAGTTCGTACCAGCTGCGGAGCCAGGTAGCCACTGTGTAGTCCTCACTGCGGCCCACATCCAGACCAGATGTCTCCTGCTGCGCCTGGGCGAGCTTCTCCTTGACCTCGGCTTGCGTCTTGCCGAGGACGTTCTTGATGATCCGCTTGCCGGTTTCTGAATCGTAGCCGGCAGTGTACCGGCCCTCCCAGCGACCATCCTTGCGCTTGCGGATGTTGCCCTCACCGTTTGCTCGTTTCTTTGCCACCGCTTATCCACCTCCGTTCCTTATGTCGCCGTCATTCTCATCCATGCACTCGGCCATGATCCTGACGCCCAGCCGGAAGCCCAGGATGAAATTTTCGACTGCTGTGATGCTGTTGATCTCATGCTGCGACCGAATGAGCTTTGTGAGAGCATCTTGTTCAGTTTCCTCAAGCCGCTCCAAGAGCTGCTTTTCGCAGCTGGCGACACGGGCTACTGCCTTCTCCATTTCTGAGCCGGGAGTCATCTGCTGTTCATTGGGTGTGATGTTGCCATAGTAGAGATCTTCCAGAGTTTTTCTCATTTTCATCAACCTCCTTTGCAGCAACACACAATACCCCAATCGCAACTGAATAGCCATCCCTTTTGAGCAGAGTTATCAGAAATTTAATAGGTTGCTCTTGTTTACTGCGCAGCAGTTTTTGAGTGCTCACATGGACATTGACGGCCCGTTGTACTCCTCGTGATCATCTGCCTTGTGCCCCATAGCAATCTTCTTCTCTCCGATTTTGAGCCGCAGCTTTCGATCAACCTGTTGTCCTGCTGGGGCTTGAGGAGGAATAGAGTTATCCTGGAAAAATTCACTTATGTGGTGGAGCAACTGAGTGACCGACAGCATGACCGAGGGAGGTTTCAGGTTATCCCAGCGATCCAGGAAGAACTGAGCGTACTCGTTTCCTTGTGTAGCGGATTGAGTGAACCAGTAGTGAGCTTGTTCCACATCTTGCCTGTCCAAGTACAGCTTGCCGAGTGCGTACTGCGCATATTGGTTGCCGCTCTCAGCCGCCTGGGTCAGGTATTCGATGGCTTTTTCCGTATTCTTTGGAGCACCATCACCCAGGAGATAGAGCTTCCCCAGCCGGTAGCTGGCATACTGGTTGCCCTGCGTGGCGGCTTTTTCAAACCAGTTGACAGCTTCTTCAACCCGTTTCCTACTTTGCAGCAGCTTGCCCAGCGCATACTGGGAGAAATCATTCCCGGCCTCAGCGGAGCGGCGGAACCACAGCTCCGCTTTGTCGTCATCTGGCAAGACACCCAAGCCATCCCGCCAGCACTTACCCAACTGATGCGCTGCCACAGCGAAACCAGCATCCCAGAGCTGTTCCAGGACTTGGACGGCCTTCTCCTGTTCTGTCCAAGTTGAATCGTCATCGCAGAGGACATACCGGGCTTCCCGATATGCGTTCACCACTCGCCAGTGAGGGTGGATGTTCAGGACTTCTTCCTCCTCATCCAATTCATCGACCATCTGCTCGTCCTCGAATGTGATCTCGTCCAACCGAATCCGCTCCGCCTCACGGATGACCATATTCTTGACCGACTTGAACTCCTTTTGCTGAGACAGCGGCAGGTGTTCCCTGGGTTTGTCCTTGTAGTAGTTCTCCAGCTCATCTCGCAGTTTGTTCCAGACCTCATAGCACTCCGCCACCGCCGGGAGCTGGGCCAACTCATCCACGATGGCGTCCACCTGAGCCTTGACCTGTTTCGTCAGGTAGCCGTACACTTTTTTGCCCTTGACGTCCTGGAGCATCTCGGACAGGGTGAACAGCTTGTCTTCAATGACAGGACAGTCACAGATTCCGGACTTCATCTCTCGGATCAGATTGCGCATTGCCTCCTGCGCCGTATCGCGCACTTCCTGGTAGGACAGGTCCTTCTGTTTGTAGAGGTGCAGCAACTCGTCCTGAAAAATATTGTTGGTCAGCTTGGAGCGCATCATCTCGATACCCTGCTCTGTCAGATAACCTTGCTTCGGGTTTGCTGACCAGACCATCAGGTGGATGTGGGGATGGTGCTTTTCGTCGTGGAAGGCGGCGCACCAGCGGAACTGGTTAGGCGGTATCTTCATCGCCTCCGCCAGCTCCGTCTGGTGAGCCAGGAGGAGCTTCCGCCAGCTCTCAGCGGAGTCGTACCCCAGCCGGACAGCATCCTCCCGCTTGAGGGAGTAGATGAACGTCCAGACGGGAGCCGGGTGGCTGTTCACCTCCTGCATCGTCTTTTCCAAATCAGTATTTTGCACGTTGGAGAACAGGCCGTGAGAGCGGGGCCGCTCCGCGATGTACTTTAGGTACTGGTCGCCGGCGTTCAGCAGTTCCACACCGTCACGGGTACCGATGTACTCCGCGTAGTTCCCGGCGCCGCCGCCCGGCTTGATGTAGCCGCTCTTTTGGATCAGTCCCTGCATCAGTCGAGCCTCTTTTGATATTTGTAGGCGGCCTCAAAATCGACTTCGCCGTTCGTCTCTTTGATGTCTTTGATACAGTTGACCCGTACCTTTTTCAGCGTGTCCAGATCCACATTGAACCCGTAGGCAACGATTTGTGCCATGATTGCCTCCTCCGTTGACAGCTTGAACAGCAGTTTCCCGATTCGGCCGCCCAGCGCACCCAACTTACCCTCTAGCACTTCTGCAAGCACACGGGGCAGGTAGCTGTCGGCCTGTTCGGCATCGAGATAGCCGGAGTAGAACTGGATTGCTTTCTCGATGTACTCATTCTGTGTGGAGCAGTTATCGGTGCGGTAGTGATCCTTGACTTTGTCCCAGGCCTCATCTGTCAGCCAGACGGTGTGGCGGTCCTTGTTTTTATTCATTGTGTAAAACCTCCCTTACTCTGTAATAGCGTCATTGCAAACTCTGCAATAACGGCGTTTTTCTCTGCTTTTTAAAGGATCAGCGTCAATCGAAGATGTCAGCCCGCAGAAAAGCGTCAGCTTCCGTCTCTGAAACCGCCCGCACTGCGGGCGGTTGTGACCGCACCGGCGCAGCAAAAGCGCCGGCGCTTTCTCCTGCTTTCCCTCTCATCGCTCGCCTTGCACCTCCCAACGGGCGCACAGCTCGCCGCGTGTGTGGGGCTGGGTCAGATGTTGCCCGAGCAGGAGCCAGGGCACACAGGGCCGCTCTGGGGTGACGGTGGTCATATTCCGTTTGCCGTTTTTGGACACGACTGCGTTCTGCATCCACAGCGATCCACAGGCCGTCACGGAGGGGTTTCTCTTGTTTACAGCGACGCAGTTTTTGCATACTTCCATCTTGCTGTTTGTACCTCCAGTCGGCGCAGTTCGTTCTGCTGATGCGCATCCAGCACCTCATGGAATGGACGGATGGTGTAGAGCAGGCTGCCGTTGTGCTTGAGACCGGTCCTGGTGAATACGATGGTGTCCTCTGTGCTGATGAGCCCTTTGTCAGCGAGAGCGCAGACGTGCTTGCGCACCGTATTGACGCTCAACTGAGTTGCTGCACCAATGGTTTTGTAGCTGGGCCAGCACTGACGGGTGCGCCGATTTGCACAGCGGAGCAGGTAGGAGTACACCGCAAACTCACCGGGGGATAATCCCAGAGAAAAAATTTCGTTGGGGGTGGGGAAATAGTTTTTGCCCGTCTTACTCACTGTGTACCTCCTTGAGTGTGATCTTCTACCCACTGGATGAATTTCTCCTTGGGGACCACCATTCTGCTGCCGACTTTCAGTACAGGGAAGTCGACTTCGTGCATGAGTTCGTAACTGCTGGACGGCGCAATGCCCAGCACCTTTGCAACCACCTCTGCGTTGAGGAACAGCGGCAGTTCCTCATAGGTCTTGTAGACCGACTCTTTCATTTTGATCCTCCTTCAAACTTTACTTGACTTTCTAACGGGTACGATGTAGACTGAATAAAAACAGGCGGGCGATATGTCCTTCTTGCTTGTAGTGTAACATTGCGTCAATCACTTGTAAAGTCCTATCTGAAAATAAATATAATTATGTCTAAGACGGGAGGAGCCGTTATGCTTAACTATCAATTCAAGACCTGCATCACAAACGGCAAGGAGCTTTATGCGTTTGTGGAGGAAGAGCTGAATGACCGCTGGATGTCTACGAGGAATGCGATGTTTCCGGAGAGCCTGATTTCCTTTCTGTACTTGGACATGGAGCAGATGAGACCGACCCTTCGACGCCTGTCTGACGGAGTGCGCAGAGTCATTTCAGAAAAAAGCAGAGAGGAATCAGACCGGGTCTATAGGCTCTTTTGTGATTTGGCGGATGTTCATGTCTACTTTGAGCTGCTTCGCTTGGACTGGAAGTTTCGCCTGGATCGTGCGCGGTATATGGGCTACGAGTTTCCGCAGAACTTTTTGCAGGTGGAGTATCTGGACGAGATGCCAGATAGACTTTTGACGCTTCAGCGGCAGGCACTGGACTTGCTCACCCAGATTTGGGTCAAGGACACCAGCGAGAAATCGGTAGATGAAAAAATGACCGCCTGCTACCTTGCGGCGGAGCAGGCGGGGAAAGAACTGTTTTGCTTTCGTCCGCAGCGGATGAGCTACGAGCTGCTGTATCAGGAGACCTTTGCGGAGGTTTTATGTCCTGAGACGGTTTATGATCTAGTGGACTACCATCTCCGGGAGTGCTTGAAGCGGGAGATCAAAATGCGGGTGTGCAAAAACTGCGGACGTCTCTTTGCGGTGACGGGCCACGGCGGCATCGAGTATTGCGACCGTCCCTTTGATGAGAAAGGCCGCACCTGCAAGGAGATCGGAGCGTTCCGGGTCTGGGAGAAGAGTAAGAGCGAGGACGAGGTGTTCAAGATTTACCGCCGAGAGTACAAGAAGCGCTTTGCCTGGATCAGGGCAGGTAAGATTTCGAAGGACGAGTTCTACGCCTGGAGCGAGAAAGCCAGAGAGAGAAAAGCGGAGTGCGAGGCTGGGAATATCACGCTGGATGAGTTCAGTTGCTGGTTAAGGGATTCTTGAAAAAGATCGCCTTATTTTGCTTTAATGATGTTGACTTTTGTCTTGAATGTGTTGATTGCTTTCAACTCCGCCCGGTAAGGACGCCCGGACGGAGTTTTATTATCCCCCCGGCATAATTCATGGTCCAGAAGTTTGCCTGCAAGCATTTTGATATTTCAGTCATGGCAATGATATATCCTCAAAGGCGGTTAGAGATAAAATAAATAAAACGATTTGCAGGGAGGCTGGCGAAAATGTTTCATCCGGACAGTTGTCTGATCCGATTTCTCGCAAGGATCTGTGATCTGCTGCTTCTGAATATTGCGCTGGTTCTTTCCTGCTGCACCGTTGTCCTTTCGGGAACCGCTGTTACTGCGCTCTACTCCATGACGCTGAAATTGATGCGGGGGCAGGACTGCGACCCAGTCAAAGGGTTTCTCCGGGCGTTGCGGGAAAATTTTCTGTCGTCGTCCTTCGCCACCATTCTGTTCCTTGCGGATGTGACCCTTCTGGCCGTCCTGCGCAGTGTGCTCTATGCCGAGACGCTGCTGATGCCGCCGGCGGTATTCGTTATGCTGGCCATCCTCGCCGTATTTTTGACGGCCCTGTTGTCTTACCTGTTTCCCCTGCTGGCCCGCTTTGAGAATACCTTTTCCCATCATCTGAGCAACGCAATCCGGCTGTCCCTGGCCAATCTGCCCGTCACTGTTCTGATGACCACGGTCAATCTGCTGCCCCTGCTGATTGGCTTGTTGTTCCCCGCTCTGCTCGGAGTCGTATTTGCCTTCTGGCTGTTGTTCGGCTTCGCGGCAGGGGCCTGGATCAATTCCTTTTATTTGAATCGGATATTTGAAAGCAGAGAGGATGGTTGATAACGGTGGAGGATTTGCTTTCCTATGAGGGCTGCCGCCTGGTGTTTGAGGACAATTTTGATGGAGCTGAGCTGGATCGGAGCCGCTGGAACGTGGAGCTGCACGAGCCGGGCTGGGTCAATGAAGAATTGCAGGAATATGTGGACTCCCCAGAAAGCATCAGCGTCAGGGGCGGAAAATTGCTGATCCGCCCGGTGAAAACGGTCCACGAAAACGGCACAATTTCCTACACCTCCGGCCGGATCACCACCCAGCACAAGTACGACTTTACCTACGGCCTGTTTGAGGCCCGGCTGAAGGTGCCCAGAGGGAAGGGCTTTCTGCCCGCCTTCTGGCTGATGACTACCGACGAGGACCGTTACGGCCAGTGGCCCGAGTGCGGCGAGATCGACATCATGGAGATATGGGGAAGTCATACGGGGAAAAACCACGGGACCATCCACTACGGCCTGCCCCACCGGGAGAGCCAGGGGACGGTGGCCCTGGAAAACGGCGATTTTGCCGAGGAATTTCACAACTTCTCCCTGCTCTGGGAGCCGGGGCTGCTCCGATGGTATGTGGACGGTAGGTCCTTCTATGAGACAAGGGAGTGGTTTTCCGCCGGGGCGGACGGTGTGAAGAAGCCCTGCCCCGCCCCCTTTGACCACGATATGTACCTCATCCTGAATCTGGCCGTGGGAGGAAGCTGGGTCGGGTATCCGGACGAGACCACAGACTTTGAGCACGCCGCTTTTGAGGTGGATTATGTGCGGGTCTATCAGAAAATACAATCATCAACGGAGGTGACGGCACATGGATAACATTCGTTTTTTGGATGAAAACGGAACATTTACGCTCAATAACCCGGAAAATGTAAGCGGGCTCTATTTCCCCCTGGCCAGCGAAACAGGGCTAAAAAGCGCCATTACTCCTAACTTGGGGGGCGACAGCAAACTGGATCAGGAGTCCTTTCTGCTGGAGCCGGTGAGCGCGGAGGACCTGCACAGCCGCCGCGGCACCCGGAATTTCTGGTGCGTCATGGAGGATGGTTGCTGGTCGGCCACGGGGGCGTCGGCGGAGCAGGAGGCGGATCGCTTCACCCCGGAGCAGGACGAGAGCACCTTGATCGCCGGCCTGATGTGGCAGAAAGTGAGCCGGGAGTCCAAGCGTTTCGGCCTCCAGTCGGAGATTATCTCCTTTGTTCCCGTTCGGGAGAATGTGGAGATTATGGAGGTCAAAATCACCAATACCGGGGCCGCTTCCCGGAAGCTGACCTGTGTAGCGGCCGTCCCCATCTACGGACGGAGTGCGGACAACGTGCGGGACCACCGGAACGTGACCTCCATGCTCCATCGGACCCGGACCACAGAGCATGGGGTCCTGGTGAAGCCCGCCATGTCCTTTGACGAGAAGGGCCACCGGGAGAACCACAAAATCTACTATGTGCTGGGTTCCGCCGGGGACGGAACAGCTCCCGAGACCTTTTACCCCACGGTGGAGGGCTTCCTTGGCGAGGGCGGCACATT
The DNA here is from genome assembly GCA_947073765.1 of uncultured Bacillota bacterium. Taxonomy (GTDB): domain Bacteria; phylum Bacillota; class Clostridia; order Oscillospirales; family Oscillospiraceae; genus Lawsonibacter. The sequence goes on along the minus strand of CAMTMZ010000023.1, from coordinate 12,372 downwards.
CCTACACCCCCGGGCGGTTTACGAGAGGGCGGAGGGCGTCCCCGCCGGGACCGAGATCGACGGACGGGAGGCCATGGGCGGTATCCGATTCCCGGCTGTCACGCTGGAGGCGGGACAGAGTGTAGTGTATATCCTGCTGCTGGGCATTGCAGAGGACGGGCTGGAGATGGACCGGGTCCTGTCCACCTTTTCTACGGTGGAGCAGGTGGAGCAGGCCTTGGCCGAGACAAAGGCCCACTGGCAGGAACAGGTGAACGTCCTCTACCATACAGGCAACCCCAATTTCGACCGCTGGATGCGGTGGGTAAGCTTTCAGCCCTTCCTGCGCCGGATTTACGGCTGTTCCTTCCTCCCCCACCACGACTATGGCCGGGGAGGCCGGGGCTGGCGGGACCTGTGGCAGGACTGTCTGTCCCTGCTGCTCATGGCCCCCCAGAACGTGGGGGAGATGATCCGGAAAAATTTCGGCGGCGTCCGGGTGGACGGCACCAACGCCACCATCATCGGTGCGGGAGACGGAAACTTCATCGCCGACCGCAACGGCATCGCTCGGGTATGGATGGACCACGCCCTCTGGCCGCTGATGACCACCAGGCTGTATATCGACCAGACCGGAGACCTGGATATTCTCCTGGAACCCGCCCCCTACTTCAAAGACCCCCAGGCCATGCGGGGCACGCAAATCGACCCGCTCTGGAATGAGGAGTACGGGAACCGGCAGCAGAGCCAGTCCGGGGCGGTGTACACCGGCAGCATTCTGGAGCACCTGCTTATTCAGCACCTGGCCGCCTTCTATGAGGTGGGAGCCCACAACATCTTCCGCCTCCGGGGGGCCGACTGGAACGACGCCCTGGATATGGCCGCTGAAAACGGGGAGAGCGTGGCCTTCACCTGTGCCTACGCGGGGAACCTCCTAGATTTGGCCGGGCTGCTGCGCCGACTGGCCGAGCGGCAGGATAAAGTCGAGCTGCTGGCGGAGCTTCAGGAGCTGTTGGAGGCTGGCCCGGAGGTCTATGAGGATACCTCCCGCAAGACAGCGGTCCTGGAGGGGTACGCCCGGCGTTGTATCCATGAGGTCAGCGGGCAGACTGTCGCGGTTCCCCTCACCGCCCTGGCGGAGGACCTGGAGGGTAAGGCCCGCTGGCTGATGGAGCACATCCGCCGTCAGGAATGGATCAAAGACGGAGAGGACGGCTGGTTCAACAGCTACTACGACGACCACTGCCAGCCCCTGGAGGGGATCACAGAGCAGGGCGTGCGCATGATGCTCACCGGGCAGGTGTTCGCCATTATGAGCGGCACGGCCAGGTCGGAGCAGGTGAGGGCAATCGTCCGAAGTGCGGACCGCTATCTCTACAAGAAAGCGGCGGGAGGCTACCGGCTGAACACGGATTTCCACGAGCTGAAACTGGATATGGGCAGGATGTTCGGTTTTGCCTATGGGGAGAAGGAGAACGGTGCGGTGTTCTCCCACATGACGGTGATGTACGCCAACGCCCTCTACCGCAGGGGCTTTGTCCGGGAGGGGTACAAGGCCCTCCAGACCTTGGCGGAGACGGCGATGGACTTCCCCACCAGTAAAATTTTTCCCGGTATCCCCGAATACTTCAACGCCGACGGCCGGGGAATGTACCACTACCTCACCGGCGCGGCCAGCTGGTACATGCTGACGGTGATCACTCAGGTGTTCGGCGTACACGGCGAGGGGGGCGATCTGGTGATCGAGCCCAAGCTGGTGCGGGAACAGTTTGACGAAACCGGAGAGGCGGCAATCGACTTTTCCTTTGCCGGGAAGAGCTTCCATGTGGTGATTGTCAACCGGTTGGAGAAGGATTTCGGGGAGTACCTCCCTGTCAAGAAGGTGCTCAGCCGGGAAGTGGTAGATACCCTGCCGAAAGACGGGAATACAATCACGATTGAATTGATGTAAGGAGCGGATGGAATGCAGTACGGATATTTCGATGATCAGGCCCGGGAGTATGTCATCACCCGGCCCGACACCCCGGCGCCCTGGGCCAACTACCTGGGGTCGCCCAAGTACGGCGCACTGATCTCCAACAACGCGGGGGGATACAGCTTTGTGAAATCCGGGGCCAACGGCCGTATCCTGCGGTATGTCTTCAACCAGTTTGACCAGCCGGGGCGGTACATCTACCTCCGGGACAACGGGGACGGAGACGTCTGGTCGGCCTCCTGGCAGCCGGTAGGTAAGGACCTGGAGACTTATAAGAGCCAGTGCCGCCACGGGACGGGCTACACCCTGTTGCTCGCGGATTACCGGGGTATTCACAGCGAGGCACTGTTCTATGTGCCCCTGGAGGGGGAGCACGAGGTCTGGCAGCTGTCGGTGACCAACCGCTCCGACCGGCAGCGGGAGCTGACCCTAACCGGCTACGCCGAGCTTACCAACAACGGCAACTATGAGCAGGACCAGGTCAACCTGCAATATTCCCAGTTTATTACCCGGACTCTTTTCGACGGCAGCCGCATCCGCCAGCAGATTCACGGCAATCTGGATGCCCAGGAGAGCGATGTGGATGAAAAAGCGGTGATCGAGCGGTTCTTCGGCTTGGTTGGAGCAGAGGTAGCCTCCTTCTGCGGCGACAGAGCGGAGTTTCTCGGCCCCTACCGGGGCTACGGCAATCCCGTCGGTGTGGAGCGGGGCGACCTGGGGGGCGAGCTCAACTACAACGGCAACAGCTGCGGGGCGCTGTCCGCCGTGGTGACCCTGGAGCCGGGGGAGACCAGGATAATTGCCTTCCTGCTGGGGGAGAAGCCCCACCAGGAGAGCGCCGTCCTGCTGGAAGAATATTGTGATCCTCATAAGAAATGCCGGCAGGAGTTGGACGAGCTGGTCCGGTACTGGCACGGGAAGCTGTCCCGCTTCCGGGTGAAGACCCCCTGTGCGGAATTTGACACCATGGTCAACACCTGGAACGCCTACAACAGCTTTATTACCTTCACCTGGTCCCGAGCGGCCTCCTTCATCTACTGCGGCCTGCGCAACGGCTACGGTTACCGGGACACGGTGCAGGACATCCAGGGGATCATCCACCTGGAGCCGGAGGGGGCGGCGGAGAAGCTGCGCTTCATGCTCTCCGCCCAGGTGGACCACGGGGGCGGCCTGCCTCTGGTGAAGTTCACCCACAGCCCTGGCCACGAGGACACCCCGGAGGACGCGTCCTATGTCCGGGAGACCGGCCACCCCGCCTATCGGGCGGACGACGCCCTGTGGCTGTTCCCCACGGTGTACAAATACATCGCCGAGACGGGGAATACCGTCTTTCTGGACGAGGTAATCCCCTTTGCCAACCGGGACGAGGGTAGCGTCTACGAGCACCTGAAGCGGGCGCTGGACTTCTCCCTGAAGCACCTGGGCCCCCACGGGATGCCCGCCGGACTCCACGCCGACTGGAACGACTGCCTGCGGCTGGGGGCCAACGGGGAGTCCTCCTTTGTGGCCTTCCAGTTCTACTACGCCTTTACCGTCCTGCGGGAATTCGCCGCTCAGAAGCAGGATGCCGCCTATCTCCAGTGGCTGGAGCGGGAACAGAAAAAACTCCGGGTTTTGCTTAACGACCTGTGCTGGGACGGGGACCGCTTTATCCGGGGCTTCACCCAGGCCGGCGAGGTGATTGGCCATCACAGCGCCCCCGAGGCCAATCTGTGGCTCAACCCCCAGAGCTGGGCGGTCATCAGCGGCCTGGCGGCCCCCAAACAGGCAGAGCTGGCTATGGACAACGTCTATGCCCGGCTGAACACCGACTACGGCGCGATTTTGATGGACCCGCCCTACCACGCCCACGCCTTCGACGGGGCGCTGGCGGTGATCTACAATGCGGGGGTGAAGGAGAACGCCGGGGTGTTCTCCCAGTCCCAGGGCTGGCTGATCCTGGCGGAGGCGCTGCTGGGCCACGGGGACCGGGCCTTTGCCTACTTCAAGGAGAACGCCCCCTCCATGCAGAACGACCGGGCGGAAATTCGGAAGATCGAGCCCTACTGCTACGGCCAGTTCACCGAGGGGAAGGCCAGCCCCCACGCCGGCCGGTCCCACGTCCACTGGCTTACCGGCACGGCCTCTACCGTGATGGTGGGCTGTGTGGAGGGCATTCTGGGGATGCGGCCCGATTTGGGAGGCATCAAAATAGCGCCCTCCATCCCCAAGGAGTGGAAGGCGCTGGAGATCTGGAAGGATTTCCGGGGGAAGAAGCTGCATATCCGGATCGAGAATCCCGACGGGAAGGAGACGGGCTGCGCGGGGCTCACGGTCAACGGCCGGGAAGTGCTCGGGGACTACGTGCCGGAGGCCCTGCTGACCGAGACCACGGAGATCGTGCTGACTATGTAATGCCGGCGGGCTCCCGGTTGACATTCCAGTTGTTCAGATAGTTCTGTTTCCGGTAGGCTTTGGGGGTCATCCCCGTCTGGGAGCGGAAGTGCTGGATGAAGTGGCTCTGGGAGGAGTAGGACAGCATGACGGCGATCTCCACAAAGTCGTAATTGCTGAACCGGAGGAGATTTTTCGCCATGTCGATCTTCCGCTGGCGGATGTACTCGCTGACAGCGACGCCCGTCTCCTGCTTGAAGATGCGGGACAGGTGGGTGGGGGAGATGCCGACGGCCTCGGCCAGCTCGTTGACTGTGATCCGGTCCATGATGTGGACGTAGATGTAGTCGATGGCCTCGGCCACCTGCTTGGAGGAGGCGATGTTCTTCCGCAGGTGGCGCATCCGGCACACAAAGTCCAGAGCCATCTGGTCGTGAACGTAGACAATCTCCGCCATGTTGTTGCAGCAGTCTATCCTGCGGATGTATTCGTCACTCAGGCCGAAAGCCTCCTCCATGGGCATCCCGCCCTCCATGCAGAAGCGGGTGAGCATGGCGGCGGTGACCACGAAGTGGTAGCGCAGATTGGTGACCGGGTTGTCGGAGAGCTTGCCCGCACCCTCCATGTTCTCAAAGGCCCCCCGGCTGCAGTTTTCCTGCACGGCGTCGATGAGCCCCGCCGCCACCGAGCGGTAGAAGAGAAATTCCTCCCCCGGCTCCCGGTGGCTGGTGACCTCGCCGTCCTCCTTCGGAAGAACGGGCTGCCAGTTCTTCTGTCCGTCCATGATGGCACCTCCCTGAAATTTTGGAACAAATATATCATGAATCTGACATTTCATCAAGAGGCAGCTTGGCGGTTTACGCGTAAAATTCGGAGAAAAATTGGGACAGTATCCAAAAGCTGTCATGGATTTGATATTTGTCTATTGGTTTTTATATACGGTCGCCGCCCGCCCGCCTATAATTTTGATTATACGGCGGCCCGCGGGCTACGCAAACTGTGAACAGGAGGAGTGGAACATGAGAAAAAAGAGAATCCTGGGCCTGGCGCTGGCCTCCGTGACAGCTCTGGGGCTGCTCAGCGGCTGCGGAGGGGGCGGCAGCGGCGGCCTGCTCAGCGGCACGCAGGCCAGCGACGGCGGCAAGGTCCTGAACATCTACGTGTGGAATGAGGAGTTCCAGGGCAAGTTCAACGAGAACTACCCCGAAGTAGAGCGCCTGTCCAACGACAAGTCGGTGGCCTATCTGAAAGACGGCACCGAGGTTCACTGGATCGTCAACCCCACCCAGGACGGCGTCTATCAGCAGAAGCTGGATGAGGCGCTGCTCAAGCAGGGCAGGGCGGCCGCCGACGAGCGGGTGGACATGTTTCTGGTGGAGGCCGACTACGCCTTGAAGTACGTCGACCCTGAGGTCAACGTGGCCCTCCCCATCTCTCAGCTGGGCATCACCGACGCTGACATCGCCAACCAGTACCGCTACACCTTGGAGGCCATGACCGGCTCCGACGGGGAGATTAGGGGCCTGAGCTACCAGGCCACCCCCGGCATGCTGGTCTACCGCCGCTCCATCGCCCAGGCCGTCCTGGGCACCGACGACCCGGAGGTCGTGGGCGCCGCCGTGGCCGACTGGGACAAATTCTACGAGACCGCCGGGCAGATGAAGGAAGCCGGCTACTATATGTACTCCGGCCGGGCCGACACCGCCCGGGTGTATTCCAACAACGTCTCCGCCCCCTGGGTGAAGAACGACAAGACCGTGGTGGTGGACCCCAACATGATGAACTGGGTGGAGCGCTCCATGGAGGACATCGCCAGCGGCGTCAGCCACAACGTGCCGGGCCAGTGGAACGACGAGTGGAACAAGGACATGGGCCCCGACTCCAAGGTGTTCTGCTTCTTCCTCCCCGCCTGGGGCCTGGACGTGTGCATCGCCCCCAACGTGAAGGACACCGCCGCCGCCCAGGACTGGGCCGTCTGCCCCAGCCCCCAGAGCTTCTTTTGGGGCGGCACCTGGCTGGTGGCTGCCAACGGCACCGACAACGCCTCCCAGGTCAGGGACATCATGCTGACCATGACTGCCGATCGGGAGCTCCTGCGCACCCTGGCACTGAACTACGGCGAGATGAGCAACGACCAGCCCCTGATGGAGGAGCTGGCCCAGTCCCCCGACTTCGGCATCGACCTGCTGGGCGGACAGAATTACATCGGCGTGCTCTCCGACGTGGCGGCCACGGTGGACCTGTCCAACATCTCCTCCTACGACCAGGGCTGTGTGGAGGAGTTCCAAAACACCTTCGGCGACTACTTCAACGGCAAGATCAGCCTGGACAAGGCCAAGGCCAACTTTGAGATGTCCATCACCGAGCGCTACCCCTGGCTGGTAGGCGGCGGCGTGGAATGGCCATAAAAATGAGAGAGAGGGGGACTTTTTATGGAAAAACAGAATATAATCAAAAGCGTCAGCTATGCCAAGTGGGGCTATATCTTCATCCTGCCCTTCTTCCTGTCCTACGCCATTTTTTCCCTGATCCCGCTGGCGGACACCATCCGGAACAGCTTCTATGAGTACTACGCCTTCGGCCTGAAAACCGTGGGCCCCAACTGGACGGGGCTGTCCAACTACATCTCGCTGCTCTCCTCCGATCTGCCCAAGTACGCCTGGAACACCTTTGTGATGTGGGTGCTGGGCTTTGTGCCCCAGATCATCATCTCCCTGGTGCTGGCGTCCTGGTTCACCGACGCCCGGCTGAAAATCCGGGGCAAGCAGTTCTTCAAGGTGGTCATCTACCTGCCCAACCTGATCATGGCCTCCGCTTTCGCCATGCTGTTCTTCGCTCTGTTCTCCAACGCCGGGCCTATCAACAGCATCCTGCTGCGCATGGGGATCGTCGGAGAGGCCATCCGGTTTATGGAGTCCACCCTGGGCGCCCGCACCCTGGTGGGGCTGATGAACTTCCTCATGTGGTTCGGCAACACCACCATTATGCTTATGGCGGCCATTATGGGCATTAATCCCTCCATTTTTGAGGCGGCGGAGCTGGACGGCTGCACCCACATTCAGAAATTTTTCCGGATCACCTTGCCCCAGATCAAGCCCCTGCTGACCTACACCCTGATTACCTCCCTCATCGGTGGCCTCCAGATGTTCGACGTGCCCCAGATTCTGACCGCCGGCAAGGGCGCCCCCGACCGCACCACCATGACCCTGATCATGTACCTGAACAAGCACCTGCAGGCCAAGAACTACGGCATCGCCGGCGCCCTGTCCGTCTTCCTGTTCATCATCAGCGCCATTCTCTGCTGGATGGTCTTTAAGATGAACACCGACAGCGACCCGGACGGCTCCAAATCCGCGGCCAGGCGGGCCAGGAAGGGAGGCAAGGCATAATGGAGAGCAAAAAATCCAACGGACGGACGATTTTAGCCCATGTGGTGCTGATCATCCTGGCCTTTTTGTGCCTGTTCTTCTTCTACATCCTGATTATCAACGCCACCCGGTCCCATGCGCAGCTCCAGCTGGGCTTCTCCTTCCTGCCCGGCTCCAGCTTCCTGACCAACCTGAACAGTGTTATCAACGACCCTGCCATCCCCATTTTGAAGGGCATCCAGAACAGCCTGATTGTCTCCGGCTGTTGCGCCGCCATCGTGACCTACTTCTCCGCCCTGACGGCTTACGGCATCTATGCCTACGACTTCAAGCTCAAGCGCGCGGCCTTCACCTTCATCATGGCCATCCTGGTCATGCCCACCCAGGTGACCGCTCTGGGCTTCCTGCGCCTGATTACCAGCATGGGGCTGGACGACTCCCTGCTGCCTCTGATTATCCCCTCTATCGCCTCCCCCGCCGTGTTCTACTTCATGCACAGCTATATGCAGTCCTCCCTGCCCAGGGAGCTGATTGAGGCCGCCCGGATCGACGGCTCTAAAGAGTTCGGCACCTTCAACCGCATCGTGCTGCCCATCATGAAGCCCGCCATTGCGGTGCAGGCCATCTTCACCTTCGTGGGCTCCTGGAACAACTACTTCATTCCCGCCCTGGTCATCACCTCCAAGAACAAGCAGACACTGCCCATCATGATCGCCACCCTCCGGGGCGCGGACTACATGAATTTTGACATGGGTAAAATTTATATGATGATTACCATCGCCATCGTGCCCATCATTATCATTTATCTGCTGCTGTCGAAATTTATTGTGGAAGGCGTCACCCTGGGCGGCGTCAAGGAGTAAATCAACACACAAAGCGCCGTCGGCTTGACGGCGCTTTTTCAAGGAGGAAATTATGGAAAAGTGGATTCGCGCCCGCTATCAGCCCAATCTGCCCCTGGAGGGGGACCGGCGTGTAACGGCCAGTCCAGAGCACGTCGCCCTGTCCCGGCAGGCGGCCCAGGAGGGCATGGTGTTGCTGAAAAACGACGGGGGACTGCTCCCCCTGGCTCCGGAGACCCGGGTGGCCCTGTTCGGCAAGGGCAGCTTCGACTATGTGAAGGGGGGCGGCGGCAGCGGCGACGTGACCGTGGCCTATGTCCGGAACCTGTACGACGGACTAAAAGGAGAGGGGGTGCCCCTCTGCGAGCCCCTGTCCGATTTTTACCGGGACTATGTGGCCGGGCGGTACAAGGCCGGGGACGTGCCCGGCCTGATGGCCGAGCCGGAGCTGCCCCAAAGCCTGGTGGACGGGGCAAAGGAAAATACGGACGTGGCGGTGATTGTCCTCAGCCGCTTCTCCGGGGAGGGCTGGGACCGGGAGCCGGTGTTGTACCAGGAGCCAGACTATCCCTGGCCCGATGAGTTGGTGATGCCCCAAAAGGCAAAAGCGATTTTCCCTAAGGGGGATTTCTATCTGACTGGCGCTGAGCAGAATATGGTGCGGCAGGTCTGCGCCGCCTTTGCGCAGGTGGTTTTGGTGCTCAACGTTGGCGGCGTGATGGATGTCTCCTGGTTCTGTGAGGATGACCGCATCCCCTCCGTCCTGCTGGCCTATCAGGGCGGGATGGAGGGGGGCGCGGCTGTCGCCGCCCTGCTCACCGGCAGGACCAACCCCTGCGGCAAGCTGCCCGACACCTTCGCCCGGGACCTGTCCGACTACCCCTCCACGGAGCATTTTCACGACTCCCCCCACTATGTGGAGTACACCGAGGATATCTATGTGGGCTACCGGTATTTCGAGACCATCCCCGGGGTGGCGGAGCGGGTGTGCTACCCCTTCGGCTACGGCCTGTCCTACACCACCTTTGCCCTGGAGACGGTGAACGCCGGAGGGTCGGACGGTCAAATTCGGGTTGCCGTCCGGGTGACCAACACCGGAAGCCGGGCGGGGAAAGAAGTGGTCCAGCTCTACTACCGGGCCCCCTGGGGGCTGCTCCAGAAGCCGAAACGCTGTCTGGCGGCATTCCAGAAGACGAAGCTGCTGGGGCCCGGCGAGAGTGAAACGGTAGAGCTGACCTTTGCCGTCTCGGATATGGCCAGCTTCGACGATTTGGGGAAGATCGTCCCCTCCGCCTGGGTGCTGGAGCAGGGGCGCTACGCCCTATATGTGGGGACCTCCGTGCGGGAGGCGGCAGAGCTGGACTGGGCTTGGGAGCAGGTTGAAACGGAGGTTACTCGCACGGTCAGCGACAGCCTGTCCCCGTCCCACCTTCCTAAACGCCTGCTGGCGGACGGGGGCTGGGAGGAGCTGCCCGCCGCCCCGGTAGCGGACACCGACATCAATCTGCTCCGGCCCATCCACGCTGGTCAGGCCGAGGCGGTTGCCCCCGCGACGCCTGGCCGGGGGCGCTGGCTGCTGACCCAACCCTACGCCGAGGGCGTACAGCCCCTCTCCGCCGTGGCGGAGGGGAAACTGACCCTGGAGGAATTTGTGGCCCAGCTCAGCGACGGCGATCTGATCCACCTGCTGGGGGGACAGCCCAACGTGGGAGTGTCCAACACCTTTGGACTGGGCAACCTCCCGGAGTACGGCGTGCCCAACCTGACTACCGCCGACGGCCCGGCGGGTCTGCGGATTCGGCCCGAGGTGGGGGTGTGTACCACCGCCTGGCCCTGCGCCACTCTGCTGGCCGCTACCTGGGACTGGGAGCTGGTTTCCCGGGTGGGCGCCGCCGCGGCGGCGGAGGTCAAGGAGAACAATATCTCTGTCTGGCTGGCCCCGGCGGTCAATATTCACCGCAATCCCCTGTGCGGCCGGAACTTTGAGTACTTCTCCGAGGACCCGCTGCTCACCGGAAAGCTGGCCGGGGCCGAGGTGCGTGGCATTCAGAGCCAAAACATGGCCGCCACGGTGAAGCACTTCGCCTGCAACAACAAGGAGACCAACCGCAAGCACAGCGACTCCCGCCTGTCCCAGCGGGCCCTGCGGGAAATTTACCTGCGCGCCTTTGAAATCATCGTCCGGGAGGCGAAACCCTGGGCCATTATGAGCTCCTACAACGTGATCAACGGCCGCCGCGCCTCCGAGAGCCGGGAGCTGCTGACGGATATCCTGCGGGGTGACTGGGGCTATACCGGCATGGTGATGACCGACTGGTGGACCCGGGGAGAGCATTACAAAGAAATTTTGGCCGGCAATGACCTGAAAATGGCCAACGGCTACCTGGAGCGGGTACAGGAGGCCATGAAGCTGGGGGCAGTCAGCCACCGTGACCTGGAGATTTGCGCCGGTCGGGTATTAGAGCTGATTTTGAAAGTCGATTAAATGGCCTATAGAAAACTGTGATTTGCAATGAAGAAATGCAGAGATAAAAATAAAGCGAATTACACAGCGCCTACAGCTTCCCTGTTGTTTACTGCGTAGCAATTTCTGCATGAGGTCCGCTTGTATTTTACTGCCCATTGTGTTACACTCATAGTGTCAAAAAACCTTGCTTGGAGAGAGGAGGGCATCCTATGCGTACCAGGCAGGAAGTGACCACGATTGTTGCGGAATTGTGCAGCAGGATCGCCCTGCTGTTTCCGCAGGATAAAATAGAGGCCATCCTTTTTGGCTCTTATGCCAGAGGAGACGCTGATCCTGGGTCGGATATTGATGTGCTGATTTTGGTAGATGCCTCCCGCCAGGATATCTCAGACCGAAATTGGCAGGTGGGAGACCTGGCCGCTGAGCTCTTGCTGGATCACGGTATTGCGGTGTCACCTCTTGTGGAAAACCGGGAGTATTTCAACCAAAATTTGCAGCTGTTCCCATTCTACCGCAGTATTGAGCGTGAGGGAGTGAGGATCAGTGCCTAATATCACAAAAGTTGACCTATCACGGTATCGTTTTCAGAAAGCCGAGGAAATGCTGGCATCTGCCAAACGGGATATGGAAGCAAGGGATTATGCTTCCGCCAACAACCGGGCGTACTATGCGATTTTTCATGCGATGCGGGCGGTGCTGGCTCTGGATGGCGAAGACTTCAGGAAGCACTCGGCGGTGATTGCCCGGTTTACCCTGAATTATTTGAAACCTGAAATATTGCCCAGAGAGTACAGCAAATTGATCTCTAATGCCTCACTAATTCGAAACCGCAGTGATTACGAGGATTTTTATATCTGCTCTGTCGCAGATACCAATGCGCTATTTTCCGGTGCGGTGACTTTCTGTGGAGATGTAGGCGAGTATCTGGAACAGCGGTACCGTACAGAATTATAGGTTTGCGGGTTGACCCACACCGTGACCCACACGCCGAAAAAAGCGGACGGAGTCAGTGGACGGGAAATGGCCCAAGAGCATGCCTTTCCCAAACAAAAACGCCCTGAAAGTGCCAAACAGCGGCATTCCCAGAGCTTCCAATCACTTGGTAAGGATGAGGTCGGCGGTTCGAATCCGCCCAGCAGCTCCAGAAAGTCCAGTTTTTCCTGTGGGAAAGGCTGGATTTTTCTTGTATTTCAGCACTTTTCTCGCTGATTTGAATTTCTGAATTTGGGTTTGACCACACAAATAGCCACAGACAGAGAAAAACGGCTCACCGAGAGGATATCCCACTCGGTGAGCCGTAGATTTTTGTCAGCCTGCTTTCAGACGCTCTCTTTCAGCGTCGATTTCCGTTTTCGTTTCTGCTATCAT
>CAMTMZ010000022.1 GCA_947073765.1 uncultured Bacillota bacterium | reverse complement strand
AGTCAGGTGAAAAGCATACGGTATTCTCATGTTTAATTCCTCCTAAAAATTAAAAATCCTATGCCATATCTCCGTTCGAGAGATAAAACATAGGAATAGATGATATTTTTATTTCTTCGAGTTGTTATTTCTGCACAATGTCAGAAAAATCCATTTGTATATTCCGCCACAAAAACGACAAAACCTGTGCATAGTAACCCTATACACAGGTTTTGTCTAAATTGGTGCCGGTGGGGGGACTCGGACCCCCACGCTGTCGCCAGCGGCGGATTTTGAGTCCGCTACGTCTACCAATTCCATCACACCGGCATTTCTAATGTTATTATACACGATATCTCACCGCTTGGCAAGAGCAACTTTTCCTCCGTAATTCCCCCCGGAACGCCGGCGTTCCGGGGGGAATACACTTTCACTTACCAGGCTTAAAGCTGTCCTTCAGACTGACAGCCCGGTTAAACACCAGCGTGCCAGGCCTGGAGTCCTTGCTGTCGGCGCAGAAGTAGCCCAGGCGCAGGAACTGGAATCGGTCAGCAGGCTGGGCGGCGGCCAAAGAGGCCTCCAGCTTGCACCCCTCCAGCACCTCCAGGGATCCGGGATTGAGGCAGTCTAAAAAGTCCTTGTCGCCCCCGTCTGGATTTTCATCGGCAAAGAGGTTGTCGTACAGCCTCACCTGGGCGTCCACGGCGGTGGCGGCGTCCACCCAGTGGATGGTGGCCCCTTTCACCTTCCGTCCGTCGGCAGGGTTTCCACCCTTGGAGTCAGGGTCATACTCGGCCAAAATCTCCACCACCTTGCCCCCCTCGTCCTTCACACAGCCGGTGCACTTCACCAGGTATGCCCCCTTCAGGCGGCACTCGGGTCCATCCGGGTAGAGGCGCTTGTACTTCGGGATAGGGGTCTCCAGGAAGTCCTCCGCCTCCACATACAGGCTGCGGGAGAAGGTGACGCTCCGGGTGCCGGCGGCGGGGTCGTTAGGATTGTTCTCCACCTCAAAGGTCTCAGACTGGCCCTCAGGGTAGTTGGTGATAGTCAGCTTAATGGGCCGCAGCACAGCCATCACCCGCCGGGCATGGTCGTTCAGATCCTCCCGCAGGCAGTGCTCCAAAAAGCCGAACTCCACGGTAGAGGTGTTCTTTGCCACCCCGATGCGGTCACAGAAATTGCGGATGGAGGCGGGGGTGTAGCCCCGCCGGCGCAGGCCGCACAGAGTGGGCATGCGGGGGTCATCCCAGCCGGAGACATAGCCCTCCTCCACCAGCTTTCGCAGCTTCCGCTTGGACATCACCGTGTAGTTAATCCCCAGCCGGGCAAACTCAATCTGCCGGGGTTTAGAGGGCACGTCGGTATTGTTGATGACCCAGTCGTAGAGGGGTCGGTGGTCCTCATACTCCAGGGAGCAAAGAGAGTGCGTGATCCCCTCCAGGGCGTCCTGAATGGGGTGGGCAAAGTCATACATGGGGAAGATGCACCATTTGGTGCCCTGGCGGTGGTGCTCGATATAACGGATGCGGTAGAGCACCGGGTCGCGCATATTAAAGTTGCCGCTGGCCAGATCGATCTTGGCTCGAAGGGTATACTTGCCCTCCGGGAACTCACCGGCGCGCATGCGTTGGAACAGGTCCAGGTTCTCCTCCACAGGCCGGTCCCGCCAGGGGGAGCGGGCGGGGGTGTTCACATCCCCCCGGTACTCCCGAAACTGCTCGGGGGTAAGCTCGCAGACGTAGGCCAGCCCCTTTTTGATCAGCCCGATGGCCAGCTCGTAGGTCTTTTCAAAGTAGTCGCTGCCGTAGAAGAACCGGTCCCCCCAGTCGAAGCCCAGCCAGTGGATGTCCTCTTTGATGGCATCCACAAACTCAGTGTCCTCCTTCGCGGGGTTTGTGTCGTCCATACGCAGGTTACAGATGCCGCCGAACTTCTCCGCGGAGCCGAAGTCGATAATCAAGGCCTTGCAGTGGCCAATATGCAAATAACCGTTGGGCTCGGGGGGGAAGCGGGTGTGTACCTGCATCCCGGCGCAGCGCCCTCCCTGGGCAATGTCCTCCTGGATAAACTGATGGATAAAGTTCTGGCTCTCCGGGGCCGTCTCCTCAATGGCGGCTTTGACCTCTTCCGACATAGCGTTTCCTCCTGTCTCCTTGGTATACCGGCCCGCCGGCCAGCATAAAATATCTTATTCATTTTACACCTGTTCCCAAGGAAAATGCAAGGTTTTCCCGCATATCTTCCGCTCTTCCGGCAGGACGTGGGGAAACCGCCGGGAAATACGCCCTATTTTGTGATAAAGTTACAGAAAACAACGGTGTGTTCCGGTAAAATCAGCGTCAGGTTATTGCTCTTCCCGTAGAAAACGGGTATAATACCAGTGAAAGAGGAGGTGCTTTATGTCCTGGGATATCATTATACTGGGCAGCGGTCCGGCTGGTCTCGCGGCGGCGGTAGCCGCCCGGTGCCGGGACAAAAATGTGCTGGTCATCGGCAACCGCTGGCAGGATAGCCCCCTTGCCAAAGCAGAGCTGGTAGACAACTACCCCGGCCTCCCCGGGCTCACAGGCCCGGAGCTTCTGGAAAAGTTCGTCACCCACGCCTCCACCCTGGGCGCAGAATTTGTAGTAGGAAAGGCTTTGTCCCTGCTGGTATGGAACGGCTTTTCCGTCACGGTGGGCAGCCAGGTCTACCAGGGCCGGGCTCTGGTCCTGGCCCCAGGTGTGGTTCGGGCAGCCAAATATCCTGGAGAGTCGGAGTATCTGGGCCGGGGGGTGAGCTACTGCGCCACCTGCGACGGTATGCTTTACCGGAACAAACCTGTCACCGTGGTGGGCCTGGCCCCCGACGCCCCTTTAGAGGCCAACTACCTCAAAAGCCTGGGCTGCCAGGTGGTCTACGTCTCCCCCCATCGCCCCCAGGGGCTGGACGGCGGCATCCCCTATGTCCAGGCTGGCCGGCTGGCGATCCACGGAGAACAGGCAGTCACCTCTCTGGAGGCGGACGGCACCTCCATTCCCTGCGCCGGAGTGTTTATCCTGCGCCGTGCGGTAGCCCCCACCGACCTGCTGCCCGCCTTGGAGACAGAGGGCGGTGTGATTAAGGTAGACCGGAGCATGTCTACCAACCTGCCCGGCGTCTTTGCCGCCGGGGACTGCACTGGCGGCGCCCTCCAGGTGTCCAAGGCGGTGGGTGAGGGCCATGTAGCCGGCCTGTCCGCCTGCGAATATCTGGACGCTTTGTAGCCAAACAGGGGCCGCTCCAGGCTGCCCCGCAGAAATATAACAAAAGAAAGGAAAATAACCATGATTCACTTTAACAAAGATACCTTTGACAATACCCTCGCAGAGGGCAAACTGATGATGGTGGACTTCTGGGCCGAGTGGTGCGGCCCCTGCCAGATGCTGGGGCCTGTCATCGAAAGCCTGGCGGAAAAGTATGAGGGCAAAGCCGTCATCGGCAAGGTCAACACCGACGAGGAGGGTCCCCTGGCTATGCGGTACACCGTGATGAACATCCCTACCGTCATTTTCTTTAAGGACGGCAAGGAGATCGACCGCAAGGTCGGTGTCATGCCCCCCGATGTATATATCCAGGTGCTGGAGCAGAATCTTTAACAAATCTGACGAAAAAAATCACCCCTATCTAGGGGTGATTTTTTGTTTCCTATCGCAGCACAAAGCCGCTCTTGCCGCCGTGCTTCACCTGATACATGGCCTCGTCCGCAGCCTGGCTGAGGGCCTCGTAGGTCCGGCCCTGAGCCGGAGCGCTGGCTGCGCCCACACTTACGGTCACCTGAGTGGCGATTCCCTCCACTTTCAGGTTCCGTATCCGCTCCAGCAGCTCCTGCCCTTTCAGCTCCGCCGTGACCCGGCTGTCGGAACCTGACAGGAAAGCCACAAACTCATCTCCGCCTACCCGGGCCACAATATCGTCAGTGCGGAAAGTCTCCAGCAGCACCCCGCCGATGGCCATCAGCAGCCGGTCACCGGCAGCATGGCCGTAGGTGTCATTGACAGATTTAAAGTCGTCCATATCCAGCATGAAGAGGATACCCCGGGAAATCTGCTCCAGCCGGGCGTTGATCAGCTTCACACCCGCCCGATTATACACCCCGGTCAAGGGGTCCCGCTGGGCCTGGTTGCGCAGCTCAATCTCCCGGTCGATCTGGGCGCTGATGTCCGTCAGCGTGCCAATCACCCGGATCACTTTGCCCTCGGGCCCAAACACCGCCTTATACTGGCTTCGGTACCAGCTGTATTTTCCATCCCGTCTTTTCAGGCGGATGCGGTCGTGCTCAATTTGGTCCTCATCCATATGCTCGGCACTCCAGAGCGCCTGCCGTACCGTCTCGATGTCGTCCGGGTGGAACACGGCAAACTCGTTTTTCAAGTCTGTAACGTCCTCCAGCCGTGCGTTCTCCAGATCCAGAGTCTCCAGGGCATTCGAGGTAAACTCCATGCTGTCTTTCTGGCAGTTATACTCAAAGATCAGGGTGTCCTTAAACTCGGCCAGGGCGCTGTAGCGCAGCTTCTCCGCCGCCAGCTTAGCCCGCTGACGCCAAATAAAGGCGGCCATCGCGGCGCACACCGCCAGGCTCATCACCAACACCACTGTCTGCGTCATGGAGGAGCGCTGTATCCTCAGATCAGGTGTCTGGGAAAAATGCACCACACGCCAGCCATTGTAAGACACAGGCCCCCAGGCCGCATAGCCCTGTCCCTGCAGCGTCTCATAGCAGAAAGCGCCGCTCTCACTGCTTTGGTAGAGGTGTTCAAACTGCTCCGCATACACCTGGGGCAGTCCGTCTCTCTCCCCCAGCTGCAGCAGACTGACCCCCCTGGTCTCTACCACGCTGCCGCAGACCACCCGACCGTCCTCCCCGGCGATCACACGGTGAATACTCTGGAACAGCGCGGAGTCGTGTCCCTGCTCAATCAACTGGGAGGCCACTATTCTGGCCTGCACCGCGCCCACCAGCTGTCCCTCCAGCTCCACAGGGCACACCACAAGAAAGTACAGCTCCTCACTCTCGCTGACTATGTCCCCTACCACCCTGATCCCCCTCCGGAGCTGCTGAAGCACCCTCTGCTCCTCGCTGCCCAGCGCGGCTTTCTCCAGGTCATCCATATTCAGGTAGTTCAGCTCCAGCTGCCGTCCTCCTACGTTCACCGTGCTCAGCAGTGGGTTGACCCAAACCTTGTCCAGCGGCCGTTCCTTCTCCTTCAGCAGAAGAACGGCGTCCTCCAGCAGCAGCTGCGTCTCATCGATCAGCCGCTGGGCGCTTCTTCCGCTTTCAATCGTGTGAGACCGCAAGCTCTCCAAAAACACCTCATCCAGCCGCAGCTCCAGCGCGCGGCAGCGGAGAATCAGCCCTCCCACTACCACGCCCAGAAGAACCACACCGCAAGCCGTGACCAAAATGGCCAGTTTTGTGCTATATTTCTTTTTTCCCGCAGGCATGGCGTGCACTCCCCTTTCAATTTTCGGAGGCGTACTATTTTTATTTTACCTTGGTCCGTCCCGGTTGTAAATATCAGGAGGTTGCTTTTTATAGCATTTTGTTAGGCCTGACAGCCCATCAGACTCTCTCCGGCCAGGTAAATATCCCCGGCCCCCACCGTAAGAATCAGGTCACCGGGACGGGCCAGCGCCGCCAGCCGTTCCGCCACATCTTCCAGTCCCCGGCAGCACACCGCGTCGGGAATTTCCTCAGCCATTTTCTCCGCGGACATCCCCATCGTATCCGTCTCCCGGGCTGCGTAGATGGGGGCCAGCAGCACCTTGTCGGCCAGCTGAAGCACCTGGCAGAACTGATGGAACAGCGCGGCGGTGCGTGAGTACGTGTGGGGCTGAAAGGCGCACACCACCCGCTGGTAACCCAGGGTCTTCGCCGTCGTCAGCAGGGCCCGCAGCTCATCTGGATGGTGGGCATAGTCATCGTAGACGTCCGCCCCGTTGAAAACCCCTTTTTTCTCAAAACGGCGGCCAGCGCCGGCAAAGGTGCTCAGCCCCTCTTCCACCGCCTCTCCCGGCACACCCAGCACATAGGCGGCAGCGGCGGCCGCCAGTGCGTTGGACACATTGTGCCGTCCGCATACCTGCAGCGAAGCGTGGGCGTAAAACTCATCACGGATATAGATATCAAAGCGGGGGTACCCCTTCTCCTCCCGCAGATTTACAGCGGTACACTCCGCCCCGGCCTCCAGGCCAAAGGTGAAAACATCCAGCCCATGGGCCATGCTTCTGGCCCCGTTGTTGTCCCTGTTGACAATTACGCTGCCGTTAGAGGGCACCAGCTGGGCAAACCTCCGGAAGGATCTCTTAATATCATCCAGGTCTTGAAAGAAGTCCAGGTGGTCCTCCTCCACATTGAGAATCACCGCCACTGTCGGGGCAAAGGACAAAAAAGAGTTGCAGTATTCGCACGCCTCCGCAATGATGGTATCCCCATGCCCAACCCGGTGGCCCGCTCCCAGAATCGGCAGGGTGCCGCCGATCATAACCGAGGGGTCCCTGCCGGCGGCCAAAAAGATGTGCGCGCACATAGACGTTGTGGTGGTCTTGCCGTGGGTGCCCGCCACGCACAGGGCGTTTTTGTAGTGTCCCATAATGGCTCCCCAGGCCTGGGCCCGCTCAAAAACGGGGATTCCCTCCATCAGGGCGGCCGCGATCTCCGGGTTATCATCGTGGACGGCGGCGGTGCGGATCACGCACCCCGCCCCTTTCACGCTCTCCGGCAGATGACCAATGGTCACCGGGATGTCCAGCGCCCGAAGGTGGTTCACAGTCTTACTCTCCTGCATATCTGAACCGGTTACCTTCACGCCTTTGCCCTTCAGCACCTCCGCCAGAGGAGCCATGGACACTCCACCTATTCCCACCAGATGGGCGCGGGCGCCCGGTCTGATATACTCCTCAATACGATTATCCTTCACTGCACAGCACCTCGTTTTATGGTTTCTCTCTATTCTATCCAATTTTGTAAATATCTGTGCGTTTTTTCAGCCCTCTCTGCCAAGGGCGGCCTCATAGAGCTGATTGCGGGACAGCTTCAGCTCCCTGGCGGCCCGTTTCACTCCGTCCCGGAGGGACAGCCCCTCCTCCCGCAGCCTCTCCACCAGCCGCAGCCCGTCCTCCAGGGTGGCCTCCCGCTCCTCCACCGGCTCCGCTCCCCGCACCACCAGCACAAACTCCCCCTTGGGAGCGTTTTCCTGATAGAAGGCTGCCGCTTCTCCCAGAGTGGTGCGGCGGACCTCCTCATGGAGCTTGGTCAGCTCCCGGCACAGGGTAACAGGCCGCTCCGGCCCAAAGGTATCCGCCAGGTCCCGCAGGGTAGCGGCCAGCTTATGGGGGGCCTCGTAAAACACCATGGTGCGTTCCTCCCCCCGCAGGGATTCCAGGTGAACTCGGCGATTTTTCTTATTCATCGCCAAAAAGCCTTCAAACGTAAACCGGCCCGTGGGCTGGCCGGACACAGCCAGGGCGGTAATCAAGGCGCAGGGTCCGGGAATGGCGCACACGGCGATACCCAGCCCGGCGCACCGGGACACCAGCTCCTCCCCAGGGTCGGAGACAGCGGGGGTGCCCGCGTCAGTCACCAGAGCACAGCTTTCTCCGGCCATCAGCCGGTCAATCACAGCCTGCCCGCCGCTGTCGGTATTGTGCCGATGATAAGTCACCATAGGCTTCTTCAGCCCCAGGTGGTTGAGCAGCTTTACCGATACCCGGGTGTCCTCCGCCGCCACAAAATCCACGTGGGCCAGGATATCGGCCATCCGCTTGGAAATATCCCCCAGATTCCCGATCGGGGTGGGAACCAGATAGAGCGTCCCTGCCATCCCGGCGCCTCCTCAATCAATCATTTTTACCAGTATTATAGCATAGACCAGAAAAATGTGGTATCCTTTTTGAAAATAATGTAGCGGAATGCGCAAAATCTGTTGCCATCCCGCTCCATCCCCAAAAGGCGGTGTTTTTATGTCAAACACAGAATCGTTAGGCCCATATTCCCTCTCCTGGCCCGAGGGAGTCTTTCCCCTTGGGGGTGACGCCCTTGCCCTTGGCGGCTTCTCTACCGTGAAGTCCGGCTGGCGCGTGTGCGACCTGGGCACAGGCAGCGGGGCGCTCCTTCTGCTACTGGCCCGCCGGGCGGAGGGACTCACCCTCACCGGGGTAGATATCGATCCCCTGTCCGCTCAAATTGCCCGGGAAAACCTGGCGGTCAACACTCTGTCTGGGGAGATTATTTGCGGTGATCTGCGCACCCTCTCTCTCCCCGCCGGAGGCTTTGACCTGGTTGTCTCCAACCCGCCCTATTTCCCCGTGGGCAGCGGGACCAGCGCCGGCCCCGCCCGCAGCGAGGAGCACTGCTCCCTGGAGGAACTGTGCTCCGCCGCTTCCCGTCTGGTGAAAAATGGGGGCCGTTTTGCCCTGTGCCACCGCCCGGAGCGGCTGGTGGACGTCCTTTGCGCCCTTCGAGCCCAAAGCCTGGAGCCCAAACGCCTCAAGCTCGTATCCCACAGCCCCGCCCACCCGCCATTCCTTCTTCTGGCAGAGGCGGTAAAGCAGGGCAGGCCGGGTCTGACAATTGAATAGCCCCCACCGGTCAGGCGGGGGCCGCGGTTACCGCTGATATTCAAACTCCAAGTCGTACATAGACACAATGTCCCCGTCCTTGATGCCCAGCTCCTCCAGCCTGTCGAACAGCCCTGACTGGCGCAGCTTCTGGTCGAACCAGTTCCGGGACTCGTAGTCGCCGAAGTTGACATTGGCAATGAGCCGCTGCAGCCATGGAGCGTCCACCACCCAGGTGCCGTCAAACTCCTGAATATCCACTTCCCCGGCGGTGTCCACCTCGGGGGGGCGCTCCACATAGGTGGGCTCATAGACGGTGACGGGGGGCAGCTCCTGAAGCAGCTGAGCGGCGCGCAGCACCAGCTCCCGGGTGCCCTGGTGGGCGGCGGCGGAGATCTCCATCAGCTCCAGCCCCAGACCCTCCACATGGGCCCGCAGAGCGTCCAGCAGAGCGGGGTCGTCCATAATATCCACCTTGTTGGCGGCGACGATCATCCTCCGGGAGGCCAGCTCGGGGGAGTACTGCTTCAGCTCCTGGTTGATGGCCTCGAAGTCTGCCACCGGGTCCCGGCCCTCGGAGCCGGACACATCCACCACGTGGATGAGCAGCCGGCACCGGTCAATGTGCCGCAGAAAGTCGTGGCCCAGGCCGGCCCCCTCTGCCGCCCCCTCGATGATGCCGGGGATGTCCGCCATGACGAAGGAGACCCCATCCTCCACATAGACCACCCCCAGGTTGGGGAACAGGGTGGTGAAGTGGTAGTTGGCGATCTTGGGCTGGGCTCGGCTGACCACACTGAGCAGGGTGGATTTGCCCACGTTGGGGAAGCCCACCAGCCCCACGTCGGCCAGCAGCTTCAGCTCCAGCACCACCTCCCGGCTCTGGCCGGGCAGACCGGCCTTGGCGAACCGGGGCACCTGACGGGTGGGGGTGGCGAAGTGCTGGTTGCCCCAGCCCCCCCGGCCCCCCCGGCACAGGACGAACCGGTCGGTCTGGGACATATCCTGAATGATCTCCCGGGTCTCGGCGTCCCGGATAATTGTGCCCCGGGGCACCCGGATGACTAAGTCCTCCCCATCCTTGCCGGTACACCGCTTGCCCGCGCCGTCGGCCCCGTTTCCGGCGGTGTACTTGCGCTTGTAGCGAAAATCCATCAGGGTGGACATGTGGTCGTTGACCTCCACCACGATGTTCCCGCCCCGGCCGCCGTCGCCCCCGTCGGGGCCGCCGTTGGCCACGTACTTCTCCCGGTGGAAAGACACCACGCCGTTTCCCCCGTTCCCGGAGCGGACGGTGATTTTCGCCGTATCTACAAAGGGTGCTGCCATATCGGGCACCTCCTAACTGTTATCATTCTTTATGTCTGCGCCTGCGTCCATACAGTACCTGCGCATTAAGGCAGTATTCCCGGAGCATTTATCAATTTGCGCCCTCGGACAGAAGCATCACATTCCACTGATACACGTCGCACCGGTAATAGCCTCTTTGAATGATCGGGTCGTCATTCGCGATTTTCTGCGCCTCCTGAAGGTCTGCCGCCTCAAAAAGCACCATCGCTCCATCCATAGTCCCCAGTTCCATATTGCCGAATACGCCCGCTGCCAGGTAACGTTCCCGCGCGATTTTTTGCAGATATTCCATGGAGTCTATGGCGTCCTGCTCTGTCTCCTGTTTGTCTCCGATTTTGTAATCGATCCTTGCGAACAGCACGCTTCCCTCTTTTAAGCTCATAGCTATCTCCTTTCTTTATAACAGATAGTTATTTTCCTTATTCGCCGGCTGAAGGGCTTTCAGCTTATAGGTGGCGAAGCCCTCCGCCACCAGCGGCTCCCGCTTGCACAGCTCCTCCGCCGCCTCAAGGCTCTCCGCTTTCAGGATATACATGCCCGCCACGCCGGGGTAGCCCTTGAACACCCCGGCCAGCTCAATGTGTCCCTCTTCGTCCAGTTGTCTCAGATTGGCAACGTGCCGCTCCACAGCGGCCTTGGTCAGCTTGTTGTAGGTCTTGGTCTTTTCAATAAACATCACATAAAGCCATTGCTCCATCGGTACGCCTCCTTACAGCTTCGGGTTCACCTTACGGTCTCTAAAGTAGTATTCCCGGTCGTGGTCGTCTACCTCCCGCAGGATCTTGCAGGGGCTGCCCACGGCGATTACGTTGTCGGGCAGGTCGCGGGTCACCACGCTCCCGGCCCCCACCACCACATTGTCCCCAATGGTGACCCCAGGCACCACAATCACCCCCGCCCCCAGCCAGCAGTTGCGGCCAATGCGGACAGGAGCGTTATATTGATAGCCCGCCTTCCGTAACTCCGGGTCAATGGGGTGGCCCGCCGTGGCCAGTACCACGTTGGGCCCGATCTGACAGTAGTCCCCCACATAGATATGGGTGTCGTCCACCAGCGTCAGATTAAAATTGACATAGATATTCCTTCCAAAGTGGACATGCCGCCCGCCCCAGTTGGCGTGCAGAGGAGTCTCAATATAGCAGTTCTCCCCGATCTCGGCGAACATCTCTCCCAGCAGCGTCTTCTTTCCTTTCAGGTCAGAGGGTTTGCACTGATTAAACTCATACAGCCGATCCAAACATCTCAGCTGCTCCCTCTGCAGAGACTCATCCCCCGGCAGATAAAGCAGCCCTCCGTGCTGCTTCTCCCGAATATCCACAGGCCGCTCCTCCTTTGCTGTAAAAAAGCCGCAAACGTTATCGTTTGCGGCTTTTCATCATGTTACTCCGCAACGGCCTCTTCCACAATGGAAACCTGCTTGCGGTCCTTGCCCAGGCGCTCAAACTTCACCCGGCCGCTCTTCATGGCGAACAGGGTATCGTCGCTGCCCTTGCCCACATTGACGCCGGGATGGATATGGGTGCCCCGCTGACGGACCAGGATATTGCCGGCCAGCACAAACTGGCCGTCGCCTCGCTTCACGCCCAGCCGCTTGGCCTTGGAATCGCGGCCGTTGCGGGTGGAGCCCACGCCCTTTTTATGGGCGAAAAACTGTAAACCAATATTCAGCATCTCTTACACCTCCATGACGGTAATATTTTCAGGATACTCCTCCGCCAGCTGAACACAGTGAACCATAAGCGCCTCCAGAAGAGTCTGGCAGGTTTTCTCATTGGCCTGTCCCATGCCATTGGGGAGCTTGAGGGAAATGGACGCATCCTTGTCCCTCACCTTTACCGATGCCTCCAGCCCCAGCACATCGTTTACGGCGCACTCGGTCAGGCGGACGGCGCTGGTAAGGGCGGCGCAGACAATGTCCTCCCCCTGGGGGGCATAGCCGCTGTGGCCCTGCATCTCAAAGCCCGTGATGCGGCTGCCCTCGATATGAAAGGTTACGGTGGTCATCAGGCCTTGATGGCGCCGATCTCCACCTTGGTGTAGGGCTGACGGTGGCCCTGGCGCTTACGGTAGCCCTTCTTGGGGGTGTATTTGAAGATGCGGATCTTCTTGCCCTTGCCGTTCTTGACCACGGTGGCAGCCACGGAAGCGCCCTCCACAGTGGGCGCGCCAAAGGTAGCCTTGTCTCCATCCAGCACCGCCAGAACCTGGTCGAAGGTAACGGTCTGTCCGGCCTCGGCCTCCAGCTTCTCGATGAACAGAGTGTCGCCCTCCGCCACTTTATACTGCTTGCCGCCGGTTACAATGATAGCCTGCATAGTATTCAACTCCTTTATTACGGACTCGCTCTCATGGGCGGGGCTGTCCCACTTGAATACCCATTCAATGCGGCCTTAGTATTTTATCAGTGACACATGCTGTTGTCAAGGGCTTTCGGCACATTTTTTCGTCTTTTCTTAATAGGAATCCCTTGCATTATTGTCCCACCTGTGGTACAATTGTGGAAACAAAAAATTAACCGTTCCAAATCAATCCCCAAAATGCGGCATCCCGGACCTCCAAAGCCATAGCTCCTCCCTGGCGGCCTTTGGAGGCGCAGCCGGCAAGAGTTTCAGCTACTTTCATTATACAAGGAGGCGGTCTTATGAAGTTTAAACCAGAGATTCCCAGCGCGTCTCTCTCTCCCGATACACTGGAGCAGGAGTATGCCCAGGCCCGGGACGTAGGCAAGGTACAGTTGGGGGAGCGCCACCTCTTTTTCCGCAAATTCTCCGGCGTATCCTATCTCCCCTACGGACAAATTCTCCGTGTCTGGCTGCGCCAGGAGGAGGTCAAGGCCCGTATGTGCTGCGCCACCGCCAACTTTGATCAGTTTTATCTGGTTATGGACTGCGCCGACGGCCAGGAGCGCCGGGGCCAGGTCATGGATAAAACCACAGGCCAGCAGTGCCTGGACCACATCTCCGCCAAAAATCCAGCCGTCAAAATCGGGTTTGTCAAGCCCACGGAATAAACCTGGAAAGGCCGCCCCAACGGGGCGGCCTTTCTCTTAGTTATAATCGCTTTCAGAGGATTTAAGCCACGCTCTTTTTGCCTCTTATCACAAACAGGAAAATCAGCATCAGCACAACGCCGATGGGCAGAGAGACAATACCGGGCGCGCCGGTCATCACCAGCAGGCCGGCGATGAGATAGGTGACGCCGGAGATCACGGCGCAGGAGACCGCATAGGGCAGCTGGGTGGACACATGGTTAATGTGGTCACACTGAGCGCCGGCGGAGGCCATAATGGTGGTATCGGAAATGGGGGAGCAGTGGTCGCCGCACACGGCTCCGGCCATGCAGGCGGAGATGCAGATAATGGCCATGGGGTTGTCCATGTCGAACACACTCTGCACAATGGGAATCAGAATGCCGAAGGTGCCCCAGCTGGTACCGGTGGCAAAGGCCAGCAGGCAGCCCACCGCGAAGACGATAACAGGCAGGAAAATCTGAAGCCCGGAGGCGGAGCGGACAAAGTCCCGCACGAAGAACTTGGCGCCCAGGGAGTCGGTCATTCCCTTCAGGGACCAGGCGAAGGTGAGGATCAGGATAGCGGGCACCATGGCCTTAAAGCCCTCGGGGATACAGCCCATCATCTCCTTAAACGTCATAGACTTGCGGACCAGGTAGTAGATGAAAGCGAACAGCAGGCCGAAGGCGGAACCCAACATCAGACCCACGGAGGCGTCGGAGTTGGAGAAGGCGGCCGAGAATGTCTCTCCGGAGAAAAAGCCGCCGGAATAGATCATTCCGATCACACAAGCTGCAACCAGCACCAGGATGGGCAGCACCAGGTCCAGCACGATGCCCTTAGACTCATCATTCTCCTCATCCAGCATGGCATAGGGGTTGGAGCCGGAGAACAGATCGCCGTTCTCCATCGCGTTGCGCTCATATCTCGCCATAGGACCGTACTCCACCCGCAGCAGCACCATTCCCACCATCATCACCACGGTAAGCAGCGCGTAAAAGTTATAGGGAATGGCACGGATGAACAGGTTCAGCCCCTGGCCGTCCTCGGCAAAGGACGCCACGGCGGCGGCCCAGGAGGAGATGGGGGCAATGATGCAGATGGGCGCGGCGGTCGCGTCGATCAGGTAAGCCAGCTTGGCCCGGGAGACATTCTGTTTGTCGGTGACAGGACGCATCACGGAGCCCACAGTGAGGCAGTTGAAATAGTCGTCAATGAAGATCAAACAGCCCAGCACAATGGTAGCCAGCTGCACCCCGGCCCGGGACTTGATGTTCTTCTTGGCCCAGCGGCCAAAGGCGGCGGAGCCGCCCGCTTTGTTCATCAGACACACCATAATGCCCAGAATCACCAGGAAGATCAGGATCCCCACATTGTAGCTATCAGACAGTGAGGCTACAATTCCATCGTTGAACGCATGGAGCACCGTCCCCTCAAAGGAGAAGTTGGAGTAGAGCAGTCCGCCCACCAGAATCCCGATAAACAGGGAGGAGTAGACCTCCTTGGTAATCAGGGCCAAGGCGATGGCGATGATGGGAGGCAGCAGGGACATGGGGGTATTGAAAAAATTGCTGGGGGACTGGACATAGCCCGCACCCTCACAGCTGCCGCAGGTGACGGCCTCCGCCTCATCAGACAGCACAATCCCCACCGCACCGCAGTCGGGGCACTCGATCATCTTGGTGCCGGACTCCTCTGTGGGGTCCCCGGCGGCGAAGGCGGTGCATACCATAGCCAGCAATAGCATTACAAGGACAATCGTACGCACAGCCCAGTTTCTTCTGGTTCTCATTTGTATTCCCTCCTATGTAGTTTAGGGTCACACACAACCCCGTTCGCGCAAAATAAAACCGCGGTGCGCAGCAGCGCGCTCCACGGCAAAACCGGACGCCCCCAGCCTTGGACCGGGGACCTCTGGATAGCGCTCCACTCTCGTGACAGTCCGTGGGATATTTTCCCTCCGGCCCAGGACCAACGGCTCAGGCAGGCCGTCCGACCTTCGGCGGCGCACCCTCTCCCCCGGGACGGCTGCCTGGCCTTGTCCCGCGGTACGCATGAGCGCCGCACCTCTATCCACTTAAATTGAATTGCAATCATCCTAGCATGGACCCGGGGAAATGTCAATGGAAACACCTGCAATTCCCAAATTTTATGGTAAATCGCCGGAAAAACTCCATATTTTTTCTTTGTTTTTGTAGAAAAAAACAAGCAGGCCTCTCTGCGGATCTGTGTGTTCTGCCCCCCTTCGGCCTGTATCCGCCATCTCCACTCCACAGTCCAAATCCAGCCGGGAGGCATAGAATGGAACAGCCCCTGTGCCTACATTTTTCCAGCAAAGGAGTTTTCATTCATGGAATTAAAAGTAGATATGCCCTCCCTGGCCGGGCAGAATGTCGATCCGGCCACCTTCCAGCGGGTATGGGATCGGGTCATGCCCGGTCAGGCCGCCCCCCGCTCGGATACATCTATCCCTGACACTGCCCTTCCCGCCGTCCCCGCTGAACCCACTCCTCCACCCGAGGAGATCCCGCCGGTGGAGACTCCCCCGGCAGAGGAACAGCCTCCTGTCAATCCAGAGCAGCCCCCGGTGCCCGACTGCCCGGCCCCCACCCCGGTTCCGGACTGTCCTCAGCAGACCCAATGCCCTGACTGCCCCAGCTGCCCGGAGTGTCCCGCCTGCCCGGAAACGCCGGAGCCGATCCCTGGCCCCACGTCCCCCTCCTTCTGTCTGGGGGAAGCCTCCCAGGGTGACAGCACCCGGCTGGAGGAACTGATGACCTTGGCCCGGGCGGGGGCCGCCACCGGCCAGATCATGGCCCGCCGGGCATCCGGCCCCTGCGCCAAGGCTCTGTCCGCCCTGGCCTGCGACCACCGGCTGGCTTTCCGCCGGCTGTCCGCGGCCTACTTTCTCATCACCGGCACCCGTTACTCCCCTAAATGCGCCGCCCCCGCGCTGCCTGCCGCTCTGCCCCTGGCCCTGCGCCAGCAGTTCCTCTGGGAGCAGCAGTGGGAGCACATAAACAATCAGGCCGCCCAGTCCACCGCAGACCCCTGCCTGAAGGAACTCTACCTGGAGTTGGCCCAGGAGGGCGCCTTCCATGCCGGCACGATTCGCTCTCTTCTGGAACAGATGGGTTGACTTGACCCCATCTTTTGGGGTATGCTGTATAGTAGTTTATCAGCCGCACGCAGGCATGTAATGCCTGCCTCTACCAAAGAAAGCGAGGTGCCCTATGATCCAGACTTTAGATTTTTCCTATCCCTCCTCCAATGGGATCCACACCGTCCACGCCCGGGAGTGGGTGCCCGAGGGCGCTCCCCGAGGGGTGGTGCAGATTGTCCACGGCGTGGCGGAGCACATCGGACGCTATGACGCCCCGGCCCGCTTCCTGGCCTCCCGGGGCTACTTGGTGTGCGGTGAGGACCACCTGGGCCACGGTCTCACCGCCGGGGGCAAGTTTGGCTATTTTGGCCCTACAGGCGGCTGGAATCTGGTTGTCCGAGATGTCCGCCGCCTGCGGGAGCTGGAGGGAGAGAAGCACCCCTCCCTGCCCTATGTCATCCTGGGCCACTCCATGGGCTCCTTCCTCACCCGCACCTACCTTATCCGCTGGCCGGGCACAGTGAGCGCCGCTGTCCTCTCCGGCACCGGTCAGGAGAGCGCCGCCGCGGTGGCCTCCGGCAAGGCCCTGGCCGGAACTCTGTGCAGGCTCAAGGGACCTGACCACGTGAGCGGACTGGTCAACAGCCTGTCTCTGGGGTCCTACAACAAGGCGTTCAAGCCCAACCGCACCCCCTCCGACTGGCTCAGTCGGGACAAGGCGGCGGTAGACGCCTATCTGGCCGATCCGCTGTGTACCTTCGTTCCCACGGTAGCCATGTTCCGGGACATGATGGAGGGACTGCAGTTTATCGCGGACAAATCCAATCTGGCCAGGATGGATAAGAGCACCCCTGTCTATTTCCTCTCCGGCGATCAGGACCCGGTGGGCTCCATGGGAGCCGGGGTGCGAAAGGTGGAGGGGATGTTCCGCTCCGCCGGGTGCAGGGATGTAACCGTAAAGCTCTATCCCGGCGGCCGACACGAGATGTTCAATGAATTAAACCGCCAGGAGGTCTTTGACGACCTGCTTGCCTGGATTGAAAACAAGTTGACATAATGATAAGGAGAGGGCTAATCCCTCTCCTTATCCCCTTTTCCCTGATCCTTTTCTGGGATGTATCACTTCTCACATTCCCGCTGGGCGGCTTTTCTTATACATATCCGTACATTCCCCGCACGGACACCTCCCCGGCGGAGATGATCTCCTTTTTACCGTTGTACAGCTCCACCACCAGGTTGAAATCATCGTTGATCTCCAGGGCAAAGGCCTGCCGGCGGGCGGTGGGGGTAATAAGCTGTACCTGATGGCCGGTGGTGATGCAGTCAGCCCGATACTTTGCCAGATACTCCGCCCGATCATCAGGGTAGGCGGCATACATCCGATCCAGGGCCCGTACAATATGGGCGCACAACTCCGCCCGCCGCACCGGACGGCCCAGGACCCGAGCCAGGGAGGTGGCCATGTCCCGGATCTCCTCGGAAAAGTCCTCCGCGGCCTGGTTGACGTTGACCCCAATTCCGGTAACCATATAGTCCAACACGTTGGTCTCACTCTCAATTCCCAGCTCGGTGAGGATTCCCACCAGCTTTTTGCCCTCCAGCACAATGTCGTTGGTCCACTTAATCTGTGGGCGGACGCCGCAGCAGGACTCAATCCCGTCACACACCGCCACCGCCACCCAGGCAGTGAAGTCATTTACCCGGGCCGGTTCCATATCCGGACGGAACAGGGCGGAGAGATACAGCCCCTTTCCCCTGGGGGACTGAAATCCCCTTCCCCGGCGCCCCCGCCCCCCGGTCTGCTCCTCCGCCGTGACCACCAGGCCCTCGGGAGCCCCATCCATAGCCCGGCGCTTGCACTCGGTGTTGGTGGAGTCGATCACATCCAGACATACCAGCTGGGAGCCGATTTTCGCGTCGGACAGCAGCCCGAACAGTTCTCCCACCCGCAGCCGGTCGGGGGCATTTTCCAGGCGGTAGCCCCGGTTTGGGGCGGAGGCGATGGTGTACCCCTCCTGCCGCAGGCCCTCAATGGCTTTCCACACCCCGGCCCGGCTGATGCCCAGGGTGCGGCTCATGGCCTCTCCGGACAGGTACTCTCCCTCCCGCTCCCGCAGCAGGGCCAACACGCGTTCTCGGCTCACAGGCATCTCCTCCTTTTAGCAAGGGCCGGGCAAAAGCCCGGCCCTGAGTATTTTCTTACTGCTCGTCCTCAATCAGGCCATAGTCCCCGTCGTTGCGGCGGTAGACCACCGAAAACGCGCCGCCGGCATCCTCATTCCGGAAAGCAAAGAAGTTGTGGCCCACCAGGTTCATCTGCAAAATGGCCTCGTCCTTGGTCATGGGCTTGATGGGGAAAGTCTTGCTGCGTACAATGCGGTACTCGCCCTCCTCCGGCTCCTCAGGGGCGAAGGTGGATACCTCCGCGTCCAGCGCCCGCTCAAAGGCCCCTTGGCGCAGCCGCTTCTCCAGGCGGGTTTTGTTCTTGCGGATCTGCCGCTCCAGGGTCGTCACCGCGGCATCAATGGAGGCGTGCATATCGGAGGTGCTCTCAGACACCCGGAAGATGGTGCCGCTGGAGCGGATGGTGATCTCCACCTTGTTGTTCCGCTCCTTCTCCACACTGAATGTGATGGCGGCGGTGGCGTCCTCCTTAAAGAAACGGTCCAGCTTTCCCACCTTTTTCTCCGCATACTTGTGTACAGAGTCGGGCAGGGTCACCTTTTTGTCCGTAAACACAAATTTCATTTCATTCGCTCCTTTCGCCCAAAGGGCTGGTATAGGCCGGGCAGGGAACTTCCCTCCGGTTATCCCTATTATACCACAAAGGGCAAAAAAGTCCAATGGTTTTTGTTAATATTTTCTAAATTCTTCTTCCTCCGATGAGGACGGCCCGCACCTCTCCCAGCAGCTCCAGGGGGTGGCAGCTGGTAATGACCATGTCCGCCTCCTTTCCCGGAGTTAAGGAGCCAAGGCAGTCGTCCAGTCCCGCAATTTCGGCCGCGTTGATGGTGATGGCGGCCAGGGCCTGCTCCACCTCCAGTCCGCCCTTCACGGCCAGGGCGGCGCACAGAGGCAGGTACTGGATGGGCACCTCCGGGTGGTCGGTGCAGATGGCCACGGGCACCCCCGCCCCGCGGAGGATCGCGGGGTTCTCCAGGGTCATGTTGGCCAGCTCCGGCTTGCAGCGGTCTCCCAGAGCGGGGCCGGTGATGACAGGGATGTTCTCCCGGGCCAGCAGCTCAGGAATCAGGTGGCCCTCCGTGCCGTGGACGATGACGCACTTGAGCCCGAACTCCCGGGCGATGCGCACTCCGGTGGCGATGTCGTCCGCCCGGTGGGCGTGGATGTGGACGGGCAGCTCCCCCCGGACCACCGGCAGCAGGGCCTCCAGCTTGGCGTCATAGTCGGGGGGATCACTGTCCTCATCCTGGTCCGCCTTGTCCAGCTTTTCCCCGTACTCCACCGCCTTGCGCAGGTTCTCCCGGATAATGGCGGCGGTGGCCATGCGGGTCACCGGGGTCTCGTCCCGGTGGTGGTAGACCTGCTTGGGGTTCTCCCCCAGGGCCAGCTTCATGGATACCGGGGCCTTGACTATCATGGCGTCCACCCACCGCCCGTCGGTTTTCATGGCGGCAAACTGGCCGGAAATGGGGTTGGCCGACCCCGGCCCGGTGAGCACGGTGGTCACTCCCGCCGCCCGGGCCTCAGAAAAGCAGCGGTCCAGAGGGTTAATAGCGTCGATGGCTCGAAGCTGGGGGGTGCAGGGGTCGGTCTCCTCGTTGCCGTCATCGCTCTCAAACCCCACGCCATCCCCGAACATCCCCAAGTGGCAGTGGGCGTCGATAAAGCCGGGGCAGACGTGTCCCCCTTCTGCGTCGATGGTCTCCCCCTCCCAGCGTTTGGGACAGTCTCCCATAGGGCCCACCTGGGTAATCTTACTGCCTGTGACAGCTACATAGCCATTTTCGATGACTGGACCGTCCATGGTGTGGATGGTACCGTTGATGATCAGCATAAATTTTCCTCCGTCGACAAAACCAGACAAAGGTTCCCATTGACTTGTCTGGTAAATTATGGTAGACTTGTCCCAGCTCGACCAATATGCTTTGTGCGAGTCTCTCCCCGCACATGGGCGCCCTTTTGAGAAAGGGCGTCTTTTTTATGCCCTCACCAGCGCATACAGCTTCATGTCCAGTACCGCCCCGTTCTTCACCGCATTGCTGCGCAGGGTCCCCTCAAGCTGAAAACCCGCCTTTTCCAGCACCCGGCAGGAGGCCGCATTGCGGGCAAAGGGCTCGGCGAAAATCCGGAGGATATCCGTATGGTCAAAGACATACCGGCACACCTGCTTCACCGCGCTGGTGGCATAGCCCTTTCCCCAGTAGGGCTCGCCGATATAGTAGCCCAGCTCGGCGGTCCGGAAGTGGATATTCTCGCGGCGGAACACCCCGATGCTGCCAATTGCCCGGTCGTCCACAGTGATGGCAAAGGCGAAGGTCTTATCCTCGTCCGCCGCCAGCATGGAGCGGATATACGTCTCCCCGTCCGCCGGGGTGTAGGGGTAGGGCAGACCGTCCCGCAGGTTGTCCAGGACCTTCGGATTGCTGAGCATTTCCGCAAGACGTTCCTGATCCGAGACCCTCCATCTGCGAATCACGCAAGCCATACCAAAATCCTCCCCTCATAACCAAAAAGGGGCCGTCCGCAGACGGCCCCTCTCAAATGCGCGCAGACCTAACGGCGTCCGCCGCCGCCCCGGCGGTTTCCGCCCTTCTTCTCGATGTAGCGCAGCTCAGACAGCTTGCTGTCTGAAGACTGCATAAACTGCTTGAGCCGGTCCTCAAAGTCGGTGGGTTCCTTGGGGGCCTGGTGGACAAAGCCCATAGGGCGCTGCGCGCCGCCGCTCTGGCGGGGGGGGCGCCCTCCGCTCCCTCCCGGGCGGGGTCCTCCACCCTGACGTGGGGCGCGCTGGGGCGGTGGTTCCACCTGCTTGATGGACAGATTGATCCGCTTGGCCTGGTCGATGCCGATGATCTTCACCTTGACCTCCTGCCCCTCCTGCAGATGGTCGCTCACCTCATTCACATAGGAATAGGCGATCTCCGAAATATGGACCAGCCCAGACTTCCCCTCCGGCAGGGCCACGAAGGCCCCAAATTTTGTAATACCTGTCACCTTGCCATCCACGATGGCCCCTACACCTAACTCCATTAAAGCGCCAAATCCTCCCTTGTAAAATTCACAACACACACGCCGGGGCGGCGCGGCCGTTTAGTTGGCCACGTCAACAAACAAAGTCTCGTTCTCCTCCACATAGCCTCGGTCCCGGGCTACCTGCTCCAGCATCTCAGGGTCGGAGCTGTTTGCGATGGCCTCTTCCAGCTTTTGGTTTTCCAGCCGCTGGTCGGTCACCTGCCGGGCCAGGTCCGCCCGCTGTCCCTCCACCTCCTGAATTTTCCCCCTCAGGTCCAGCAGAGAGATTGCCATGTAAATCAGCAGCGCCAAAACGACGATTTTTGTCAGAAATCCGGCCCGTTTGAAGGTCACGGCTCCTCTCTCCCCTCTCACGCAGGATACGGCGTTGGGCTGCGGTGTCCAACTGCTCTGTTATCGCCCTTATTCTATACCATTTCGCCCCGGAAAGGAAGACGTTTTTTACAATTTTTCTGATTTTTTTCAGAAGTGCCATAAACAGCCCCAGCGGAAAGGTCAAAATGCCCAAAAGCAGGCTCACCAAATCGGCTCCCAGGTAGCCCAGTTTCAGCAGCCAGGGACTCACCGCCCAAAAATACAGTCCCCCACCCAGCAGACAGAAGGCCGCTCCGTACAGCCGGATCTGCCCGCCCCAGGCGCTTTGGGACCAGATAAACAGCGCCGCCGTAGCGGTCAGCCAGAATAGCAGGTCCAGCAGCGGTCCCAATAGCGGAAGTCTTATCCGCACCCGCAGGATGCGCATCAGGTCGTAGGCCACCCCCATGGCGCCTCCCAGCAGCAGGGCCTGACACAGAGCCAAACCCTGCTGCGTCACATCAACGCTCATCCACC
This sequence comes from uncultured Bacillota bacterium, assembly GCA_947073765.1. GTDB lineage: Bacteria > Bacillota > Clostridia > Oscillospirales > Oscillospiraceae > Lawsonibacter. Next base: position 22,435 of record CAMTMZ010000022.1, on the reverse strand, counting down.
CAGCAGACGGGAGAGGAATCCCCCGCCCCGGCTGCCGCCGTCCGCCTCATACAGCAGGGCGTTTACCCTGCCCTCCACCCGCAGATCTCCCCCATCCAGCGAGAGCTTTTCAATGTGCAGCCCCTCCCCCTGGATTTCCAGCGCCCCCTGGGCCGTGGTGAGGAGAATGGTGCTCTCATCAAAGCTCTCCACCTCCTCCACACCGGATACAGACAGCTGCTCCCGCTCCTCCAAAATAATATGGTGGGCCATCTCAGGACGGGCCCGGTCGTCCACAAATGCCATGTCGCTTCCCCCTTTCCCTCTATCCTATGGGAATGATGGAGACCTTTATGCCAAAATCGTCCAAATCGCATATGGAAATAAAATCGCTTTAGAGGTAGAATAGTGTAAACGGTTCGACAGGAGGATAACTATGACAAAAGCCATTTTTTTCGATATAGACGGGACGCTGGTCAGCTTTAACACCCACCGGATCTCCCCCGGCGTGCTGGACGGCCTGGGCCGCCTGCGGGAAAAGGGAGTCAAACTGTTCATCGCTACCGGCCGGCAGCGGGGAGACCTGGGCCAGGTCTCCCACGCATTTCCCTTCGACGGCTTTATCACCCTCAACGGCCAGTACTGCTTTGCCGGGGACAAGGTGCTGCGCAGCAACCCCATCTCCCCGGCGGCGGCGGAACAGCTGCTGGACCTGCTGGAAGACACCGGTCTGCCCTGTACCATTGTGGAGGAGCACGACACATACGCCATCAACCGAGACGCCCGAATGGATCTGTACCGGGATCAGCTGGCTCTCCCCATTCCCCCCTCCGCGCCCCTGGACCGGGCCCGGGGCCGCACCATCTACCAGGCGGTCGCTTTCTTTACCAAGGAGGACGAACTTGCCGCCGGCGAGCGCTTTTTCCCCGGCCTGATCCCCCTGCGCTGGCACCCCGCCTTTGTGGACGTCATCGCCCCCGGCGGCGGAAAGGACCAAGGGATGGACGCGCTTCTGCATCATTTTGGCATTGACCTGTCCCAGACCATGGCCTTTGGCGATGGGGAGAACGACCTGCCCATGCTCCGCCATGCCCATATTGGGGTCGCCATGGGCAATGCCGGCCAGCGGGTAAAGGACCAGGCCGACTATGTAACCGGCTCGGTGGATGAGGACGGAATTCTCACCGCTCTGGAACATTTTGGCCTGATTTAACCGCCGAATTTTACACATTATTCACAAATTGGTATGGCATTTCCCGGGAAAATCGTGTACAATAGAGACAACCATCCCATCAACAAAGGAGGCGCTCCCATGAAACTGACATTTTTTGGCGCAGCCCACGCGGTCACCGGCAGCTGCCACTGTCTGGAGGTCAACGGAAAAAAGATACTCATCGACTGCGGCCTTCAGCAGGGCCGGGACGAGCATGACGGCAACTGCCTGGACTTCGCCCCCAACTACATTGACTATGTCTTAGTCACCCACGCCCACATCGATCACTCCGGCCGTCTGCCCCTGCTGGTGAAGCAGGGCTTCAACGGCCGCATCCTCGCCACCAGCCTGACGGTCCAGCTGTTGTCCGTCATGCTCCGGGACTCCGCCCATATCCAGGAGGGGGACGCCCAGTGGCACAATCAAAAGGGCAAGCGGGCCGGCCGGCCCCCGGTGGAACCGCTCTACACCCTTATGGACGCTGAGGCGGCCATCAAAATGCTGGAGTCGGTGGAGTACGGCTGGCTGTTCGACCTGTGCGATGGGGTTCAGGTCCGCTTCAACGACGCGGGTCATCTGCTGGGCTCCTCCTGCGTGGAAATCTGGGCCACGGAGAACGGTGTCACCAAAAAAATTGTCTTCTCCGGCGACCTGGGCAATGTGGATCAGCCTATTATCCGGGATCCCTCCTTTGTGAGCGACGCCAACTACGTGGTTATGGAGTCCACTTACGGCGACCGCAATCACGAGCCTCCGGAGAGCTACGCCGGAGCCCTGGCCAACCTCATCGACGATGTATTCTCCAAGGGGGGCAATATTATAATCCCCTCTTTTGCCGTGGGGCGGACTCAGGAGCTGCTGTACTACCTGCGGGAGATCAAGCGGGACGGCCTGGTCACCTCCCTGCCCAGCTTCAAGGTGTATGTGGACTCCCCTTTGGCCTCTGAGGCCACTAAAATCTACTCCGGCAACCTGAAGGGCTACCTGGACGACGACGCCATCGCCGTCCTCCAGGGGGGGGAAAACCTGTTCACCTTCCCGGGCCTCACCCTCACCCAGTCCACAGAGGAATCCCGGGCCCTCAACGATGACAAGACCCCAAAAATCATTATCTCCGCCTCCGGCATGTGCGACGCCGGCCGCATCCGCCATCACTTAAAGCATAACCTGTGGAGATCCAACTGCGCCGTGGTCTTTGTAGGCTATCAGGGGGAGGGCACCCTGGGCCGTCAGCTTCTGGACGGAGCAAAATCCGTGAGGCTGTTCGGAGAGGACATCGCCGTTCAGGCCAAGATTGTCAATTTCAAAGGCCTGAGCTCCCACGCCGACCGGGACCATCTCCTGTCTTGGATCGACTACTTCTCCCCCCGTCCCCAGCAGGTCTTTGTGGTTCACGGGGACAGCGCGGTCACCGAGCTGTTCGCCCACGACCTGAACCAGCGGGGCATCCCCGCCCACGCTCCGCTGTATGAGGAAGTCTACGACCTGTCCACCAACTGCATGCTGGCCCAGGGCATCAAGCTGGAGCCCAAACGCGCCATCGGCTCCGCGGCCATCCCCTCCTCCGCTTTCCTGCAGCTTCAAACCGCTGCCCAAGACCTGGCCGATCTGGTCAACCGCAGCCGCGGCCGGTCCAACAAGGATCTCAACAAGCTTTCCAGCCAGCTCAAGCAGCTTATGGACAGCTGGAAGTAATCTTTTCATCTTTCGCGGAGCGGGGACTTGCCCCCGCTCCGCTTTTGGCATATAATGAGCTTACCTTTCAGATTGGAGAATATCACATGGAATTCGACCGCATAGAACTTAAACGCCAGGCCAGGGAGCGCATAGCGCTCACCGATCCCAAATTCTGGGTGGTGGCTCTGGCCTACATCGCCATGACCACCGGGGTATCCTGGCTTATCAGCTTCCTCCCTATCCCCCACACCCAGACCTCACTGCTTTTTTTTCAGCTGCTGCTCACCCTGTACACCACCGTGGTCCGTTTCGGCCTGTGCCTCTGGGCGCTGTGGACCTACCGGCACCTGGATCCCGACGTCAACTCCCTGACGCAGGGCTTCTCCGTGGCGGGGCGGGTTATCCTCATGCAGCTGGGCATCTATGTCCGGGTCATGGGCTGGTACTTTGTGGTAGCCTTTCTGCTGTCCATGCCGGTGCTCATCCTGCTCCTGTCCGGGGCTGGGCCTGTCCTGGGCGTATTCAGCCTGCTGCTTTTTATCGTTGGACTGGCCGCCACCGTCATTCTCCTTCAACTGCGGTATGCCCTGGCCCCCTACCTGCTGGCCGACCGGCCGGATGACGGCCCCGCCGCCCCTATTTTTCGCAGCGCCGCTCTCATGCGGGGATGGAAATGGGATCTGTTCAAATTGGAGCTCTCCTTCCTCGGCTGGGAGCTGGTCAACTTTGTTCTCACCTTTGTCGTAATACTCCTTTTCCTGGACCGGGCCGGTCTGTCCTTCCCCCAGCTTATCCTAGACCAGGCCCTGCTCAGCCAGGCCTTTAACATCATCTACTCCCCACCGGTGGTCATCCTCAGCACCCTGGTCACCATCCCCGTGTCCCTGTGGCTGCTGCCATACCGTGCCACCGCCCGGGCCGGCTTCTACGACACCCGTCTCCTCGCCGCCGCCGACGCGTCGGACCAGCCCGACATGCCGCCGCTTTAAAAGGAGGAATCCTCATGAAAAACAGACCTCAGTGGCTGAAGTGGGCGATAGAGCTTCAGGCTTTGGCCCAGGCCGGGCTGGAGTACGGCCACGACAAATATGACCTGGAGCGCTACGCCCGCATTCGTGACATCGCCGCCGACATTGCGGCCCGGCACACCGACTTGTCCTTTGACCGCGTCAAAGATCTCTTCTGCGGCGAGACCGGCTATCAGACCCCTAAGCTGGACACCCGTGCCGCTGTCTTCCAGGGGGAAAAGATTCTCCTTGTCCAGGAGAGTGACGGTCGCTGGTCCCTCCCCGGGGGCTGGGCAGATGTAGATATCTCTCTTCGGGAGAATACCGTAAAGGAGGTCCGGGAGGAGGCGGGGCTTGACGTCACCGCCGACCTGGTCATCGCCCTTCAGGACCGAAATCGTCACAACTCTCCCCCTTCCGCCTACGGCATCTGCAAGGTCTTCGTGCTGTGCAGCCTGATCGGCGGAACCTTCCAGCCCAATCTGGAGACTCTCTCCAGCGGCTGGTTTGCTCTGGACGAGCTGCCTGAGCTGTCTGTCGACAGGACCTCCGAAGACCAGGTCAAAATGTGCTTCGACGCCTATCACGCCCAAACCTGGACCACCCTTTTAGAGTGACAGTCCCCGAAAAATTAGAGCGGCCCTCAGCCATCCTGATTTTGAAACATTTATGAAACATTCGTTTGACATGCTCGCCATTGTATGTTATAATCTCAATATCCCCCTGTAATATGGCCGCATTTTGGGCTGTCCGCCCCCCGAAAGGAGTCTCTGTCATGGCAAAACTCTCCCGGAGACAACAGGAAATCTACAATTTTATTCTCTCCTTCACCAACGAACATGGCTACCCCCCCTCTGTCCGGGAAATTGGCGCCGAGGTAGGGCTCAAATCCCCTTCCACCGTCCACTTCCATATGAAGGGCCTGGAAGAGGCCGGCGTCATTGTCAAGGCGGAGGGTAAAACCCGGGCTATCTCCCTGCCCGGCGTATCCGTGGCTCCGCCCCCCGCCGCCGAGGAGGCCAATCCCCAAACCAACCAGGTGCCCGTAGTAGGCAGCGTAGCCGCCGGCTCCCCCATCCTGGCGCAGGAGTGCATTGAGGACTATCTCACCTTTGACACCCAGGGTCTGTCCGGCGAGCACTTCGCTCTGCGGGTGCGCGGTGAATCTATGCTGAACGCCGGCATTCTTCCCGGCGACCTGGTGGTGGTCCACCGCCAGCAGGAGGTCCGCAGCGGCGAGATCGTGGTGGCCCTCTTCGAGGACGAGGCCACCGTGAAGACCTACCAGCGGAAGGATGGGCACATCTGGCTCCTCCCTGAAAACCCTGATTACGAACCCATCGACGGCACTTACGCCCAGATTATTGGCAAGGTGGTGGCCGTGGTTCGGCGGTATTAAAAAAGTCAGCGCGCCCCATATGGGGCGCGCTTGCTCATGTTATGGCGACAGATCCGCTTTCCGCCGCAGCAGCGACAGGGGCGGAACCTGTCGGGGCAGCTTCATGCAGAAAACCATTTGAGGGTGGCGGACCTCCTCCAGGGCGCCGCCGTCTCTATCCCAGAGGGCCTCTACCGTCAGTGCCCGGGGGCGGACGTCCGGGCCAACCAGTTCCAGCTCATCCCCCACAGCGAACTTGTTATTCAGCGTCAAAACGGCGTTTCCTTCCCCGTCGCAGGACTGTACAGTTGCCACAATCTGCCAGTCTCGGACATACCGGGCGTTTTCGGTAAACTGCCCCGGCTGGCCGAAGAAAAACCCGGTAGAGTAGTGGCGGTGGCTGATGTGCTCCACCTCGTCCCGCCACACCGGGTCCAGGGGGACCCCTGCCGCCGCCGCGTCGATGGCGTGGCGGTAGGCCCCGGTGATAATGGCGGTGTAGTAGGCCGACTTGGCCCGCCCCTCCAGTTTGACGCAGTCCACTCCGGTCTCCATCAGCTCGGCCACATGGTCGATCATGCACATATCCCGGGAGTTCATAATGTATGTCTCCCCGTCCTCCTCGTAAACAGGGAAGTACTCCCCCGGCCTTTTTTCCTCCACCAGGGCGTACTGGTAGCGGCAGGGCTGGGCGCAGGAGCCCCGGTTGGAGTCCCTGCCGGTCATGTAGTTGGACAGCAGGCACCGCCCCGAGTAGCTCACACACATGGCTCCGTGGGCAAAGACCTCTATCTCCAGCTCCTTTGACGTCTTGGCCCGGATCTCCCGGATCTCCTCTAACGACAGCTCCCTGGCCAGAATCACCCGGCTGGCTCCCAGCTCGTGCCAGGCCCGGGCAGACTGGTAGTTGACAATGCTGGCCTGGGTGGAGATGTGGCACTGCACATGGGGGGCATACCGCTTTGCCAGGGCCAGCACCCCTACGTCGGCCAGGATAACGGCGTCCACCCCCAGCGCCTCGAGCTGCTCCAGCCACTCCGGCAGACAGGCAATCTCTCTGTTCCGAGGCATCGTGTTGCAGGTGACATGCACCCGCACCTGGCGGGCCCGGCACAGCTCCACAGCGGTTTTCAGCTCCTCCGGGGAGAAGTTGCCGGCGAAGGAGCGCATCCCAAAGTCATTCCCCGCCAGATATACCGCATCCGCCCCATAGGCCACCGCCATCCGCAGCCGCTCCATATCCCCCGCCGGGGCAAGCAGTTCCATTTTTCTCATGGTATCTCTCCTCAGCCAAGGGTCCGCCGGATTTTCCGGCGGACCCTTGGTGTTTTAATTGCCCTTATATCGATCCTGACTGCTGATAAACTTCTGCAGCTGATCGTAGGTGCGGAAGAAGTGGTGGGTATCATCATCCCCCAGGGCATAATAGAAGTCCTTGCTGTCCGAAGGATTCATCGCCGCGATAATCGACTCCATGCCTGGGTTGGCAATGGGTGTGGGGGGCAGGCCCTTATACAGATAAGTGTTGTAAGGGGAGTCAATGGCCTTGTCCGCCTCGGTAGGCTCCTTGCCGCCGTTGATATACACCAGGGTGGCGTCAATTTGCAGATAGCCCTGGGTTCCGGCGTCAGGGTTGTTCAGCCGGTTGTAGATGACAGCGGCGATATCGGTGCGGTCCTCTCCAGTTGTCTCGCGCTCTATGAGGGACGCAATGGTGATAATATCCCGCAGAGAGTATTCGGTGGCGGCGACCTTCTCCCTAAAGTCGTTCTTCACCTGGCTGTCAAAGTGCACCAGCAGCTTGTTGATGGCATACACAGGGTCGTGGTTGGTGTAAAAGTCGTAGGTGGCAGGCATCAGGTAGCCCTCCAGCCGCCGGTATTCCCCCAGAGGGATGTCCTTGAGGAAGGAGAACGCGTAGTCGTGATTAGCGGCGGCGTCCCGCAGCTTGTCCACGGTAGACACCCCCTTCTCCTCCAGCAGAGCGAAAATCTGATCGATGTTGTACCCCTCCGGTATGGTCACCTTCACCTCCGAGCGGTTGGCGGCGTTGGCGCTCATACCCGCAAGCAGGGCACGGTAGTCCATATCGGTGTTCAGGGTGTAGCTTCCGGCGGCGATTACGTCCTTCTTGTTTGTAATGGCGGCAAAGAGCTTAAAGAGGAACTTATACTCAATCATCCCCTCCTTCTCCAGCCTGTCTACCACGCTGTCAAAGTCCTCATCCACCGCCACTGTAAAGGTGATGGACTTCTCCTCCTTGTTCAGGGCCAGCACGTCGCCGGCGGCGGTCCAGCCCACGCAGGCCAGCAGGATAGACACGCCAATGACCGCCGCCACATACAGCACTACCAGGGCCGCAGTGCGAACGGCGGAGCGGCGTTTTCTCCTCTGGGGGCGGTGCGGTGGGTCATACTCCCGTTCCCGGCCGCGGGAGGCGTAGGGGTCCCGCTCACCGCGCCGGTCTCTGGAGTTATAATAACTATCCTGGGGCATAGGGTCAGCTCCTAACATTTTTTCCGGCCTCTGTCACCAGGGACAAGGGCGGGCCATAGAATGGTACAGAACGCGGGGACAGCGTCCCGGCGCGATTTTAAGAGAGGTGAAGTATCATGTTCTGTGGGAACAACGGTTGGGGCGGCAGCAGCGCGCTGTGGATCATCATTCTGATCATCATTCTGTTCGGCTGGGGCGGCAACGGCTGCGGCAACAACTGCGGCTGCAATAACTGTGGCTGCAACAACTGCGGCTGCAACGACTGTGGCTGCGACAACGACTGCGGCTGCTGAGCGCACGGAGCCCTACACAGCGAAGAGGCGGGGGAGTTATCTCCCGCCCTCTCCCCTTTCCCGGGCGGGACAAGCTCAGTAATAGATAGAGGCGCGCACTTTCTCCGAGGTCGCGTGGTCCACCAGCACCTCCACCAGGGTCAGTCCAAAGTCAAAGGCGGAACCGGCTGCCCGGCCGGTGATCACCTTTCCATCCACCACCACGCCCCGGGCCATCTGGGGCTGGGCGCCGTTCAGCCCCTCCTCCATGCCCGGGTAGCACACGGCGGCCTTCCCCGCCAGCAGGCCCCAGCGGCCCAGAAGCGTGGGCGCCGCGCAGATGGCCGCTACCCATATTCCACGGCCAGCGGCCTCCCGAACCAGCCGCTCCACCCTGGGCTCCTCACCCAAATTTTGATAGCCCGCGCCTCCTCCAGGCAGAACAATCATGTCCGCCCCGGCCAGGTCCACCTGGTCCAGCAGCATGTCCGCCTTAACGCCAATGCCGTGGCTGCCCGCCACTGTCTCCCCGGCAATGGACACCAGAGCCGTCTCAATTTCCGCCCGGCGCAGCATGTCGGCGGGCACCAGGGCCTCCGCTTCCTCAAAGCCGGGGGCCAGCAAAATATATACCATCGGTTTTGTCCTCCTTTATTTACAGGGCCGCCCCTCCGGCGGACCTCCCTCTGCGTTTCATCCGTTTCCCCGCCGCCTTCACCAGCACCAGGGGAAGTCTGACCATCCGTCCGGCCCGCTGCGGCTCCTTTTTCAGCCGGTAGGCCCACTCCAGTCCCAGTTTCTGCCACGTCTCCGGGGCCCGCTCCACCTTCCCTGCGAACACATCCAGCACACCCCCCAGGCCGATGGCCATCCGGGCCCCGGTGTGCTTACCCCACCGGGCCATCCACTTCTCCTGTTTCGGGGCCCCTAGGCAGACAAACAGCAGGTCGGGCCGAGCGGCGGCCACCTTCAGCAGCACCGCCTCCTCATCTCTGAAGTAGCCGTCCTGGGTGCCGCACAAGATGATGCCGGGGTAGCGCTCCACAAGGCGCCGGCCGGCCTCCTCGGCCACACCGGGCTTGGCCCCCAGCAGATAGAGCCGCCCACCCCGCTCGTTGAGGCAGGCGAGCATATCCGCCGCGAACTCAATCCCGGGCACCCGCCCTTTCAGGGGCGTACCCTGTATTTTCGCAGAGTATACCACCCCGATGCCGTCAGCCAGCACCAGATCGGCCTCGTTAAGCACCCGGCGAAACTCCCCGTCTCTCTCCGCCGCCAGGATGAATTCCGGATTGGGCGTCACCACGTAGTGGAACCTGTCCTCCTCCAGCAGGGCCGCTCCCGCCTGGGCGGCCTCCTCCCGGGTCAGGTCGTCAAAGCTGATTCCTAAAACCTCTTTTTTCAATCGAACCTCCATGCGCCGCGGGCGCGTACAGCCGTTCTGTTTTGCCCCCCAAGTTGATGATTCCCCGGGGAACAGTCGCTCAAACAGAGACAGCCAATGTTTTCCTCCCCGATATTCTACCATGGTCCATTTAAAAAGTCTATGAAAATTCCGTGAAGTATTTTTTAAGAAGACAAAAGAAATTGTACAGGTCTTCGGAAATGTCCCCATATTGTAACCATTTGTAACTTGACGGCAAATTACGACAAGTGTAGTATTACAATTAACTACAATTGAAGTGGATGTGATTCTATGAAGCGGCTTCCCGACACCGAGCTGGAGGTCATGAAGGCCCTTTGGGCCACCGGTTCCAACACCCCCAGGGCTGTGTTAGAGGACAGGCTCTCCCCCTTCGGCTGGGCCTCCAACACCATCAACACCTATCTCTCCCGCTTGGCGGATAAGGGCTTTGTGGCCGTCCGCCGGGAGGGCCGGAGCAACCTCTACACCCCCTTGGTGGGCCAGGAGGAATATCAGTCTTTTGACAGCCGGGCTGTACTGGACCGGCTCTACGGCTCTCCCCGGAACTTTGTGGCCGCCCTGGCCCGGGAGGGGATGCGCCGGGGCGAGCTGGAGGAGCTGCGGGCTCTGCTGGACCAGCTGAACGGAGGGCATGGCTGATGGATCAAATACTCCTCACCCTGGGAGCCCTCACCCTGGGCGGCTCCGCCGCCGTGCTTGTGCTGGCCTGGATGGGCCGATCCACTCGAGGCCGTTACGGCGCCAAGTGGCGGTGCTGGGGCTGGCTTCTGCTGTGCCTGCGGCTGGCCGTCCCCTTTCCGCTGATTTTTCAGGGGGAGGCCCGGGCTCCCATTCACATGGCACTCCCAAATCCCCCCGCCGTCCAGCCCGCCCCGCTCCCCGCTCCCACGGATGAGCCCGATTCCCCGCCCCCGGCTGGCTCCCAGGGCGGTCCGCTCCAGCCCGACACCTCGGACAGCAGCGTCACTCCACCTGCCCCCGCCGGCTCCGCACCCAGCCAGCCGGAGCGGACACAGTCTGTTGACCTCCCCCTCATGCTCACAGCCCTGTGGCTGACAGGCGCCGCTGCCACTCTGGCCTGGAGCGGCGCGGCCCACCTGCGTTTTCTATCTTATCTGCGCCGGTGGTCCTCCCCTGTGGACGACTGGGACGCAGTAAGCGCCTTCAACCATTTAGGCGACCAGCTCCACCTTCACCACCGTCCCCGCCTGCTGGTGTGCCAAGGGCTTAAGGTCCCCATGCTCTCCGGCGCGCTCCGCCCCGCCATCCTTCTGCCCCAGGGGAAAATCACCGGAGAGGAGCTGGGCCTTTCCCTGCTTCACGAGCTCGTTCATTACCGCCGGGGTGATATCCCGCTGAAGGTCTTGGTCATGTGGGTCAACGCCCTTTACTGGTTCAATCCCCTCATGTGGTACATGGTGCGCCTGGTGGAGCGGGACACCGAACTGGCCTGCGACGAGGAGGCCCTGCGCCGCCTGTCTCCCCAGGACTACGCCGCCTACGGTCAGACCATTCTCACCGCCGTGGCACGGCTGCAAAACAGCGAAAAGGACGGAACCAACCATGAAACATAATATTCCCCGCACCCCCTTCTCCACCCGGCTGTCCGACTCATGCCGGGAGACGGAGCTGCGCATCCGCAACATCCTCTCCGGCCCCAAAAAGCGGCCTCCCCTTCCGCTGATTATTTTGATCGCCGCTTTGTGCCTTTTCTGCGGCAATCTGGTGTCTTGCCATGTCACCAAGCCGCCTGAAGCCCCCGTAATTGTCATGGAGACCCAATATTACGACCGCTACGACAACTTGGTTGAGATTCCCGCTCTGGCCCTCCCCGCCGGGACGGAAAACGAGGCTGTGGACTCCATCAACGCCGCCCTCAACACCCTGCGTGAGGAGTACGCCTTCGCTCAACACAGCATCGCGGGCGACAACAAGTGCCTGTTTTACCCCTCCACCACCGATCGCCACTTAAATCTGCTGTTTTTTGAGGATTATTTCAAAACCGACCTGAACACCGGCCACGTCTTCTCCCTGGTCTACGACTTAAAGGAGGGGACTGTGGTGTCCACCCAGGACGCGCTGGCCCTGGCGGGCCTGAACGAAAAGGGGCTGCTGGAGCAGGTTGACGGCCTGGTTCAGGCCCGGCTGGACCTGAGCTCCCAGGAGCTTGGTTTTCCGCTGGCCCTCCACAACCTGACGCTGGAGGGATTCCGCATCCGGGCGGACGGCCAGCCTGTGTTCTACCTCACCGGACGGGAAGACGATGCGGACGACAGCCTGCGGGACGGGGTCAGCGGGGCGGATCAGCTGTATATCTGGGAGGACCGGGCCGTCACAATCTACGACCAGTACGGCCTATCCACCCCCCTGGTCCCCGCCGAGGAGACCGATCAGCTGGACCCTCCTCTGTGGAACCAGTGGTATTTTGCCGGAGAAAAGCCCAAAAACGGCTACTCCCCCGCACCCGTCAGCTCCCAGTCCGCAGCCGATCTGCGCTTTACCCTGCTGGGAGAGCGGACGTTTACCGACGCGGAAACCGGCCTGGTTCTGGACATCGGCCGGGTTACCGAGACGGTGACCTCCACCCCTGATTTCACCGCCAGGCCCGCCCGCTTCGCCTACCTGGACCTGGATCAGGACGGGACCGAAGAGGCGGTGGTCTGGCTGATCACCGAGGAGGGGGACCCGGCGCTGGCCTTTCTGGTCCTGCGCTGGCAGGAGGGGGGACAGGTGTACAGCTACACCCGCTTTCCCCGCTCCTTTCAAAAGCTGAAGCAGGACGGCGTGTTCCAATTTTCCTCCAGCGCGGCAGAGTTCGGCGCAGGCTTTGCCCGCTTCATCCCCAACCAGCGGGGCAGCGGTCCCGACCAGTGGGTGACCGAGATTCTCCTAAAACAGGAGCGGGTCAATGGCGACTGGGAGCACCTGGTCTGGTATTATGCCGGCGCGCCGGTCAGCGAGGCCGACTTTAACATCCTCTACCAGGAGCAGGACACCAAGGTGGATGTGGTCTGGCACAGCTTTGACCTGGAAACCATCGAACGGGTCATTTCCTGAAAGGAGACCGCCATGAAAGAAAACGTGCCCCGCACCCCCTTTTCCACCCCGCTGTCCGGTTCGGCCAGGGAGGTGGAGCTGCGCCTGAAAAATATCTTCTCCGGCCCAAAAAAGCGCCCTCCGCTCCCGCTCCTGATTCTAATGGCCTGCGCGTGCGTCTTCTGCGGCAATCTGGTGTCCTGCCAAGTGGCGGAGGCGGACGTTCCCGCACCCCCGGATGTCTCTGTCCCGGAACAGACGCCCGAGGCGTGGACCCCGGTGGAGCTGGACACAGAGCTTCTGCAATACAACGAAACCACGTTGGACAGGCCCTATGAATTTCTCACCGAGGAGGAAACCACCCTCATTCAGAACCTCCCGGCGGCGGAGCTGCCCCGGGAGGCGGTGGATCTCTACCCCGGCCCCTACCGGGGGGACTTCTGGGAGGACCTCCTTTTGCCCGTGGCCTACGACAAGGAATCTGACGTGACGGTCTACTTTATCTTCGGCGGAATGCCTCCCGGGACCTACCGGGACATCAACCTGAACCTGGAGAGTGCGCCTAATCTGTGGGAGGACGGCATCGTTCTGCGCTGGGGGGAGCGGACAGCCTACTTCCCCCTGTACTGGGGAGGCAGCCTCCACTTCGGCAGCAATCCCCCCCTGCTGGTGGACGACCTGGATGATGACGGCCAGCTTGAGGCGGCGCTGGCCCTGACCGACGGCTGGGGCACCGGGGCCTACACGGAAAGCCTGTACATCTTCGACCTGGACACCATGACCTACGCTCTCCTCGACTACTCGGAAATCCCCCTGGAGATTGCCCTCAGTCCGGAGAGGGACCGGGTGGAGCTGCAAAGCGGCCCCCGCAGCCTGGAGGTGGACGTCACCGAGCTGGGCGGCCGCCTGACCGGGCGGATGGAGGCGGGAAACGTGGTCCGTTTCCGCCTCACGGAAGGGCACATCCTCTGTGAGCTGGATATCGACTTCACCAGCGACACCCTGGGCTACATGGCCCGGGCCTGCTTCCCCCTGGTCTATGAGGATGGCGCTTACCGCCTGGGTCAGGCCGATCTCTTGACGGACAGCCTCTCATAATGGAAAGGAGCTTCACATGAAAGAACAAATGCCCCGCACCCCCTTTTCCACCCCGCTGTCCGGTTCGGCCAGGGAGGTGGAGCTGCGCCTGAAAAATATCTTCTCCGGCCCCAAAAAGCGGCCTCCGCTCCCGCTCCTGATTCTAATGGCCTGCGTGTGCATCTTCTGCGGCAATCTGGTGTCCTGCCACACAATGGAACCGCCACAGTCCAATGCCCCTGACATCTCCGCCCCCGATTCCTCCGCCGTGGAGCCCGCCGACGAGAGCGCCCGGTGGATGCTCTACTGGGAGGAGGTAACCCCCAAGCTGGTGGCTCAGCGGGACGACTACCTGCCGGAGGACCCTTTGGGCGAACCGCTGCTTAACGTGACAGGGGAAGACCTGAACCTGCTCATGGTGGGCTGGGCCGCCAGCGGCCACACGGGAGGGTTTTACAACCTGCTCCTGGGAACCTTCGACCAGGGGGGAAATCCGGTGGACTTTTACGACATCGGCGGCGACGCCGGGGTGTATTCCACCTGGGAGGAGGCGGACGGCCTGCATCTGGTCTGTGCCAACACCGTCACCTGGCAGGGCTGGGAGAGCGGCGGCGCCCCTATGCACTTCCGCTTCAACGGCAACACTCTGGAGGTGGTGGATCAGATTCCCGCCAGCCCCATGTCCGCCCCGGCCATGCCCCAGCGGCTTTCGGCGTGGGACGAGGAGAAGTACGACTGCAAATACCTCCCCCTTCCCGGGGCGGTGGAGGTCTACCGCCGTACTGAGGGGTGGAACAACATGAGCGCCGCGTGGCAGGGCGTGCCCCAGTGGGAGTACCAGGGGACGGTCCCCCTCACCACCGCCCGGAACGTGGACCCCGTCCCCGCCGCTGTGCGGGACGCGGCCCGGGATTACATCGCCCAAGCCGACTGGGAGGGGGTGCCCACCGCCGGGACGCCCATTCAAAGGCTGGAGGAGAAGGCGGAGTGGAACGACTTCTCCCAGCTCTCCCTGTGCAGCGAGTGGAAGAACAGGGAAAACCTGACCCTCTCCGCCTGGGACCTGGACTTCGGCAACCCTGGCGGCTCCGATTACAGGTATATGGGCGGCCAAACCCACCTGCTGTTCCTCCGGGAGGGGGAGGAGCTGACCTTCCTCACCACCTTCTTCGACTACCTCCTGGAGGGCGCCCCGGAGCCGGGGCTGCTGGCCGGGCTGTCCCCCTACAACTGGTACGCCGTGGAAGCCCTCTACGACGCGGGTTACCTCACCGCCCGGCCCAAGCTGGCGGACATTTTTACCCAGGTCCCTGCCCCCCGGCAGGCGCTGGATTTGGCCGCGATCTGGCTGGAGGGATACGACCCCGACGGCGTGATTTCCGCCCTGGAGCCCCGGTTCTTCTGCGTGGAGGAGCCCTACTGGATGGGAGCGTATAGTCTGTCATACTACCGCCGTCAGGACGGCAAGGCCATGCCCGAGCAGCTTCTCTTTTTTGAGGTGTCCTCCTTCCGCACCTTCCAGCGCCTCGCCTGCGCCCTCCCGGCGGAGGGGGTGGAGGACATCGAAAAGCAGACCCGTGCCGCCGCCCACGGGCTGGTGGACTACGACGCGGCCCTGTGGGATCTGCAAAACCCCGATTTCCCCACCGCCTACGGCCCCGGCAATTACGACGGGGTGTTCACCGCCCAGGGCTCCGAGGAGCACGGCGACACCTGGACCGAATACGGCGACCGCTACACGTCCCAGTACCGCCGCGGCGGCTGGAACAACCGGTTCTGCATTTACCTGGACACCACCCGCCGCCTGCCCACCACCCGGGGGATCAAGGTGGGGGACAGCCGGGCCAAGGTGCGCGCCGCCTACCCGGAGATTAAGGATGGACCCTACCCCGGCCTGGAAGGGGACTGCCTGTGGTATCAGGGCCAGGGAGCCGACCTGATTTTCTTCTTTGAACAGGATACCGTCAGCCGGCTTGTGCTGAAGGAATCTGCATGACGAAAGGAGCGCAGCATGAATCAAAAAATGCCCCGCCCCCCCTCCAATGTCATTAAGCTAAGGGCTTAAAGGGGCAAATGCGGGGCATTTGTCCCCTTAACAGTCATACAGAAATCCGGGCAAATCGTTAAGTTAAAGCGGGATTGTAAACGAAGTGTAAACTAACCCCGAAAAATATTGAACGTATGCGCGGTATATGCTACCCTATACGCAGTCGTCGTGACGGACGGTCGCATGGAAATTTTTGAATAAACCACAATAACCACATTTTATTAAGTTTACAGAATTTGATTTTGTTTGATATTTTGAATTTGTTTTCCATTTTTGATTGATTTTTATAGCTTACATGTTTGAATAGCCTCACATAAACACATTTTTAGATAGTTAGTAGCGAACGAGAACGTCAAAGACATGCCCCATGTTTTGGAGCGTGCGTTTGTCGTTCTTTTTTCGTCCGGCGGCTAGTACAGCCAACGGAGGAAACAAATTTGAATATCAATTTTATAAATCAGACGCTCAACTATGCAATCAGGAAAGCGGCTGAAAAGATGAGAGCAGGCCAGCCGTCCCGCAATCGCAAATTGTCGAGGGCTGGCGTAATCTGTCTGCTAATCGGAGCGGAGGGCGGCTCTTTGGCAAAGGAACTTCATCGGGCAGACATTGACGTAACCCCCGCCGCCATTTCACAGCGCCGCGCACAAATCAGCCCGGAGACATTCCGGGACGTGTTCCAGAGATTCAACGCTTCTTGCGAGGATAGCGGGAACTTTCGTGGTTATCGCCTGTTGGCAGTAGATGGAACTTCCGTCAACATCCCGCGCAACCCTAAAGCTCCCTCATTCGTTCAAAACGAAAGCGCACCAAACGGCTACAATCAACTACACCTAAACCCGCTTTATGATTTGTGCAACAAGATATTTTACGACGCGCTCATCCAGCCAGAGCCCCAAAAGGATGAAATCGGTGCGTTGATTGAGATGATAAAGAGGAATCATTTTTCCGAAAAAACAATTATAATCGCAGACCGTGGATATGAGAGCTACAACGTGATGGCTCACCTGCTTGAAAAGCCCAACACGGACTTTTTAATCCGCATTAAACAGAACCACTCCGCCATGCGGGAAGTGGCTCGTTTGCCCATGTTTGAGTTGGATTGTGAGATCGGTTTTACCATCACGACAACCCAGACGAAGGAGGATAAAGAGAAGCGTTACATCTTTCTGCAAGTCCCGAAAAAAAGCAAACCGGGCGCAAAGACGCGCCGGGGGCGTTGGGACTTTCCGAGTCCTTATCAAATGAAAATCCGCATTGTCCGGTTCCAGCTTGAAACGGGAGAGTTTGAGACAATCGCCACGTCTCTTCCGCGCACATTCACATTAGAGGACATCCGGGAACTGTATCATCTGCGCTGGGGAATTGAAACCAGCTTTCGTGACCTGAAATACACGTTGGGCCTGGTGAATCTCCACGGCAAACGGGACGCTTTCGCAGAGCAGGAGATATGGGCGGCGCTGACAATGTTCAACTTCACAAGCAGAATTGTGCGGGAAGCAGTTGTCAAACAACCGCCGGAGGGCGTTTATGCCTACCGCGTCAACTTCAAGATGGCGGTAGCCCTTTGTCGGGAGTATTTCAGGACGAACAGCGCCGACAGTGAGAAGCTACTTCAAGAAATCAGCCGATACACTGTACCCATCCGGGAGGGACGGCGAGACAAGCGCAAACTGAAAGTGAAGGGCTTCGTTGGCTTCACCTATCGCGTGGCGGCGTAAAAAAAGAGGGGCTGGGGGTTGAACTCCCGCCCTTCTTCGTGGCGCTATTTTTGAAAAGGCCGGTTTTAGAGCCAAAATCGCGGGATTTTTCAAAAAAATGTGCCGCCTTATCTTAATGGCAGGCAAATCCACTTTTAAGATTTGCGGTTCAGTAAAATTTCAACATGTCTGGTCAATGCACCAGAAAATGGTCGGTTTTCTCCTTTTTCGCTGAAATTACGCTTGCACTCAAACTGCAACCTGTCCAAAATACGTTGTAAAAGCTATTTTTGCACCCCCCTGTTTTTCTGTGGGAAAATTTTCCAGAAACTAGCATTTAGTTAAGAGAAAATAAAATTCTCAACTTGTCTACAAAATGATATAAAAATAGGTGGCTATTTCCTTAAGCCGCAAGAATCAAAAATATAACACGAAAGAATCAACAAGTCCGGGATATGACAATGAAAAAGATGGAAAGTCTGTTTTTGCAGACTTTTCCCGAAAACGCTATTGCAATTTCTTCCGCGATAGGCTAAAATTGATTTAAAAGAGCTATCTGAAAGTTTTGGACTTTGTCAAGGAGGGACAGGGTACATATATAAAATTTATCGGAGGGATAATTTATGTTGAGATTTCTATTGGGCGTTTTCATTGGCTTTTGGCGAGGCCTTTTGAAATGAAGTGGTAAAATAAAATGATAGAAAGATATAAAGACGCAGATACAGTCATCACCATTGAGGGGAAAGAATATGCCCTATATAAAAATGGCCCGCTTAATAAGTATCCCTATATGATTGACCTTTCTACTGGCGAAATACCGCAGGGAAAACAGCGTTCCTTATTGAGAAACTATTTGTCGCTGAATGGAATTAACATTGAATCCTTTGGAGAACGAGGACCTCATTGGTATGTTAGAAAAGCAATAAAAGTTGCTCAAGAAAAGAGTTCGAAAACAGAAACACAATCTATGATATCAAGTTCTTGTACACCAATATCGTATGGGCGTAATCTTGACAACAAAAAAGATTATCTGCCCCTTACACGAGAAAATATCGAATATGTTCATCAACAAGTCCTTGCAACTTCAGACTATGGCTCAAACTTCACCTTAATACATGATGTTTTAAAACGGTTTCCCCAGAATGTTGACCGAGAATTGGTTGCGATGAAAGTTGCACTCATTGATTTAACAAATTCCACCCACATAAGTACACATATAAAGAAAATATCCCTTTCTGAAATAGTGGATTTGATATTGAGTATCCAAGACTTTGATATTCGGGTTTCTCAAGGAGATCCGTTATTAGTCAGTCAACTTGCCGAAAGTAATGGGCAAATCAATCTCTTTTCTTTTGCATCCAAATATTGCACATATCATAATGTAGAAATTTATGAACGAGACGACTACTCTATTTTTGATAGAGTAGTGAAAGATGCCCTGCCTTATTATATACCCAAACTTACAAAGTCCGCTATTGGAGAATGGCGGACTACTTGTAACTATCTTGCTTTTAATGACTGCATTGAAGAACTCCTAGATCAAAAGAGTATCGATATTCCTTTTAGACGTAGAAAGTTTGACCATTTTCTATGGTATTCGAATCGCAAAAAGTGATATATTTGCGGATTTGCTGATTTTTACACGAATGCAGTCCATGCGCAAGCTGTGGCATGGGCGATAGAGAACGAAATCACAGCGGAACAGGCGGCGGCAACTTCTCTCCCGCCGCTACCTGTACCCGTGGACAGATTGTCACCTTCCTCTATCGCGCTATGGGGCAGTAAATTCAGACGATTTTTGTCATTTTGACAGCATGTAAGACCCGAAAAAATACCCACCACCTTTTTCAGTAAGAAGGTGGTGGGCTTTTTTTGGGGCGCTTGGAAGCCTTAACTTAATGACATTGGCCCCCCCTCTCCACTCCCTTATCCGTGTCGGCCGGGGAGACGGAGATCAACAATCCTCTGTCCCAGCCCAAAAAGCGGCCTCCTCTCCGATGAGAAAAACTGGCAGTGGGCTTATCCCGACGACTACTTGTGGTACTGTGCCAACGAAAACGGTTCGGGTCCATGTCTGTACTTTTTCTTTGCGGATGATGTTGTTTACCTGATTCAGATGGTCGATATGTTCAACTGACAAAAGCCGGCCCGGAGGACAATCCTCCGGGCCGGGACATTTCAGACCTTGAACACCCAAAATTTATTCATCAGGTAATTGTAAAAGATGGTAACGCAGGCAGTTGGCAGCTTGGCCAGCAGATTCGTCCACCCCGGGGGCACCAGGGCAGCCACCACGGGCAGAGACAAAATCCGGATGCACACCGCCAGGCTCACCGTAGAGATGAGCACATATCCGGCGCTGGTGGCCAGGTACCGCCCCGCCTCCCCCTTCGTCACCCTGTCCCGCTTCTCAAAGGTCCACAGCTTGTTCCACACAAAGGAGTGCACGTTGGCCACAACATAGGCGATGGCATTGGAGAGATAGGGCCCGGCCGCCACGGTCATCCCCAGCAGCACCAGGGTGGGCCCCTCACGGATGATCCAGCGGTCCATTGCGTAGAATACTACAAAGTCCACCAGGGTGTTGAGCACCCCGATCAGCCCGAACTTCACAAACCTTTTCGGGTCAAAAAGCCGGACCAGGCAGATCAGCTTCTCTCTCATGCCCGCTCCTTTCCCACGGTCCGGCGAATGCGGAATACATCCCGGAACATCCGGGCGCTGTCCTTTACCACATTCACCTTACTGGCCCGGAAGTTAATTACCGACACAGGAATCTGCTCCACTTTCAGTCCCATCCTGTCTGAGCGCATCAGCACCTCAAAGTCAAAAGAGAAGCCGTCGGCGGTACACCGGGAGAAGATGTCCCGGGCAGCCTGTCTCCGGTAGCCCTTGATGCCGCACTGAGTATCGTAGGACAGGCCGGACACCACACGGGACAGCAGTCCAAAGCACTTGGACATCAAAATCCGAAGGGGCGGGTAATTCTGATATCCCTCCCCTTCCATGCGCCGGGAGCCGATCACCAGGTCGGCGTCCCCCTCCTGAAACCGCTCCAGTATCAGAGAAAAGACCTCCACGCCGTAGGCCAGGTCAGCGTCAGTGCACAGGATAATATCCCCCTGAGCCGCCAGCATTCCCGTCCGCACGGCCCGCCCTTTTCCATGGTTAGGGGTGTATCGTTCCAGGCGGACATGGGGGTCGCCCCACTCCCACACCAGCCGGTCCATGCCGTCGGTACTGCCGTCGTCCACGATGAGCACCTCATATTCCTCCGCCAGCTCCGCCAGCTTATCAGACGCCGCGCGGATGGTATCCTGTATGATTGCACTCTCGTTATATGCGGGAATCACCAACGAAACATTCATTTGTACGCCTTCCTCCTGTTTCCGGTGGAAATGATTTTCTAATCATATACCGCCCTGGGGGGAATGTCAAGAAATGGGGCCGCATTTTCCCGCCCGTCCGGTTTTTGTCCCGTTTCCAGCCTGCCGCCCGGCAAAATAACCAAAGCAGCCGTCTCTGTCAAACGGACATTTGACCGCAAAAACTCCAGACAAACCCCTCTCCGTCCGCAACACACGCACACTTGTTTCGTCATTTGCCGGTGTCCCCGCCCCAAAGCGCCTTGGGAAGAAAAACTTTCTGTGTATTATGAAGGTTGAAAAGTCGGAAAAAATACCGTAAAATCTTCATATTACCCTGGACCATAGAGTCTCGGTTAAGTTTAGGAGGAATAAAATGAAAAAACTACTCTCTCTGGCGCTTGCCTGCGCCACAGTCCTGAGCCTGGCCGCCTGCGGCGGCAATCCCAGCAGCAGCCAGCCCGCCGGCTCCACCCCCGCCTCCGGCGACAAGGTCATTAAGATCGGCGTGTTTGAGCCCGTCTCCGGCGACTCCGCCTCCGGCGGCAAGAAGGAGATGCTGGGCATGCAGTTCGCCAACTCCGAGACCCCCACTGTAGACATCGCCGGCGAGACCTACACCGTTCAGCTCGTTCCCGCTGACAACGGCTCCTCTACCGACAAGGCCCCCTCTGCCGCCGCCCAGCTGGTCAGCGAAAACGTGGCCATCGTCCTGGGATCTTACGGCTCCGGCGTGTCCATGGCCGCCAGCGACACCTTTAAAGACGCCGGCATCGCCGCCATGGGCGTCACCTGCACCAACCCCAACGTTACCGCCGGCAACGACCACTATTTCCGCATCTGCTTCCTGGACGATTTCCAGGCCCAGGTGCTGGCCAATTTCGCCATGGACAAGTTCCAGGCCCAAACCGCCTACTGCCTGGGTGAGAGCGGCAGTGAGTATGACCAGGGCCTGATCGCTTTCTTCAAGCAGATCTTCGAGGCCAACGGCGGCAAGGTGATCACCGCCTCCTTCCCTACCAACAACTCTGATTTCAACACCTACCTGAATCAGGCCAAGGCTGAGGGCGCCGACGTCATTTTCACCCCCGTATCCATCGCCTACGCCACCCAGATCATCACCCAGGCTCAGTCCCTTGGCATCACCGCCCCCATCCTGGGCTCCGACACCCTGGACGACAACATGGTTCTGGACGCCGCCAACGGCACCGACATCCAGCTCTATGTCTCCACCTTCTATCAGGAGGGCGGCGCCCCTGAGTTTGACGAGGGCATCAAGAACTATATCAACTCCAACGCCGCCGCCAAGGACTCCAACGGCGGCAACGACACCATCGCCGCTGTTTCCGCCATGGGCTATGACGCCTACTATGTTGCTCTGGAGGCCATCAAGGCCGCCGGCTCCGCCGACCCCGCCGCCATCAAGGCCGCTCTGCCCAACGTCACCTATACCGGCGTTTCCGGCGACATCGCCTTCGACAGCATTGGCGACGCCGTCCGGGACACCGCTTATATCAAGCACTCCACCAACACCGGCGCCTGGGAGCTGGAGACCGTCCAGAAAGCCAGCTGAGAAAACCCTACACCCATAAATTTCCCCGGCGGAGCCGCTGCGCTCCGCCGGGGAAACCCGGATGGGCTGCCTTGAAAGGGGTCGGGCCCGGCCCTTTTCAAGACAGCCCAGTCCCCTCTACACGGGAAAAAACTGCAAGGGAGGACCTCACCTTGGAATTTGCCATCTCCGTACTCCCCCCCGGAATCT
>CAMTMZ010000021.1 GCA_947073765.1 uncultured Bacillota bacterium | reverse complement strand
ATCCTGGTATGCAAAGAGTGCGGCAACGAGTTCACCTTTACCGCTGGTGAGCAGGAGTTCTATGCGGAGCGTGGCTTCCAGAACGAGCCCCAGCGCTGCAAGCCCTGCCGTGACGCCCGCAAGAACGCCGCTCGCGGCCCCCGTGAGTATTTCACGGCTACCTGCGCCGCCTGCGGCGGTGAGGCTAAGGTTCCCTTCGAGCCCAAGTCTGACCGGCCCGTCTACTGCAGCGACTGCTTCGCTAAGATGCGTGAGCAGCAGGGCTAATTAAAGCCGGGAAAAAAGTCCGCCGAAAGGCGGACTTTTTCTTTATTCCGGCTGGGAAAGCAGTACAAAGTCCACGGCTAATAGAGCACAGGACAGCCAGATGGCGGGCAGGTCCAGCCGTTCTGCGGCCAGGCTGCCGGTCTCGGCCCCGAGGGCAAACAGAAGAATCAGAAGGAAGTATAGCCGGGCTTTTCTCCGCTCCTGACAATTTCCGGTGCGCAGGAAAATGCACAGAGCCTCCATGCCGCTACGCAGGTTGCCGATGCACATGGTGCTGGCGAAGGCGAAGCCCTCCATTTTTCGGAAGGACTGCACCTGCATCGCGCAGGAGAAGGAGACCAGAGCGTTGGCAAGCTGGTCCAGGGAGTGTGGGATGAAGCCCACCAGAAACAGCAGGAGAATCTCCCATATCAGCACCCGCCGCTGCCAGCGGGGCCGCCGGACCCGAATCCATTCCGCTGCCGCCACTCCAAAGGCGAAGGCCAATATGGGGAGGAGGTAGCGGGCTGCCCGGCTCCAGTCCCCGTCAAACAAACTTTGGCCCAGCAGGACGATGTTGCCCGTCTGAGC
The DNA here is from genome assembly GCA_947073765.1 of uncultured Bacillota bacterium. Taxonomy (GTDB): domain Bacteria; phylum Bacillota; class Clostridia; order Oscillospirales; family Oscillospiraceae; genus Lawsonibacter. The sequence continues at coordinate 43,749 of CAMTMZ010000021.1, read as the reverse complement.
GTTGGCGAAGACCTGGCCCCGGCGCAGGTAGGTGTAGGCGTCCTGAAGTCCCCCGGAAAGGGTGAGCAGGGCCACCGGAAGCAGCCGCTCCGCTGCGGGATGGGTCTGCTGGTTCATGGCATCAGATCCTTATTTTTAAAATCATCTGATTATACCGCTGGTTTTCCCAAAAGGAAAGAAAAAAATTCATTGCAAAAAGACTTGCTATCGGTTATACTATCCCCATACCTAAAGATAAATGGAGGGATCAACTATGACCATCAACAAAGACACCATCATTGGCGATATTTTGAAGATTGCTCCCCAGGCTGCCCCCATCTTTATGGGCATCGGCATGCACTGCCTGGGATGCCCGGCCTCCCAGGGGGAGACCGTGGAGCAGGCCTGCGCTGTCCATGGTGTGGACGTAAACGAACTTCTGGACAAAATCAACAAACTCATCGGAAAATAAAACATAACCGCCCTCCCCAGGAGGGCGGTTATGTTTACCCTTTACACAGACGGCGTTCTGTGGTAAGATGGGCACGTATGTTCGAAGGTGAGGTGGAATGGATGAAATTCTTCGTATTGATGGGGAGTCCGAGACAGAACGGGAACACCGCCGCCCTCCTGAATCAGTTTCTGGAGGAGTGTGCCGTAATGGGGGTGGAGACACAGGTGGTCTCCTTGTATGAGAAGATGGTGAACCCCTGCCTGGGATGTATGTCCTGCCAGGACTGTCTGGACAGCCCAGGCTGCGTCCAGGACGACGATTTTGAGGAAATTTTCAAGGCTATGGCTGGATGTGATGTCATCGTCCCTGCCACCCCGATTTACGCATTCTTCTGCACGGCCCCCATGAAAGCTCTGCTGGACCGGGCCATCTATGCCGGGGTGAAGAACTACGGCAGGGAGAAGGGACCCAGCCTGCTGTCCGGGAGACGGCTGGCCGCCATCACTACCTGCGGCTATCCCCCGGAGAAGGGGGCCGGCCTGTGGGAGGAGGGGCTGAAGCGCTTCTGCCGCCACGGGGGGCTGGAGTACATGGGCATGTTCTGCCGCCGGGACTTGGGAAGGAGTGAGCCCTTTATGAATATGGAGCGGGAGCGGGACGTACGGGACTTCGCTCAGGCTATCCGGATGTCCATCCGGGCGGGGGAGCTATGAGGGGACCGGAGCTGTCCCCCCGTCTGCGGATGGTGGGGGAACTGGTCCCACTAGGGGCCCGGCTGGTCGATGTGGGCACTGACCATGCTTATCTCCCCTCGGCTCTGATTCTGGAGGGGAAAATCCCCTGGGCCCTGGCCGCCGATCTGCGCCAAGGTCCCCTGGACCGGGCCCGGGCCACGGTGCGGGAGTACGGACTCACAGGCAAAGTGGCCTTCCGTCTGTGTGACGGGCTGACAGGCGTACAGCCCTGCGAAGTGGACGCGGCAGTCATTGCGGGCATGGGCGGAGAGACCATCGCGGCCATTTTGTCTGCTGCCCCCTGGGTCAGAGAACAAGACATTCCCCTCATCCTCCAGCCTATGTCCTCCTTTCCTGACCTGCGGGGATGGCTGGAGAAGAACGGCTTCGCCATTCAAGAGGAGCGGCTGGCCCGGGAGGGGAGGGCGCTTTATGCGGCGCTGTCCGTTCGGGCGGGGAAGATGGAGGTGCAGTCCCCGGCCCAGCTGTGGGCAGGGAAAAATGAGGATACACCCCTGCGGGGAATGTGGCTGGACCAGTGGATGGTTAGGACCAGGCGGGCCTTGGATGGAATGGCCCTGGCCAGAGGAGTGGACGTGCTTGCCCGCCGACAGGCGCTGGAGGAAGTTCTCAGCGGCCTAATCGACATGAAAAAGGAGTGGGAGAAGTGGCAGAAGTAGGAGATATTTACCAGTTTATTGACGGGATTGCCCCCTTTGATATCCAGGAGGACTTCGATAACGCCGGTTTCTTGGTGGGCCGGGGAGACCGGAAGGTCACCAGGGTGCTGGTAAGTCTGGACATCACTCCGGAAGTGGTGGTGGAGGCCGCGGGCCTGGGGGCGGAGCTGATTGTAGCGCACCATCCGGTGATTTTCCATCCGTTGAAGTCCATTACCGATGGGACGCTCACTGGCCGGGTGCTGTTGGCCCTTGCGGAATACAAAATTGCCGCCATCTGTGCGCACACCAATCTGGACGCCGCTCATGGCGGTGTAAACGGCTGTCTGGCGCAGGCCCTGGGGCTAACAGGAATCGGCCAGCTGTGCCAGGCGGGGACGGATGAGAAGGGCAGACCCTACGGCATCGGCCGGGTGGGAATGGCCCATCAGCCTGGCCTGTCCGCCGGGGACTACGCGTCCTTTGTCAAGGAGAAGCTGGGTTCTGTCTCCGTGCGCTATGTGGACGGGGGCAGACCGGTGGAAAAGGTGGCGGTGGGAGGCGGGGCCTGTGGTTCCATGCTGGAGGACGCCCTGACCCAGGGTTGTGATACCTTTGTCACCGCCGACCTGAAATATAACCAGTTCCTGGATGCCAAGGCCCTGGGGCTAAACCTGATGGACGCTGGCCACTTCCCCACGGAAAACGTGGTGTGCGCCCCTCTGGTCAGCCGTCTGTCCAAGGCGTTTCCGGAGGTGGAGATGTGCCTGTCTGCCGTCCATGCGGAGGTCTATGAAAATGTATAAGGGCCGGGGACTGGACTGGAGGAGGCAGGCAGGGCTGTTTCTGTTGCTGTTTTTGCTGCTGATGGCCCGAAACTGCGTCTGCGGGCTGGAGTATTTTCCCCAGCTGGACGACTATATCCAGTATCACAACTACGCCCGGGCGGAGAGCTTTCAAGCGCTCCAGCAGGACACCGGCCTGCTGGCGTCCCGGCCTCTGGCGGGGTTGGCCGACTACTTTCTGTGGGGACCTATGTTTGACCACATGATCGTCGGTGTGGCCTTGATTTCTCTGCTGTATGTGGGAACCGCTCTGCTGTTCTGGAGGATTTTGAAGCGGTATTTCCGCCTCAGCCCCCTGTTTCCGGTGGTGATGGTTCTTCTTCCCCTGGGGGTGGAGGGCACCTACTGGATGTCCGCTTCCACCCGGGTGGTGGTGGGAATGTTTTTGGCCGCGCTGGCGGCTTGGGCTTTTCTCCACTGGCTGGACGGGGACGGCGTGGGCTGGCTGCCTCTCTACCTGACGCTCCAGCTGCTGCCCTTTGGATTTTACGAACAGGCGGGGATCCTCTCCGTTACCCTGACAGTGGGGGCAGCCATGATGGAGTGGCTGCTGAACCGGAGGCCGCCGTGCCGGTGCGCTGTCTCTCTTTGGGGAGTGCCGGCGCTGGGACTGTATTTCCTGGTTACCAAGCTGCTGGCTGATGGTGGTGTGTACAGTAGCCGGGCGGAGATTATCCTGCCCATCAGCCGGTATTACTGGACGGTATTTTTCCCCGATGTCATGGGCCAGTTCCGGGATGTGTTTCTGAAGGGCGGATTTTTTACCCTGGCCAAAGGGTTTGTGCGGGGGATGCGGATGATTCCCTCCGGACTGCTTCTCTGGGTTTTGGCAGTGTTGGTTCTGTGTGTGCGGCTGTGCGCGGCGCTTCGGCAGCAGTCGGAGGAGGAGGGCAAAAAACGCACCGGCGTTGCGCTGCTGTCCGGCCTGCTTTTGGGACTGGGCCCGATCAGCCTGTTTCTGGTGCTGGGCAACCCTTGGTTTTCTCTGCGGGGGGCGGTGACCTCGTTTCCTGGCATAGCCCTGATGGTTGATGCCTTTGTCCTGTGGCTGTGGGACAGGCTGCCTTTCCGCCGCGGAGGGCTGGCAGTGCTGACGGCCGCCGCGGCCTTTGTGTTCTGTGTGGCTGGGGCCAGTGAGGTTTTGGACTACCGCGATACCAATTACCATGACTGGCGTGCGGCCCATTTGGTCATGGATACCCTGAAGGCCCATGGGCTGGACGGCAGTTCCGGCCGGGTGGGAATCCTCAACCTGGAACCGTCCTATCTACCCAACCAGAACTTTTTCTGGCACGAGCATATCCATGGCTGTACTGAGAGCGAGTGGGCCTTTGCCGGTCTGCTGACGGCGGAGGGCGGGGAAAATCTGCCCTCTGTGACCCCTCTGCCCACGGATCCCATGTACCGGCAGTGGAATCGGCAGGCGAACCACCCGGAGGGCTTTGAGTCGCTGTTCTGGTATGATGGGGCTTATCTCTACCCGGTGGAGCTGGAGAGAACAGGGGAGGACGAGTGGGTGATCAGAAGTGAGCTGGGCCGTATCTGGGGTCATATTTTTGAGGAGAACGGTATCGGATATATTCGGAAAAAGTTGTCGGAAGAATGAAAAAACCACTTGCAATCTGGGAGATCCTGTGGTACACTAGCTTGGTCTGAATAACGGGCGGTCCTCTGCGGCGCCCCCGGAGGGGGCATTTGGCTGAAATGAACGCCTATACAACAGGAGGAAATGAACCATGGATCTGATGAAAGCATTTACCGAGAAGTATACAAAGGCCGAACCCCCCAAGGTGTCCATCGGCGATACCGTCCGCGTCCATCTGCGGGTAAAAGAGGGCAACCGTGAGCGTATCCAGGTCTTTGAGGGCACCGTTATCGCCAAGAAGCACGGCGGTATCGAGGAGAGCTTCACTGTCCGACGCATCTCCTATGGCATCGGCGTAGAGAAAGTGTTTCCCCTCCATGCTCCCTCTGTGGAGAAAGTGGAGGTTGTTCGTAAGGGCAAGGTGCGCCGGGCCAAGCTGTATTACCTGCGCAACCGCGTGGGCAAGGCCGCAAAGGTCAAGGAAGCGTTGTAAGACCAAAAAAGGAGCGGCACAGCCGCTCCTTTTGCTTACATTACAATAGTTTTTGTTTAAATCTCCCGCCCATATGGGCGGGAGATTTTCAGCATGACGCGCTGGGCAGGTTGTCCACAAAGGCCCTCAGCTGACTTTGGCTTGTCATCTGCCCCAGCTGAAGCAAAATTGCCTGGCGCTGCTCTGGGGTGCAGCGGTCATAGTAGGCAGAAGCCCTGGGATTTTTTTGCAGCAGTTCCCCAAAGGTAACTGCTGCGTTCATGTTCAAGTTCATACAATCACCTCAGGGCTAGTGTGTCCCAAAGCAGGCAAAACATACGTCAATAGGTGTGGCTGCACACCTCAAGAATTTTGGCCTGGATAATCTTCAAATCCTCAAAGGTCTCCGGGCGGCGGCGGGGATCACGGAGGATAGCGGCGGGGTGGAACAGAGCGGTCATCCAAACGCCGTTTTTTTCAAACCACTGACCATGCTCCCTGGTAATTTTAAAATCCGGTTTGATGATGCGGCATGCGGAGATGCGCCCCAGGCAGATGATGATTTTGGGCCGGATAAGGGCCACTTGGCTGCGAAGGTAGTCGATGCAGGCGTCCTGCTCAGTGTTCAAAGGGTCACGGTTCTGGGGCGGACGGCACTTTACCATATTGGCAATGTATACGTTTTTCTCCCGGCTCAGGTCCACCATCTCCAGCATGTCGTCCAGAAGCTTTCCCCCCCGGCCCACAAAGGGTTTGCCCTGGAGGTCCTCATTTTCACCAGGACCCTCGCCGATACACATTACCTCGGCGTCCCGGGGGCCGGTGCCAAATACCACATTGTGACGGGTGTCTGCTAAGGCGCACTTTTGGCAGGACAGGCAGGCCTGTTCCAGATCGTCCCAATTGTTAAACAGCATATTGCTTCCTCCTTAATGTAAAATTCGACAGTTTCATACTGAGTATACCATATTATCATCCGGCGGCAAAGACTTTTTTGGGCCAAAAGATTTTGTAAAAAATTTATTTTGAACTTTTTTTGCCACTTTGCTTTGGAGAGGCGGAGGAGAGGATGAGATAGACAGCACAAGATGTTGACAAGTTGGTGGAGACCTGACGTATATCTTGTGTGAAACAGCGGGAAAATGGTTTGGACAAGAAAGTGGAACAAACGTTTTCGAGAAGAATACGCAAGTTTTTTAAAGAAATCACTGTTTTTGGAACAAAAACGACAGAAAAAAACTCTTGCTTTTTATGTCAACAGGCCTTATACTGGAGAAGCTGAGTGGAGCGAAGTGGAGTAAAATCCCTGTAAAAAGCAGTCAAGTGGAGAAGAGGTGAAGGGCGGTGACCGGCACATATGAGCACAGCGTTGACGCTAAGGGCCGGCTTTTCATTCCCGCCAAACTCCGGGAGGAGCTTGGTGCTGCTTTCTATCTGGCCATGGGTGTGGACGCCTGCCTGGCCATCTACCCTCAGTCTACTTGGGACCGCTTCACCGAAAAATTCGCCTCTCTGCCCATGAGCCAGTCCAAGGCTATGCGCCCTCTGTTTGCCAACGCGGCCAAATGCGAGCCGGACAGCCAGGGACGCATTGTCATTCCACAGAAGCTGCGCAAATACGCGGCTTTGGAGAAGGACGCTGTCATCATCGGTGTCCATGACCGGGCGGAGATCTGGTCCGCCCAGGCTTGGAACGCCCAGGAGGAGGAAGAGATGACCCCCGAGAAAATGGCTGCCTGCATGGCGGAACTGGGATTCTGATATGGGCGAGTTTATTCACCGTCCCGTTCTGTTGGACGAGTGCGTCCAGGCGCTGAACATCCGTCCGGAGGGGAACTATCTGGATGGCACCCTGGGCCGGGCGGGCCACAGTGAGCAGATCGTTCGTCGGCTGACCACAGGCCGTCTGATCTGTGTGGACCGGGATCAAGCGGCCCTGGAGGCCGCCCGAGAGCGTCTTGGTCCCTGGCTGGAGCGAGTGACCCTGGTCCACAGCAATTTTGACCGGGTGAACGAGATACTGGACGAGCTCTCTCTACCCGGTGTAGATGGTATGCTGTTCGACCTGGGAGTTTCCTCCCCACAGCTGGATGACGAGACCAGAGGCTTTTCCTACATGAAGGATGCCCCTCTGGACATGCGCATGGACCAGGGAGAGAGTTTGACCGCCGCGAATATTGTCAACAATCTGCCCCAGGAGGAGCTGAGACGCATTATCTCCCAATATGGCGAGGAGCGGTATGCCATTCAAATCGCCGGGGCTATCCTGCGCCGCCGGGAGGACAAGCCTATCCAGACAACCATGGAGCTGGTGGAAGTCATTAAAAGTGCTATGCCTCCTAAGGCGCTGCGGGAGAAGCAGCACCCCGCAAAGCGGACCTTCCAGGCTATCCGCATTGCTGTCAATGACGAATTGTCCAGCGTGGAGCGGATGCTCCACCGGGCGGTGCCCCGGCTGAACAGGGGCGGGCGCCTGGCTGTAATCACCTTCCACTCTCTGGAGGACCGCGTTGTTAAAACTGAGCTGGTTGAATTGTCCAAGGGCTGCACCTGCCCGCCGGACTTCCCCGTATGCGTGTGTGGGAAGACCCCTGAAATCAAGTTGATCAATAAAAAGCCTATCCTTCCCTCTGAGAGGGAAATTGAAGAAAATCCCCGGGCCCGCAGCGCTAAGCTTCGGGTGGCGGAGAAACTGTAGAAGGGCATCCCCCGCGCCGATAGGCTTGTCTATAATACCAAGGATAAGGAGACTGTGACATGGCCACACATCGCCGCCGCACTACAACCGCATACAGCACCTACGGCAGCGTGGCCTACGCCCCGGCTTACGACGGCACTGCCGTCCGGGCTCCCAGAAGGGAGGAGGAGCTCCGGCGGGCGCCGGCACCCTATCCCAGGCGCCGGGAGCAGGTTCGCCGGCACGAGCGGACGCAGGTAGAGGTCCGCCAGGCAGGGGCGGTAGCGCCCTTTGCGGTAGTCGGATTTTTGGCAGTGGCCATTTTTGCCGTTATGCTTGTTACCAGCTACGCCCAGCTCACTGTAGCCAACGATGAGATGGTGTCCCTGCGCCGGGAGCTCACCCAGCTGAAAAGCGACAATGTCACCCTTACCGCGCAGTACGAAAAGGTGTTTGACATGGCCTCCATCCAGGCGGCAGTGGGGGAGACTATGGTCCGGCCCACCAGCGACCAGGTCGTTTACATTGACCTGTCCGCGCCAGATACTGTCACAGTCTATCAGGAAACGGGCCCCTCTCCTCTGCGCTCCCTGCTGGACGGGGCAGGGGACATTTTTGGCAGCATCATAGAATATTTCCGCTGACCGGCACATAGTGTAGCAACGGGCCGGCTGGAGCGGGCGCGCAGGCTCACCGGTAAAATAGAGACATTCGGGCGCAAGAAAGAGGCTTTCTTGCGCCCTTCGACCGCAAAGGGGGAACGCATGTCCATGGGCAGATCTACTGACAGGGCCAGAAACCGGCCTGTAAGCAGGCCGGCTGGCCGGACCAGATATGAACAAGGAATCAGCTGGACAGGGGTCCCCACTAGTGCCACCCGGGGCAGCCACTCCAAGCGATCCATCCTCCGCCGCACGCTGCTGCTGATGGTGGTGTGCGGGACGGTGATGTTTATTCCTCTGGTCTGGAAGCTCTATGATATTGCTATCCTCCACCACGATGAGTATCAGAAGATCGCTGCCCGGCAGCAGACCCTGGACTACGCTGTCACTGCCCAGCGGGGCAACATATATGACCGCAACGGCAATGTTATGGCCATGTCGTCCACGGTGTATAAGCTGATTTTCTCTTCCCGGGAGCTGGTAAAGAGCGTGCCCAACAAGAATGAAGAAGGGGAAAAGCTGGAGGACAGCGTCTACCAGGCCAATGTGGCCGCCCGCCAGGACAAAATGGTGGAGGAACTGATCACCCTGGTGCCCAGTCTGGATCGGGAGAAGGTGGTCCGTCGGGTCCACGATACCCAAAGCGCTTACTGGGAGGTTAAAACCAACATTGAAGAGGAGGCCGCCGAGGCCCTGAGAACCTATATCACCGATAACAAGACCTCTTATTACCTCTATTTGATCCCGGACACCAAGCGCTACTACCCATACTCCAGCCTGGCAGCCCAAGCCCTTGGCTTTGTCAACGCGGAGGGGGGAGCTTACGGCATAGAGGCGGTGTACAACGATGTGCTGGAGGGCACCGCTGGCCGGGTGGTGACAACTCGCACCGCCGGCGGCACCGAGACCTACAACACTTACGCTGAGTATGTGGACGCCGTGGACGGCTGCGATCTCACGCTCACCATCGACGCCACCATCCAGTCCTATTTGGAGAAGACTCTGGATGAGGGGATCCGGGACTTTGATGTGCAGGACGGAGCCTTCGGCATCGCGATGGATCCCAAGACCGGCGCCATCTTGGGTATCGCCAGCTCCCCGGACTTTGATCCCAACAGCTATTCCTCCGTCGTCAACGACCTGCTCAACAGACAGATGGAGGAGGAAAAGACCGAGATTTTTGAAAATCTTAAGGCGAACAACATAGAAAACCTTACCGACAGTGAGCTGATGGCCAAGGCGGAGACCCAGGCCGTCTCCAATGCCCAAAACACGCAGTGGCGCAGCCGGGCCATTGACTCTCGATATGAGCCAGGCTCTACCTTCAAGGCTATGGTACTGGCCGCCGCTTTGGAGGAGGGGGTAGTGGACGAAAACGATACCTTCGACTGCTCCGGGAAAGTTACCGTGGCCGACTGGGAGATCAAATGCTCCAAGCGGACGGGTCACGGGCACCAGACCCTGGCCAAGGCGGTGGGCAATTCCTGCAACCCGGCCTTCATCGAGATTGGCAGGCGGCTGGGTAAGGACAAATTTTACGAGTATTTTGAGGCCTTTGGCATGATGGAGAACACCGGCATCGATCTGCCTGGCGAGGCCAGTCTATCAGGTGCTATTTGGAGCAAGGAGGGAATGGGTGAGGTAGAGCTCGCCACCGCCTCCTTCGGCCAGCGGTTTGAGGTCACCCCCCTGCAGATGATCTGCGGTTTTTCCGCTGTCATCAACGGAGGCAACCTGGTAAAACCCTATGTGGTTCAGTCCGTCAGCTCTCACGACGGCACAACCGTAAAAAACACCGAGCCGGAGATCATCCGGCAGGTGGTGAGCAAGCAGACCAGCCAGCGGGCGGCGGATATCCTGGAGCAGGTGGTGTCCAACGGCACCGGCGGCAACGCCTATGTGGCAGGTTACCGCATCGGCGGAAAGACCGGCTCCTCCGAGGTCAAACAGGAGCAGGACCACACCATCGTCTCCTTTATGGGTTACGCCCCGGCTGACGACCCCAAGGTGATCGTCCTCATCGCCTACGATCGCCCCCTTCCCAAAGCTCCCGGAGCCAACGAGACCGCCCATGGCACCTATATCAGCGGAGGCAACATGGCCGCCAAAAAGGCGGGGCCCCTCATCGCCGAGATTCTGGACTACATGGGCATTGAGAAGGTGTACAGCGCCGATGAATCTGCCGCTGTGGATGTATCCATGCCAAGGGTGACCGGCATGTCTCTGGCCGATGCCAAGAAGGAGCTGGAAAAGAAAAACTTAAAGCTGCGCACAATCGGCGAGGGGGATATCATCTCCCGACAGGTCCCTGCGGCGGGGACCAGCATCCCTGGCGGCTCCACTGTAGTCCTCTATCTGGGTGACGCCGCCCCAGAGGACAGCGCTGCCGTCCCAGACGTCACCGGCATGACTTACGAGAACGCCAAAAATACCCTGGAAAGGGCGGGCTTCTTTATGCGGGCCTCCGGTGTTGCAACCTACTACGGCAACTCCACTACCGCCGAGCGCCAGAGTGTGGCGGGGGGAGACGTGGCCGCCATTGGCACAGTGGTAGATGTCCGCTTCTTCAACGTGGTAGAGGACGGATATACCTGACAGCAAAGCTTAAAGAGAATGAAACTCACCCGTGAGGGGTGACACCATGAAATTGCGTCAGCTTTTGGCAGGCGTCCCCCTCACAGGGGGAAAACTGGATGAGGATATGGAAATTTATTCCATATCCTACGATACCCGGACTCTTATGCCCGGCGCTCTCTTTGTGGCTCTGCCTGGCGACAAGACAGACGGACACCAATACATTCAAACAGCCCTGGACAAAGGCGCCGCCGCTGTCCTGCGGGAGACGGCTCCGGACTGCCCCGGTCCCTGGCTGGTTACAGCGGACAGCCGCTTGGCCCTTGCCCTCATCTCAGCCAACTGGTTTGGCCGGCCTGGGGATCAAATGACCCTTGTGGCCGTTACCGGCACCAACGGAAAAACTACGACCACCAACCTGCTCAAGGAGCTGTTGGAGCGGGTGGCGGATGCCAAAGTGGGCCTCATCGGCACCAACCGGAACGTGATCGGATCCCGGGAGATGCCCGCCTGCCGCACCACCCCGGAGAGCTATGAGCTGCAGTCCCTCCTGCGCCAAATGGCGGATGAGGGGTGCACCCACGTGGTTCTGGAGGCCTCTTCCCATGCCCTGGTCCAACGCCGTACGGCGGGTTTGACCTTCGCCGTGGGAGTTTTTACCAACTTGACCCAGGATCATCTGGACTACCACCACACCATGGAGGAGTACCGAGCGGCCAAAGGCCTGCTCTTCACGCAGTGTGAGCAGGCCGTTCTCAATCTGGACGATGAGGCGGGCCGGTGGTATCAGGCACATATCTCCTGCCCTGTATTTACGTACTCTGAGAACAAGGACGGGGCCGACCTGTCCGCAAGGAATCTGCGCCTCTTTTCCAGCCATGTGGAGTTTGAGGCCCTGACCATGGGCAGACTGGCCCGGGTCCATCTGCCTATCCCCGGGGGATTCTCCATCTACAACGCTCTGGCTGCCCTGGCCGCCGGGCTGTGTCTGGGCTTGGGTCTGGAGGAGCTGGCCGGAGCAACTCCAAATCTTCATGGGGTAAAGGGCCGGGTGGAGGTAGTGCCCGTCCCCAGGGCCTACACCGTCATCATCGACTATGCCCACACCCCCAATGCTTTGGAAAATATTCTTACTACCGCCCGAGGTTTTACGGCGGGCAAGCTGATCTGCCTTTTTGGCTGCGGCGGCGACCGGGACAAAACCAAGCGGGCTGTCATGGGAGCCATCGCCGCCGAGCTGGCTGACCTATCCGTGGTCACCTCCGACAATCCCCGTACCGAGGTCCCCGGCGACATCATCGCCGATATTCTGGCCGGTATGGAGGGGGCGGAGAGTGTTGTCCACGTGGAGCCGGACCGCCGGGCGGCCATCGCCTGGGCGCTGGATCAGGGCCGGCCGGGAGACGTGATTGTCTTGGCGGGCAAGGGGCATGAGACATACCAAGAGATTGGCGGCATTCAACACCACCTGGACGAACGGGAGGTGGTGGCAGAGTATTTCCGCGCCGACGCTGCCGCCCGACAAAAAATAGGTGGAAAAGTTCCGGCGGATATGATATAATCGACTGCTTCAAAAGAGAAAAACCGGGAGGGTTCCAAATATGACCTATATCTTGAGCTTCATCGTCGCCTTTGGCGTGGCGGCCATTGTAGGACAGCTGCTGATTCCTCTGCTGCGCCGGCTGAAGGCGGGGCAGTCTATCCGCTCCGACGGCCCCACCTGGCACATGGCCAAGCAGGGTACCCCCACTATGGGGGGCGTCATGTTCATCCTGGCCATCGGCGCGGCCTGTGTGGTGGCCGGGTGGGAGAAACTGCAGGCGGGGAACCGCAACCATCTGTATGTTTTCCTGTTCGCCCTGGTGTTCGGCGTCATCGGCATGATTGACGACTTCCAGAAGCTGCGCCACCACGCCAATGAGGGCCTCACCGCTCCCCAGAAGTTCCTGCTTCAATTGGCGGCAGCTATCGCGTTCACAGTGCTCATGCGCAAACAGGGGTACCTCACGCCCAATCTGTATATCCCCTTCCTGGGGGTGGAAATTATTCTGCCCTGGGTAGTCTATATGGTCTTTGCCGCCTTTGTCATGGTGGCAACAGTAAACGCTGTCAACCTCACCGACGGCATCGACGGCCTGGCCACTGGTGTCACCATTCCTGTGGCTCTGTTCTATATGGCGGTAGCGGCGTGGTTTGGAAAAAGTGATCTGGCCATCCTGTCCGCCGCCTTGGCAGGGGGACTGGCCGCCTTCCTGATCTATAATTTTCACCCGGCTAAGGTGTTCATGGGTGACACTGGTTCCCTTTTCCTGGGGGGGATGGTCTGCGGCCTGGCGTTTGCCCTGGATATTCCGCTGGTAATTCCTGTGATCGGCTTGGTCTATGTAGCGGAGGTGCTGTCCGATATCATCCAGGTAACCTACTTCAAAAAGACCCACGGTAAGCGGTTTTTCCGCATGGCGCCTCTCCACCATCATCTGGAAATGGGCGGCTGGAGCGAGACCAAGCTCTTCTGTGTCTTCTCTGGAGTCACGCTGGTCCTGTGCTGCCTGGGCTTTTTGGGGGTTATGTACCGCTACCCAATGTAGGACGAAATCTTTGGTGGAAATCTGAAAGGAGGTGCCTCCTTGGCCCGGAAAGCGAAACGAGACTTGACCATGGAGGAGCAGCTGGCCCGGGGACCGCTGGACCTGCCCTTTCTCATGCTGGTGCTGCTTCTGCTGGGCATCGGCCTGGTGATGCTCTTCTCAGCCTCCTACTACGCCGCCTACCGTGACTCCAAGCCCCCTGTGAATAACAACCCCTACTACTACATTATTCGTCAGGCGGCCTTTGCTGGGGCCGGCATTGTGGTTATGTACGTGGTCTCCCGAATCAACTATGAGCACTTCCGATGGATGTCCCCCTTGATTCTGGTCGGCTCTATTTTCCTGCTGGTGCTGTGCTACACCCCCTTTGGGGTAACCATTAACGGTGTTACCCGCTGGCTCTATGTCTTTCTGGTGGGGGGGCCTACCTTCCAGCCCTCTGAGATTGCCAAGGTGGCGGTGGTGCTTTTTTTCTCCGCCCGACTATGTAAACGAGATACCGAGCATAGAAAGCGATTTACCAAACGCACCGGCCTGGGCCGCGCGTTGAACTTTCTGGAGCGGATTGGTTTTCTGGAGCTGGTGCCCTACGGTCTGATCCTGCTGATTGTACTGGTGCTGGTGGTTTTTGAGCCCCATATGTCGGGTACCATTCTGATCATGGTAGGGGCGGCCGCTGTTCTATTTGTTTCCGGAATCAGCCTGAAGTGGTTCATAGGGCTGGGGTCTGTTGCCGTAGCGGGACTGACTTTTATCATCTTTGCGACAGATTACATGACCCGGAAAATCAACATCTGGAAAAATCCCTGGCTGGATCCCAAAAACGGCGGCTTCCAGCCCATTCAGTCCATGCTGTCCATCGCTTCCGGAGGCCTTTTGGGCCGGGGACTGGGGGAGAGTGGACAGAAGTACGGCTTTGTCCCTGAACCGGAAAACGACATGATTTTTGCCATCGTGGTGGAGGAGCTGGGACTGGTGGGGGGGTGCCTCATCCTGATTTTATTTGCCCTGCTCATCCTCCGGGGCTACTGGCTGGCGCTCCACGCCCGGGATAAATTCGGCATGCTCACTGTGGTGGGACTGATTACCCTGCTGGCCTTTCAGGTGTTTTTTAACATCGGCGTGGTTACCAATCTGCTGCCTAACACGGGCATTTCCCTGCCTTTTTTCAGCTATGGAGGCACCGCTCTCATGATACATTTGGCGGAGATGGGGATTATACTGAGCATTTCCCGGCAGATACCGGCCCCCAGAAAGGACTAACTGGCCGGGGGCATAAAACGATCCGCGTGCCGCTCTGCCCTTCCGATGTAAATTCCGATGGGGCAGGATAGAGGCCGCCCCCTACAAAAGAGCCCCCAATTTCCGAGTGAGAGGTGTTATTTATGAATATACTGTTTACCTGCGGCGGAACCGCCGGCCATGTGAACCCGGCGGTGGCGCTGGCCCACATCTTTCAGGAGAAGCACCCAGGCTGCCGGGTCCTCTTTGTCGGGGCGGACGGCGGCATGGAGAATAAGCTGGTGCCCAAGGAGGGCTATCAGATCAGAACTGTGACCATCACCAACTTTCACCGCTCTTTGGCCCCGGCGGACATTGCCCACAACCTGGGCACTCTGATGAATATGCAAAAATCCAAAAAGCAGGCCCGGGCGATCCTGGACGAGTTCAGGCCCGACCTGGTGGTGGGGACTGGGGGATATGCCTCCTTCCCCGTGGTTAACGAGGCGGCCCGCCGGGGTTTGCCCACCGCTGTCCATGAGTCAAATGCTGTTCCCGGCCTGACTACCAGGGCGTTGTCCAAAGTGGTGGATCGGGTGATGGTGGGCTTTGAGGAGAGCCGGGAGCACTATGAGCACCCGGAAAAGGTGGTGGTCACCGGCACCCCGGTCCGGGGAGATTTCTTCAAATACACCAAAGCCGAGGCGCGGGAAAAGCTGGGCTTTTCCGATGAGAGACCCCTCATCCTGTCTTACTGGGGCTCTCTGGGGGCGGAGATGATGAACCAGAAGATGGTGGACTTTATCGCCAAGGAGTGCTATGAGGGCGCTCCCTGCCGCCACATACACGGCGCCGGCAGAGACTACCCCTGGATGCAGGAGGAGCTGCTGCGACGGGGGCTGAAGCTGGGGGACAACGGGGTAGAGGTCCGGGAGTATATCTACGACATGCCCCTGGTGATGGCTGCGGCTGATCTGGTGCTGTGCCGTGCCGGCGCCTCCACCATCTCAGAGCTTACTGCTCTGGCCAAGCCGGCTGTGCTGGTACCCTCTCCCAATGTTACCGCTAACCACCAGGAGAAAAACGCCCGGGTGCTGGCCGATCAGGGGGCGGCGGTCCTCCTGCGGGAGGCCGACTGCGTGGAGAACACGCTCTACGATAAGGCCTCCCTGCTCATCCAGTCCCGAGACCGCCGGGCGAGTATGGCGGCGGCCCTGAAAGCTGTGGCTGTTCCCAATGCAGGGGAGAAAATTTATGAGACACTGCGGGAGATTATGGGTTAATCGGATCCTGTCCCAGCCAGAAGGACTCTCTCGAAGAGGAGTCTTTTGGGTGCGATAACCAAAATCTGTCTTTCCGCATAGGATAGCCCAAATCCAAACGATTTGGAGGCTATCCATGAGCTATTATGAAATTATGGGCGGACGGCCCCTGTCGGGGACATTGGCCATTCACGGGGCTAAAAACAGCGTTCTGCCCATTCTGGCGGCCTGCCTGCTTGTGCCCGGACAGTGTATCATCCACAACTGTCCCGACCTGTCCGACGTGTCCGCTACCCTGGACATTCTCCGCCTGCTGGGCTGCCGGGCGGAACGGGAGGAAGATACAGTTACCATAGACGCCTCCGCCCTCAGCCGCAGTGACATCCCCCAGCACCTGATGAGGGAGATGCGCTCCTCCGTGATCTTTCTGGGGGCGCTGCTGGCCCGGCTGGGAACGGCGGAGCTGTCCTACCCCGGGGGATGCGAGCTTGGTCCCCGGCCTATTGATCTGCATATGGCTGCTCTTCGCTCCCTGGGAGCGGAAATTCTGGAGGAACAGGGAACCTTGTGCTGCCGGCGGTGCAGAGGGGGGCTCCAAGGCCGGGAGATCTGTCTGTCCATCCCCAGCGTGGGGGCCACAGAGAACGCCATGCTGACCGCCTGCGGATGCTCCGGAGTGACCACCATTGTGGGGGCGGCTCGGGAGCCGGAGATCACCGACCTCCAGGGCTTTCTTCAGGCCATTGGAGCCCAAGTGACGGGGGCGGGTACCTCCGTGGTCACGATTCAGGGGGGCGGCCCCTTCCACCCGGCGGAATACCGGGTGATGGGTGACCGCATCGCTGCGGCCACCTATCTGTGCGGGACAGCCGCCGCAAAAGGAGAGGTGGAAGTGACCGGTGTGGCGCCGGACACCCTCACCGCAGTCCTCTCCTGTCTGAAGGAGGCAGGCTGCGCAGTACATACCGCACCGGATCGGATTTCCCTGATATGTGCCGGTCCTCTGGGGGGAATCAGTCCGGTTCGCACCGCCCCCTATCCCGGTTTTCCCACCGACGCCCAGGCCATCCTTATGGCCGCCCTGGCCGGTGGAGAGGGTGCCACCCTCTTTGTGGAAAATATTTTTGATGCCCGCTACCGCCACGTGGACGAACTGCGCCGCATGGGGGCGGATATCCAGCTGGCAGGCCGGGCGGCCATGGTTTCCGGGGTGGGGCGGCTGCATGGCGCCAGCCTGCGTTCCACCGATCTGCGGGGCGGAGCCGCTCTGGTAGTGGCAGCTCTGGGGGCAGAGGGGACCACCCAGGTGTGGGAGCTGTGCCATATCCGCCGGGGCTATCAGTCCCTGGACAAAAATTTGCGCGCTCTGGGGGCGGATATCCGTCAGATACCTTAAGAACCTAGACGTACACCAAGGAGAACACCATGCCAAGATACAGCCACCGCAGCAGAACACGCAGAAGAAACAGGGGCCGGTTCGGACCGCTGTTCAAGCTGATGTGTGTTGTAGCGGTTATTGTGGCGCTCACAGTGGGGGCTACGGTATTTTTTCGGGTGGAGAGGGTCACAGTATCGGGGAACCAGCGCTATACCCAGGAGGAGATTATCGCGGCCTCCGGTATCCAGTTGGGTGACAACCTGTATAGCCTGAACAAGGTGCGCATTGACCGGAGCATCCGTACCACCCTGCCCTATGTGGGAGAACTGACGATTAACCGGGCCCTGCCCAGCACCATTCTCATCACAGTCACAGAGTGGGAGGCGGTAGCTCAGGTGGCTGTTCCGGATCCGGAGCGGGTTTCCGCTCTCCAGGGGGCGCGGCTGGAGGCGGACCCTGAAGCGGAGCCCCTTCAAACGGCCCAGGAGCTTTGGCTTATCAGCGTAAAGGGAAAGCTGCTGGAGCCAGCCCCGGCGGATTCCCCTGCGATTCTGGTCACCGGCCTGATCTCTCTGTCCCCCCAGGCGGGCAGCATGCTGTCCGTCCCGGAGGAGGAGCAGACCCGCCTGGAGGCCCTTACCGCCCTTCTGGAGGCGCTGGAGGGGGATGGGATGCTGGGGGAGATCTCTTCCATCCGGCTGGAAAATACCCAGTTGGTGGCCCATTACGCCGGCCGCTTTCAGGTAAAGATGAGGTTGAACGCCGACTTTTCCTACGATGTGCGCCTGATGCGGGCCATTCGGGAGCAGATGGAGGAGAAATACGGGGAAAACACCGCTGGTTCTATGGATCTGACCCGAAACCGGGCTGTGTATGCGCCAGAAAAATCCCAGTAAATTTCTCCAAGAAAATATTGGAAACTTACAGCCCAGCCCGGATTTCCCCTTGACCTGGGAAAAAAACTGCGGTACAATGAAATATAATATTGTTCAAGACTGGGGATGTCCCACAATATCCCGGGTGGGCCCCCACTTATTTACATAGGAGGAAAAGCAATGGCGTTCGGATTAGACATGGGCCCTGAGAGCGTGGTCAACATCAAGGTGATCGGCGTGGGCGGCGGCGGCAACAATGTGGTCAACCGCATGGTGCGCACCGGAACCAAGGGCGTGGAATTTATCGCTGTGAATACGGACAAACAGGCGCTGGAGGCCTCCAGCGCTACCAACAAGATTCAAATCGGCGAGAAGCTGACCAACGGCCAGGGAGCCGGAGCTGATCCGGAGATGGGCCGCAAATCTGCTGAGGAGAGCCGCAAGCAGATTGCTGAGGCCCTGGAGAAAACGGATATGGTATTTATCACCGCCGGTATGGGGGGCGGCACCGGAACCGGCGCGGCCCCCATCGTGGCGGATATTGCCAAGGAGCAGGGGATTCTTACGGTAGGAGTGGTCACCAAGCCGTTCCGCTTTGAGGGTCCGCGCCGGATGCGCCAGGCTGAGGCCGGTATTGCTGAGCTGCGCACCAAGGTAGACTCTCTGGTTATCATCCCTAACGAGCGGCTGAAGCTGGCCAGCGACCAGAAGATCACCATGCTCAACGCCTTTGAGATCGCCGATGACGTCCTTCAGCAGGCCGTTCAGTCTATTTCCGACCTCATTAAGAACACCGGCTTTATTAATCAGGACTTTGCGGATGTCTCCGCTGTCATGAAGGATGCTGGCCGGGCCCACATGGGTGTGGGCCGTGCGGCGGGCAAGAACAAGGCGGAGGAGGCCGCTAAAATGGCGATCTCCAGTCCTCTGCTGGAGACCTCCATCAATGGCGCCCGGGGAGTGCTCATCAACGTCACCGGCTCTATGGACATCGGCCTGGAGGAGGTGGAGACTGCCGCCAATTTGGTGCAGGAGGCCGCCTACCCAGATGCCAATATCATCTTTGGTGCCGCCTTTGATGAGGACTTGGAGGACGAGATCCGGGTCACGGTTATCGCCACCGGCTTTGAGGAGAACCAGTCTATCCCCTTCCCCCACCAGGTGGCGGAGCATGTCCCCCCCTCCCCTTCCGCCGCACCTGTGGCGGAGGAGTCTGCCGCCCCCACCCCCGTGGATGCGCCCGCCCCCGCTGTGGAGCCCGAGGGGCCAAAGCCCGCCGTCAATGACGATGATTGGGACATTCTGGAGCGCATTTTCAGCAAAAAGAAGTGATAAAAGGCCGCCCTGCTGGGCGGCCTTTTTCATAGAGGACGACAAGCTGTGAATGAGACGGCATGCCGGAGTTTCACAGGAACAGCGCCAGTACCGAGGTCATAATTCCGCACACACAGATGGCGATTGAGCTCATAGCCCCCTGAATATGACCAATTTCCATGGCCCGGGTGGTGCCCAGGGCATGACTGCACGCCCCGATAGCCAATCCCTCCGCCACCGGATCTGTTACGCGGAATAGTCTGGCGAACAGCGGGGCGAGCGCCGCGCCGGTGAGCCCGGCGACCATCACCGCCGCGGCAGCGATTCCTCCCACGCCGCCGCGGCTCTCCGCAATGCCAATGGCGATGGCGGTGGTAACACTTTTAGGAAGAAGGGAGGCGGCCAGCGCTTGCTCAACCTGGAATACCCTGCACAGCAGAAGCACGCTGCCCATACTGGTCAGGCTGCCCGCCAGGCACCCTGCCAGCACAGGCAGAAAGTGTTCCTTTAAGACGGTCCGCTGGTTGTAGATATTCAGCGCCAGTACGGCGGTAACAGGTCCCAGCATCAGCTTAATGAAATCTCCCCCGGCGGCGTAGGCGCTGTAAGGGATGCCGAAGGCGGCCAGAACGGCGATAATCAGGGCGGCCGCGGTGAGCAGAGGGGGCAGAAGCCGGAATTTTTTTTGTAGCTGGCAGCCTGCGCACCAGGCGGCAGCTGACAGAGTCAACCCCAAAAAGGGGGAGGAGAGCAGCGTGTCAATCATGGCGGGCCTTCTTTCTCCCGGTGCGGCGGATCAGAAGCTGAACTACCCAGGCGGTAACAAAATACACCAGTGGAACGGTGAGAAAGCTGATGAGCAGGAAGGGGGCCAGCTGTCCCAGGATGGCCGGGGCGTGCTCCAGCACGCCTACGCAGGAGGGCAGGAAGAAGAAGGCCATATTGGCAACCAGAAAGGTGCTGAGCTCCCGGATCTGCTCTGGCCTGAGAAGGCCGGAAAATAACAGCAGTCCCAGCAGAAGCAGCGCGATCACGCTGGCCGGAAACGCCATCGGGATGAGGGCGGCGATGCCCTCAGAGATCAGGCAGAGTCCAAAAATAACCGCAGCCTGGGCCATGATATTCAAAGGATCACCTCATATCAAATTACATTACTCCAGCTCTACCAGAGCGTAAAACCTGCGCCCCGGCTGCTCCTCTATGGCCCCCTGGAGCTGGAGCATGGTGAGGGCAGACAGCACTCGTTTGGCAGGAATCTGGGTCCTCTCTACCAGCTCGTCTACGACCAAGGCATCCTGGGCGGAGGCGGCCAGAATGGCCAGTTCATCGTCGGTAAAGCGGCTCTTCTGCTGTCCCCGGGGAACCACCTCCCGTCCGGAAGCCTGGGCGGCCTGAGGAATATTTTTTGTGGCCCTGTCCTCCGGAGGGGAAAGACGGGCACGGGCCACCTCCAGGGGCAGGGGGGCCGTGCCGGCCAGCTTGGTGGGAAACAGGCCGGCGAAGTCCTCCAGAATATCATCCGCCCGCTCAACCAGCTTCGCCTTGCCGTCCCGAATCAGGGCGTTGGTCCCTCGGGCCGATCCCTCGTCCAGTCCAATGGGGACGGCGTAGACCTCCCGGCCCTGCTCCAGGGCGTGATTGACAGTGAGCATGGTCCCTCCTTGGGGCTCACACTCCACAGCCAGAACCCCCAGACACAGGCCGCTTAAAATTCGGTTGCGGGGATTGAAGTGATCCCCCTTGTGGGCGGTGCCCGGCGGGTACTCAGAGATGAGAGCCCCTGCGGCGGCCACATCCTCGTACAGCCGGCGGTTCTCCCTTGGAAATACCCGGTCCGCCCCGCCTGCCAGCACTGACACCACAGGCCCGCCCCCTTTCAGTGCGCCGGTAACGGCGCGGGAGTCGATGCCTTCGGCCATGCCGGACACGACCAATGCCCCCGCGCGGGACAGGTCCATGGCAAACCGCTCCGCCCGTGCCTGGCCCTGGGCGGTGCATCTGCGCATCCCAACAATGGCGATGGCGGCCTCCTCGTCAAAAAGGAACGAGCGGCCTTTTATATACAGTGCCGCCGGCGGGTCGGCAAGAAGGCGCAGGCGCTGGGGGTAGGCGGCGTCCTGAAAGGTCATAACCCGCATGCCCAGCCGGTCACAGTCGTCCAGCACCCGGTTGGGTTCGTCAAGGCTCTTATCCAGCAGGGAGCGCCGTGCAAAAGCAGACAGGGGCAGGGAAGCAAAATCCTCCTCTGTTCCATAATAGGCACGCTCCGGAGTGACAAGGTGATCCAGCACCGTCAGCGCCCCCACGGCCCCCAGCCCTTTTCGGGTTGTCAGCCACAGCCAGTATTTTAGCTCAGCCATGCTGCGTCTCTCCTGTTTTGTCAATTTAAGCTTTACAAACTGCCCCATTCAAGGTATGGTTATACCGTTGGGAGTGATTTTATGGGTTGCAATCGATCAATCCGTCCTTGGCTGGTCTGCCTTGGGGGTGCGTTGGCCCTGTTCGCTGTGATGGGCCTGGGCGTTAATGTCTTTTCCATTTATCAGCCGGAGATTGTCCGCCAGAGCGGTTTTACCGACGCGCAGGGCTCCTGGATTACCACCACCCGCAGCCTGTTTATCTTGGGGGCGCTGCTGTGTGTCAACCAGCTGTGTGCCCGTTTTGGCCTGCGGCGGATTATGACCGCCGGTGTGCTGCTGGTGGGACTGTCCTGCATCTGTTTTGCCCGGGCGGACAGCTTTGCCATGTACTGCGCCGCTGCCGCCCTCACCGGCGTGGGCTACTGCTGGGCGGGGATGGTGCCCCTGTCTCTGGCGGTGGGACGGTGGTTTCAGGACCGGCAGGGACTGGCGCTGGGACTGGCCTCAGCAGGGAGCGGTGTGTCCACCGTGTTCGCTCCAGTGCTGCTCACCCGTGTTATGGAGCGCTCCGGCATGGCCGCCGCCTTTTTGTGGGAGGGAGGTGCCATCTTTGTGTGCGGAGCGCTGGTGTGGATGCTGGTGCGGGACGACCCGAGCGGGATGGGTCTGGAGCCCTATCGCCGGCCGGATTCGGAGGCCGTCCCGGAGAGTGTTGCCGCAGAAACGAAGGGGGATGGGCTGTCCAGAAGGCAGTGGGCGCTGCTGCTAGCGGCGGCACTGTTCATTGGCGCTCCCATTGGTCCCGGCTTTTCCCACCTGACAATGCTCTATACCTCTGTGGGCTACAGCAGCTTGTACATCGCCGCTCTTCTGTCCTATCTGGGGGCCACAATCAGCTTGGGCAAAATCCTCTGCGGACAGGTCTACGACCGGCTGGGCAGCGAGGGAGGCAACTGGTTTGCCTTCGGCTCGCTGCTGCTGGCCATGGCTCTGTGCGTCCTGGCCCCGGCGGGCGGACCGCTGCTTCCCATTCTGGCAACCACGGCCTTCGGGCTGGGCATGTCCATCACTGCCGTATCCCCCGCCCGGTGGGCCGCCGACCTGTGCGGCAGAGGCGGCTATGAGGGCGGTGTGCGCACCATTACTACGGCTTCGACCACCGGAATTCTTCTCTTTGGGCCCCTGCCTGGGCTGTTGGCCGATTGGCTGGAGAGCTATGTGCCGGCCTATGTTGTCTTTTTTGGGCTGTTAGCGGCGGCGTTTGGAATTGTGCGGATGCTCTATAGAGCCGCGGGCTGACGGGCCATCTCCCACAGGACGATGGCGGCGGCCACGGCGGCATTCAGCGACTCGCACCGCTCCCTCATAGGGATTTTGAGTGTTTTTGCGCTGAGTGCCAGCAGCTCGGGGGAGACCCCCCGGCCCTCGCTGCCGACTGCCACAGCACAGCGGCTTGGCCATGCCGCTGTGATGTCCACTGTGTCCTCTCGCAGGGCAGTAGCATACAGGGGCAGACCAGACTGATTCAGCAGGGTGGACAGATGCGCCGCCTCCACTTCGTACACCGGCAGGCGGAAGCAGGCACCCATGGTGGAACGCACCGTTTTGGGGGAGAAGGGGTCGGCACAGTGGTTGACCAAAATCAGGCCGTCCGCCCCAAGGGCGTCGGCGGTGCGCCAGATGGTTCCCACGTTCCCTGGGTCCTGCAGGCCATCCAAAATCAGCCAGCGTTCCCCTGAAAGCTTCTCCGGTGGAGCTGTCTCCGGCATTCCGGCCAGAAACAGCACCCCCTGGGGCGACTGGGTGTCGCACAGGCTTCTGAGCAGGTCGGGGGGCATCTCCACTCGCCGGGTCCCGGAGGGCAAGGACAGTGGCATCCCGCGAGCGGTGACAAGGGTGTCGATTCTGACCCCCGCCTTCACCGCCTCCGACAGCAGCTTAGGGCCTTCAGCCGGAAACAGCCCCGCCTCCCGGCGGGCGGAGCGGCTGGTATTCAGCTTTCGGATTTGAACTGCCAGAGGGTTTTGGCGGCTGGTGATATATTCCATAGTCCTCGTCCTTTTCCATACGATTCTTATATGATAAAGGTATCCCATCCGGTTGTCAAGCTGTGTTTTTGCGGATACTGGGGGCGGGACGGCACTTTAAGGCAGTTCCCCTTCAAATACGGTTCGGGCAGGACCGGTCATAAGGATGCTGTCCCCACATTTTTCCAGGGTAAGAAGCCCGCCGTCCAGGCGGGCTTCCACCTTGGGACCGCACCGGTTTTCCATCAGGGCGGCTTGGAACACAGCACAGGCCCCGGTGCCGCAGGCCAGGGTAACCCCGCTCCCCCGTTCCCACACCCGCAGGACGATGTGTTCCCGGTCCGGACAGGCGGAAAATTCGATGTTCCGCCGCACCCCCAAAGCGGGATGGGTCTCCAGAAGAGGTCCCAGCCGCTCCAGGTCTACCTCCTCCGGAGCGGAACAGAATATGACGCCGTGGGGATTGCCGGCGTCGGCCGGGACGACGGTGAAGCACGCGTCAGCGGCCTCCAGCGTCACGGGAGCGAAGGCGCGCACCTCCCCCATATTCACCGTAACTGTGTCCACCCGGCTGCCCAGCACATGGAGCTCCAATGCTTTGGGGCCGGCGTCGGTATCGATGGTGAGGCAGGTTTTTCGGGTAAGGCCTTTGTCATAGACATACTTTCCAACACAGCGGATGCCGTTGCCGCACATGGCTCCCCGGGAGCCGTCGGCGTTGTACATCTCCATGGAAAAGTCCCCGCCTCGTCCGTGGCGGATGCAGATGATCCCGTCCGCTCCGATGCCAAAGTGGCGGTCTGACAACTGCACAGCCAGTTGGGGCAGATTCTCGGGAACGTTCTCCAGGCAGTTGAAATAGATGTAGTCGTTACCTAAACCTTCCATTTTAGTAAAGCGCATAGGTGATTCCCCCTTTCGGAGTCAGCCTATGCGTGGGAAGGCGCAGAAAGACCGAGGACAGCCAACGCTGTCCTCGGTGGGATACTCAATAAATAACAAGATACTTCTCCAGCTCCCAGCTGGAAACCCGGGTCTGATATTCATCCCACTCTTTCCGTTTGCCCTTGACATAGTGGTCAGCCACGTGCTGGCCAAGCACATCCAGGATAAGGGCGTCCTTTTCCAGCTCCTCCAGGGCGTCCTTCAGGGTGTCCGGCAGGCAGAAGATGCCGTGTTTCTCCCGGGTGGCGTCGTCCATGGCGTAGATGTCGCCAGTGATCTCCGGGGGCGGGGTAAGGCCCCGGGCGATACCATCCAGTCCGGCGGCCAGGCAGACCGCCACTGCCAGATAGGGGTTGCAGGCGGGGTCAGGAGAGCGGAGCTCCACCCGGGTGGCCTGCCCCCGGGCGGCGGGAATGCGGATCAGGGCGGAGCGATTGGATGCCGACCATGCCCGGTAGCGAGGGGCCTCATGGCCCGCGCCCAGCCGCTTGTAGGAGTTGACAAGGGGATTGGTGACAGCGGTAAAGCCCTGCACATGGTCCAGCAGTCCGGCAATAAAGGAGTAGGCCGTTTTAGACAGGCCACGCTCCCCATTGGGATCGTAGAAAACATTTTTCCCGTTTTTGAACAGGGACATGTTCAAGTGCATGCCGTTGCCAGCGATGTCATAGATAGGCTTGGGCATAAAGGTGGCGTGGAGGCGGTTCTTCTGGGCGATGCTCTTGGCGGTGAGTTTAAAGGTCATAATCTTGTCGGCGCCGTCCAGAGCGTTAGTATATTTAAAGTCGATCTCATGCTGAGCCACAGCGCACTCGTGGTGGCTGGCCTCAATTTCAAAACCCATTTTTTCCAGGTTCAGACAGATCTCCTGGCGGGTGGACTCGCCGTGATCCAGGGGGCCCAGGTCAAAATAGGCGGCCTCGTCCTTGGTGCGGGTGGTGGCCCGGCCGTTCTCGTCGGTCTCAAAGAGGAAAAATTCTAGTTCCGGACCAATATTGAATACGTCAAACCCCATGGATTCGGCCCGGCGCAGCACCCGGCGCAGCACGCCCCGGGGGTCGCCCACGAAGGGGGTGCCATCGGTGTTGTATACATCGCAGAACATGCGGGCCACCCTGCCCCCAGCCACTTTTTCCGGAACGATCTGAAAGCTGTTCAGGTCCGGGTACAGGCACTGATCCGACTCATGGATACGGGTGAAGCCCTCAATGGAGGAGCCGTCAAACATAATTTGGTTGTTCACCGCTTTCTCTACCTGGGAGGCGGTGATGGCCACGTTTTTCATCTGGCCGAAGATATCGGTAAACTGCATCCGGATAAACTCAATTTCCCTCTCCCGGACGATCTGGATGATGTCTTCTTTGGTGTAGCCCATATGCGAAAACCCTCTCTTTCCTGATTTCGGTTTTTAGTATCGCACCCTCGGGAGGGTATTGTCAAGGAATTTTATTGACAAATCCGGTGAAATTAGATAGACTGTCTGTTGCCTTATATACAGAAAAGGAGCTGACCGCACCTATGAAAAAGCCTTTTGTCACCCTGGAGCAGCTTCAGGAGATTGTAAAAAAATACCCCACCCCGTTCCATCTCTACGACGAGCGGGGCATCCGGGAAAATGCCCGGGCGCTGAACAAAGCATTTTCCTGGAATCCGGGGTTTAAGGAATATTTCGCTGTGAAAGCCACCCCCAACCCACAGCTTTTAAAGCTGCTCCGTGAGGAAGGCTGCGGCGTGGACTGCTCTTCTCTCACCGAGCTGATGATGTCTGACCGGTGTGGGTTCTCCGGCGGAGAGATTATGTTTTCCTCCAACGACACCCCGGCGGAGGAGTTTGTCCTGGCTGGCCAGTTAGGGGCCACCATCAACCTGGATGACATTACCCACATCGATTTTTTGAAGAATACCATTGGATATATTCCAAAAAAAATCTCCTGTCGGTTTAATCCAGGCGGCACTTTCACGCTGGGAGAGAGTGAGGAGGGCTTCCAAGTGATGGACAATCCTGGCCAGGCCAAATACGGCCTAACCAGGCCTCAGATGACCCAGGCCTTCCGGCGGCTGAAGGAACTGGGGGCAGAGGAGTTCGGCATTCACGCCTTCCTGGCCTCTAACACCCTTTCTAATGACTACTACCCTGCCCTGGCCGCTATCCTGTTCCGCACCGCAGTGGAGCTTAAAGAGGAGACAGGGGCCCGCATTACCTTTATCAACCTGTCCGGTGGGGTTGGAGTGCCGTACCGCCCGGAACAGCCCGCCAACGACATTGCGTCCATCGGTGAGGGCGTCCGGAAGGCCTATGAGGAGATTTTGGTCCCCGCGGGGATGGGAGATGTGGCTATTTGCACGGAGCTGGGCCGGTTCATGCTGGCCCCCTACGGCCATCTGGTCACCCGGGTGCTCCATCAGAAGCACATCCACAAGGAGTATATCGGCGTGGATGCCTGCGCCGCCAACCTGATGCGCCCGGCCATCTACGGGGCGTATCATCATATCACCGTAATGGGCAGAGAGGACGCCCCCTGCGATCATGAATACGATGTTACCGGTTCCCTGTGCGAAAACTCCGACAAGTTTGCCGTGGACCGGATGCTCCCTGAGGTATCCATCGGCGATCTGCTGGTGATTCACGACACCGGAGCCCACGGCCACGCTATGGGCTATCAGTACAATGGCCGGCTGCGCTCTGCGGAGGTGCTGCTGTGTGAGGATGGGACCACCCGCCTGATCCGCCGGGCGGAGACCCCGGAGGACTATTTCGCCACCGCCATCTGGGAATAACCCGACAAAGTGCCCAGCTCCCGGATAAGGCCCAGCTCGGCTTGGAACAGGTGTGCTTTTTCGAGGCTGCCCCGTGGAGCGCGGCTCATAAATTCGGAATCAATCTCTGGAGGTAAATCCAAAGTGGCAAATAAAACAGACTTAGTTATTGTAGAGTCCCCGTCCAAGGCCAAGACCATCAGCAAATACCTGGGGCCGGGATATGAAGTAAAGGCGTCCATGGGCCATGTCCGGGATCTGCCCAAGAGCAAGCTGAGCGTAGACATTGAGGGGGGCTTTGTCCCTGACTACCAGCCGATTAAAGGCAAGGAGGATGTCATCAGCGACCTGAAGAAGGCGGCCAAGCGTTCAGGAAAAGTCTACCTGGCCACCGACCCTGACCGGGAGGGGGAGGCCATCTCCTGGCACCTGAAGGAGCTGCTGGGTATTCCCGACGACAAAACTTACCGGGTAACCTTTAACGAGATTACCAAAAACGTTGTCAATCAGTCCATCGCCGCCCCCCGAGCCATCGATCAGAATCTGGTGGATGCCCAGCAGGCCCGGCGCATCCTGGACCGGATCGTGGGCTATCAGCTCTCTCCACTGCTGTGGAAGAAGATTCGCCGGGGGCTGTCCGCCGGACGGGTGCAGTCGGTGGCTACCCGGCTGGTGGTGGAGCGGGAGCTGGAGATCCGTGCTTTTCAGCCCCAGGAATACTGGTCCATTGAGGCCGACCTGGAGCGGGTAGTCCCCAATGTGGGCTCCTTCAAGGCCCAGTTCCACGGCAGGGACAAGAAAATGGAGCTCCACAGCCAGGAGGAGGCGGAGGAGGTTATCACCGCTGTTTCCCAGGGGGCCTGGTCGGTTTCCAAGGTGAAGCGGCAGGAGAAAAACCGTCAGCCCGCGCCCCCGTTCACCACGTCTACACTCCAGCAGGAGGCCTCCCGCAAGCTGAATATGTCTCCTGCCCGCACCATGGCGGTAGCCCAGCAGCTATACGAGGGTGTTGATGTGGCAGGTCAGGGGGCCGTGGGCCTGATCACTTATATGCGTACCGATTCTCTGCGCCTGTCTGACGAGGCGGTTTCCGCCGCCCGGGGATTTATCAGCCAGCGGTATGGCTCCGGATACTGCCCCGCTCAGCCCCGGAAGTTCAAGACTAAGGGCAGCGCCCAGGACGCCCATGAGGCCATCCGCCCCTCCGATGTCACCTTGGTGCCTGAGGACATTAAAAAGGATCTTACCGCCGAGCAGTTTAAGCTCTATAAGCTGATCTGGTCTCGGTTTCTGGCCTGTCAAATGGCCAACGCTGTCTATGACAGCCTGTCCATCGATGTGTCCAATTCCGGCTATATTTTCCGGGCCAGCCACTCCTCTCTGAAGTTCTCCGGCTTTACCGCCGTCTATGAGGAGGGAAAGGATACCGACGACGAAGAGAAAAAGACCTCTCCCCTGCCTGATCTGAAGGAGGGAGAGGGTTTGGTCCACAAGAAGCTGACAAAGGACCAGCACTTTACCCAGCCCCCCGCCCGGTATTCCGAAGCCAGCCTCATCCGGGCCTTGGAGGAGCAGGGCATTGGCCGGCCCTCCACATACGCCCCCACTATTTCCACCATTATGAATCGGGAGTACGTGGTGAAGGAGGGGGGTAAGGCCCTGCGTCCCACTCCTCTGGGGGAGGTGGTCACCGGGCTGATGAAAGACAAATTCCACGATATTGTGGACTACGACTTTACCGCCCAGATGGAACAGCATCTGGATAAAGTTGAGGAGGGCGAGGCAAACTGGAAGGCCCTGCTGGCTGACTTTTACAAGGGCTTTGATGCTGAGCTGAAAAAGGCGGAGCGGGACCTGGACGGAGAGCGGATCAAGGTGCCCGACGAGGTGTCGGAGGAAATATGTCCCCAGTGCGGACGGAATTTGGTGATTAAATCAGGCCGGTTCGGCCGTTTTTTGGCCTGCCCCGGCTGGCCGGAGTGCGACTTCACCATGCCCCTGGTGGTGGAGATGCCTGGCAAGTGTCCCCTCTGCGGCGGACGGCTTCTGAAACGCACCGGAAAATCCAAAAAGACGGGCAAGCAGTACACCTACTACTGCTGCGAGCGCCGAAGCAGTAAGAATGAGTCCCAGCGGTGCGAGTTTGTCACGTTCGACGTGCCGGTGAAGGACAACTGCCCCGTCTGCGGCCACACCATGTTCAAGAAGGCGGGCCGAGGGGCGAAGAAGCCCTTCTGCATCAACGAGGCATGCGCCAACTTTACCCCCGAGGAGAAACGGGGCGGCTGGAGAAAGCCAGCTGCCGCCGGCGGGGGAGAGGGGGCGGCAGCCGCTGAGACAGCGGAGAAGCCGAAAAAAACTGCTACTAAAAAAACGGCAGCGAAAAAAACCGCGGCGGAAAAGAAAACCACCGGCAAGAAAGCTGCCGCAAAAAAACCAACCGCCGCTAAAAAGCCGGCGGCGAAGAAGGAAGCGTAATGGAAAAGGTTATCGTCATCGGCGCGGGCCTTGCAGGCAGCGAGGCCGCGTGGCAGCTGGCCCGGCGGGGAATTCCTGTGGAGCTGCAGGAGATGAAACCGCAAAAAAAGACCCCCGCCCACCACACGGAGTATTTTGGAGAGCTGGTATGCTCCAACTCTCTGCGGTCCAACCAGCTGGAAAACGCGGTAGGCCTGCTGAAGGAGGAGCTGCGCCAGTGTTCTTCCCTCATCATGGCCTGTGCCGACGCCCACCGGGTAGAGGCCGGAGGCGCCCTGGCGGTGGATCGACACGCCTTTGCCGCGGCGATTACAGAAAAAATCAAGGGCAACCCCAATATCACCGTGACAGAGGGAGAAGTCACACAGATTCCTTCCCAGGGAAACGTGATCATCGCCACAGGGCCGCTGACCTCCCAGGCGCTGTCTGAGGAGATTGCCAAGCTGTTTCCGGATAGTAAGCATCTCAACTTTTTCGATGCCGCGGCCCCGCTGGTTACCTTTGACAGCGTGGACATGGGCAGCGCCTGGTTTGCCTCCCGCTACGACCGGGGCACCCCGGACTACATCAACTGCCCTCTTACCCGAGAGGAGTACGATGCCTTCTGGACTGAGCTGACCCAGGCCCAGGAGGCGGAAGTCCACGGGTTTGAGGACTCTGGAGTGTTTGAGGGCTGTATGCCTGTGGAGGTGATGGCCCGCCGGGGCCGGGACACCCTGTGCTACGGTCCCCTGAAGCCGGTGGGGCTGAAGGACCCCAAAACAGGAAAGGAACCCTTTGCGGTAGTGCAGCTGCGTAAGGATAACGCCCAGGGCTCAATTTATAATCTGGTGGGCTTTCAGACCCACCTGAAGTTCCCGGAGCAGAAGCGGGTCTTTTCTATGATCCCTGCCCTGAGAAACGCCGAATATGTCCGCTATGGGGTGATGCACCGCAACACCTTTTTAGACTCTCCCCGTCTGCTGGACCGCTACTATCGGGTGCGAAAGCAGGAGCGGCTGATGTTCGCTGGGCAGATCACCGGGGTGGAGGGATATGTGGAGTCAGCCGCCTCGGGATGTCTGGCCGGGGTGGAGCTGGCCCGACGCTTGGAGGGTAAATCTCCTGTCAATTTTCCCCAGGAGACGGCGATTGGCGCATTGGCTCTTTACATCAGCGACCAAAGTGTGGTAAACTTTCAACCGATGAATGTAAATTTCGGTCTGATCCCCCCCCTGGGCTACCGGGTGAAGGGCAAGCGGAACAAAAACGCAGAGATATCCCGCCGCGCCCTGGAGGCGCTGGCCGGGCTGGAGCTGTAATGCCGACTGTTACCGCAGCTGAAGTCCCGACTTAATCTGCCGACACTTAACGTATCCGCCGACTATCTTCTGGGCCTTGTCTGTCAGCTGAGGCCGCTAAAGAAAGAGGGAAAACCATGAAAATCATCGTAGACGCCATGGGCGGGGACAACGCGCCCCAGGCCCCGGTCATGGGGGCCGTCCAGGCGAATAAGGCCTATGGAGTGGACATTATTCTGGTGGGTAAAAGCGAGGAGATCCTGAAGGTCCTGGCCAGCAACGGCCTGAGTGATCTGCCCTCCGGGGTGGAGGTCGCTTACGCCAGCGAGGTGGTGGAGATGTGCGACGACCCCGCTACCGCCTTTCGGAAGAAAAAAGACTCCTCCCTTACCATGGGACTCACCCTGTTGAAAAATGGCGCGGGGGATGCCTTCGTCTCCGCCGGCTCCACTGGGGCGCTGCTGTCCGGGGCAACCTTGGTGACCAAGCGCATCAAGGGTATCCGCCGGGCTGCCCTGGCTCCGGTGGTGCCCACAGGGAACGGAGGCGCAGTGCTGATTGACTGCGGGGCCAACGCCGAGTGCCCACCTGAATATCTGCTCCAGTTTGCCTACATGGGTTCCTACTATGCCGAGAAGGTGATGGGCCGTCCCAGCCCCAAGGTGGGCCTGCTGAACATTGGCACAGAGCCCTCCAAGGGCACTGCCCTGCAAACTACCGTCCACCCCATGCTTGAGGCGGCGGGAGAAGCGGGCCGCATCAACTTTGTGGGCAATGTGGAGGCTCGGGAGGCTGTAGAGGGGGCGGTGGACGTTATCGTGGCCGATGGCTACTCGGGGAACATTTTCCTCAAGACTATGGAGGGAACCGGATTGTTTTTGGGCCGGGAAATCAAGAAGCTCTTTAAAAAGAATCTGCTCACCAAGCTGGCCGCCGTGCTGGTATCCGGCGGGCTGAAGGACTTTAAAAAGCTGATGGACGCCGGTGAGGTGGGGGGCACTGCCCTGCTGGGCATCTCCCGGCCGGTGATCAAGGCCCACGGCTCCTCCGATGCCTATGCCATCCAGAACGCTATACGCCAAGCTAAGGATTTTGCAGCTTCCGGCATTATTGAAAGCATCACCGAGCATATCGACCTGATGAGCCTGGAGACCCAAGCGGCCTCTGCGGACTAAGCTCAAGGCAGACCTGTGCTAACCTTGAGATAAAGATATTGAAGGAGGAACTTAATTATGGCAAAACCAACCTTTGATCCCCGGCCGGGGGAGGAGCTGTTTGCCCAGAAGGTGGGCTGCGACTGCTGGAAGATGCCTCAGATCATTGGTAAGCGTCAGGTCTCCGGCAAGCTGTACATGACTGACCAGCGGGTGGCTTTTCTTGCCTCTGGGCTTATCGGCACGGCCTCTGTCAGCTGGGAGATTGAGATCAAGGATATCGCCTCCGTGCGAACCTGTACCACTCCGCCGTGCTTTCCCTTTGGCGTGGAACTCACCATGCGTAGCGGCGATGTGTATCTCCTGGGTATTATGAAGCGGGACAAATACGTCGCTTGGCTCAACGAGCATATTTCATAAAAATGTGCCGCCTTCCCCAGTGGGGAGGCGGCTGCTTTACGCTTTGGGCTTGGGCTTGCAGATAAGGGCAACCAGGAAACCGAAGAATATAGCGGCAGTGATTCCACCGGCGGCGGCTGTGGAGCCTCCGGTGAGAGCGCCGATCAGGCCGTCCTGCCCCACAGCCTTTTTAACCCCCTTGGCCAGCAGGTGGCCAAAGCCGGTCAGGGGCACTGTAGCCCCTGCTCCTCCCCAGTCTACCAAATACTGGTACATACCTGCTCCGCTGAGAATCACCCCAGCGGTGACGTAGGTCACCAGAATTCTGGCGGGAGTGAGGGAGGTCCGGTCGATGAGGATTTGTCCAATGACACAAAGAATGCCGCCGCAGAGAAAAGCGTTTAAATAGTCCATAAAATCCCCCTATTTCGTGGTAGAAATCGCAATCGCGTGGCAGATGCCGGGGATACTCTCTCCCTGAAAGGCGGATGTGGGGGAGTGGAGGGCGCCGGTGGGGCAGAAGAGAATATTTTTCCATTTCCCTGCCTTTAAATTGTTTAAAATATATCCGGTGAGCACTGAGGCGCAGCATCCGCAGCCCGAGCCGCCGCAGTGTACGTCCTGATTTTTGATGTCAAACAGCATGGCGCCGCAGTCTCCGTGATTTTTCACCTGAATACCGTCTTTTCGCAGCAGTTCTATCAGCAATTCGCTGCCTAAGGTCCCAAGGTCTCCGGTAAAAATCATGTCATAACTGCTGGGAGAGCGGCCTGTGTCGTTAAAGTGGGAGAGGATGGTATCGTGGGCCGCCGGGGCCATGGCGGCTCCCATGTTGTTGGTGTCGGTGACACCTTTGTCCACAATTTTGCCCACAGTGACGTGGGTGATATAGGGGCCCGGCCCCTCCCTTGCCAGCACTGCCGCCCCCGCCGCGGTAGCCGTCCACTGGCTGGTGGGGGTTCTCTGTCCGCCGTACTCCAAAGGGGTGCGGTACTGCCGCTCCGCTGTGCAGAAGTGGGAGGACACCACTACCCCCGCCCACTCCCCAAAGCCGCCGTCCAGAGTCATAGCGGCCAGGGCCAGGCCCTCACCCATCGTGGAACAGGCGCCGTACAGCCCGAAAAAAGGGATCTCCTGTCCCCGGGCGGCGAAGGAGGAGCTGATACACTGGTTGAGCAGGTCCCCGGCAAAAAGCCAGTCCAGGGCCTTTGCCGCCTGCCCGGCCTTGTTCAGGGCCAGACCCAGAGCCTGTTTCTGCATGGCGCTCTCCGACTTCTCCCAGGTGGATTCTCCAAAGGTATCGTCGCCGTCGATATAGTCGAAGGTGTCCGCCAGGGGGCCCTCCCCTTCCTTCTTGCCCGCCACGTTGGCCCATGCGGCCAGGGAGGGGGGATTGCTCAAGGCCGCGGTCTGCGCGCCGATTTTTTTGGTTGTCATGTGGTCACGTCCCGTCAGTGAAGTTTTAACTAGTTTTTCACCAGGCGGGGAAAATATGTTTGACCTGCTAGATTATTTTTCGTATAATGAAGGTGCTTGTGGACAGAGGATATGTTGTTAAGAGAGGGGGAGCAGCTGTGGAGCACGAGATCTGCATTGATGCTGAGGTGGAGACCTCTCAAGCGGTGGTGGAGCAGCTCCGCCGGGCTGTTTTGGCGGCACTGGAGGGGGAAGGGGTGGACGTGCCCTGTATCGTGGAGGTGTGCGTCACTGACGACAGCGGAATCCACCAGACAAATCTGGAGACTCGGGGGGTGGACAGCCCCACCGATGTGCTGTCCTTTCCTATGTTTGAGCTGAAGCCTGGGGAGAAGCCCAGGGCGAACTGGGCGGACCCGGATACGGAAAAAGTGTTTTTGGGGGATATGATGCTCTCTTTGGAGCGGGCAAACGCCCAGGCGGCGGAGTTCGGCCACAGCCCGGAGCGGGAGGTGTGCTATCTGGCCGTCCACTCGGTGCTCCACCTGCTGGGATATGACCACCTGGATGAGGGGCCCATGAAAGCCCAGATGCGCGCCCGGGAAGAGGCTGTTTTGGCGGGACTGGGAATCACCCGAGAAGGAAATGAAAACGAAAAAAGGAGAAATTACCATGAAAAAGGTCAAGCTGATCCCCATTGAGATTGAGGGCGAATTTGCCGGCTACGAGGACCTGGGCCGCCGGGAAGGAAAGCGCTGGCACTTTGAATTCGACCTGACCCCTTATGTGATCACCTGCGCCATAGCCTGCGGGATGCTGTTTGCCACCCGCTTTGTTCAAAAGCGCTTTTTTAAGAAGTAAAAGGTCAATGTCCCCGTCCGCTGGACGGGAATATCAATGTGTTCCGGAAAAATGCTCACATCCGGAGAGAAAGTGAGGACTACCTGTGATTAAGAAATCTGGTATCATTACCATCTGTGGACGGCCCAACGTGGGTAAGTCTACCCTGACCAACGCCCTTGTGGGGGAGAAGGTGGCCATTGTCACAAACAAGCCCCAGACTACCCGAAACCGCATCTGCGGCATCAAAACCCGGGGTGAGAGTCAGTTTGTCTTTGTGGATACTCCCGGGCTCCACAGAGCCCGCACCCGCCTGGGGGACTATATGGTCAGTGTGGTGAGGGAGAGTGTGTCCGATGTGGACGCGGTTTTGCTGCTGGTGGAGCCCATCCCGAACGTGGGGGAACCGGAGGCACAGCTCATCACCCGGCTCAAGACTTTGAAATGTCCGGCGGTGCTGGCCGTCAACAAGGCGGACATGGTGGAACAAAAGGAGAAGCTGTTGGAAGTGATCCAGGTATACAGCCAGGAACACGACTTTGACGCTGTGGTGCCCATCTCCGCCAGAACGGGACAGGGGGTGGAGGAGCTGTTGGATGTGCTGGAGGACTATCTCCCCGTGGGACCACAGCTCTTTCCGGACGAGATGACTTCTGACCAGCCGGAGCGGCAGATGATGGCTGAAATTCTTAGGGAAAAACTGCTTCTTTTGCTGGACAAGGAGATTCCGCACGGCACTGCCGTGGAGATCACCCGTTTTGCGGAGCGGGAGGACGAGGTGGTGGAGGTGGAAGCTACTATCTACTGTGAGAAAAGCAGTCACAAGGGCATCATCATCGGCAAGGGCGGGGGAATGCTGAAAAAGGCCTCTACCTGGGCGCGGCAGGATATGGAACGCTTTATGGGGACCAAGGTATTTCTTAAAACCTGGGTTAAGGTGAAGGAAAACTGGCGGGACAACCCGGCGGCCATCCAAAATTTCGGATATGTGAAGGAGTAATATGGAGTACGCAAAAAGTGACCTGATGGAGGCGAAACGGCAGATCGACTCCACCCTTCACAAGCTGCGGGAGACGGTTAAGACCTTGCGGGCAAAAGAAAATCCGGAGCGCTATAAGTCCCAGATCACCCTGGCACAGCGGAGAATCAGGGCGTTTGAGCTGGCCAATTCCCTTGTGGAACGGGAGCTGGGCGGCATGTAGGGAGACGCGCGGCGGCCCGGCCGTTTACAGCAGCAAAAATTTACCGCTCATAGCCTTTGTCAAAAAAGCTCAGCCTAACCACAGAAAGAAAGGGAGGGCTGCACCATGGACGAGCGGGGACTTTGGGAACTGTTTTACAAAACCGGCCTGCCGGAGGCATATCTGGCCGTGGCAGGCCGGCGGCAGGAAGAAGAATTGTGCTGGGAGGAGTTGGCCGAGACTGCCTTTCGGCCCAAACTTGAACAGGTATAAAGCGCAAAAGCGGCTTCTGGGAACGGCGGCCCCTGCAACAGAAAGCCATGTGGGGGTGCTGCCCTGGCCGCCTCGTTTTATCGCTACATAGGAGTGACATTATGCACATCACCACCAAAGCGCTGGTCCTCCGGGGAGTGGACTACAAAGAGTCGGATAAGATCCTCACCCTGTTGACTCAGGAGCAGGGTAAGCTTACCGCCTCCGCCCGGGGATGCCGGAAAAAAGGGAGCGCCATCGCCGCCGGATGCCAGCTGCTGGCCTGGTCGGAGATGGTGCTCTACGATTATCAGGGGCGCTGGTCGGTGAAGGAGGCGGCCACCCAACGGCTGTTCCGGGGGGTCCGGGACGACATTGAGCGGCTGTCCCTGGGCTGTTATTTCGCCGAGGCGGCGGAGCTGCTGGCGGTGGAGGGGGAGGAAAATCCCGAGCTGCTGGCGCTCACCCTCAACAGTCTCCACGCCTTGGACAAAATGCCGGACAAGCCCCTTCCTCTGGTGAAGGCGGCCTTCGAGTGGAAGGCCATGGCCCTGGCGGGGTATGAACCCCTCATCGACAGCTGCGGCGTCTGTGGAGCGGTCCCTCCAGAGGAGCCCCGCTTTCATCTGCGGGAGGGGGTACTCCACTGCGCCAAATGCCGGGACGGGGTGGGGGAGGGGGTCTCCATGCCGATGTCCCCGCCCGCTCTGGCCGCCCTGGACCACATCGTCCACGGCGATCCAAAGCGGCTGTTCTCCTTCCGCCTGGAGGGAGAGCCACTGAAACAGCTGGCTGAAGCCGCCGAGGCCTACCTCCACACCCAGCTGGAGCGGGGCTTTTCCACGCTGGACTACTATAAAAGCTTACAAATGACAGAAAGGAGTTTTTTATGAGGAAAGGATTGCTTGTGCTGATGCTTTGCTTGGCCGTCTTGTGCGGCGGGTGCCGGCAAAACAGTCCATCCGATGATCCAAGCGGGTCATTTCAGCTTCCGCTTACATCCCTCTATCAGCTGGACGAGTATGGCGTTACAATTGAGATAACTGTGGAGCAAATATTTGAGCATAAGTATGCTGAAAATTGGGGCGGAGAATATTTGGTGTTAAATTGTTCCGTAAAACAGGTTTTTTGTCAGGATATCTTTACATTGGCGGTTGGCGATCCCGTTTGGGTATGGGTTGGGCTGTCAGAATGCGCTCAATCGGAGGATGACTTGCGGGCCTTGCTGTCGGATGCGGACTCGTTGGTTGTGAATGGTATGGAAAGAGAGGGGACTTATATTTCTGCTGATAGTGAGGATGGGCAGCAGTGGCTCTCTGAACTTGGACAGAACGAGGTTGGTACATTTTTTACCAATGGCGGTCCCGAAATATTTTGGAATTTGCCGCCGTGCGTCGAGATTAGTTCCCATTCTTTGAGGTGTTGGAGAATTCTCCCAATTAAGGATGGCCATTTTTATGCACAGGACATGATCGCGGCCCTGAAAAAATCGGATCATAGTATGTATTTTGATGTGGACCAGCCGGACCCGTCGCTTCGGATATATTTCCAGGATGGATGTACGGATCAGGAATTGTACGCTGGGATTGAGCAGATGCTGGAGAGTGAACGACCAAGCTTTCCGCCCTTGCCGTAGGACCTTGGAAGGGGAGGAAAACAGCATAAAACAGCCCTAGTTCAGTGGAAAATCCCAGGGCAGGCTGTAGGGGCTGTCCGGGCGGAGCCACAGGGCGCTGTGGACCGCCCGGCGCATATCCGCACCGGGGGACGGATCCTCCATCCATTGCAGGCAGCGCTCCAAAAAGCTCTCACTCATCTCCTGCCAGCCGGAAAAGGTTTTCTGAATCAGTTTTCCCGTCTGACAGGAGCGCCGGATCATCTCCGACCGGCTGATCCAGCCCAGACGGAAGGCGATGGCCAGCAGCTGCGTGCAACGGCACAGCTCCCAGGCCCGGTCCGCCTGGGTCTGGCACTTGCGGAAGCCGGGGCCCACGCTCATGTACTTCACTGTCTCCAGCAGCTCCCTTTTGCTGTGGATGTCCCAGGGGCTGTCCAGCATGTTGAGGAAGTACTGCCGCTGGTCCGGACTGTTGTAGGGCCCCCGGCGTCCGCCCAGCAGGATGGGGGTGCTGTCGTAGTTGGGCATAAGGTTGTTGTCCGGGATATACTCGCAGTTGTACAGCGCCCAGTTGGCGTAGGTGCCGAAAATCCATCTTTCCGTGTCGTTTTTGGGAGACAGGTCCTGGTCCCGCCTGCGCATGGTGCGGAAAATGATCCAGGCGATTACGGCTGCCACGAGTACCAGCCCAGGCAGCCCAGTCCGGGCCATGACGGCCAGGGCCAGCCCAAGCAGCAGAGCGTACAGATATGCCATAGGGTTCCCTCCAGAATAAAAATACCCCCCGGCACTGCCAGGGGGCTGAGATGCTTACTGCTGGGCCTCAACCTGGCCGAAGGAACGGCCGTTATAGGTCAGGCAATTCTTGCACATACGGTGAGGCAGCCGGTAAGCCCCGCACTTGGGGCAGGTCACGATACCGGGAGTTTCCAGCTTCCAGTGGGAGCTGCGCCGCTTATCGCGCCGGGCCTTGGATACTTTTCCCTTGGGGACCGCCATGGGTGACACCTCCTTCGGCTGTGCCGGTCAAGGCACGTTGAGTACTCACTCAGCTTCCTTATCCAACAGCTGCGCAAGGGCCGCCAGTCTTGGATCGACATCAGGTCCGCACCCGCAGGGGCCGAGGTTTAAATCGGCTCCGCACTTGGCGCACAGCCCTTTGCAGTCGTCTGAGCAAAGGTTTTTGGTATCCATCGCGAGGATGAAAGCGTCAGTTACCGCCCCGTCCAGGTCCAATTCGACTCCGTCCAGAAGAAGGATGTCGACATTTTCCTCATCCTCCAGCTCCTGGGCAACAAGACTGTCCAGCACCACCGTTTTTTCCCGGGAAAAATCCTTTCCACAGCGGTCGCACCGAAGCTCCAGAAGGGAGCGGGCCGTTCCCTCCAGCACCAGGGCTCCGGCGTGGTTGGTCACGCTGCCCTCTACCTGGAGGGGATGGACGATGGGCCTGAGTCCGTAAAAGTCCAGCTGAGACAGGTCTAACTGAAACTGGAAGGTCTTTTTTGCGTCCGGGATGTGAATGATGTCGCGCAGATCCAGGCGCATAGTGTTCCTCCCCGGGGGGACAGCCCCCATACTCGCAGAATGGTACGCAGGATATTATAAAGAATTTTGTCTCAAATGTCAAATACTTTTCACAAATTTCTCTACGAATTTTATTGACACCAGAGTGGGAATATGGTGAAATATTCTGGATAAGGGAGGCAAGCTCCTTTTGCAAAGGGGGCCTTGGAGGCTTTTTATGAAAGAGTTTACCATTGGAAAAAACGATGCCGGGCAGCGGCTGGACCGCTGGCTGGCCAAGGCACTGCCCCTGCTCCCCGCCCCCCTGGCGCAGAAGTACATCCGCCTGAAACGGGTGAAAGTAAACGGCAAGGGGAGCAAACGGGACGTGAGGCTGAAGACGGGGGATGTGCTTCAGCTGTACATCAACGACGAGTTTTTTGACAAACCTACCCCGGAAAATGCCTTTTTGTCCCTGTATCAGCCTAAATTGAACATCCTTTATGAGGATGAGCATATCATGCTCCTGGACAAGCGGCCTGGGCTGGTGGTCCATCCTGACAAAAACGAGCAGGTGAACACACTGCTCACACATATTCAGGCCTATCTGTACCAGAAAAAGGAGTGGTCCCCCCACTGGGAGAACTCCTTCGCCCCGGCCCTGTGCAACCGCATCGACCGGAACACCGGGGGGATTGTCATCGCTGCCAAGACCGCAGAGGGCCTGCGAGTGATGAACCAGAAGATCAAGGACCGGGAGCTGACCAAGCTCTATCTGTGCGTGGCGCATGGCCGTATGGATCCGACGCAGGGGCGGCTGGAGGGATACATCTTTAAGGATGAGGCAAAAAAACAAGTCTACGTCCGGAAAAAGCCGGAACCGGGAGCCAAGGCGGCGATTACCGATTACAGGACCCTGTTGGTGAGGGGCGGGCTGTCCCTGGTGGAGTGCGACCTGATCACTGGGCGGACCCACCAGATCCGGGCTCAGTTTGCTGCCGCTGGCCACCCCCTCCTGGGTGACGGCAAATATGGCAGCGAGCGGGACAACCGCAGGTATGGCCGCCACGGCCAGGCGCTGTACTCCTACAAACTGATCTTCCGCTTTACCACCGACGCCGGGCCCCTGGAGGCTTTGAACGGCCGGACCTTCCAGGTGGAGGACGTGGAATTTGTGAAAGAATTTTTTCCGACACTTGCGCAAACGGAGTAAGATGTGTTAGGATAGAGACAGAACTTGACAGAGGGAGGCTATTGAATGAAACAGGATATGATTGTCGTATTGGACTTGGGCAGTGAGGAGAACCCCAGAGTCGCCCGGGAAATTCGCGCTCTGGGGGTGTACTCCGAGATCCACTCCCACGATATCACTTTGGCCGAGCTGAAGGCCCTGCCCAACGTGAAGGGAATCATCCTCAACGGCGGGCCAAACCGAGTGGTGGACGGAGTGGAGATCGACGCTGCCCAGGAGATTTATGACTGCGACATCCCCGCGCTTCTGGTGGATCACCGGGGGGACGACCCCTGGCCTGAGAACCAGGAGGAGCGGGAGGCTGCGCTGAAAAACTTTGTGTTTACCATCTGCTGCGCGGAAGCGAATTGGAATATGGACAATTTTATTGCCGACCAGGTGGAGTTGATCCGCAGGCAGGTAGGGGGTAAAAAAGTGCTGCTGGCCCTGTCTGGGGGAGTGGACTCCTCGGTGGTGGCGGCCCTGCTCATTAAAGCCATCGGCAAACAGCTCACCTGCGTCCATGTCAACCACGGTCTATTGCGCAAGGGGGAGCCGGAGCAGGTTATAACAGTATTCCAGGACGAGCTGGACGCAAATCTCATCTACGTGGACGCTGTGGACCGCTTTTTGGATAAGCTGGCCGGGGTAGCTGACCCGGAACAGAAGCGGAAGATTATCGGCACGGAGTTTATTCGGGTATTTGAGGAGGAGGCCCGAAAGCTGGACGGCATCGAGTTCCTGGGCCAGGGCACCATCTACCCCGACATCATAGAGAGCGGCACCAAGACGGTGAAGGCCGTCAAGAGCCACCACAATGTGGGCGGCCTGCCCGAGGACCTGAACTTCCAGTTGGTAGAGCCGTTGAAAATGCTCTTTAAGGACGAGGTGCGGGCGTGCGGCAAGGCCCTGGGTCTGCCTGACTCTATGGTTTACCGTCAGCCCTTCCCCGGTCCCGGTCTGGGAGTGCGCTGCCTGGGGGCCATCACCCGGGACCGGCTGGAGGCGGTCCGGGAGTCCGACGCCATCCTGCGGGAGGAGTTCGCCAAACACGGCCTGGAGGGCAAGGTATGGCAGTACTTCACCGCCATCCCCGATCTGAAGTCGGTAGGGGTGCGGGATAACCGGCGTACCGAGGAGTGGTGTGTTATGATCCGGGCCGTCAACACCGTGGACGCTATGACTGCCACCGTGGAGAATGTGCCCTTCGACCTCCTCCAGCACATCACCGCCCGTATTACCAACGAAGTCAAGGGCGTCAACCGTGTCCTCTTTGATCTGACTCCAAAGCCCAGTGGAACCATAGAGTGGGAATGACCGTCAAAACGGCGCAAACCCGCATGAATACAGGGTTTTTGACCTGTCACTTTGCCTTGTGATACTGGATTGATACTATTCGTTTCAACCCGGTCACACAAGAGAATGATTGCAAAGGGCAAGCGAACCGCCCTGCTGAACGACAAATTCAGCAGGGCGGTTTTGCTTGCCCTATTTTTCTTTTCTCCAGGGTACATAGTATTTCGATTCTTTCCCATCATCGCAGGTACTCGGCCAGTTGATTTTCCATTCAAAGTATTCTTCCCTGGTAATCTCTCCGGCGTGTAGCTCCTGCTGGCGCAAGAGCCATTCCCTCATAAACTCGTCCACAAGGCCATAGTTAAAGTAGATACCCACAGGAGGTTGAGCGGGCCAGTCGTCCGTATCGTTGTAGCGGACGGCGGTATCATCGGAGGCCCCCATCTTGCCGGGATTGCGGACGAGCTGAAACAGGCGGATAGAGCCGGGGCTGTCCTCGTCCAGCCAGAAGAACGTCCGCATGAAGTCCTCGGCACAGCCGGGTTGAACCGTATAGAAGTTCTGACGGTCTACCCGCAGGGCCTGGGCAATCTTGTCCAGTAGCTCCCTCTTTGGCACACGGTAATTCGTTTCGTACTGGGCAATACGGTTATCCGCTCCCTTTTCCTCAAAGCCGATAGCCAGCCCCAATTCCTTTTGCGTCATACCCCGAAATGTGCGGATTTTCTTGATTTTTTCTCCTACTGTCATATGTTCCACCGCCTTTGAAAATAGTATAGCGCAAATAAGCGAAATATGCAAGAAGAGAATTAACAAAATTGCGAAATAAACTCTTGACATTAACAACCATGCGAATGTATAATAAGGATGTCAGCATTAACAATTTTGCGAACCAACAATAAGGAGGTGTTGTATTTGAGCAAAGAGCTGTTTGTACGGGCCGAGGAAGTGGCCGGGGCGCTGGGTATCTCCAAGCCCTACGCC
The DNA here is from genome assembly GCA_947073765.1 of uncultured Bacillota bacterium. Lineage (GTDB taxonomy): Bacteria > Bacillota > Clostridia > Oscillospirales > Oscillospiraceae > Lawsonibacter. The sequence continues at coordinate 746 of CAMTMZ010000021.1, read as the reverse complement.
TACAAGCTGGTGCGGGAGATGAACGAGGAGCTGAAGCAGAAAGGTTTCCTCACCATCCCCGGACGGGTGAGCAGACGCTACTTCGAGGAAAAGTTCTATGGACTGCGGGAAAATCAGTAAGGAGGGAAGAAAATGCCAGCGTACAAAGACAAGGCCAAAGGAACATGGTATGCGTCCTTTTACTTTGAGAACTGGACAGGGAAAAAGGAAAAGAAGATGAAGCGGGGCTTTAAGACCAAGCGGGAGGCGCTGGAGTGGGAACGGACGTTCCTGCAACAGCAGACCGCCGACCTGGATATGACCTTTGAGAGCTTCGTGGCGCTCTACGCCGCAGACATGAAAGGCCGTATCAAGGAGAACACCTGGGGGACGAAAGAGCATATCCTTTACAAGAAGCTGGTGCCCTACTTTGGAAAGCGGAAAATGAGCGAAATCCACTCCAAAGAGGTCATGGCGTGGCAGAGCGAAATGCTGAACTACCGGGACAAGAACGGCAAACCCTACTCCCCCGTGTATCTGAAAACGCTTCACAATCAGTTGAGCGCCGTTTTCAATCATGCGGTGAAGCACTACAATCTGAAAGCCAACCCCGCCGCCCAGGTGGGCAACATGGGCAAGGCCAAGGGCCGGGAAATGCTGTTCTGGACGAAAGCGGAGTATCTGAAATTCGCTGACGCTATGATGGACAAGCCCCTCTCCTACTATGCCTTTGAAATGCTCTACTGGTGCGGTATCCGGGAGGGGGA
>CAMTMZ010000020.1 GCA_947073765.1 uncultured Bacillota bacterium | reverse complement strand
GTCCCAGCCGTCCGCCCTCTGGCGGGCGAATAACTCAATACGGGGCACGTCGCCCAGCAGTTCCACGATCCGCCGCCTGGTTTCGTCCGGTTTTTTGCTGTGCCCCTCAAAAGGGGCCTCTATGACCTGGTGGACCTTGTGACTGCGGATCCGCTCCCCGGCCTTAAATCCGGGGGACACACCCAGCAGGCACACCTCCGCGTTTGCGCGGGTGTAGGCCCCCATTCCCCAAAAGTTCCCGCCGTTTTTCCGGTTTTTCTTGACCCACACAAAGGCGGCGGTTTTGTATGTAAAGCCCCACGCCTCCATGACCTTGATGGCCTCCCCGATGTTGGGGAACGTGGCCCACATAAAGCAGGCCGCACCCTCCGCACAGATGGAGGGGACCGGCATGGCGCAGATCTCGGCGGTGGTCATGGTCTGGTAATGTTTCGCCGCGTTGCCCCGGCTCTTTTCCGTGGCTCCACACTGGCGATATGCCCACGGCGGATCCGCATAGATCACGCTGTACCGCCGATCAGGTAGCTGGAGAAAGTCCGCCATAGCTGCCACCCCTTTCCACCCGCCGCTGTGTGGGCTTGTCCGCCCATGGGCAGGTCCGCCGGTGGGGAATAAAGGCCACGGGGAGGTCCCGGCGTTCCTCCTCCGGTGCGGCCTGCCTCCCGGTGATGGTGGCGCCCATATCGTCCAGGAACGTGTCCAGGCCGCCGTCCTCAATCACAAAAACAGGATCCGGGTCCACGGGGACCTGCTTGCCCTCCAGGCTGGTGATCCAGTCGATTTCCTGGCCGCAAAATTTACACCGTGCCACAGGCCGCCCTCCTCTCTGCCCGGCGGCGCTCCGCCGCCGTGGTGAACTCCTCCACCATGCCCCGCTCCAGCAGGTCCTTGGCGTCCAGGTCATGGACCACGCGGGAAACCTGCGGCCCGCCGAACTCCTTTTTATCAATGGCCAGCAGGGGCTTTCCCAGGCAAGTGGAGAAAAACGCCATGCACAGCAGGCCGTCCGCGTCCGTCCATTTCAGCCACCAGTCCGGTGCCCGGTATGCCTTGGTGATTGTCACCCGGCGCATAGGCGGCAGGGCCTCATAGGTGCCCACCAGCTTGTAAAGGCTGGTTTTGTTGGCTTTCAGTCTGAACATTTACCGGAACACCTCCCGAAACCAGGCCAGGATCCGCTTTTCGTATTTCTTGCGGGTCCGCTTTTTCTTTGTGTGGACATAGCGGTGGACCATTTTCGGCTCAAAGATCCGCGCCAGCCATACGGCGCTGGCCAGTTCCACGGCGCTGAAAAACTCCTCTATTCCCTCCGCCGCCACTTCCATGGTCATGGACACGCCAGACATGGCCATAGTCATGGCCGCCAGGCTCTCCGCTGCCTCTGTCGCTGATACACCGCCCGCCGAATGGTCCGGCGTGATCTCCGGTAGGGGATGGCCGATCACCACACCCTCACCGTCTATGTAGGCCACAAAGGGGCCGCCGCTGTTTTCAGGTCCCACTTGGCCAGCCCTCCCCGCGCTCATAACCCAGCAGGATATTGTGGCCCATGTCGCCCAGGCTGTGCGCCAGGACCTCCAATTCCAGCAGGTCAGTGTATTTCAGGCCCTTGGCGTCCAGGCGCTTTTGGAACTCCTTGGCCTTTCCCGTGATCTCCCGGAACACGGCCCGTTCCTTGGCGTCGTCCTCCGCGTCATAGGCCGCCTGCAGGTCCTCCAGCTTGATTTCCCCGGCGGCGATCTTCTGGCAGAACTCCATGGCCCCGGCCAGGTCAAAGTCCTGGCGGCCTCCGGTGCTGACCTGGTGCGGGTTGTTGCTCACAGGGTAGATTGTCACGAAATACCGCTGTTCGCCTCCCTTGGTCTGCAGGTCGTCCTTTCGGATCCAGAACTCCATGCCATTCTGGCGGCCTCGCAGGGCGCCATGGCGGTCCTGGAACTTGATTTCCTTTTGTTTCGCCATGGTGTCCTCCTATCTGCCGGCGGCACCGCTGCCCGCCGTCGTGTTCATGTCGGCGGGCTGTCCGGCCCGCTTTCCCCGCCGCTCCAGCGACGCCTGCACCCGACGCTGGGCCAGTTCCGCGCTATACCGCAGGCGCTGGTTCGGCAGGCGGGTCCCGTCTTGTCCCCTGGGCAGTTCCGCATAGATCACCGCCAGGGACTTGTCCAGGCTGGTGGAAATTTCTTTAGGCGTCCGCCCGGCCTCCCACAATTTTTCAATTTTCTGGCGATCTTCCAGGGTTCTGAAAGCATAATCGGCCACGTCCTCACCTCCAAAATGCAAAAAAATTAGGTTACACTCGGTCGTCTGACCTTGTGTAACCTAATACTAATGCCTGCCCCACATTCTCAATACCGCCCTGGGCATTGACAGTAATGGCATTCTCCATATATTTATAGGAGATGTCCAGCGTAACCTCCAGCAGCTGCCCCTCCTTGTCAGACACCTTTCTCAGGCCAAAAGCGTTGGCGTATTCCGGTCTCATTTTCAAAACTCCCTTCAAATCAGCATTTATCGTATGGTCTCCCCATTCAGCACCGCCCTGACCAGCTGGTCCCCCTCGTAGCACACCTTCAAAGAAAAGAAGGGGGCGTCCTGCCAGATCAGGTTCAGGAATATAGCATCCCCCTCCCAATGAGGGATTTGGAGAAGCCTCTCCCTGGGAAGCCACTCCAGCACCCCCTCGTCACACTCCCTCAGCTGGCCGGTGAAAGCATCCGCTGTAAACAGGTGCATATATTCGGTGGGCCAGCGGTCAGAGACAAACGTGACCAGGCCCCGGTATTGGTAGCTGGTAAGCGTCAGTCCGGTTTCCTCTTCCACCTCCCGAAGCAGGCAGTCCTCAGGGCTCTCCTTGTCCAGAAATTTGCCCCCAATGCCGATCCACTTGTCCTTATTCAGGTCATTCTCTTTCTTCACCCGATGGAGCATCAGGTACTCCTCTTTCCGCCGGATGTAACACAAGGTGGTATTTATCATCGTATCCCTTTCTTGCATAAGCAAAGCGCAGCCTGCCGCAAAATATTGTTTATCGCTCTATCAGCGCCACATCCACCAAAAAGCTCTCCCCATCCCGCATGCACAGCAAGGTGACGATATCCCCCGGTCCAAGCGACATTTTCAGACGAATCAGGTCCTGCGTACTGGTGACAGGCTGCCCATTGGCGGCAATAATAATGTCTCCTTTGCGCAGTCCCTTGGCCCACGCGTCGCTCTCCTCTTCCACCTTCACCAGTTCCAGCCCGCCGCCCACCAGGGCATGGGTATTGACAGAGAAGCCAAAAACACCTGCCTTGACCTCCTCTCCGGCAATGAGCCGGTCCGCTACATATTTTACCCGCTGGGAGGGGATAGCAAACCCCAGTCCCTCTGCCGAGCCATCCTCTGTAACAATTTTGATGGTATTGATCCCCATCACTTGCCCATATCGGTTGAGCAGGGGGCCGCCGGAGTTGCCAAAATTGATGGCAGCGCTGGTCTGGATCAGCGCCATGGTGACGCCGTCCACCTCCACCTCCCGGTCCAGGGCGGAGACAATTCCGTCGGTAAAGGTAGCCCGGTATCCCAAAGAGTCTCCCAACGCCGCTACAGGCTCACCAATGCTCAGCGCGCTGGAGTCTCCAAAGCTGGCGGGCGTCAGGTCCTCCGCTTCCACCTTCAGCACAGCCAAATCCTCCACCGCATCAAACCCCACCAGGCTGGCGGGCAGAATCCGGTTGTCGTGAACAATGACATTCACCGCCACCGCCCCGGCCACCACATGGGCATTGGTAATGATGTAGCCATCCCGGGTAAGAACCACACCGCTGCCAGAGCTTCCGTATCCCTGTGAGGTGACGGCGTCGATTGACACCGCTGAGGGAAGGGCCCGGTCATAAATTTGTGGGTAGTCCAGCACCTCTCCCTGAACCGGATGGAGTTCTACCACCACCCCCGTGCCGGTTTCAGCCTGGGGAATCGCGGGGGGCGTATCATCCAGCTCACTGTCCGGAAGATTGTGGTCCTCTCTAAAGAAGGGGGCCCGGTCCTGGTCCCACCCACGAACTGCGGCCTGTCGAAGAAAATACCCCTCCAGCAGGGCCACAGACAGGCAAATTACCACAATCAGCGTCAGCAGACCCATAAACCAGGGCCACCCCCGCCTCTTGCGCCGGAAGCGCAAAACTGACCGCTCAGCCGGGAGCGGATGAGTCGGAATATGCACAGCGGGAGGCTCTGGGAAGGCACAGCCGGGTCTCTCCCAAGCTCCGCCCTGCCACAGGCTGTTGTTTCCGTTGGCCATGGTAACACCCCTTATCACGCCAAAGTCAGCGTAAAGTGAAACTGGGTCACCCCGTCCTCACTGGTAACGGAGATACTCTCCTTTAGGTTGCCCAAAATGGTCTTGACAATATACAGCCCCAAACCCACTCCCTCCCGGTCCATGGAGCGGGAATAGTCCGCCTTGTGGAACCGCTCAAAGAGCAGCGGCAGCTCTTCCGGCGGGATCGTCGCCCCCAGATTGCGGATGGTAACACGGGCCTTGCCGTCCTTTCTGGCAATTTGTACCGTGATCGTGGTGCCGGGAGCAGCAAATTTGGCGGCGTTATCCAGCAGGTTGTAACATACTTGCGTGATGGAGTCCGGATCACCCCAAACCATCAGCTTGTCCTCGGGCATGTGGACCTCCACATCCAGCTGCCGGTCCGTAATCTTGGTCTCCAGGCTGATGAGCACCCGGGACATAACCTCGGTGAGGTCAAATGTCTCCTGGGCGGTAACCGTACTTTCCGCCAGAGCGTTGAGCCTGGACAGATCCAGCATCCGCCGCACTAGGCGGCTTAAGCGCCGGGTCTCCGACACCACAATTTCCAGCGATTCCCGCTCCCGCTCCGGGGGAATCGTGCCATCTAAAATACCCTCGGCAAAGCCCGCGATGGTGGTCATGGGCGTTTTCAGCTCATGGGAAACGTTGGCAATGAAGTCCGCCCGCTGGCTCTCCACTTTCTCCAGAGAATTGGCCATGGAGTTGAAGGCTTCCGCCAAGGCGCTTACCTCGTCGCAGCGGCTCTCATAGCCGGTAACCCGGATGTCAAACTCTCCCTGGCCAAACTTCCGGGCGGCTTCAGCCATCTCATTCAGCGGCCTGGTCTGATAGGCGGAGGTGAGGGTGCTGGCAATGATTGAGATGAGAAACACAACCACAGCGGAGAAAAAGAAAATGGTTGCCGTGGATGCCCACATTTCAGACAGATTTGAGGCGCTGGCCGCCACCAGCACCATTCCCTGGGTAACGGTGAGGGGGCCGATCTGATTGGTGACAGGGAGGACGGAGGTGTACCTGCGCTCAGGATATATCCCCCCCAGGCTCGTCATGCCGTTGTACGCCCTTACAGACTCGTCCATCACCTGGGCGACAATGTCTTCCGGGAGCTGGCTGTTCTCCTGCATGTAGAAACGGCTGCCGTCGGTGGAGAAAAGAATCTTTCCTCCGCTATCCGCCACGATGATGTGGGAGTTGGAGATCATGGCAATGGAGGCCATGTAGCTGCTGTAAAACTCGTCCTGAACATCCAGCGTGAGGTAGCGGCGGTAGTAGGTGGAGGTAAAGCTGGCAATATACCCTGCATTGCGTATTACTGAGTCCCTGGTCTCTCCGATGATATACCGGTAGGACAGCAGCATAAACGCCCCAGCCAGCAGGGTAAAGGAGAGCAGCATGATCCCCACCATCATAGTCAACTGGCGCCGATATAAAGAGCGCATGGTCACCCCGCCATCCCCAGCTCAAACTTATATCCCACGCCCCAAACAGTTTTCAGCCGCCATTGATCGCTGACGCCCTCCAGCTTCTCCCGCAGGCGCTTGATGTGAACATCTACGGTGCGGCTGTCGCCAAAGTAATCAAAGCCCCACACCTCGTCCAGCAACTGGTTGCGGGTAAACACCCGGTTGGGCGAGGAGGCCAGATGGAACAGCAGCTCCAACTCCTTTGGCGGAGTATCCACCCGCTGGCTGTCTACCAGCAGTTCATACGAGTCCAGATTGATCACCAGCTTGTCAAAGGACAGCTTCTTCTCCCCCGCTTCCTCCTCCACACCGGTGCGGCGCATGACCGCGTGAATACGGGCCAGCACCTCCTTCATCTCAAAGGGTTTGACAATGTAGTCGTCCGCCCCCTGCTCCAGCCCGGACACCTTATCCTCCGTCTCCCCTTTGGCGGTAAGCATAATGACAGGAGTCTTGTCCCCCTCCCGGATCTTTTTCAGCACGGACCAGCCGTCCATAATGGGCAGCATAATATCCAGCAGCACCAAGTCGGGCTGGAAGGAGCGGAACATCTCCACACCCTTGCTCCCGTCCTTGGCTACCTGTGTCTCAAAGCCCTCCTTCTCCAGATAAAGATGAAGCAGCTCAGCGATGTTGGCGTCGTCCTCGACAATCAAGACCTTCTTTGGCATAAAACGGCACCTCGTTCAGTAAAATGATACTTCTTATTATAGCGCAAACCGTGGAGCTTGGGTGAATAATTTGTGAATTACGCCCTCTTGCTTCCCTCCACATAGGAGTGGTCCACCTGGATCACGGCAAAATACCGGTCAGACAGGCTCTTGACACGGCCGGACAGCTCCCCTCTGACCTCCGCGTCGGACAACCGGAACCCGTAGGGTACCACTACATCAAAGAGAACATTGGTGTGGATGGGGCCGGCGGTGGTTCGGAAGTCGTGAATCGTCAGAGCCGGGTCCAGCTCTCTGGCGATATCCGCCACCTGTCGGCGCAGCCCCTCGGTGCGCCCATCCCGTACCACCGGGTCCATATGGATAGAGGTCTCAATGTGATGCTTTGCCTTCAGCTCCCGCTCAATATGGTCGATAACATCATGCATCTCTAACAGGTTACCATCGGCGGGCACTTCAGCGTGGAGGGACATCATGGCCCGGCCGGGACCATAGTCGTGATAAACCAGGTCATGTATACCCAAAATATATTCGTGCCCCAGTACAATACGATCAATGTCAGCAGCCAACTCAGGGTCCATGGGACGGCCCAGCAGCGGATCAATGGTGTCCTTAGCCGCTCCCCACCCCGCCCGAAGGATAAACAGGGCCACTGCCAGTCCCAGCCATCCGTCAAGGGAAAGTCTGAGCCAGCAGCCGGCCACCAGGCCCAGCAGCAGGGTGCCGGTGGCCACCGCGTCAGACAGGGAGTCCGCTGCAGTGGCAAACAGGGCCGCGGACTGAATTTTTCGGGACAGTCCTCGATTGAACCAGAACATCCACAGCTTTACCACAATGGACGCCGCTAAAATACCTGCTGACAGAGGAGAAAAGGTCACCGGCTCCGGGTGAAGGATTTTTTCTCCAGAGGATTTGGCCAGTTCCACCCCCACCAGTAAAATAAGCATGGATACCGCCAATCCAGCTAAATACTCTATCCGCCCGTGACCAAAGGGGTGTTCCTCATCCGCCTCTTGGCCGGCCAGCCGGAAGCCCACCAGCGTAACCACAGAGGAGGCGGCATCGGACAGGTTGTTAAACGCGTCAGCGGTAACAGCGATGGAGGCGGTAACAATTCCGGCCAGGAGCTTGCCCAAAAACAGCAGCATATTCAGGGCAATTCCAATTCCTCCAGACAGCACTCCACATCTGCGTCGAACAGCAGGGTCCTGGGGGTCTCCGCCACAAAGACAAAAACTGATGAAAAAGTCCACGAAAAGAGTCCTCCTTACAGTCCGGTATCCCACTGGCACCGCGGACATCTTCCTCTTATAATCTTTTTATTCTCCCATAATTCCAATATTTTGTCAAGATAAGTTCTTGATAAAATGTTGGAACCGTGAATTTATTCCTTCACAAAACTGGAATTGTGTACAGTTCAACCTCAATTGTCTACGACTCACATACACCATCCCTCGGCCGGCACTTTTGTTAAAAAAGACGGATGCGCTGTGACCTGACAAACTTTTCCCCGTCAATATGCTTGCATTTTTAAAAATACTGTGTTACAATTTCCAAACTGCAGTCCTCGTTCAAGGAGAGCGTGCGTAAAAGCGCGGAAAGGGGGAGGAAAGCGGCACTCCAAACTGTACGCCACAGAAATACAAGAGGACATACATTTTGAAGGTTTGAAGGAGAGAAACCAATGGCAAAAAACAAAAACTTAACAAAGGTCAGCGTGTATGACCGCTGGCTCAACGGCATTGAGCGCGCGGGCAACAAGCTGCCCCACCCTGTGGCCCTGTTCGCCATGCTGGCCCTGCTTATCGTGGTTATTTCCGCAGTCTGTGCGGCCCTCGGAGTGTCGGCCACCGGCGATCTGGTCTCTAACGGCGAACTGAAGGAGACCACCGTCACCGCCGTCAGCCTGCTGACCAAAGACGGGCTGGCTTATATGTTCACGAAGGCCGTGAGTAACTTCACCTCTTATGCCCCCTTGGGCATGGTGCTGGTGGCTATGCTTGGCGTGGGTGTGGCGGAGCAGTCCGGCATGATCAACTCCCTGCTCAAGCAGACCGTGAAGGTTACCCCCAAGGCCCTCATCACCCCTGTGGTGGTTTTCCTGGGCGTTATGTCCAACATCGCCTCCGATTCCGGCTACGTCATCCTGATCCCCCTGGGCGCCATGGTCTTCCGGGCCTACGGCCGTCACCCCATGGCCGGCCTGGCCGCCGCCTTCTGCGGCGTGTCCGGCGGCTTCTCCGCCAACCTGCTGGTAGGCACTTTGGACCCCCTGCTGGCCGGCATTTCTCAGACTGCCGTGTCTATCATCGATGCTAACTATCAGGTTCAGGTCATGGGCAACTATTTCTTCATGGCCGCTTCCACCTTCCTCATCACCATCGTAGGCACTCTGATCACTGACTTCCTGGTGGAGCCCCGCCTGGAGAAATTTGGCGGCGAGGTGCTGGCTGATGAGGACACCTCCCTGACCACCATCACTCCCCAGGAAAGAAAGGGCCTGCGGGCCGCCGGGATTGCCCTGTTAATCTATGTGGCCATTATTGTTGCCTGCTGTATCCCCGCCGACTCCTTCTTTAAGAATGACAAGGGTGAGATCCTGGGCAAAACTCCCTTTATTGACAGTATTGTGGTTCTCATTGCCCTGATGTTCTTTATTCCCGCTGTGGCCTACGGTAAGACAGCCGGCACCCTGAAGAACCATCGTGAAGTCTGTAACTCTATGGCAAAGGCCATGTCCTCCATGGGCTCTTTCCTGGCCTTGGCCTTTGTGTCCGCCCAGTTTATTCAGTACTTCAGCTACACCCAGCTGGGCACCATCATCGCCCTGAACGGCGCTAACTTCTTCAATTCCATCAACATTGGCCTCATCCCGCTCATGATTATCTTCGTGCTGTTCTCCGCCTTCATGAACCTGTTCATGGGCTCCGCCTCCGCCAAGTGGAACATTTTGGCGCCCGTTTTTGTCCCTATGTTCATGCTCATGGGCTACAGTCCCGAGCTGTGCCAGCTGGCCTACCGCATCGGCGACTCCTGCACCAACCTGATCACCCCCATGATGACCTACTTCGCCGTTATCGTCATCTTTGCCCAGAAGTACGATAAGAAGGCTGGCATCGGCACCATCACCGCCACCATGCTGCCCTACAGCCTGTGCTTCCTGCTGGTCTGGACCATCATGCTGATTATCTGGCTGTCTATCGGCCTGCCCATCGGCATCAATACCAGCCTGGTGTATCCCCCCGTACTCTAAATTTATCCTGCTAACATGGGGCGGTCCAATGGGCCGCCTCTCTTAATTAAATGAATTAAGGAGGCAATTTCCATGATCAACAAGGAACGTCTGCTCAGCACATTTTTAGACTATGTTCAAATCGACAGCGAGAGCACTCACGAGGGCGCTATCGCCGCCCGTGTGGCGGAGGATTTACGGGCCATCGGCTGTGAGGTCTACGTCGATCAGAGCGGGGAGAAAACCGGCAGCGATACAGGCAATCTCTACTGCACCCTCCCCGGCAATACCAGCGGGGAGCCCATCCTCTTTTCCGCTCATATGGACACCGTCGTCCCTGGCGTGGGGGTAAAGCCGGTCATCGAGGACGGCGTCATCCGCAGCAGCGGGGACACTGTCCTAGGCGGAGACGATAAGTCAGGCATCGCCGCCATTGTAGAGGCCCTGCGCACCATTGTGGAGCAGAACCTGCCCCATCCCACCATTGAGGCCCTGTTTACCGTCTGTGAGGAGGTGGGCCTGCGGGGCTCCCAGCACATGGACTACAGCCGCATCACCGCCAAAAAGGCCGCCGTTCTGGACAGCAGCGGCGACGCGGGCAAGATCATCACCGCCGCCCCGGGCCAGTACAAGCTGAGCGCCGCTGTCATCGGCCGCCGGGCCCACGCCGGCGTGGCCCCTGAGGAGGGGATCAGCGCCGTTCAGGTGCTTTCTGAAGCCATTGCTAACATGAAGCTGCTGCGCATCGATGAGGAGACCACCGCCAATATCGGCACCATCTCCGCCCAATACGCTACCAACATCGTTCCGGAGCGGGCGGAGCTCATCGGTGAGTGCCGCAGCCGCCGGGACGACAAGCTGGAGGCCCAGGGCCAGCATATGATGGACTGCCTCCAGGCCGCCTGCGACAAGTACGGCGCAACCTTGGAGGGCGGACTGACCAAGGCCTACAGCGCCTATTCCTACACCGAGGACGACCCCTTTGTCCAGGAGCTGATGGCCGCCTGCCGCAAGACGGGGCTGGAGCCCACCCTGGCCGCCAGCGGCGGCGGCAGCGACGCCAACAACATGAGCGCCAACGGCTTAAAAGCCCTGGTGCTGGGCACCGGCATGGCCAAAGTCCACACCGTACAGGAGGAGCTCACCATCAAAAATTTGGAGGACACCGCCGCGCTGGTTTTGGCAATCGCTGTCAAATAAGTGGGCGCTTGGGAGAAATGAGGAAAATCGTCCAGAGTGTTTACAAAAAATTCATGAGAACGTCATGATTTAGCCTCATTCATATACTATGATGGTACCGTAGTCAAGTGAATGAAATGTATCTCCTTTCTCTCTCCTTTACAACACACAGACAAAACGCTCCGCTTAAAAGCCGGAGCGTTTTGTCGTTTACAACGGTTTTTGCGCAATCGTGATGTTTACAAAAAATTCATGTGGATGTCATGAATTTGCCGTATTTATATTCTATGATAACACCGTAGCTAAGCTACAACATGTATCTCCCATTTCTCCCTCTCCTTTTACAACACACAGGCGAAACGCCCTGGCCACTGGCCAGGGCGTTTCGTCCTTTATTATCTCAGGCGCCAAATATCTTCGTTGTACTGCTCAATGGTACGGTCAGAAGAGAAATATCCCGACTTGGCAATGTTGACCAGCATTTTCTTCGCCCAGCCCCGTTGGTCACCATACTCTTGAATACAGCGGTCTTTCGTTTCGATATAGTCCTCCACATCCAGCAGCGCCATAAACCAATCCTTATATTTCATATCCTTCCAGAGCGCAGACAGCTCAGCCGGGTCGCCAACGGCCAGCAGCTCCGGGGAAACCAGAAAATCCACCAGCGGCTCTACTCCCGGGCGATGGTAGTAGTCCAGGGGCCGGTAGCCGCGCCCGTCGGGCTCGCTGCCCTTGTAAAGGCCAATCACCGCGTCGCTGTGCTGTCCAAAGGTATAGATATTATCCTCCCCCACCAGTTGGGCAATCTCCACATTGGCCCCGTCTAAGGTTCCCAGCGTAACGGCGCCATTGGCCATAAACTTCATATTACCGGTACCGCTGGCCTCTTTAGAGGCCAGGGAAATCTGCTCAGAGATGTCGCAGGCGGGAATGAGCCGCTCCGCCCAGGTGACGTTGTAGTTCTCCACCATGGCCACCCGCATCCAGGGACGGACCTGGGGGTCGTTGTCAATCAGCTTCTGCAGGCAGAGGATCAGGTGAATAATCCTTTTCGCCATAATATAAGCGGGTGCCGCCTTCGCTCCAAAGAGAATGGTGACAGGCCTCTCCGGCAGTTTTCCTCCTTTGATCTCCAGGTACTTGCGAATGATATATAGAGCGTTCATCTGCTGCCGCTTATACTCGTGGAGACGTTTTACCTGGATATCAAAGACGGACTGAGGATCCAGCTCAATGTGCTGGGCGGCCCACAGCAGGCGGCACAGCTCATTTTTGTTGTGCTGCTTTACCTCCAGCAGTCGGTCCAGCACAGCCTCATCCTTCTGATAATCCATCAGTTTTTCCAGCTGTTTGGCGTCCCGCCGCCAGCCGGTTCCGATGCAGTCATCAATGAAGGCAGCCAGCTCAGGGTCACACGCCTCCAGCCAGCGGCGCAGCGTGACACCGTTGGTTTTGTTGTTGAACTTCTCCGGATACAGATCATAGAAGGGCTTCAGCTCGGAGTTTTTCAAAATCTCTGTGTGAAGCGCGGCCACACCGTTGACAGAAAAGCCGCAGTGGATGTCCATGTGCGCCATGTGGACCAGATTCTGGCCGTCCACGATCGCCACCTTTGGGTCTGGATGGGCCTGCTTCATCCGGCGGTCCAATTCCTGAATAACGGGCACCAGCTGGGGAGCCACCTTCTCAATAAAGGCCAGGGGCCACTTCTCCAGCGCCTCAGCCAGGATGGTATGGTTGGTGTAGGCACAGGTACGGCGCACCTGGTCAAAGGCCTCGTCAAAGGACAGCCCGCGATCTGTCAGCAGCCGAATCAACTCTGGAATCACCATGGAGGGATGGGTGTCATTAATCTGGACCACCACATGGTCCGCCAAAGCGTTCAGGCCATAGCCCCGGCTCTCCAGATCAGACAGGATCAGCTGCGCTCCGGCAGACACCATGAAGTATTGCTGATACACCCGCAGCAGGCGTCCTGCCTCATCACTGTCATCTGGGTAAAGGAAGGAGGTCAGCTGGTGCGCGATATCCCTCTTGTCAAAATCGATACCCACCCAAGGCTGGCCGGCCGGCTCAGCAACATCAAAGAGGTGGAGGCGGTTTGCATACTCATTGCCCGCTCCGGGAATCGCGATATCATAGAGCACTGCCTTCAGATCAAAGCCACCGAAGGGAATGTCAAAGGACACCCCGGTAGGAATCAGCCAGCTGTCCGTCTCTATCCAAGGATCCGGGGCCTCGGTCTGGCGGCTGTGGTTGAACTTCTGCCTGAACAGGCCGTAGTGGTAATTCAGGCCCACACCGTCGCCGGGCAGGCCCAAAGCGGCGATGGAATCCAGAAAGCATGCGGCCAGGCGGCCCAAGCCGCCATTGCCCAGGGAGGGCTCCGGTTCCATGGACTCGATGACACCCAAGTCACGGCCCAGGTCAGCCAGCAGCTCCTTCACCTCGCCGTGGAGTCCCAGCGCCAACAGATTGTTGGAAAGCAGTTTTCCCATTAAAAATTCGGCAGAAAAGTAGTAGAGTTTCCGTTGTCCCGCCGGAGCAGGACGATCCTGCGCCATGTTCCGCGCGAGAATCATCAGCGCTTCATAAAGCTGGTGGTCGTCACACTGATCGGGTGAACAGCCAAATCTGGCCTGTGTGGTTTGGAAGAGCTGTTCTTTCAGCTGCATAGAGATACATCTCCTTGTTTGGGATTCTTTGAGAAAATCTGTGCCTCTCAGGGCAGATGCCCTGCCTCGGGATGGTTCTATTTGGACTGTCTGGTTTTTGGCGCCGACTTTTTCGCTTTTGGCAGCCGCTGGTATACCTGCATATCCCGGTACAGCCGCTTGGCCAGCTTCTCATCAAATGTGCCGGGCAGGGCCCTCCACTGCCAATTATTTCCCAAGGTAGAGGGGATATTCATCCGGGCCTCAGATCCCAGTCCCAGCAGATCCTGGAACTGCATCACCGCCAGGTCAGCAGCGGAGGCCCAGGCGGAACGCATCATGCCCCAGTGGTAGCCTTCTCGTTTGGTCAGGCGCAGATACGCCTTGGCAAAGGACACGCCCTTCCTGGGTGCGGCGGCCATCCACCCCTGGATCGTATCATTGTCGTGGGTGCCGGTATAGACTACGCAGTGGGCAGGATAGCGGTGGGGCAGATAATCGCTGTCCGCGTCCCGGCTGTCAAAGGCAAATTCTAATATCTTCATGCCGGGGTAGCCTGAATCCTTCAGCAGCTTACGCACAGAGGGCGTAAGGAAACCCAGATCCTCCGCAATGATATCTTTCTTGCCAAGGGTCCTGTTTACCGTCTTGAAGAACTCAATACCCGGGCCTGGCCTCCAGGTCCCATTTTTCGCAGTTTTTTCTCCATACGGAATAGCATAGTAGGAATCAAAGCCCCGGAAGTGATCAATGCGCAGGGTATCGTAGAGTTTGAATTGAAAGGAGATCCGCCTCAGCCACCAGGCATAGCCGTCTTCCTTCATCTTATCCCAATTGAAGAGGGGGTTGCCCCATAACTGGCCGTCCGCGGTAAAGGCGTCGGGAGGACAGCCGGCCACCTCGGTGGGCAGGCCGTTCCCGTCCAGCTGGAACTGCTCCGGGCTGGCCCACACATCGGCGCTGTCTCCGGAGACATAGATAGGCAGATCACCAATAATGGACAGGCCCAAGCCATTGGCATATTTTTTCCACTCATTCCACTGCCGGAAAAACAGATACTGGACCCCCTTCCAGAAGTCCACCTCCCCACTCAACTCCTCCCGCGCCTTTTCCATCGCGTCCGGTCTGCGCAGGCGGATATCCTCAGGCCAGCCAAACCAGGACTCGCCGCCATATTGATCTTTCAGCGCCATAAACATGGCGTAGTCCTCCAGCCAGCCGCTCTGCTCCTGGCAGAAAGTAGAAAAATCCGGTCTGTTTTGACCTAACAGCCGCTCGCAGGCCTTGTGGAGCACAGGATAACGAGTAACATACATCAGCCCGTAGTCCACCTTCTCCGGATCCTCTCCCCAATTGAGGGATTGGAACTCTTCCGGCTTCAGCAGCCCTTCTTCGGCCAGGGTATCCAGGTCAATAAAATAGGGATTTCCGGCGAAGGAAGAAAAAGACTGATAGGGTGAGTCTCCATAGCTGGTGGGACCCACAGGGAGCAGCTGCCAGCAGCTTTGCCCGCCGGCGGCTAAAAAATCCGCGAATTTCCGGGCCTCCGCCCCCAGTGTGCCAATGCCATAGGGAGAGGGCAGCGAGGAAATAGACATCAGGATTCCTGCTTTTCTCACGATGGAATCACCTTTTCTTGTTGATTTTTGACAGACGGCGGCGCAAAGGTCATCCTCCACGCCGCACGTTCCAGAAGCTCTGTTATCAGATCCGCGCCACGCTCTCCCCCTCGATCAGCTGAAAGGGGACCAGCTCGTGAACAGGAGGGCTTCTGCGCTGAATCCCCCGAAGCAGCGCCTCCACTCCCCGCTCCGCCAGCCGCTGGGTATCCTGACGCACGGTGGTCAGCCGGGGCAGGGAGTACTGCCCGGTTACAAGGCCGTCGTAGCCCACAACCGAGATATCCTCCGGCACCCGCCTGCCCATGTCACTGAGGGCCCGGATGGCCCCCAGAGCCATGACATCACTGACGGCGAAAATAGCGGTCAGGTTGGGGCACTGTTCCATCAAAACCTTGGTCGCGGCGTAGGCCTCGGGCATAGAGTAGCGGCAGGGCACACACTGGCGGTCCACATCGAAGGGGATGCCCAGACGAAGGCAGGCCTCCCTGCAGCCCGTCAGGCGGCGGAAGCTGATCTGGGTACAGGACCAGTTGCCCCCCAGCAGCCCAATATGCCGGTGCCCCCGTCCGGCCAGCAGCTCCACCACCTGCCGGGCCGCCTCCCTGTCGTCAGTGGTAAAAGAGGACAAGTTGTCAAAGTTCAGCTCCTCAGCGGTATTGGTCAGCAACACACAGGGAACAGCAATGGGGGCAAAGCCGGCCTGAAACAGCTCCAGATCCCCCCCCAGGAATATAATTCCCAGGGGCTTGCGCTCCCGACACAGCTGAAGGGCGTAGGCCACCTCATTGGCGTCCTCGTCCAGGTAGTAGACAGCGGCATCCCGCCCCGCCTCCCGGAGCAGCGCCTGGAGCTTCTCTACCAAATCAGCAAAGAGCAGATTCATAGTGCCCTTGACAATAATGGCAATGCTGGTGCTGGCCTGCTGCTTTAAATGCTTGGCGTTGTTGTTGGGCTGAAAGCCCTGCTCCTCTACCACAGCCAGCACCCGGCGGCGCGCCTCCTCGCTGACATCAGGGTGGTCGTTGAGCACGCGGGACACAGTGGCCACGCCATACCCGGACAGCCGGGCAATATCCTTGATGGTCATGGGTGACCCTTCTTTCTTTAAAGCCTGAGCAATGATAGCACAATTGGCGGAAAAAGGCAAGTCTTATCCCTTTACCGCGCCGGCGGCCACGCCCTTAATGATGTGCTTCTGGCAGGTGAGGTAGAACACGATCACCGGGATAATGGACAGCAGGATCAGGGCCATGGTGGCTCCCAGGTCCACAGTGCCGTAACTGCCCTTCAGGTATTGGATATGGATGGGAATGGTGCGGTATTTTGTAATATTCAGCACCAGGGAGGGGAGCAGATAGTCATTCCACACCCACATAATTTCCAGAATGCCCACAGAGATCATCGTGGGCTTGAGCATGGGAAGCACTACGGAAAAATAGGTGCGCAGGGGCCCGCAGCCGTCGATAGCGGCGGCCTCCTCAATTTCCAGGGGGATGGATTTGACAAAGCCCACGAACATGAAGATGGCCAGCCCCGCGCCGAAGCCCAGGTAGACGATGGGAATGGTCCAGGGGGTGTTCAGCTTCAGCTTGTCAGCGGTTTTAGATAGGGTGTACATCACCATCTGAAAGGGAACCACCATGGAGAACACGCACAGGAAGTACAGCCCCTTGCAGAACAGGGAGTTCACCCGGGCGATATACCACGCGGCCATGGAGGTGCACAGCAGGATCAGGGCAGTGGACAGCAGGGTAATGATGACGCTGTATTTTACGCTGTTGATAAAGGGGTAGTTGCCAAAGGTCATACCCTTGATAAAGTTATCCATATCGGCCCACATCTCCCCGAAAGGCAGGGCAAAGGTATCCGTTTTGACGAAGGTGTTCAGCTTAAAGGAATTGATGACCACCGCCAGCACCGGCAATACATAGATGACACAGATGACAGCCAGCACGGCGGACAGCACGGCCTTCCGGCGGCCCTCGGCGGAGAGAGCTTTTTTGTTCATTACTGCTGTACCTCCTTTTTACGGGTGTAGCCCAGCTGGGCCAGGCCCAGGCCGGCCACCAGGACGAAGAAGATAACCGCCTTGGCCTGGGCGGTGCCCTGGGAGGTGGGGCTGGGGGTGTTGAAAGTGTTGAAAATGTTCAGGGCCAGCATCTCGGTGGTCTTGATGGTCGTGCCGCCGGGCTGGATGATGAAGGGCTGGCCGGCGGTGAGGGCCAGGTTCTGGTCGAAGAGCTTAAAGCCGTTTGTGAGAGACAGGAACATGCAGATGGTGATGGAGGGCATCACATTGGGAATGGTCACCTTAAACAGGGTCTGGGCGCGGGTGGCGCCGTCGATGCGGGCGGCCTCCAGCATCTCGCCGGGAACGTTCTGGAGGCCGGCGATGTAGATAATCATCATATAGCCGATCTGCTGCCAGCACATCAGGATAATCAGGCCCCAGAAGCCAAATTTGCTGTCCATCAGGATGGAAGTGGCCCAGCGGCTGAGGATACCGTCGAAGATCATGGACCAGATATAGCCCAGCCAATGCCGCCGATCAGGTTGGGCATAAAGAACACGGTGCGGTACAGGTTGCTGCCCCGGATGCCTTGGGTCAGGGCGTAGGCCACGGCAAAAGCCAGCACGTTGATAAGCACCAGGGACACCACGGCGAACAGGGCGGTATACCAGAAGGCGTGGGTAAAGGAGGCGTCTCGAACGGCCCGGAGATAGTTGCCAAAGCCGATAAACTTGGCGTCGGAGATGGTCTTAAACTGGCACAGAGACAGCCAGATGCCCTGGATAAAGGGCCAGACAAAGCCGATGACAAATGCGATGACCACAGGCCCCAAAAACAGCGGACTCCACAGCCGGGTAGAGCGCCGGATGGAGTTGCTGTTAGTGATCTTCTTTTTCACGATATCAGCTCCTTTTTTTGTAGGGGCGCACATCGTGCGCCCGCCGGGAACACAGAGAGGTCATGCGGGCGGACAATGTCCGCCCCTACACAGGCGGGGGAAAGAAAGCCGGGGCGGGCGAACTGCCCGCCCCGGCTCACTGTCAAAGGGTGCGATTCTTCGATCAGCCGTTGACGGCCTGGTACTGGGCGGCCCAGCCGTCCACAAAGGCGATGCGGACCTGCTCCCAGTTGGCGTCGGATTGGTCGGCATTGTACTGGTTCAGGGCGGCGACCAGGGTGGCGCGGTAGGCGTCCACATTGGGCTGGAAGTTGGTGGCCCAGTTCATCACATAGCAGCCGTTGGCGGTGTACTCGGCGGCGGCGGCCAGGAAGCCGTTGGTAGACTCAGGGGCGTTCTTGTAGGGCAGGACACCCAGCTCAGCCACCATCCTGCCGGCGGCGTCGGGGTCGGAGACCAGCCACACCATAAAGTCCATGGTGGCCTTCTGGTCAGCCTCGGAGACATTGGCGTTGATGGCCCAGCAGTTCTCGGTGCCGCAGTTCAGGCCGGCCTTTTCCTCACCGGCCACGCCGCAGTAGTAGGGGATCATGGTGGCGTTGGGCACGGCGTCCTTCACGGCGGCGTACTCCCAGGAACCGTTGACAAAGAAGGCTGCCTTGCCGTCCTTAAACTCCGCCTCAGCGTCGTGACCGCCGGTGGCCAGCTCCTTGGGGTCGGTCAGGCTGTTGTTGATGCACAGGTCATAGAGGTTCTTGAAGTTGTCCATATACTTTCCGGTGAGGGTGGGGGGACACTCGGTCCAGACTTGCCCCTCCTGCTCGTAGTAGTACTCCAGGTTGGCCATATGGCCGGTAAAGCGCCAGGAGGAGGAGCCGTCCATATCGGAGGAGCTAAAGGCGTCGAAGCCCAGCGTGGCGGCGTTGGCGTGGATGTCCTCGGCCACCTTCTTCAGGCCGTCAAAGTTGGTGATCTCGTCCATGGAGTGGCCGGCCTTCTCCACCAGGTCGGGGTTGACAATGATGCCGTAGCACTCGTAGCAGTAGCCGATGGACACCAGCTTGCCATTCTCATCGTAGAGGTTGTAGGCGTCGGTGTTCAGCTCGTTGGCGATGGCGCTGCCGGTCAGATCCAGGGCGTAGTCCTTCCACTCCTTCACCCCGGCCTGGTTGCCGATGACGAACAGAGTGGGGGCCTCCGACTTATCCATCTCGGCGATGAGAGTCTGGTTGTAAGTGCCGGAGGCGGCGGTAACCACCTGAACAGGCACGCCGGTCTTCTGGGTGTAGGTGGCGGCCAGCTCCTGGGCGGCGGCATCCAGCTCAGGCTTGAAGTTCAGCCAGTATACGCGGCCGGCCGCGCCGTCACTCCCGCCATTGCCGGCAGGGGCGCCGCTCGCGCTGGGGCTTTTTTCTCCGCCGCAGCCAGCCAGCAGAGACAGGGACATGCACGCGCTGAGGGCCAGGGCCAGGACTTTTTTAAATTTGCTCATTTCAATATCCTCCTATTAAATTTTTTGCTGTTTGACCAGATGTCTGGAAACGTTACTGGTGACGTTACCGGTAACGTTTCCAGTTATCTGTCTATTATGATACCAACGTTTTACAGCGGATGCAAGCATTATTTTTCAGTTCCCCGCAAAATCGGAGATATGCAAAAAATCGCGCTTTGCTTTTTGGCAGGTATCACCAAAACGAATGCATTCATCTTCTTTAACAGTTTACAAATTCTTGTTGTCTTTTTCCTGTTATAGTATTATACTGTATAGAGAGAAAGTGTTTCCATCTAAGGTGATTTTCACTCCTGCTCTATACTCATTAAGGAGGTGTGACCTAAATGAGCAACTATGTAATCTCCATCAGCCGGGAGTTCGGCAGTGGGGGCCGCCTTATCGGCAAGCGCTTGGCCGCAGAGCTGGGCATCCCCTGCTATGACCGGACCATTATACAAAAAACCTCAGAGAAAAGCGGTTTGTCTCCCGACTTCATCGCCCGGGCAGAGGAGCGGGCCCGCAGCCGCTTCCACTTGTCTATCGCCCCAGCGGGCATTGGTACGCCTGCCCTGGCGCATCAGGGGGTGCCTGTCAGTCACCAGGCTTTTTTCGCTCAGGCGGAGGTTATTCGGGAACTGGCTGATGAGGGCCCCTGCGTCATTGTGGGCCGGTGCTCCGACTATGTGTTAGGGGAGCGGCCGGAATGTCTGAAGGTCTTTATCCACGCCGACATGGCCAGCCGGGTAGAGCGCTGTGTGGAAGAGTATCATATCCCCGCCGACGACATGGCGCGGCGCATTGTTCAGATGGACAAGGGCCGGGCCAACTACTACAACTATTATACCGGCCATACCTGGGGCAACATGCGCCGCTACGACCTGACCCTTAATTCCGGCATCACCGGCGTAGCGGGAGCTGTAAGCCTAATCATCGCTCTGGTCAAAGCCCGGGCCGCCCAGGATGGGCAGTAACGGCATGACGGAACCAATCATTCAGGTGTCCGGCGCCATCGGCCATACTGACAACTACTGCGCCGCAATCCGAGCCTCCGGCGGCATCCCGGCGGCCGGCTACTGTCCTGCGCCGGACCTCTCCTGCGCCGGACTGGTGCTGTGCGGCGGCGGAGATATCGCGTATGCCCGCTATGCCGGGGAGGACTTGGGTTCTCAACCTCCGGATCTGGCCAAAGATGAGGCGGAGTTTGCCCTCTTCCACGCCTTCTTCCAGGCAGGCAAGCCTATTTTGGGCATCTGCCGGGGGATGCAGCTTATCAACGTTGCCCTGGGTGGCACCCTCATCCAGGATCTTCCCATTGGAACGCGGCTCTTTCACAGCGGAAAGTCTGATATGGTTCACCCCGTGCGGGCGGAAGAGAACTCCATCCTGCACCAGCTCTATGGCCCTATTTTTCACGTGAACAGCTCCCACCACCAGGCAGCGGGGCAGCTGGGCCAGGGACTAACGGCGTCCGCCTGGTCAGAAAGCAACTTTGCCGAGGCCATCGAGATGCCGGGCCGTCCTGTCTTAGGGGTCCAGTTCCACCCGGAACGCATGTCTTTCAGCCATCGGCGGCTGGATACCGTAGACGGCGCCGCCATTTTTTCCTGGTTTCTCACCCTTTGCCGGAGTAATTATTTCCATACATAAGAAAGGACCAAAGCGATGCTCAAATTTACCACTGGGCGCGGACTCCGACTGCTGCTGGCAGCGGGGATCTGTTTGGGAACACTGGCCTCCGTCGGGGCTGTCAGCAGAACGGACGGGACCGCCTCACCCATGGAGGCGGTTGTCCAGCAGGCGGAACAAAAGTCTCCCATCCAAACTGAAGCGGAACTCAAGGCTGCGGAAGCCCGGCAAAAACGGGCCCCCGCTCTTCTGGCCAGCCGCGGCCTGAATCGGGAGCAGAAAGACGCCTTGACTGCCCGCATGGGGGAAGACGCTTTTCTTTTCCAGCTTTTGGAGCAGGGATCTCTGACCAGGGCGGACCTGCTCTGGTTAACTTTGCCCAACAGCCGGTCCGACCGGCTGGAGCGATATCGCGCCTGGTCGGCGGAGCACCCTAAGCTTACAGCGGAGGACGTAGTGCTCCAGGTGAACATGGACCAGGACCAGGACTTCTACAGCCTGATCTGGGAGGTTGCCGATCCCTCCGCCCTTGACGTGCTGGTGAATAAGCACTACATTCTCCCCGCCGGTTATGTTCCACAGTTGGAGGTCCTCGGGGGGAAATACGGCGCCGGTTCTCTGCGGCCCGAAGCGGCTCAGGCTTTCCGCGCTATGGCTGACAGCGCCCGAAAAGACGGCATATCTCTGCGCAGTGTGTCCGCCTACCGCTCCTACAGACAGCAGACTAACACCTACAACCGTTATCTGAAGCAGAACTCCCAAGCCACAGTAGACACCTTTTCCGCCCGCCCCGGCCATTCGGAGCACCAGACCGGTCTGGCCTTGGACATCAATGTGGCCAGCAGCCGGGCTCATTTTGAAGATACCCCGGCCTTTGCCTGGCTGAAGGAACACTGCGCTGAGTACGGCTTTATCCTCCGGTATGATCTGGGACAGGATTCCATCACCGGCTACCGCTTTGAACCCTGGCACTACCGCTATGTGGGCCAGGAGGCGGCCAAGACCATCATGGAGCAGGGAATTACTTATGAGGAGTATCTGGCCCTGCGGCCCACATGGGGACAACAGGTTATTATAAAAGAGGAGACGCCCGCGGCGTCTCCCCTTTCTATTTCAGGCAGCTTAAAATAGCCCACGCCGCTCCGTCCTCGCTGTTGGGCGGCGCAATGCGAATCGCGGCCTTTTTTACGTTTTGAGGCGAGTTGCCCATCGCGATCGCCAGTCCCGCCGCCTGGAGGGCGGCCAGGTCGTTGTCACTGTCCCCCACAGCGGCACACTGCTCCAGGGGAATGCCGTACATGTCGGCGATGAGCGCCAGGGTACGTCCCTTGTCCACCCCCGCCCCCACCACCTCAAAGTCGTGGGCACTGGAGGACGTTAGGGTAATTCCCTGCAAGGCGGACAGCTCCTTCAGGGGAAAGCGCTCCGGCTTTCCCTCCCCATGTACTTTCGTCAGGGGCAGCCCGTGCGCCTCCATATAGCCCAAGATGTCCGCCGTTACGGTGGCGGCGTTGTGGAACTCCGGGTAGGGGTAGACTCTCTCCAGCAGCGCCTTGTATTCCGGCTCTACCAAAATTTTTTCTCCGGCAAAGACCATCAGCCCCAATCCCCGGCCCAGGCAGGCCTCCAGAACCTTTGTCCCCCAAGGCTGCTCCACATCCCACCGGCGGAGGGTCCGGCCGGTGGCGCAGTCGACCACCGCCGCGCCCCCCAGAACAGATACCAGGCAGTCCGTCTCCGCCTCCCGGACAAAAGCGAGCGCCTCCGGGGCAGGCCGTCCGGTGTTGAACACCACCCGCACCCCCGCGCGCCGGGCCTTCGCAGCCGCTTCTTTTACCGCAGGGCTCAGCCGCCCCTCAGGATTCAGCGCTGTACCGTCCAGGTCAAGAGAAATGAGCTTTATCATATGCAATCCGTCCGTTTACGTTTTTCTTTTTCCGCTCTTGTCAAAATTCTTCTTTAGGGCCCGCTCTACAGCCAAAACGGACCCCAGCATCACGGCAAGCTGCACCCCGCAGGCGATCATTCCCACCATGCCAACCGTTCCCACATCCCGGCCCAGCACGAAAAACAGCGGCGCCGCAGAGGGCATCAGCAGAATCCGGCCCGCCTGCTCCCAGATTTTTCCCATATATTTCTGTGCAAAGTCCCAAGTCATCTGGTTCTTCATGGATCTGGACGTACGGTAGCCATAGCCTGGGTTGATCTCTGTGGGCGGGTTTTTTTGAAAGGATTTACCCAACCCAATCATCAGCCCAGGGATCAACAAGTCCATTGCCAGTACAAAAATCCAGAACGAAATGTTCACGATCACAAGAACAGCCTCCCGATCTGATATACCAGCAGTGACATCACATAGGCACAGCCGATCTGCCAGGTGATGGAGAACCACGCCCATTTCCGGCTGCCCAACTCCTTGAACAGAGTGGACACCGCCGCCACACAAGGAACATACAGCAGGATAAACACCAGCATGGAAAAGGCGGGCAGGGGGGTAAAGCCCGTCATGGCGGCGGCTACCTCCCCGCTGGCGGCGGTGAGGGAGAAACCGTAGAACATGGACAGGGAGGACACCACCATCTCCTTGGCCACCAGGCCGGTGAGCAGGGCCACGGCGGCCTGCCAGTACCCAAAGCCGCAGGGGGCAAATATGGGGGCGATGATACCGCCCAGGGTCCCCAGCATACTCTGGGACGCGTCCTCCGCCATGCGCAGGGTGAAGTCGAAGGACTGGAGCATCCAGAGGATTGTGGACATGAGGAGGATCAGCGTGCCGGCTTTTACCAGAAAGCCCTTTACCTTTTGCCACACGTGGGTGAGCATATTGCCCAGGGAGGGCAGGCGGTAGGGGGGAAGCTCCAGCACAAAGGGGGCGGGTTCACCGGTGAAGAGGGCCTTTTTAAAAAACAGGCCGGACAGTACCCCAACCACCATCCCAATCACGTACAGGCCAAAGACCACCAGCCCCGCCCATGGGCCGAAAAATGCGGCGGAGAGCAGGCCGTACACCGGCAGTTTGGCGGAGCAGGACATGAAGGGAATCAGGAGGATGGTCATGCGGCGGTCCTTCTCGTTCTCCATGGTCCTTGCTCCCATGATGGCAGGAACAGAACAGCCAAAACCCATAAGCATCGGAATGAACGCCTTGCCGCTGAGCCCAAAGCGGCGCAAGGCACGGTCCATGATAAAGGCGGCACGGGACATGTAGCCCGAGTCCTCCAGGAAAGACAGAAAGAAAAACAGCAGGGCGATCTGGGGCAGGAACGTGAGCACGCCGCCTACGCCGGCGATAATGCCGTCGCAGAGGAGGGAGATGAGCACGAAGGAGACACCCAGACCCTCCAGGGCGGGAGCCAGCCAGGCGGAAAGGGCGTCTATGGCCGCCCCTACCCCGTCGGACATCCAGGAGCCGAAGGGGCCGAAGGTGACTACGAACATCACCAGCATGGTAAACAGGAACAGGGGGATGGCAAAAATCCGGTGGGTGACAACCTTGTCAATCTTTTCGCTGAGGGTGAGCGCCCCGGATGCGGTCCCCCGGGTCACCGATACCCCTACTACCCGCTGAATGTACTGGTAGCGGCTGTCGGCAATGAAGGTCTCCCGGTCCCCCAGATCGCTGGAGTTCTCATACTCCGCCACCAGGGCGTTCAGCTTTTTCCCCACCTCCGGGGGGATATTCAGGGCTTTTTCCACAATGGCGTCACCCTCCAGCAGCTTGATGGAGGCCCAGTGGGCAGGAAGTCCAGCGGCGTAGGCGTAGTCGTGGAGAAGCTCGCCCATGCGGTGGTGGATGTCGTGGGTATAGTCGTCGTAAAGGTCGTCGGGCTCCACAGTCACCCCCAGGTGCATCTGCCGGTGGGCGGTGTGCATCAGCTCCTCCACCCCCTCGCCGGTGCGCGCGGTTATGGGGATCACCGGCACTCCCAGCTCCTTGGACAGCCGGTCTACATCGATCCGGTCTCCCCGCTTTTCCACCTCGTCCATGAAGTTGAGGGCCAGCACCGTTGGCCGCTCCAGCTCCAGGAGCTGGACAGTGAGGTACAGGTTGCGCTCTAAATTGGTGGCGTCTACGATATCAATGACGCAGTCGGGCCCCTCTCCAATGATAAAGTCCCTGGCCGCAATCTCCTCCATGGAGTAGGGGGACAGAGAGTAGATACCCGGCAGGTCCACCACCGTGACCGCCTTGTTCCCGATGCGGGTAGAGCCCTCCTTCTTCTCCACGGTGACGCCCGGCCAGTTGCCCACATACTGGTTGGCTCCAGTGAGGGCATTAAACAGGGTCGTTTTACCGCAGTTGGGGTTGCCGGCCAGGGCGATGCGCATAGTGCGTCTGTCGTGGTCGGTGGGGTCATAGCGGCTGGCGTGTTCAGCCAGCTCATGCTCATGGGCCTTGAGCTGGCGGCGGGCAGCCTCCTGGTTGGATACGCGGCGGGTCATGGCTCCCCGGGCCGCTCCGGTGCTTCGGGGCTTGGGCTGTCCCATGGTAATTTGGGCGGCGTCCTCCTTACGCAGGGAGAGTGCGTATCCCCGGAGAGACACCTCGATGGGATCCCCCAACGGGGCAATTTTCACTACCTTTACCTCAGTGCCGGGCGTGAGTCCCATGTCCACCAGACGGCGCTTTACCGTCCCAGACCTGTTCCCTACAGACAAAATCGTCCCGCTCTGACCGGGGATCAAGTTTTCCAATGTCTGCACGCTCATAAAATCCCTCCCGCCCAACAGTTAGTCTAAACTTACTCCTTACGGAATATTGTACCCCATCGTACAGGATTTTTCAAGAGGGCCTGGCTGTTCCTGCAGCAGATCCCATAAAATTTTACTTTCAGACTAATATTATTTCGCTGTCGTCAATTTAGCTGTGCGTTTTATACAGCAGGGCACCTGCCGCAATAGCCCCCTTCCATCCCGGAGGTAACAGTTCCAGGAACGGTGGAGGTTTGACGACTTTGCGTAATCCATACACGAACCTCCAATATTCCATCAACTGCAGATCAGATATCACAGCTGGCACTGCCCATAGAGCGGCAGAAACAGTATCATACTATCACAATGTGAAGCACAGCGCAACGCGGAGAAACAACTTTTAACATTGCGGGCATGAACGGGCAACGCCCCGGTTTACCCGCGGTTACGGCAAAAATGAAGCGGGCCTCGGCAGACGCAGATCAGGCCACATGGGTTTCTCTCCTGGTCAGAACCAGCCAGCAGGGGTGGAATACAAAAAGGACTGGCCGGATCACCGGTCAGTCCTTTTCTGTGGTTCAGATACATCCTGGCACAGCGGAAAACAGCTGCCAGGAAAAGCTCAGCATCGTCTTTTCATCCGCGCTGTTCATAATTGTAACCTTGCCGGCACATCCGTCCTTGCTGGCGGTTCCAAGCTCTATGAGCTGGCGCTGGGTCTCCTCCGCTACCGCCCCGCTCTGTTCATAGAGGCGGACCGGATACCCAAGCGCCTGCCGTATCTCAGCGGCGGCAAAGGGAAAATGGGTACACCCCAATACCACCCCGTCAAATACAACCGACTGCCATGGAGCGAACAGCTCCCCTAGATAAGCCATCATTCCAGCGTGGTCGCGCATGCCATCCTCCACATAGCTCACAATCCCCGGCGCAGCGACAGAAACTACTTTTCCCAGTTCTGCGACCTCCCCCAGCTGTCTTTGATAGCGCGGGGAAGCCAGCGTCCCCGCAGTGGCCAGGGATAGGATACGGCCGCCTGGATTCTCCTGCAGCGCCCTGCGCACAGCCGGTTCAATGCCAATCACCGGAATTTGAGGATAGCGTTTCTCCAGCTCCTCCTGGGCGGCGGCAGTCGCTGTATTGCAGGCAATCACGATCGCTTTCGGATGAAGGGCCTCCAGCCGCGCCACGCCCTCTACGGTCAGCCGGCAGACTTCCCTGGGATCCCGGGGACCATACGGCGCATTGGCTGAATCACCATAGTATACAAAAGTCTCGTTGGGCATAACCGCCGCCAGCTTCTTCAGCACGCTGATTCCGCCCAAGCCGGAGTCAAATACCACAACAGGCCGCTCGGAATGTTTCATAAAGCTCACCTCTTTATCTTGATTATAGTCCTCCGCCGATATATAATCAAATACAAATGATAATATGATTATCATATACAAAAAACTATGAGAGGAGATCTGCCCTATGGACACACGGATGCGTTATATCAAAACGGTATATGAGCAGCGCAGCTTTACGAAAGCGGCCGAAAAGCTATATATCTCACAGCCCTCCCTGAGTGCCATGGTGAAAAAGGCAGAGTCAGAATTGGGCGCGGCCATTTTTGACCGAAGTGCCAACCCACTGGAGCTGACAGAGGCGGGACAGGCATATATGGAGTATATTGAGGAGACCGCTCGGAATGAGGCCCTTTTGAATGAGAAGCTGTGGGATATTCAGAACTTGAACAAGGGACATATCTGTGTCGGCGGCTCTAATTATATTTTGTCCAACATTTTGCCCCTTATTTTGCAGCGGATGCTGCCCAACTACCCCGGCATCATTTTTGAAACAGTGGAAGAAAACTCTTTTTCCCTGCGCCAAATGCTTCTTGCCGGCACCTTGGATCTGGTAATCGACAGCTCCAGCACAGAGTCCCCCACTTTACTTTACCACGATCTGTTTGAGGAGCACATTCTGCTGGCCATTCCAGCTTCGGATCCCATCAACGACAAACTCGCCCCCTACCGGATCACCCCATCTGTGTCTGTGGATACAGGGCGGCAGCGGCGCTGTCTTCCAGACGAGCTGGCCCGCGCCGCGCTGGAGCACCCCTTCATTCTGTTAAAAAGTGAAAACGATATGTATCAGCGCGCCACCGCCATCTTCCGGCACTACAGGCTCCAGCCCCAGGCGCTTCTCCATCTGGACCAGCTGAATACATCTCTTCAGTACACAGTATATGGCCTGGGGTACAGCTTTGTAACGGACACGCTGTTCCGCTACGGCAAAAATCTGCCGGATATCTGCCTCTACGCCATCGACGCGCCCGCCTGCTGGCGCAAGCTGTGTATCGTCCACAAGCGGGGAAAATATATCTCAAGGGCGGGAAAGCTGTTTATTCAGACAGCGCAGGAGCTGTTTCCCGCCCAAGCACAGCCAGAATAGATGAGGCCGCCCTGGATTCTCCAAACGGAAATCCGGGGCGGTCTCACTCCATTTTATCTTGTTTCTCAGTGGTTACATCAGGAAGCTTCCCAGATGTGCGCCGCCCAAGGTGGCAGGATCGGCGTTGGTAAACAGCTCAGCGTAGCTGGGCACGCCAGAGTAGACAATAGGCGTATCGGGGTGGGCGTTGTTGAAGGCCTGGGAGTATTCATAAATACCCTGCAGATGGCGGCCGCAGCGCTCCTCAATGGGATGGCCGTTTTCGTCCCAGGGAACATAGAGCATGTTCAGCTTCTGGCTGACCACATAGCAGTCATCCCAGCCGCCCAGCACCTGGTTCAGGGTTGTGGCGCCGCGCAGACGGCCCTGGGAGGCGTTGGCGGTCTCCATCAGAATCGCCAGGGTTTCGGTGTGGTCGCCCAGCTCCCGGTGCGTCAAACCGTGGAAATTGATGGGGGACTGTTCCAGCGCCATATCGATCCCCTGGAGCAGAAGGTTCATGCAGCCCTCGGAGCCGATATCAATCGCGTTCTGGTGAACAACGGTGGCGTTGATAACCGGATACTCCGGGGACGCCTCGTGGAGGTCAAAGGTCAGGTCAATATTCTCCGCACGGATCAGTGAGGCCACGCCGTAGGCCATCTTCTCCGTCAGGTTGCCGTCCTCCCGGCCGGGATAGCCCCGGTTGATGTTGCGGGTTTCTGAGCCAGACAGCTGCTGGCCGGAGGGGAAATGAACATACACATCGGGGTCAGGCCACTGGTCCACAGGGTTGGTTGCCCGAGATCCATACCGGAAGGTACGGGCGCCGCTCTTGGTCTGGAGCGTGAAATACTGCAGGTTCCCTTCACCTGGGTCGTTGTGGGTCATAGCGCTGTGGTTGGTGTAGGGGATGACATAGACGGTGCCCTCTTCCACCACAGCGGTCTCAATAAAGGTGAAGGCTGACATATAACCGGAGACCTCATTGGCGTGGGTGCCGCCCAGCACCAGCATCTTTCCGCCGGGCTTCTGGCCCTGAAGCACATAGACCCAGGTATCACCATTGGTGTCCTTCAGTCCGGGAAACCAGTCGGAGAGCAGCTTGATGTCGGTCACGCTGGGCCCCTGTTCCGGCCAGGGCAGATCCCGGGCCGCAAGAAAATTCATTCCGGTGTAGACCATAATCGCTACCGCCAATGCCAGAGAGAGGGCGGCCGTGATATAATTCTTTTTCGTCATGTCCACCCCTCCTTATTTCACCATCAGAACGCGAAGGACCAATGGAATCATAACCATCGCGCAGTTGAGCTGCATTGTCAGCTTCTTTTCAGTAAACAGGTTCCAGCCCACCAGGCCAATGATCAGAGCGAGAATCAGACGGTAAATTAATGTAATCATACTTCAATCGCTCCTTCCAAATTAAGTAAACAGAATATAGGGTGCCAGCTCATTGGCAAACACAATAAAGAGCACACCCCAGATAATCACCATCAGACAGGGCAGCAGGCACTTTTTCAGCACGGGGGTATACTTTTCCATACCCACCACCTGCGCGGCGAAAATACCGGCCAGCGCTGTGGGGGGCATCATGTCGCCCAGAGAGGCGATAAGGGACAGCGCGGCGGCCACAATAATCTCCTTCTTTGCCAGGAACGACAGCAGGAAGGGTACGCCCAGCACGCTGGCGGAACCGAAGGAGGACACCGCCCCGAACAGAGGCATGGATACGGACATGGCAACATAGCGGCCAAGCTCGGGCAGGCTGAGGCAGGCGGTCACAATCAGTCCCCGCACGCCGGTAAGCGTCATAATCTGAATAAACATGCCCACGCCCATCAGAATCCCCATTACGGGCAGCACACTGTTGACTGACTCCTTGGCCATCTTCAGCACGTTGAACTTATAGCCGGTGAAACAGCCCACAGCGGCGGCAATCAGGAAAATCAGCGGCATACCCAGAGAGAAGGCGGGAACCAGCTTGTTCAGCACCATCAGCACAATTGCCAGGATCAGAGGGATGTACACCCGGAACCCAAACTTCTTTCTGGGCTCATTATTCAGCTTGGCCTGAACGGCGGCATAGTCCATTTTTTTCACATACTTGTAGCCGAACATCAGCACGAATACAAACGCCAGCGGGAAGGTCAGCAGGGCCAGCGGCAGCTCAAAGCCACTGTAGGGGATGTCGATTCCGGCGCCAATTACCATCGCGGGCAGGTTTGTGGGCGGGGCAATCATACCCAGAATTCCGCCCATAGCCAGGATGCAGGCGGTCTCCAGCATGGGGACGCCCATCAGCATCAGCACCGGGGCCATAATAGAGCCCGCGGACAGCACCGACGCGGTGGAGGACCCGGTAATCATGCCGGGGAACATGACAATGATCATAATCAGACACAGCATCAGCGCAGGCAGCTTATGGAACTTTTCGATGATCACACAGGAAACGGCATCCAGCGCCCCAGACTCCTGAATAACCTTCATAAAAATCATGGCAGTGGCGATGACCATAATGGTGTCTACATAGGAGAACATTCCCTCAACCAGGTGCCGCAGAGGGATCCCCCGCCCGGCAACCAGGGCGCCGGCCACGGCGGAGAGCACCATGGAAAGGCTGACCGGCAGTTTGCACAGGAAGCAGCCCAGCAAAAATACAGCGACCATTACGAGGAAGGTAATCAATTCAATACTCATCAGGATACCTCCATGGTTATTGTGGTGGCGGGACCGACCAGGGCCGGTCCCGCTGCGTTATCTCAGGCTCACTTAAAGGCCTTGGGCAGGACAGTCGCCACATCACTGATGGCGTCGATCATGTCCGCGGGGATCCCGGCATTGGTGCAGATACCGGCCATCAGGCCGTCCTCGTCGCCGGACTTTACCACAATGGCATAGTCCGCCTTCTCAAAGATAGGGGCAATAAACTTGTCGGACAAGTCACCGCGGCGGGCACTGCCGCCGGTGTGCATAACGATGATGGACAGCCCGGCGTCCTCAGCGCCTTTTATCAGCTCATCCACCCGGGCCAGCTCACCGTCAGCGTCAATGCCGGCGGCGCCCAGGCCCTTGGAGGAGCCGCCCACCACAACCACCAGGGTCTTGGCGTCCCCGAGGTCAGCGGAGGTCGCCACATTGTTCAGCTCATACTCCATACCCAGGTTTTTCATCAAGGTGCCCACCATCTGGTAGTCAGCGCTCTGGCCGCCGGTGGTCAGCAGAACGGGCCCCTCAGCGAAGGCCTCGGTCAGGCCGGTGAGCTCACCGGAGCCAGAGGAGGCGGCACCGCTGGAAGCGGCGGGAGCGTTTCCGCCGGGAGGCGTCACGGAATCTTCCTTCCCGCAGGCGGTCAGAGAAAAGGCCAGCGCGCCTGCCAGGAGCAGAGCAGAAATTTTCTTAATCATTTTGATATTCTCCTTTCAAAACAATTGCTTTTCAATCGGATTTAACGTTAGAAGCCCAGGGCCTTGCCGTCCCGGCGGGGGTCGGCGCCGCCGCGGAGCGTGCCGTCCTCCTGATAGACGATGCCCTGAACGCCGCCAAAGAACAATTGCCACGCGCCCTTATCGGTCACAGTGTGGCCCATGGCCTCCAGCTCGGCAGCCACCTCGGGGGTAATGGGGGTTACGCCGTCAGACTCATAGTTAATGCCAGTATCGGTTCCGTTATCAAAGATGCGGGCGGTGTCAATGGCCTCCTGAATGTCCATGCCGTGGTCAATCACATGGGAGATCACCTGGGTGACGGTGGGCCAGATGCGCACGCCGCCGGGAGAGCCCACAGACATGAAGGAACTGCCGTCCTCACGCAGAACCACGGTGGGGCTCATAGAGGACAGGGGGCGCTTGCCGGGCTCCAGCTTATTGACGGAGTCCAGACTGGTGGAGAAGTCATGCATCTCATCATTCATGATAAAGCCATAGCCCTCCACGGCAATCTTGCTGCCCCAGAAGCACTCGATGGTCTGGGTGACGGTGACCACGTTGCCCTCCTTGTCAGCAATGGAGAAGGAGGTGGTGGAGTCATGGCCATAGGCGAAGGGATCGCCGGCGTTCCAGGTCTGTGCCTGGTCGTTAATCCGCTCGTAAATCGTCTTGGCGTAGTCCTTGCTGGTCAGCCCCTCCAGGGGCACCTCCGCAAAGGCGGTGTCAGCCATGTAGGCGGCACGGTCAGCAAAGCAGGCCTTAAACGTCTCAGAGAAAAGATGAATGTATTCAGCGGAGTTGACTGTCATAGAGCCAATGTCA
The DNA here is from genome assembly GCA_947073765.1 of uncultured Bacillota bacterium. GTDB lineage: Bacteria > Bacillota > Clostridia > Oscillospirales > Oscillospiraceae > Lawsonibacter. The sequence continues at coordinate 12,428 of CAMTMZ010000020.1, read as the reverse complement.
TAGTTCTCCAGCACATTCAGGGCCTCCACGATATGAGTGCCGCCGGAGGAGGCGGGGGGTGCGGAGATGATCTGATAGCCGCGGTAGGTTCCGGTGACGGGCACCCGCTCCTCCGGCTTGTAGCTGGCCAGATCCTCCACGGTCATCACACCGCCATGCTTCTGAACGGCAGCCGCGATGGCCTCCGCCACAGGCCCCTGATAGAAGGCGTCGGCTCCGTTGTCAGCAATCAGCTGAAGGGTCTTGGCCAGGTCCGGATTGGTAACGGTATCCCCCACCTCGTAGGGCAGGCCATCCTTCAGGTAATATGCGCCCAGCTCACTGTACTCGCCGATCATGCGCTCATACTCATCGGCAATGGCGCCATACATCGTGGGGCTGACCACATAGCCGTTGTTGGCCAGATCGATGGCGGGCTGCATAATCTGCTGGCGGGTCAGCTTGCCGGAGCCATATTCAGCCAGGGCCAGCTCCAGCCCGGCCACCTCGCCGGGCACACCTACGGCCAGACCTCCCACGCTGTTTGCGTTCTCAATCAGATTGCCGGAGGCATCCAGCCAGCTCTCGGCGGTCTGCCCGGAGGAGGCCACCTCACGGTAGTCGATAAAACTGTTCTCGCCGTCAGCGGTGTGGATCACCATAAATCCGCCGCCGCCCAGGCCGGATGTAAACGGCTCGGCTACGCCCAGGGCGTAGCATACCGCAATGGCGGCGTCCACAGCGTTTCCGCCCTCCTGCAGAACCTTCTGCCCCGCCATGGTGGCGTACACGTTGGAGGTAGCTACCATGCCGTTTTCACCGGTAGCGTCCCGATCGGTGCGGATGGTCTCACCTTTTTCATTAAAGGGACGCCATACGCCGTCATCCTTAGGCGTCTCATCAGGCGTAGAGGCGGAAGCCACAGGGGCTTTGGGCGTCACCTCAGGCGGGTCGGGGGTTTTGCTGCCGCAGGCGGCCAGAGAAATGGTCATGGCTCCTGCCAGGAGCAGCGCAAGCATCTTTTTCATACTCATGGTTTCCATTTCCTTTCAGCTTTTCATGTTCCGGGGCCCCCAGCGCCGGGCCGGCGGCCTCCAGAACAGGATATTAGCCCTGTTGGCAGACTCAGTCGCAGCCAACAGCCTTGCCGTCCTGGCGGGGATCGGCGGTGCCATACAGAGTTCCGTCCTCCATGAACTGAATCGCCTGCACGGCGCCGGAGGCGGCGGTGGTAATCTCACCGTGCTCCATCTCGGTAAGCTTGCTCAGGGTATCGTCGGTAACAGCGTACTGCTCATAGCCCTTCAGCGGATTCTCATATTGAAGGTTGTTGGCGCCGCCGTTGTTCCAGATCTTGGGCACGGAGAGGGCATCGTGCAGAGGCATGTCATGGTCGATGACCCGGCTGATAATCTGGGCCACAGAGGCAAAGATACGGGCGCCGCCGGGGGTTCCCAGCACCATGAAGGGCGTGCCGTCCTCTTTCAGGACCACAGTGGGGGACATGGAGGAGAGCGGCTTCTTCCCCGGCTCAATCTTATTCACCGATTCAGGGTTGGTGGAGAAGTCGTCCATCTCGTTGTTCATCATAAAGCCCCAGCCGCCGACCATCACACCGGAGCCAAAATAGTAGTTGATGGTCTTGGTAATGGCGACACAGTTGCCGTCCACATCGGCCACGGAGAAGTGGGTGGTGTCAGTGTGCTCAAAAAGCGTGGGGTCGCCAAACGCAAACTCCTGGGCCTTATCCAGGTCGATCAGGTCGGAGCGCAGCTTGGCATACTCCTTGCTGGTCAGGCCGTTCAGGGGCACGTCTGGCGCGAAGTTGGTGTCGGCCATATACTGGGCGCGGTCGGCATAAGACAGCTTAAACGCCTCCGCAAAGAGGTGGATATACTCAGGGGAGTTCACCTTCAGGGCGCCCACATCGTAATTCTCCAAAATGTTCAAAATCTCAATCAGATGGGTGCCGCCGGAAGAGGGCGGGGGAGAGGAGATGATCTTGTAGCCGCGATAGGTGCTGGTAACGGGGGTATGCACCTGGACCTCATAGGCGGCCAGGTCCTCCATGGTCATCACACCGCCATACTTGTTTACAGTGTCCACCAGGGCCTGGGCAATCTCACCCTTGTAGAATCCGTCCTTGCCCTCAGCGGCAATTTTCTTCAGCGCCTTGGCCAGGTCCGGATTGGTGATCACGTCACCCACCTCATAGGGCAGGCCCAGATCGTTCCAGTAGACCTCCTGCATCTCAGGGAACTGCACCGCTTTCTCATATGCGTCGGAGATAGCGTTAGCGCAGTACTGGGAGACAGTGAAGCCCTCGGTCGCAATGCGGATGGCGGGCTCCATCACCTCTTCACGGCTCATGGTCCCATAGTTCTCCAGCAGGTAGAGCAGGCCGGCCACATCGCCGGGCACGCCGGAGGCCAGGCCGCCGGTAACAGTATTGCCATTGCTCTTGCCCTCGGCGTCCAGGTACAGGTCCAGGGTTGCCGCGGAGGGAGCAATCTCACGGAAGTCCACAAAAATATCCTGCCCGTCCGCGGTATGGATGGTGGCCAGGCCGCCGCCGCCCAAACCGGATGTGAAGGGCTCACACACGCCGATGGCAAAGCCCATAGCCACGGCCGCGTCTACGGCGTTGCCGCCCTTTTCCATAATTTCGGCGCCCACCTGGGATACCTCATACTTGGAGGCGGTGGCCATAGCCCGCTTGGCAGTGGCGTCACGGCCGGTGGTAATCCGGTTGCCGTCGGCGTCTACCGTCTCAAAGCCCTCCACCGAGTAAGCGGGGGTCAGCTCAGGGCCCTCTGATTGGTCAGGCGGAGCGGCTGGGGTGCTCTGCGCGGGCGGGGTGCTCTGCGCAGGCGGCGCGGCGGGGGAACAAGCTGCCAGGGAGACAGTAATTCCCAGCGCCAGGACCAATGCAAGACTCTTTCTGATCTTCATTGTGTTTCCTCCTTTTTTCACACATGATATATTTGCAAACCGGCGCTCCCGCGCCGGAACTGCACCTGTACCACCCTATGGGGAACTCACCGGACCTCTCTGGCCTTAGAATATAAAAATTATATTCGATGCACATCGTCCTGTCTATTTCTTCTCATATTTATATTGTCATATCTCACACTTTTTGACTTACCCCATCCTTTAATTTTAACACGATTGCAGTTTTTTTCATTCTTCTCACACTTTTCTACATAATTCCAAAAAAATGTTCCAGTTCCCGCGGCTGTAGTTTGACATAAATTTCCGCCTCCCCTCTTTTCGCACAATTAAAGAGGCGGCGCAGATAGAACCGCGCCGCCTGACGTCCTCCTCTATATTTTCCGGTAGACCTGCTTAGGCCTGCCTACCTTTCCATAAATGCTCACCATCTCCACCCGCTTTTCTGCCGTCATGTGCTGGAGATAGCGGTATACCGTCTGGTAGGCCAAGCCGGTACCCTCCGCAATGTCGTTGGCGGTGAGATAGTCCTCCTGCCGCTCCAAAAAGCCGTCAATCAGCTTCAGCGTCCCTGGAGCCAGTCCCTTTGCCAGGGCCGGCTCCCGCTCCCGCTCTCCCTGCTGCAGCAGTCTGAGATGGAGCTTGATTCGGCTGATAATATCCGGGGCTTTGATTGGTTTCAGGGCAAAGTCAGTGGCTCCGGCCTCCAGAAACGTATCGGCGACCTCCTGGCTCTCGTCAATGGTAAACACCAGAATCGGCACATCCTGAGACAGCCTGCGCAGCCGTCTCACCCCCTCCACCCCGTTGATCCTGGGCAGATGGTAGTCGATCAGCACCATGTCCAGCCGGCACGTTTTAAACGTGGCCAGGCCGCTCTCCACATCACAGGCGGAATAGGCCCTCCAACCCTGAAATTTAAACAGCTCCCCAAGGGCAAAGCAAATCTGCTCATCGTCGTCTATCACTAAAATCGCCGTATCTTTTTTCATCTCTTCCCGCCTCCCTCCAACACAACAATAGAGATCGCGGCCCCTACCTCCGCTGTGCTGTCCACACGGATCTCTCCGTCCATTTTCTCCACCACACTGCTTACAAAAGCCAGCCCCAGTCCGCTGGACTTCCTTCCGGACACACCCTTGTCCCAAATCTCCCGCCTTGTCTCCTCCTTGATCCCCTTCCCGTTGTCTGAGACCGTAAAAATAATCTTATTTCCATCCGGCTCCTCCTTCCGTATCACCCTCAGCCAAATCTCCGGTTCCCGGCCCTCCGGAATCGCCTGCGCAGAGTTCTGCATCAGATTCACCAACGCCCTGGGAAAGAGAATCCGATTCGCGCTGACCAGCGCCTCCGGCACCTGGTTATCCACGCGGATATACAGGGCGTAGTCTGAAACTGAGCTCTGTGACAGGGCTACCCCCAGAAGAGATTGGGTGGAAAGCAGCGTATGCTGATCCTCATACAGGATGTCAGAGATCATCCCGCTCATCTGCTCCACCGCCCCCTCAATGCGGGTGAGGTACTCCACATCCTTCGTGCGCTTCTCCATCTCGCACTCCATCTTAATTACTCCCACCAAAGTCTGAACAGCGGTAAGCGGGGATTTCAGGTCGTGCACCAGGTACTGCACCTCCTGATAGGTGCGGTTTTTCATCTCATTCAGCTGGGCCTGCGTGCGGATGGCCTGGTTTTGCTCTCGCAGCAGGCTCAGCTCCCGCAGGGTGTTTTCATCCTTCAGCTGAAACAAAATCAGCAGACCAAACAGCAAAAACAACATGGCTCCCACCAGCGCCAGAGCATTGAGCACCGTCTCGCCCTCCAGCACGTCGGCGGCCTGCTTGATGTCCCAGGACGTCTCCCCCCGGCCCACAGGCATCCCCCGCAAGGCGGGCATAATGTCCAGAAATTGAAAGCTGGCCAAAAATAATACAATCAGCAGGGATTTTTTGTGCAGGGCAATATACTGGTAATCCAACCGCCGAAAAACCAGCACAAAGGTACACACCAGAATCGCGGGCAGGCCAAAATCGTAGTGTATATTGTGGAGCTCCTCAATGCCCCAGTAGGTTACCTGCAGCGTGAGAATAATAATTATAGAATTGATAAACCACGCGCTTTTCTCTCCCCAGCGGATATCAATCGATTCACCGATAAAATAGGCTCCCACGTAGTGAGGAATCCCCCGGACCGAATTCAGCGCCACGAGCTGTATCGCGGCCACCATTAAATCAGTCTTCTCCCCGTGAAACAGCGCCCTGCTCAATGACCGCAGCACCAGAAAGTTGTCCACATTGAAAACCAGGGGCATCAGAAAGCTGAGCAGCACCAGCCCTCCGCCAATGGCCAGCTCCTTGGCGTCCACCGACTTAATCCGTAAAGGCGGAAATGGCGTCTTCGTCATGCTCCTCTCTCCCTCCTCTACCTCAGCCCATAATACATCAGCACAAACTCCACCAGCTCCAGCTGATTGCGCACCCGCTGCGCCAGGCTCTCTTCCCGGCATGTCTCCACTGTAATGACAGGAATGCCCAGCTCCAAAGTTACCACCCGGTTGACGCTCCCTGGCGGCGGAGAGCCATACAGGGTAATGGGCGAGGCGCACAGCGCTCCCCCTTCACTGCTCAGCGTCAGCTGTATCACCAGATCCCCTATCTCGTCCAAAGACTGACAAATGACAGAATTGCCCAGGTTGTCCCGCTCCCCCTGGTGTACCCTGGCCTCGTGCAGGTCCAGCACCAGGTCCGGGGCCTTATCCCGGATATCCTCAAAGACAGCGGCGGCCATCTGCTCGGCGTCCCAGCCCTGGGGATCTCCCGGAAAATTCCGGTTCATATCCCGGTCAGACGCCGTGTTGCGCTGGTCGTGCTCCGCCCCGTAGGGATTGGCGGGGCTGAGGATATAGAGCGTTCCCCCCCTTAAAGGGGCATCCTTCAGCAGATTCCCCGCCATCCACCCCGCCGTCTCATCTCCATGCACCCCGGCCACCAGATAGATGGCGGGGCCCTCCTCTTCTCCCCGCAAAACCAAAACGGTGTTCTCCAGCTCAGTTCCCTCCATCAGGACATACTCAGCCCGATCCGCGGGGGTTCCTTCCAGTATTCCCGGAAAATCCGCCAAAGTCCAGTCTCCCGGATCTGTCTCCGCTCCGGGCAGCAGCTCCGGCGAAAATCCCTCCCGCGGCGTCAAAGGCTCCGCCTGGCCGGAAGCGGCAGGCGGCTCAACGCACGCCTCGCCTCCCAACTCTTTGCCTCCGCATCCCGCCATCAGAAGCAGCATGCACAGCAACGCCGCCGTCTCCCTGCCCTTTCGGCGTCCCCACAAAAGCAGCCCAGCCGCAGCGGCCAAACCCCCAGCTGCCCACCAGCGTGGATACCGGGTCGTAAAATAGACGGCGCTCTCCCCTGGGTGGGGGAGCCGATGCGGGTCATAGGCCAGTCCATAGCCCGCCGCCAGCTCCTTGATGTTCAGCAAATGAATCACCGGCCGGCCCTCATAGTTGAAAATCTCCATCAATCCGCTGTTTTTCGTGATTTTCTGGATGGTACCGGGCGGCGTTACTCCCCAGTCCAGCTGGTCCTCCGCCAGCCCCAGTGTGGTAATGCTGCCTCCCACACCGATAAAACAGCATATGGGGCCCTCTTTTTCGTAATATTCCCGGCGGAGGGAGAGATTTTTCTGAAAATCCTCCTCCCAAATCACCTCCGGTCCCAGCGTACGCAGCCGGGCCAGTATATCATCCCGCAAACCGGGCTCCATCTCCATGCCGCAGTCAAAATCACCGCCCATGGACACCGCAGCCCCTTCCTGGAAAAGCAGGCCGTCCTCCACCAGACGCTGCGCCATCTCCGGAAATGTGAGTTCCGGCTGGTTTGCTCCATAGGTGGAAGCGCCAGCAGAACAGATATAGACCAGCTCTACCTCCATCACCTGGCAGGCCGACAGCACCGCCAGGTTCAGCCCGGGAAAGGAGCCGGAGAAGGCGGCTCCTACCCGGTCTCCCGGCGATACCCCCGCTTCTTTCAGCAGCTGGACGGCCATTGCCGCCATATCGGGATTGGCTGTGGTGCGCTTGGCCTCCAACACGCCAATGGTGGTGGTCACCATGGTGTACGGCGCGCCAATCAGCCCTGTGTTATGAATATCCTCCCCTGAAACAGCCAGGCCCGCTTCCCGCTTATACTCCTTAATGCGGTCCATACACGCCTGCATCAGCTGTGCCGCCGCCAGCTTCTGGTCATAGTCCGGCACCCGCACCTTCCCTGCCCCGGCAATGGTCAGGGCAGCGGACATGATCAGCACCGCCACCGCGGCGGCGATCCACCTGCGGGAGATCTTTCTCATCCCTGTCCCTCCCTTGAGCTATGCCAGAATATTTTGACCCGCCAGCAACAGCAGCAGCACCAGCACCGCGGTGGCAGCCGCCAGGCTGAGCAACGTGTCCCAAAATCCCTGGCGGTCCATCTCCCGCGCAATGATTCCGGGGATCAGAAGGCCCACCGCATTGATCCGAATGGGCAGCAGCCCGGTGCGGGCCGCGGCGGCGTCCAACAGAAAGGTCAATATCAGCAGCATGACAAACCGCCGCCGTCCATATAGGATAACCGCCTGGGACAGCAGCCTGCAAATCGCCATAGCCGCCGCGGAAATCAGCAGCGTATATGCCAGGCGCAGGGGTGAGTGAAGGCTGAGCGCCAGATACCCGGGGACAATCAGTCCGGCGGACAGGCCGGTGAGCTCCGTGAACAGGAGGCTGACCAGCACTCCAGCCAGAATAATTTGGCTATACAAACGGTGTCCCCTCCTCTCTCACCCAAGCCATCAGCTCCCGGCCTCCATTGGCCACATTTCCCACCGCAAACACCACTTGATTTTCCCCCAGGGCTCCGGAGGCAATCTCCTTCAGACTTCTCACTCTGCGAACACGGCACTCGGGCAGCCGGCCTTCCAGCCTGTGTTTCATGTAAACCTGGGCCGCCCCCATCAGCCACACCTGAGCAGGCTTCAGCTCCAAACATACCGACAGCATATCCACCGTACGGCTGCCCCGGTCCGGGCGGTTGTTGACCAGGAGGATCAGCTCCCGGCCCTCCAAACCGTATTGTTCCTCTATCACGCTCCACACCATGCAGGTGGACTGGACATCGTTGACAGACAGCCCGTTGACAAACACACCCTGTCCCAGCCGGTAAAGCGACAGCGCATAGGGGTCCCGCCTGAAGTGCTCCATCCCCCGCAGGGCGATGTTCCGGTCCACCCCCAAATATTGGCACACCGCCAGGGCCAGCGCGGTGTTCTCAGCAAAGTCCAGGGCCGGCTCGTCTCCCCGGGGCCGAACTGGGTGAATCTTACAGTTCAGCCTGCCGGCCCGCGCCGTCATCCGCGCAAGCTGCCCCTCCTCCGCCGTAAACAGCGTCCCACACTCCGGAATCGTTTCGCACAGGGCATCACAAATCTGGGGCAGCGTCTCTCCCATCACATCCGTGTGGTCCCGCCGGACATTGGTGATAACCCCAATATCCGCCTTGAGAATGTCCCGCTGGGCAGCGCGTTGGAACTCCGGCTGCACCGCCATGCACTCCACCACCAGAACCTGGGCCTCCTGGGCCGCCGCCCGCCTGAGAATTGCGACCTGCTCCTTGATATTGGCCCTGCCCCGGCGGCGAATCGGCTCTTCCCTGCCCTCCACGTCAATGGTCATGGGGTCAGTGCCTGTGGTCTTGCAGAAAACCCGCAGACCTCCCGCCCGCAGGCCGGCCTCAATCATCCGGCATACAGTGGACTTGCCCCGGGTGCCGTTGACGTGGACCACATGGACAATCTGCCCGCGGGCCTTCGCCACCTGCCTGGCCTCCGCCAGTAAGCAGCCCAGCCAGGCCAGCGCCAGCACCAAAATCAATCCAGACACCGTTCTCTCTCCTTTTTCACAGGATCTTTGAGATAAATATGAGAATAACCTGTATCCCCATGCCGCCTCTTGATTTTCTCCAGGCCGTCCGATATAGTAAAAACACAATATCAACACTGGGGGCGAGACATTTGAAGCGGTTTCTCATCTGCGTCGCAGTATCCATTCTCTTGGCCAGCTGCGCCAAATCCAGCGCTCCCCACAACTTGGACGCTGAGCGTATCCGGGCACATACAGAATATCTCTGCCTGGAAATTGGCGACCGCCCTACCGGAACGGAGAAGGAGCGCGCCGCCTGTAACTGGCTGGAGGAACAGCTGGAAGCCATGGGTTTTTCCAGCCAGACGGGTAGCCTTGCGCGGATTCCGTTTCACGGCCTGTTTGAGCTGACCAGCGAAAATCTTATCGCCACATGCAACCCGGGCTCAGAGGGCCCCATTCTCTGCGTCATGGCTCACTACGACAGCGTGGAGGGCTCCCCCGGCGCCCGGGACAACGCGTCCTCCGTAGCCGTCCTGCTGGAGCTGGCCCGTTATCTGGGCCCGGAGCGGGAATCGCTGAAAGGAGAGATCCGCCTGCTGTTCCTGGGCTCAGAGGAAAACGGCTATCACGGGGCCTCCGCCTATGTAAATGGGCTTGCCGAAGAGGAGCGGATTCGTCACCTGGCCGTCTTCAACATGGAAAACAGCGCCGCCTCTCCCGGCCCTGGCTCTATCCTCACCTGCGGAACGCTGGGCGGTGTCACGGACGGAGCTTATCAGGAGGGCAATTTCCTGGAGCCCCTGCCCAACCTGGCCTCCCGCGCTCTCAGCCAGGCCTATGAGGCGCTCTATCGAGGTGATCCACTCCCCCTCTTCCACAGAGGAATGAGCGACCATGTCATTTTCCACCAGGCCGGTATTGAGGCGGCCAACATCAGCTGGCGCTTTCTTGACCAGGACGGCCTGATCACAGTTCCCCCGGAGTACCACCTGCCCACCGATGTGCCCGAGACCATGGACTTTGACGCGGGCGCCGTCACCGGCGAATGTATTCTAGGCGCGGCCGAGCGGCTCATCGGGCAATAGCACATATTCTTTTTCACTTTACCATGATAGATGTCACAGCTCTTTCCCGTCAAGAGAGAAATATGAGAGAAATTGTCATATGGCTACAGAGCTGCTATTGCGGGGACAATTCTACCGGATTTGAGCGGTTTTTCCAACTCCATTCAGAGGAGAGCCGGCGTTTACCACAACGCCGGCTCTTTCTTGCCCTTTTCGAATTTTAACACATTTTCAGCCAATGGATTTTGTTTTCCCCCTGCCGGGCATCGCTTTCGTGATCTCGTCATATCTGCCAAGGATCTCTTCATAGTTTTCCCGCCGGTGGGGATACAGGCACCCGCTGCAGTCCTTGCGTCCATCGGAATGAATCACAAAGCTGCCTCCGCACCTGTCCCCCAGCAGATAGAGGGGGCAGTAGCAGAACAGGCAGTTAAAGTTCTCTGGATCCGCCCCCAGGTGGCAGGGAAAATATTCACACTCCCGGTGGGAGAAATATGCGCATTTTTTGTCTTCTTTCAAATGCTTTCACTCCTTTTACGCAGGACAGGCTCCTGTTCCACAGCATCCAAGCCGGCGGCGTCCCTCGGGATACAGGCTGTTTCCAGGCTTTCCGCCGCGGCGTTTATCTACAGTACAGCTTAAAAACCAGAAAGGCCGATCCCTCCGGACTTGTGGTTCCCCATCTATGGTATCTCCCATCCTGGCCGTCAACGCTCAACACCAGCAGGGTTACGCCTTCCTCCGAGTCCACGCTTGTCTTTTCCTTCAGATCAGAAATCATCCAGCCGCTGGTCATATAGGGGACATGCTCAATGGTATCGCTGGCCGTCCAGCCATCGAAGCACAGCGTATATCCCAGGCTGGCGTCCCCAGGATTCTCCGCCCATTCCGGCGTCAGGGAGAGCGCCAGCAGCTGCTTCCGTGGGCCGGCCTGCGCGCTTGCTCCAGCTTTTTCTCTCGGCAGTAAAGACCAGTCCCTCAAGTTCTCCTCCCCCGCATAGGCCCCCAGAAGGTGTCTGCTTTCCTCCAATTTCCCGTTTGCCCACACTTCCATCCGGATTGTCCATGCGGACAGATCGTCCGCCAGGGCAGCCTCGTACAGATACGGGCCGCTTTTTCCTTCGCTCAGGACAGCTGCCATGATCCTCTCCCGGTCTGTCACACCCACTGGCGCGACCGTTGTCTCCCGCTGGGGCAGCAGGTCGGTGTTGTCCCTCAGCCACACATAGCCCAGGCACACTACCAGCGTCAGCAGCGACAAAGCAGCCAGAGCAAACAGCCATCTCCACCTTTTGATTTTAGGTCCAAGCTGTTCCATCCCAAAGCGCAGGGAATCCCGCACCAGCTCCTCCCGAGGCTCCTCTCCCCGCCGGCCTGCCAGCAGCTCGGAAACCGTGATCTCCAGTGCCTCCGCCAGCGGCTCCAGCAGGGCAATGTCGGGACTGTTTAAACCCCGTTCCCATTTGCTGACCGCCTGAACTGACACATGCAGCCGCTCTCCCAGGTCCTTCTGGGTCATCTCCTTTTCTTTTCGAATCTGAACAATCAGCCTGCCTGTTTTCACCGCGTCCATTTCACCGCCTCCTTTGACTCCATTTTACCCCGAACACCCCAAATTTGGCAATCAACCGCTGGTTTAATCTTCTGAAATATTTACAACGGTGGCACAAATGCGCTTCCTGGTCCAGCATATCAACGATATTCAAGCCCCTATAGACCGGGCCTATCTGGCAATCCAGGCCCTGCACCCCCTACGCCTGGAGGAAGTGCTGGGGCTTCAAGCCTCAGACATTGACCTGGAGAACAAAGCAATATATATTTGCAGGGCCGTGACTCACCCCACCAGAAACCAGCCGGAAATCAAGGACACCAAGACCCAGAGCAGTGCCAGAACTATCGGCCTTTCCGCCCTAGCGGTTCCCCGTCTTCCCCAGGTCAAAGGGTGCGAATTTGTATTCGGCGGCAGACGGCTGCTGTCCTATCCCCAGGTTCGGAAGATGTGTCATCGTATCAAGCGGGACACGGGATTTTCCGAGAATATCACGCCTATCCGCTTCCGTACTACCGTACTCACTGACCTATATGACCAGACCAAGGACATAAAACTGGCACAGGCGGCGGCAGGACATACCACCTCAGCCATGACCCTGTGCTACTATGTCAAGGGCCGGGAGACCATCAGCAAGGCCGCCGCAGTCGTTGACCGGGCCTATTCTGCATAATCCCCGGCAGTTGCAGGAAATTTGCATGGTAGGAGACCAGGAAACTCTTGCAGCGCAACGGTTTGAAGCCCATAGCCCCTTCTAAAATTGCAAAATCTTTTGCAAAAAGCCTTTTTTCTGGTAACGAGATCTTTTAAGATTTTTAAACCACCCAACAAAGTTACATAAACAAAGAAAAACCGCATAAATCTCTCGATTTAAGCGGTTTTTTATAGACCTGCTACCCAGATTTAAACTGGGGACCTCATCTTTACCAACTGCCATGGCAATATTTTTTACATATTTTCCGCTTGTTTATAGCCGTTTTTGTTCCATTTCATTTGCTTT
>CAMTMZ010000019.1 GCA_947073765.1 uncultured Bacillota bacterium | reverse complement strand
ACGGGAGCCGAGGGTCCTGCCGGTCCCACCGGTCCCACTGGCCCTGCCGGCCCTGCCGGCGCTGCGGGCGCCACCGGTGCCACGGGAGCCCAGGGTCCCACCGGTCCTGCCGGTCCCGCCATCACACCCGGCCCTGCTGTAGCAGATGAGGATCCCGGAGCTGGAACTCCGGAGCTTGTAGACAAGATCAACGAGCTGCTGGCCTCTTTGAGGACCGCCGGTGTTATCGCGACCTGATCTGTACCTTCCGGCGCTCCCACTTTGGGAGCGTCGGTTCTTTCAAGAGGAGGTTTTTATGGGGAAGTACAAGGTGTGCGTCTATGCCATTTGTAAAAATGAGGAGCAATTCGCTGAGGGCTGGATGGACTCCATGTCTGAGGCGGACCAGGTTGTGGTGCTGGACACCGGTTCAGAGGATAAAACCGTGGAGAAACTCCGCGCCCGGGGGGCGGAGGTGACGGTGGAGCCCGTATCCCCCTGGCGGTTTGACACAGCCCGGAACCGCTCCCTGGCGCTGGTGCCGGAGGACGCGGATATCTGTGTATGCACCGACCTGGACGAGGTGTTTCATCCCGGCTGGCGAAAGGAGCTGGAACGGGTGTGGGTGCCGGGGGCGGGACAGGCCTCCTACCGGTATACCTGGTCATTCAACGCCGACGGCTCTGAGGGGGTGGTGTTCTGGTATGAGAAGATTCACGCCCGCCATGGCTATCAGTGGGTCCATCCGGTCCACGAGGTGCTGCGCTGGGTGGGGACGGGCAGTCCCGGCCCCATGGTGAGCGCCGAAGGGGTGCAGTTGGACCACCATCCGGACCCTGCCAAATCCCGGGATCAGTATCTCCCCCTGTTGGAGCTGTCCGTCCGGGAGGAGCCGGGCGACGACCGCAACGTCCACTATCTGGGCCGGGAGTACATGTATCGGGGCCGCTGGGACGACTGCATCCGAACCCTGAAGGACCATTTAAACATGCCCACCGCCCTTTGGCGGGATGAGCGGGCGGCGTCCATGCGGTACATCGCTAAATCATACTGGGAGAAGGGGGAAGCGGCCCAGGCCCGGGATTGGTATCTCCGGGCCATCACGGAGGCTCCGCACCTGCGGGAGCCCTATACCGATCTGGCCCTCATGCTCTACCAGCGGCAGGAGTGGGAGGGGGTGCTCTACTTCACCGCCTGTGCCCTGGCCATTACCGTCCGGCCCAGAAGTTATATCTGCGAGGCCGCCGCCTGGGGCAGCCTGCCCCACGACCTGCGGGCGCTGGCCCTCTACTACACCGGCGCCTATCGGGAGGCGGTGGAGGAGGCCAGGCGGGCCCTGGAGCTGGAGCCGGGCAGCCAGCGGCTGAAAAACAATCTGGAGCAGATGGAGCGGGCGGCGGAAAACGTCCCCTTGCAATCCCCCCAGGATTTGCTATAATAGATCTATCAGAACAAAGGAAAGGCGGATGCGCTATGGATCTGTACAGCCTTGGAGAGCTTGTAATCGACTTCACACCTGGCAGCGAGCCGGCCAGCTATATTCGCAACCCAGGCGGCGCCCCTGGCAACGCTGCGGTTGCGGCCGCCCGTAGCGGGCTGTCCGCAGGGATTTGCAGCAGCGTGGGGGATGACGACTTTGGCCGCTTCCTGGTGCGAACCATGGAGGAAAACGGCGTGAAGGTGCTCAACCCGGCCCTGTGCGAAAGGGCCATAACCACCTTGGCCTTTGTCACCCTGGCCCCTGACGGCAACCGAAGCTTCACCTTTGCCCGGAAACCGGGGGCGGACATGTTCCTGGAGGAGTCTGCCGTAAAGGAGGAGGATATCCGCGGCAGCGTCATCGTCCATGCCGGGTCCTGCTCCCTGTCCGCCTCTCCGGCGGCTGAGGCCACCGCCAAGGCTCTGCGCCTGGGGCATGAGCTGGGCAGGCTGGTCAGTTTTGATGTGAACTACCGCAGCGTGATGTGGAACGGGAACCAGGCGGCCTGTGCGGCCAAAGTGCGGGAGATCCTGCCCTATGTGGATCTGCTGAAGGTATCGGACGAAGAGGTGGGCATGGTAGGCGGAGAGGAGGCCCTGCCTGGCCTGATGGAGGAGTTTGGCGTCCGCGTGGTCGTGGAGACGCTGGGGGGCGCCGGAGCCCGGTGCTTCTTTGGCGGGGAGCGCTGGGACGTGGCCGCCCGCAAGGTCCCCTGTATTGATACCAACGGCGCGGGAGATGCCTTCTGGGGGGCTTTTCTGTCCAGTCTGCGCATCCAGGGGGTGGAGCGGGCAGACCAGCTCACCCGGGAGATTGTCAGCCGGGCCATGGAATACGGCAATGCCGCCGGCGGGCTCACAGTGCAGAAAAAGGGAGCTATCCCGGCCCTGCCCGCTCGGGAAGAGATTGAGGCCTTTCTGGAGAGCTGAAACGGAGGATAAAAAGCCGGCAGGTGATGTACTGCCGGCTTTTTGTCCCTTTTCGGTTGACATGGTGTGCTTTGCGGATTAGAATAAGTATAAACAACATGCCGCGCTGGAGGGAACAATTTATGTACCGCTGCCATATGGAGTTTTATCTCATCAACTGCCAGCCCCAAGTGCTGGAGACCATCCGGAGGATGCCGCCCTTGGAGGGGTTTAACCACTCCTTTCTGGACAGCGCCGAGCCTCGAAAGGACCTGCTGGCCCGGGCGGATGTGATACTAGTGGTTCCCGCCTCCGGGGCGGACGGAGTTCGGGCTCTGGCCCAGGAGCGGAAGGCCTCTGCCCAACTGATCCTGTTGGCGGATAAGGAACAGACCGCTGCCCTGGGGGATAGCATGGCCCTGGCTGACGAGCTGTGGACGCTCCCTCTGCCCCAGGTGGAGCTGAGCTTCCGATTTAAGCGCTGGCAGGAGTGTCAGAAGCAGCGTCTGGACCTGTGGCAGACCAGCCAGTATCTGGAGGCCGCCATTGACAGTACGCCCAGCCTGGTCTGGTTTAAGGACAAGGATGGCATCCATGAGAAGGTGAATGCCTCCTTCTGCGCCACGGTGAACAAGACGAAGGAACAGGTGCAGGGCCAAGGTCACGCCTATATCTGGGACGTGGAACAGGATGATCCCGCGTGCATTGAGTCTGAGCGGATCGTGATGGAGACCAGGGAGACCCGCATGTCGGAGGAGACCATCCAGACCGGGGAGGGCACTCGGCTGCTGACCACCTACAAATCCCCCCTGTACGACTGTGACGGCAGCGTGATGGGCACCGTGGGCGTGGCCATTGATGTGACTCAGGAGCGGGCTTTTGAGGAGAAGATCACCGAGAAGAATCGGGAGCTGGAGAACCTCTTCACCACCCTGGACTGCGGCGTGATGTGCCACACGCTGGACGGCTCCCGCATGCTCAGTGTCAACCGCGCGGCCCTGCGGATATTGGGCTATGAATCAAAGGAGGCCCTTCTGGCCGGCGGCTTTGATATGATCGCCTCCTCTGTGGTGGAGGAGGATCGGGAGCGGCTGCGGGACTGCATCAAAACGCTGGTTAAAGTGGGGGACAACATCAACATAGAGTATCGGGTTCGCCATACCAACGGAGAAATCCGCCATGTCATGGGCAATGTAAAGCTGATGGAGGAAAATGGCGCGCTGTTTTACCAGCGCTTCCTCCTGGACTACACAACGCAAAAACAGCGGGAGGAGCAGCGGCGCCTAACCCGGGAGCGCCAGCAGATGGAGCTGGTCCAGGCGCTGACGGTGGACTACAATCTGGTGTGTGTGTTCGATCTGGATACCGGTATCGGCCGCTCTCTGCGGATTCATGAGTGCCGGCTTGGGGTGCTGAGTGATGTCTTCTCCGGTGAGCTTACCCTGGAAGACTGCATGGGGCGGTATATCCAGCGCTGCGTCCACCCGGATGATAAGGAGATGCTGCGCGGCATCTGCACCCGGGAGCGTTTGCGCATTGAGCTGGGGGCCCGGGGGCAGTTTTACACCAACTACAGCACCCTGTGTGACGGTGAGGTGCGCTACTTCCAGATGAAGGCGGTCCGAACAGGCGATTGGGAGAGCGGACGGGTGGTGGTGCTGGGCTTCCGCAGCGTGGATGAGGAGACCCGGCAGGAGATGGAGCGGATGGACCTGCTTAAGGATGCCTTGGACCAGGCCAACCGGGCCAGCCGCGCCAAGAGTGTGTTCCTGTCCAACATGTCCCACGATATCCGCACCCCCATGAACGCCATCATCGGGTTCACCGCCCTGGCCACCACCCACATCGACCATCGGGACCAGGTGGAGGGTTATCTGAAGAAGATCATGACCTCCGGAAACCATCTTCTCAGCCTCATCAACGATGTGCTGGATATGAGCCGGATCGAAAGCGGCAAAATGTCTCTGGAGGAGAAGCCCTGCTCCATGCCAGATATTCTCCACGGCCTGCGAAGCATTGTCCAGGCGGATGTCCACGCCAAGCAGCTGGAGCTTTATATGGACGCCGTGGACGTGGTGAATGAGGAGATCTACTGTGACAGGCTGCGGCTGAACCAGGTTCTGCTCAACCTGCTGAGCAACGCGGTAAAATACACCCCCGCCGGGGGAGTGGTGAGCATCCGGGTAACGGAGAGGCCCGGCGCCCCTGCCGGCCACGCCACCTATGAATTCCTGATTAAGGACACGGGCATCGGCATGAGCGAGGACTTTGTCGCCCGCATTTTCGAGCCCTTTGAGCGGGAGCGCAACTCCACCACCAGCGGCATCCAGGGCACCGGCCTGGGTATGGCCATCACCAAAAATATTGTGGACATGATGGACGGCGCCATTGAGGTAAAGAGCAAGCAGGGGGTGGGTACCGAGTTTACGGTGACCATAACCTTCCGGCTGTGCTCTGAGGAGCGGGAGCCCAAGAGCATCCCGGAGCTGAAGAACTGCCGGGCCCTGGTGGTGGATGACGACTTCAATACCTGCGACAGCGTATCCTGTATGCTCCAGCAGATCGGGCTGCGGGCGGAGTGGACTCTGTCCGGCAAGGAGGCGGTGCTGCGCACCCGCCAGTCGGTGATGCGCAACGACGTCTACAGCGTCTACATTATCGACTGGCTGCTGCCCGACATGAACGGTATCGAGGTGGCCCGCCGCATCCGGAAGGAGACAGGAGAGGACGTGCCCATCATCGTCCTCACCGCCTATGACTGGTCAGACATCGAGGATGAGGCCCGGGAGGCCGGCATCAGCGCCTTTTGCTCCAAGCCTTTGTTTCTGTCTGAGCTGCGCAGCTGTCTGCTGTCTGTGGTAGGGTCGGAAGAGAAGGACAGCCGGGGAGAAGAACAGGTCCAAGCCGCCATTACCGGCCGTGTGCTGCTGGTGGAGGACAATGAGCTCAACCAGGAGATTGCGGCCGCTATTTTAGAGGAGTCCGGTTTCCGGGTGGAGACCGCCGAGAACGGCCGGGAGGCGGTGGATATGGTGGCCTCTTCCCAGCCCGGCTGGTATCAGGCGGTGCTGATGGATGTGCAGATGCCTGTGATGAACGGCTATGAGGCCACCCGGTGTATCCGCCGGCTGGAAAATCCACGGCTGGCCAATATTCCCATCCTGGCTATGACAGCCAATGCCTTTGAAGAGGATAAGCAGGAGGCGCTGCGCTCCGGCATGAACGGCCATATCTCCAAACCCATCAATATCGGCAAACTGCTGGAGACGCTCAACGAGCTGCTGGCGAAATAACGGATACATTAGAAAGGCCCCCGGCTTAGCCGGGGGCCTTCTTCCGCTTAAATTTTGGTGATGTCAATGGGGGTCAAATCCTCGCTGCGGCTCTGCTGCCGGACGGTGAGCAGAGCCCGGGCGGTGTCCACCGAGGTGACGCAGCCCACCCCGTGCTCCACGGCGGAGCGGCGGATGCGGAAGCCGTCGGAGTCGTGCTTTCGGCCCCGGGTGGGGGTGTTGATAATCAGGTCCACGGTGCCCGAGGCGATCATGTCCAGGATATTGGGGTGGGCCTGGGACACCCGGTTGACACTCTTGCACGGGATACCCGCGTCCTGAAGCACTTGGCAGGTGCCGGAGGTGGCAAACAGCTCCACCCCCATCTCCTCAAAGCCCCGGGCGATGGCGATGATCTCACCCTTGTCCTCGTCCTTCACGGTGATGATGATCCGCCCGCCCTTCTTGGGGGCCCGCATTCCGGAGCCCTTGAAGGCCTTCAGCAGGGCCTGAGGGTAGGTCTCAGCCAGGCCCAGCACCTCGCCGGTGGACTTCATCTCCGGGCCAAGGCCGGTGTCCACATCGGTGAGCTTCTCAAAGGAGAACACCGGGGCCTTCACGGCGAAGTAGTCGGCCTCCTTGTAGATGCCGGTGCCGTACTCCATATCCTTCAGCTTCTTCCCCAGCATGACCTCGGTAGCCAGGTCGATAATGGGCACGCCGGTGACCTTGGAGATATAGGGGATGGTCCGGGAGGACCGGGGGTTGACCTCGATGACGTAGATATCGTCGTCGTAGAGAATATACTGGGCGTTGATCAGGCCCACCACCCCCAGGTGCTTGGCCATGTTCTTGGTGTGTCTGAGGATGAGCTCCCGGTGCTTGTCCTCCAGGTGGAGGGGCGGGTAGACGGCGATGGAGTCTCCGGAGTGGACCCCCGCCCGCTCCACGTGCTCCATGATGCCGGGGATGAGAATGTCCTCCCCATCGAACACGCCGTCTACCTCCAGCTCCCGGCCCATGAGATACTTGTCCACCAGGATGGGGTGCTCCTGAACGGTCATGTTGATGATCTTCATGAACTCCTCAATATTCCGGTCGGTGTAGGCGATCTCCATGCCCTGTCCGCCCAGCACGTAGGAGGGCCGGACGAGCACGGGGTAGCCCAGCTCCCGGGCGGCGGCCAGGGCCTCCTCGGTGGTGTAGATGGTGCGGCCCTTGGCCCGGGGGATGCCGCACTTCTGCAAAATTTCGTCGAACCGCTCCCGGTCCTCAGCGGCGTCCACCCCGTCGGAGGAGGTGCCCAGGATCCTCACCCCCATGTCGGTGAGGGATTTCGCCAGCTTGATGGCGGTCTGCCCGCCAAACTGCACCACCGCTCCCCAGGGTTTTTCCTGCTCTACAATGTTCTGCACGTCTTCCGCTGTCAGCGGCTCAAAATATAGCTTGTCGGCCACGTCAAAGTCAGTGGAGACGGTCTCCGGGTTGTTGTTGACAATAATCGTCTCGCACCCAAGTTTTTTCAGGGCCCAGACCGAGTGGACAGAGCAGTAGTCAAACTCGATGCCCTGGCCGATGCGGATGGGGCCGGAGCCCAGCACCAGCACCTTTTTCCGGCGGCTGCCGTCGTCCCGGGCCTCGTTCTCCCCGTCGTAGGTGGAGTAGTAGTAGGGGGTCTCGGCATCAAATTCGGCGGCGCAGGTGTCCACCATTTTGAAGGCGGGGATGATGTGATACCGCTCCCGCAGGGCCTTCACATCAGCCTGGGTCATGCCGCACAGGGCGCCGATATAGCTGTCGGCAAAGCACATCTCCTTGGCCCGCTTCAGGGTGTCAATGTCCGGCTCGCCCTTACAGCGCTTCAGCTCCTCCTCCATGTCGATGATCCGCTTAAAGCCGTCCAGGAACCAGATGTCCATCTTGGTGATGGAATAGATTTTTTGTGGGGAGAAGCCCCGGCGCAGGGCCTCGGCCACCACGAACAGCCGCTCGTCGGTGACGTTGACCAGCAGTTCCTCGATCTCGTCGGTGTACAGATCCTCCAGCTTGTCCAGCTTCAGCGCCCGTACGTTCAGCTCCAAAGAGCGGATGGCTTTCATCACCGCCCCCTCAAAGGAATTGGCAATGGCCATCACCTCGCCGGTGGCCTTCATCTGGGTGCCCAGAGTGCGGCTGGCGGTGGTGAATTTGTCAAAGGGCAGGCGGGGAATTTTCAACACGCAGTAGTCGATGGTGGGCTCGAAACAGGCTTTTGTCTTGCCGGTGACGGCGTTGGGAATCTCGTCCAGGGTATAGCCCAGGGCAACCTTTGCCGCCACCTTGGCGATGGGGTAGCCGGTAGCCTTGGAGGCCAGGGCGGAGGAGCGGGACACACGGGGGTTGACCTCGATGACGGCGTACTCGAAGGAGTCGGGATTCAGGGCGAACTGCACGTTGCATCCGCCCTCAATCTCCAGGGCGGAGATGATATCCAGGGCGGCGGAGCGGAGCATCTGGAACTCCTTGTTGGCCAGAGTCTGGGCGGGGGCCACCACGATGGAGTCGCCGGTGTGGACGCCCACGGGGTCGATATTCTCCATGGAGCAGATGGTGATCACGTTGCCGGCGCCGTCCCGCATCACCTCGAACTCGATCTCCTTCCAGCCGGCGATGCACCGCTCAATGAGCACCTGGCCCACCCGGCTGAGATTGATGCCCCGTTCGGAGATCTCCTCCAGGGAGGCCCGGTCGTAGGCGATGCCGCCGCCAGTGCCGCCCAGGGTGTAGGCGGGGCGGACGATGACCGGGTAGCCGATCTCTTCGGCGAAATTCACCGCGTCCTGTACGCTCTCCACCACCAGGGAGGTGACGCAGGGCTGGTTAATGGACTCCATGCAGTCCTTAAAGCCCTGGCGGTCCTCCGCCTTGCGGATGGACTCGGGGGAGGTGCCCAGCAGACGGACGCCGTACTGCTCCAGAGTGCCGTTTTCGTGGAGAGCCATGGCCAGGTTCAGGCCGGTCTGCCCCCCCAGAGTGGGCAGGATGGAGTCGGGCCGCTCCATTTCGATCACCTGAGTTACGGAGGGGATGTTCAGCGGCTCGATATACACGTGGTCAGCGATGTCCTTATCGGTCATAATGGTGGCGGGGTTGGAGTTGACCAGCACCACCTCCAGGCCCTCCTCTTTCAGGGCGCGGCAGGCCTGGGTCCCGGCGTAGTCAAACTCGGCGGCCTGGCCGATGACGATGGGCCCGGAGCCCAGTACCAGCACCTTTTTTACATCAGTATATTTGGGCATTACTTGGCACCTCCCATCGAATCAATAAAGCGGTTGAACAGATATTCCGTATCCTTGGGGCCGGCGTTGGCCTCGGGGTGGAACTGGGTAGTAAAGCAGTTGGGCCGCTTGTAGCGCAGGCCCTCGCAGGTGCCGTCGTTGACATTGATGTGGCTCACCTCGGCCACACTGGGATCCACAGAATCGGCCAGCACCATGTAGCCATGATTCTGGCTGGTGATGAATACCCGGCCCTTCTCCGTGTCCCGGACGGGATGGTTGCCCCCCCGGTGTCCGTAGGCCAGCCGTCCGGTTTTGGCCCCGGTGGCCAGGGCCAGCAGCTGGTGACCCAGGCAGACGCCGAAGAGGGGGATGTCGCTGGCATAGAGCTTTTTCAGCTCCTCAATGATGGCGGTGTTCTCCGCCGGGTCGCCGGGGCCGTTGGAGAGCATGACGCCGTCGTATCCTCCGGACAGCACCTCCTCCGCGGGGGTGGAGGCGGGCAGGGCGGTGACCTTGCAGCCCCGCTTGCGCAGGCATTCAATCATATGCTGTTTGACGCCGTAGTCCATCATGGCCACGTGGTGCTTCTCCTCGCCGTAAGCGGGGAAGACCTCCGGCTCAGGCCGGGTGACCAGCTGGACCGTGTTTTCCACCCGGTAAGCCCGCAGCTCCTCCAGCACCTGTGCGATATTAAAATGCTCCGCACAGGTGAGCATCCCATTCATGCTCCCCTCATTGCGGAGAATTTTGGTCAGCGCCCGGGTGTCTACACCCTGGATGCCGGTGATATTGTGTTCCTTCAGATAGCTGCCCAGGTCGCCCTCGCAGCGAAAGTTGCTTCCCCGGGGAGACAGATGCCGCACCACGAAGGCCTCCACCCATGGTTTTCTGGACTCGTTGTCCTCACTGTTCACGCCGTAGTTGCCGATGAGGGGATAGGACATTACCACGCCCTGTCCGGCGTAGGAGGGGTCAGTGAGGATCTCCTGGTAGCCGGCCATGGAGGTATTGAACACCATCTCGCACACCCGTGTCTCGGCGGAGCCGATGCTGGTGCCGGAGAAGATGCTCCCGTTTGCTAGAATCAAGGTCGCTTTCATCTTTCGTTCACTCGCTTTCCGTTCCAGTGTCGCCAAAATCGTTATCAAGTTATTTTATCGGAAAACGCTCCCCTTGGCAAGATGGAGAACTTCCTTTTTCTAACTGATTTTCGCGGCCGCATTTGGGCATTTCGCAGGATAATTTTTCGCCTGCGGGGAAAGACTGTGATTGATATGGACGCGATCCCCGGTTATTTGCCTGGCAAATGCCGGCCTTCCCGGCAAAAAGGGAGGACCGCGCCGCGGATGCGGCGGGGGAGCTTTATTAAGGAGACGATGCTATGTTTACCGGCTTTTTTCGCACCATCATCCTATACATTCTGATCATTGCCGGGGTGCGGCTGATGGGCAAGCGTCAGGTGGGGGAGCTGGAGCCCTCGGAGCTGGTGCTCTCCCTCATCATCGCGGATCTGGCCTCCGTGCCTATGCAGGACTACGGCATCCCCCTGCTCACCGGGGTTGTGCCCATTCTGACGCTGCTGTCTCTCACTATGATTCTTTCGGTGCTCACAATGAAAAGCGTCACCTTCCGGGCCCTTCTGTGCGGACGGCCCAGCGTTGTGATTCAAAACGGTATGGTGAATCAGCGGGAGATGGCGAAAAACCGTCTCACCGTAGACGAGCTGCTGGAGGAGCTGCGCATCAAGGGGTATACCGATATAAGCCAGATCAAGTACGCCATTCTGGAGACAAACGGCCAGCTGTCCGTTCTGCCCTACGCCAACCAGAAGCCCCCTGCGGCCAGAGAGATGAAGGTGAAGGTGGAGGAGGGGGGGCTGCCCCGGGTGGTGGTGAGCGACGGCCGGCTGCTGGAGGACAACCTGAAGGCCCTGGGGCACGACCGCCCCTGGCTGGACAGGCAGCTGGAGCGGCGGGGCTGCGGGGGGCTGTCAAATGTGTTCCTCATGCTGGTGGATGAGTCAGACGCCGTCTACTTTGCGAAAAAGGAATAACAGGGGCCGCCCTTGCCGGCGGTCCCTGTACGACAGGAGGTATGCCCATGAAACGGCTTTATATCGCGGCGGCGCTGCTGGCGCTGCTGCTGGGACTCAGCCTGGTCAATGGCTGGTACTCGGAGCGGCTCACCGGGGAGATGCGGGAGCAGCTGCGTCAGGCCCAGCGTTTGGCTGAGGAGGAGGATTGGGGGCGGGCGGAGGCTGTCACCCGGCAGGTCTATGAAGACTGGCAGAACCGCCACTTCTACTTCCACACCACCATGCGCCACAGCGACACCGACCAGGTGCTGCGGGGCTTCCGGACGGTGCTGGAGTATGTCCGCCTTCAGGAACCGGATCAGTATAACGCAGCCAACGCCGACCTGATAACCCAGCTGGAGCTGCTGGCGGAGATGGAACAGCCCTCGGTGGCCAATGTGCTGTAGGGCGGGAAAAGTTGCCTTTTCCCCGGGAATATGCTATACTGGAGCCGCGCAATGTTCAGATAAAGCTGAAATAGGGAGGCTGCGGTATGAGTGAGGAATTGGAGAGGTCCTTTGGTGTGACGAAGAACGGCGAGGAGGTGCGGGAGCTCACCCTGAACAGCGGCGTGCTGACAGTGAAGCTCCTCACCTTTGGCGGCGCGGTCCGCGTGCTCACCGTTCCAGGCCGGGAGGGTCCGGTGGACGTCGTGCTGGGCTATGACACTTTGGAGGAGTATGAGACCCAGGGCGGCTTTTTCGGGGCCCTGGTGGGGCGCTGTGCCAACCGTATCGCCGGGGGCCGCTTTATGTTGAACGGGCGGGAGTACGCTCTGGCCAGGAACGACGGGCCCAACCACCTCCACGGCGGAAATGTGGGCTACTCCCACCGGGTG
Source organism: uncultured Bacillota bacterium (assembly GCA_947073765.1). Taxonomy (GTDB): domain Bacteria; phylum Bacillota; class Clostridia; order Oscillospirales; family Oscillospiraceae; genus Lawsonibacter. Next base: position 33,504 of record CAMTMZ010000019.1, on the reverse strand, counting down.
TGGGCGGTGGAGGAGGCCAGCGGCTGCCGGGCGGTGCTCACCCTGGACAGCCCGGACGGGGAGGAGGGCTACCCGGGCCGCCTCCGGGTACGGGTGACCTATGCCCTGGAGGGAAGCGAGCTGTCCATCCGTTACGAGGGGGTGAGCGACCGGGACACTCCCTGTAACCTGACCAACCACAGTTACTTCAACCTGTCCGGCCAGGACAGCGGAACGGTGCTGAACCAGAGCATACAGCTGTTCTGCTCCCATTATACCCCGGCGGACAGCTCCAGCATCCCCCTGGGACGAATTGATCCGGTGGAGGGCACCCCCATGGATCTGCGGGCGGGGGGGCCCATCGGCGCGCGTATAGACGAGCCCTTTCAGCAGCTGCTGTGGGGGCATGGCTACGACCACAACTTTGTAGTGGATGGCCGGCCCGGCATGATGCGCCCGGCGGCCCGGGCCTTCAGCCCGGTCACCGGCGTGGTGATGGAGATGGAGACCGACAGCCCCGGCGTTCAGTTCTACACCGCCAATTTTGTGGAGGAGGGCCACAAGGGCAAGGGTGGGGCTGTCTACGGCCCCCGCCACGGCTTTTGCCTGGAGACCCAGCATTTTCCGGACTCCCCCAACCAGCCCGCCTTCCCCTGCGCCATCCTGCGGGCCGGGGAGCGGTATTGTCAGACCACCCGCCTGCGTTTTTCCGTGGCGGAACGGTGAACACCGCTTTCAAAGAAAAAATTAAAAATACCCCTTGACAATTTCTGAGCTTTTGCTATAATAACATTCGTCCCTGCGGGAGCGGGGCCGATAGCCGGATTGTGTAAGGGTAGCACGACAGACTCTGACTCTGTTTGTGAGGGTTCGAATCCTTCTCCGGCTGCCAAAGAATACCCCTGGAATTGTAAAGATTCCAGGGGATTTTCTTATCCATAGCGTGAAATAGCGTTTAAAAATTGCGGTGCTGATTTCTGCACCGAAGTCTGACCCTTTAATTGACCCTTTACAGGTTTGAAATGTACTTTTCCATACGCTGGGCACTGTCCTCTTTCATCTTCTCGCTGACATGGCCGTAGACATCCAGGGTGAAAGCGGCGGTGGCATGGCCCAGGTTCCCTTGTACGGTTTTCACGCTGTCACCGTTCTGGAGAGACAAAACGGCAAAGGTATGACGAAGATCATGCACCCGGCTTTCTGGTGCTCCGATTTTTTTAGCCAACTTTTTGTAATGTTCATAGACAGTCTGTGGGTGAAGATTTCCGCCGGTGGCCGTGGTGAAGACCAGCGCTGTCTTTTGCTCCTCCGGACTGGCCCACCCCTGCCAGAGGGGCCCCGCTTTCAGCTTTTGGGTAATCTGTTCCTGTTTCCTGCGCTCCAATAGAGACATAACGAAGGGAGCGGGTCTGAGTATCCGGGTCTTGTTATTCTTCAGTGGGGCGAAGGTAAAGCCGCCGTCTTTCAGAGGGCGCTTCTGGAGCTGCTTACAGACCTTAATCGTCCCAGCCTTGAAGTCGATCACATCCCAAGTCAAGCCGGTGGCCTCAGCTTCACGGAGGCCGGTGAACAGGATCACCTTCAGGATAATTTCATAATCGTCCTCAGCGGATACTTCAAGGAACGCTTTTACCTGTTCGTCTGTGAGCGGGCATATCTCCTTTTTCTCGACCTTCGGCAACGTGACCCTGGAAGCTGGATTATCCCTCAGATACCCCACCTGTACCGCCGTAGACAGGCATTTGGTGAGGATACCGTGAACATTGCGGACGCTTTTAGGGGCCAGCCCGCCCCGCTGGAGCTTGTTGTAAAAAGCCTGTATCTGCGGTGTGGTCAACTCCGACAGCTTCACAGCACCCAAGTTGGGGACAATGTGGGTTTTGCATTGAGCCTTGTAGTGCTTCACTGTCAAATATTTTTTGTCGCCGGTGTACTCCTCCAGCCAGATTTCCACCCACCGGGCCAGTGTCATTTTTGACGGTTCAAAATAATCCCCAGTATCCAGAGCAGCCACGGCCTGGGCCAACTTTTTCCGAACCTCCGCCTGAGTGCTGCCATAGATAGATTTTTGAATCTGCTTCCCGGTGCCAGGGTCCCGGCCCACGGTGTATCGACACTCCCACCGTCCGTCGCTCCGCTGCCTGATCGTCCCGCTCCCCTGAGCATTTCGTGTTGATTTTCTTGCCATTGATTTTTCCTCCTGTTCCTGATATGATGGAGGAGCAACAGGCCGCAAAGTTTGTTGCCCCTATAGCCGTCCCTGGTGTTGTCAGCGCCGGGGGCGGTTTTAATTTTCTTCTTATTTGTCGTACTTATTGCGGATATACTCGGAAAATTTCTTAATATCCCTTTCTTCAAAATCGTATATGCTGTCAAGTAGCTCTGCGGTTGAGAGGTTATTGTATCCGGATATTTCTTTTGCGAGATTTTCAGCCGCCATTTTAACGCTATCTAGTTCTCCATACAATGCATGACGAGGCTCAACAAAAGAAACAGGATAACCAAGAAATTCGCTCATCATACCCTCAAATTCTTTAAGTGCATTTTTTTTCTCATGACTTATACATAAGCCTTCTTTATGAACCATTTCATGGGCCTGTTTTGTTGCTGAAACACCTATTTTAAGGTGATTTATTTGGACTATAAATCCTAAAAAACCATCAGATGACAAAATATCCAATAGTATATCAGGAAAATACTTAGAAACCTCCATAAGTTTATCTACGGCTGTTGATGATATTCCCAGCATATCTGCTACTCTAGGCTGTGAAGATTTATCTTTTGTCAGGCCTAGAATCCAGTCCGTAGATACCCCACATTTCTGAGAAATCTTAACCAATGTCAAAGCGTCCGGGACACGATCGCCATTACAATAGAAGCCTACTGTCTGCCTGGAAATCCCCAAGAAATCGGCGAATTCAGTGTTAGACCTCTCTCCTTGCAGTTCTCTAAATCTTTCTGTAAATATGGGCAAACGGTCATTTTTGCGCTCCATGTATATGCACTCCAATCTAAAACGCTCTATAATTGTTATTATCTGTTGAAACTTTTGTTTCAATCTTGATAACGCTCTTGTTGTGTGCTAAAATAATTATACAGCTTAATATTAGAGCTGTCAACAACAAAATTACGGAGGTGTACAAGTGAGTAATCAAGACATTCGGAGAACCGCCGCAGGAGCGGGAGTGAAACTGTGGCAGATAGCGGAGGCGCTAGGGATTGCAGATTGTTCCCTGTCCCGCAAGCTTCGCAGAGAGCTGCCCGCCGAGGAAAAAGAGCGGATTTTCGCTATCATTGACCGGTTGGCGAAGGAGGCGGGCTGATGGTGGACAAGCTGGAACCTCTGGCCGTCAGCGCTGCGGAAGCGGCCAAACTGTTGGGAGTATCAAAGCCCACGGTTTACCAGTACATAGGACGGGCTGATTTTCCATCGTTCAAGTTGGGCAACCGCACGTTGATCTATGTGGATGGCCTGCGGGAGTGGGTGAAGCGTCAGGCCCAGGAGGTGAGCGCATGAGCACAGAAAAAATGGCCCGCTCCAGTGCTGCAACACCAGAACGGGTCGAGGCGGGAGCGGAGACTGGACAGGCCACCACTTCCACCACAAATGATACCACACCCACCCCAACAGGGCAAGCGGTGAAAATTTCCGATTTGCTGGGCCACGGCCAAAGCGCCGCTGTCCCGCTCCGGCACCTGAAAGAACTGGCCGGGCTTCTGAGATTGAGGCCGTGGCCGCTGCGGTGGAGAAGGCGGTGATTGACTGAATGGCTGAAAGACGTATGTTTTCAAAGGCGGTTGTGAGCTCTGCCAGATTCCTGCGGATGCCGCAGACATCGAGGTTGCTGTATTACGACCTGGGCATGGCCGCAGATGACGACGGTGTAGTGGAGGCGTTCACGGTCATCCGCACCACTGGAGCCGCAGAGGATGATTTACGGGTCCTTGTGGCGAAGGGCTTCATCACCGTCTTGAATGAGGACCTTGTGAGCTACATAACCGATTGGCGGATCAATAACCAGCTCCGAAAAGACCGATATCATCGGAGTGTTTATGCTGAATTGCTGGTCAAATTAGCGGATGGCAACCAAGTGGAACCCATTTGGCAACCAGATGGTAACCAGCGGGAAACCGAGGTAAGTATAGGTAAGGATAGTATAGTTAAGGAAAGAGAGGGGGCGTACAAGCCGCCCCGCCCCCGTTTCATTCCTCCGACTGTTGATGAAGTTCAAGCCTACTGTCAAGAGCGACACAGTAGCGTGGACCCGGTAGCTTTCGTATCATTCTACGAGAGCAAGGGCTGGATGGTAGGAAAGAACAAAATGCGGTCCTGGAAGTCCGCTATTTCGAGCTGGGAGCGCCGGGATGGATCATCCCAAGCCGAACAGCTCCCCACGATGCCCAGGGTGGCCTATCACACTGAAATTGTCGATGGTGAGGAGGTGGACGTGCCAGATGGCCCTTGATTCTGAAATGATCGTCGCTGGTGCTATCTTGGGAGATCATAGGACCCTGCAAGTGGTCCGGGCGGAGTTGTCCGCTGATGATTTCCAAACCGAACTGGGGCGGGTCGTATTTACTGCGGCCTGTTCCCTGGAGGATGATGGAAAGCCCGTTGATCCTGTGACCATCAAAGCAGAGGCCGCTTCCAACGGGACAGCCCTGACTATTCAAGACCTGTCCTCAGCTATGGAGTTGTCAGCGGTATCTGACCTTGACGTACATATCCAGGGTATGAAAAACGATATGCTCCGCTCCGGGCTGATGGAGGCCGTATCCAGCGCATACCTCCGTTTGGGCCGGGAGGAGCCGCCGCAGATCGTCTGTGTTGACCTCCAGGGCGCAATACAGCAGGCCGTGGAGCGGGACCATTCTCATACCCTGGTATCTTCAGCAGATGCCATGTCAGAGTTTATGGACCGCCGGATCACCATTGATGACGGGACCGCAAAAGCCTTTGTCTCGACCGGATACAATTCCCTGGATAACGCTCTGGGCGGTGGGCTGGTAGATGGAGGATTGTATATCCTGGGAGCTCGCCCAGGCTGTGGAAAAAGCACCCTGGGGCTGTCCATTGCGGAAAAGGTGGCCGCTGCGGGAACTCCGGTGCTGTTCATCAGTTTGGAAATGCCTGTGGTTCAGCTGACCGCCCGGCGGCTGGCTGCGGAGACTGGGGTATCTACAACGAGGATTCTTCTGCATAGTCTATCGGATGTTGAGAATCAGATGATCGCTGACGCTATGGACAAGCTCCACGCAAGACAGCTTTTCTTCAATCAGGAGCGGCGGGCCACTGTGTCAAGTATTGGTGTCCAAGCCCGACAGGTGAAGCACTGCGGGCTAGTGGTCGTGGATTACCTGGGCCTTATCCAGCACAGTCCAGGAAAGTCCCTATATGAACGTGTCACCGAAACCAGCAACAGCTTGAAACGGCTGGCTCTTTCATTGAATATCCCGATTTTGTGCCTGGCTCAGTTGAACCGGGAGTTAGAGGGACGCAAGGGCCCGCCCAGACTGTCTGACCTGAGAGACAGTGGAGCTATCGAACAAGACGCTGACGGAGTGCTGCTGCTTCACCGCCCGCAGTATGAGGACAAAAACGGTCCCGCTCCTCTGGTGGCGTCCGTGGCAAAGAACCGGCATGGTCCAGCTGGGAGTGAACTTCTGTTCAACTGGTATCTGAACAATGGCCGGATTCGGCCAACGGCCCATGAACGGCTGAAATATGTGTGAGGGGGGCGAACTATGGGAGCCAAAAGTGCGAGAAAAGGAGCCGCCGGGGAGCGGGAGCTTGCGGCAATCCTGCGGGAACACGGCTACCCCGTGGAGAGAGGTGGGTCCCTCTCTTTCGGTGAAGTACCGGACCTGACCGGTCTCCCCGGCGTGCATATCGAATGCAAGCGACGGGAGACCACCGAAATATGGAAGTGGATGGCCCAGGCAGAAGCTGATGCTCAGAGATTCCAGGACGGAGCCCCCGCCGTATTCTTCCGCCGGTCCCGCTCCCCCTGGTGCGTGGTGATGAAGCTGGAGGACTGGCTGAACCTCTACCAAGCGGCAGAAACCGGCGAAAACCGGAAATAATCGGAAAATTTACGAAAAAGGAGAATAATTATGCTGTACGTGAAAAGTGAATCTGGGGAGTTTACCCCCATCAACTATGGCAATACCTTTGCAAAGTGCCCGAAGTGCGGCGCCATGCACCAGATCGACCTTGCCGATATCCTGGAATGTACTGGAGGAGATGTGGAGGAGGCAAGCGCTTTCTGTGAAAAGTGCTCCGCAAAGCATATGCCCATGTTTGAGAATGCGGACAAGCTCCAGTCCATTGCAGACAGGTTTGGTGTCTATCTGGGAATTGTGCAGAATATTGTGCAAAGCGGCCTTGACCGTGATCTCTCCCTGGAGGCTTGTCTAGTCGGTGCCCGGCTGGCCCTCTCGATGGAGAGCGGCAAGGAGGAGCTTTTCAGCCTGGATGATATAGCCGCTGTCCTTGGATGCAGTAGGGAGGAAGCCGCCACCGAACTGGAGAAGCAGGGGATTCAGGGAGCGCAGATATCCACGCTCCCCGGCTTTGAATGGCTGTTAGGCCAGATGTGACCTCCCCCTTTTTCTAGCTGGAAAGTGTTGAAAATGCAAGAAAGTGCAAACATAAAAAAGACGGATCATTTTCCAGCGGCTCGGGAAAACTTGTGTTTGCTCGCCAACGTGAGTTTGAACCGCAGATTTCGCAGGTCCTAAAAAACAGTTATGCGACATTTCCGGCACCATAAAAAAGAGCCGCAAAACCTTATAAAACCTCAGATACAGCAAACATTGTTGCAAAAAGTTGCACTAAAAAAGGAGGACCACATGATTCAACTCACAGAGAAATTGGTAATGACAGCCGATAAGCACTGTTACATTGTGGGAGAGCCAAAGCAGAGGCCGGGGAGGCCCTTTGAGATCAAAGAACCGAAATATTACTCTACCGCCGCACAAGCCGTCCAGGGCGCTCTATACACGGCCATGCGACAATCTGTGGAGGATGGCAGTATCACTACACTGCAAGACTTCATCAAAGAGTTAGAGCGGAGGCATTCAGAGTTTCAAGCTATGATTGCACCGCTAAATGGTGGCTAGGCTGTGCAGAGCGGTGGAGAGGGCCGTCTAGCCTCTAGGGAGGGTAACTATACCCCCCAGTCATATATCCGCTGTACCCTGCCTGTACATCAAAGGACCGGAGGATCATTCCCCCGGTCCTTCCTTCATGCAGCTTGTAAATAGTCGATGATTGCGACCTCGCACATAATGCTCCGCTTCACAGCCTCCACGATCTTCTCCAGCTGCTGGGCCACCTCGTCACTGTATGAAGTTTCCCCGCATTGCTGGCATACCTGGCCGGGGACGTTCTTCACAATCACTACGCACCGGCCCAGGTCAACAATGAACTTTGTCATTTGTTCAATCGTTTGTCCCTTGCAGTAAAAGCAACTCATTATTTCACCCTCCTTGTTTTCAAATCGCTTTCCCATTCGTCAGGGTCTGGATGATATGCGGTGATCAGCCAGACTTTACCCTCGCCTATTCCGCAGACTATGTGAAGGGCCTCCCCGGCCTCCGTGGTTCCCAGGAGTAAACAGCTGGGGTATGGGTAATCATCCGGGTACTGTTCTATAATCTCTCCGCTGCGGATGGCCTGGACCACACTGGCCTGAAAGATTCCTCGCTGCATAAGCCGCTTCAATATGTGGCCGGTCCAGCGGATGGAGCCGTTTTCACATAGCTTCTGCAAATCAGTAATTTCCATGCGCTATCCCTCCTCAGCGGCTACAGGAGCGCCGCTGTCCCGCTCCATAGTCTCCGATATGGCCCGGTTAATAAAGCCGTTGACGGACTCTCCACGGGCCTCTGCGTGGGCCTGGACACGTTCATACCTGTCACGCTCCATTCGGACCCTTGCAACGGAAAACTTCTCCATGTATTTTTGCTGTGCCTTTTTGAGTGCGTCCGATCTTTCTGGCATATATTTCACCTCCCTGGGGAGCGCCGATCTATTCGGACACATCCTCCATTATGATTTTATTATACCACGCTTGTCTATATAAGTCCATATACAAAATGAATATATATTAGCCTATATATTTGTATGGTCTGTCAATTGATATATTGGCCTATATACGATATTATAATCATGTCAGGAGGGGACAGCCCCGGTCAAGGCGGAAGAACAAATAGGGAGCGCAAGACAAGAGTTGGACAGGACACAAGGGACACAGAGAAGGTAAGGAACCCTTACAGCCCCCAGCCACCGGGACAAGCCCCTAAATTTGAAGGAGGTAACACAATGAGTATCAGCGAGATCGAGAGCAAGGTCCGGGAGCTGCGCCAGCTGCAAGCCCTCATCGAGGAAGCCCAGGCAGAGGCTGAGAACATCAAGGATGCTATCAAGGCCCACATGGGCGATTCTGAGGAGCTGCGGGCCGGGGAGTACAAGGTCACCTGGAAAGCGGTCACGGCTTCCAGGCTGGACAGCAAGGCCCTGAAAGCGGCCCTCCCCGAGGTGGCCCAGGCTTTCACCAAGACCACCACCACCCGCCGCTTCTGCGTGGCATGAGAAGGAGCCGCTATCCTGGCCCGTCAAAGCATGGATAGCAGCCCCGCAATAACCCCGGAGGGGGTCAGGTAGATTATACACCCGGCCCCCTTCAATGACAAGGAGGAAAAATACCTAATGCAAAACATTCTTGCAGATATCACAACCGCTGTCAAATTGACGGCCCAGGTCCGCAGGGAGCGGAAAGAGGGAAGCCCGGCCCACCTGGCGAAAGTCTATCGGGTGCCAGTGGTTGATTTTGGCTATTGGGGTTTTACCCCAGAGGCGTGTCTGTTCTATGAGGAAAAGTGGAGCCCCGTCCGGGATGTGTTCCACAGCTTTCCCAAAGAAGTCCAACACGCTTTGACTTTCACTCCCAAAGATGATGAGTGGACAAGCCGTGTGGAGTTCTGGGAGAAGCCGCTTCGGAAAGCCCTTCCACCTAATATGTACATGGAAGCTATGGCGATTTTGTGTGATTGGGTGCTCCGCTGCATGAAGCACAGAGCGGAAGAATTGGGGGTAGAGGAATGACCCAACCCTTTACCTCCCCCGCCGCTCCAGAGGCATTCATAGCGTTTCAGGAGCAGCTAATCAACCGTCCACTGACTGAGAACGAGAAGGAGGTTACGGCGGTTTGGCTGGAGATCATCAAACTGTTGGAGAAGGCTGATGATCGGGGCCTTGACCTGATTCTCCGGCTTGTCCGGGGATTGCTCCGGTAGGCGGCTATGGGGCAGTAAGTTTGCGGCAGAGGGCTGGGGGTGTTCCCCTGGCCCTCTTTATTGTCCCGCTCCAAGAAGGGTGCGGGAAATTTCCCGCAGGGAGGACGAAATTTCGTCCCCCTGATGAACTGGGCTCAATTTTGCGCTCGTTACCAACCAGTCCAGATTTGGACCCGTCCAATCTCGCCAATTTTGGCGGCGCTGGCCCTGCCGGAAATTTCCGGCACCCCCTGTGTCAAATTTGACCTCCCTTTTTATATCGCAAGAAGTTGCGACAATCCAATTTTGGAGAACGCAAAATTGCGCTGTCCTTAATTGTGGGGGCTCCTCCAACCTCCCCAATTTTTGGGAAAACTACGCTCGCCAAATTTGGCGAGCGAAAAATTGCTGATGAACTGCCCCCAAATCTGAGGTCTCCTGAAATTTCAGGAGACCGGCGCAAATCTGGGGTCTGCTGAAAATTAAGCACTCCCCTGAACCGGGGAGCAAAAGCCGCAAAAGTAGCAAAAGCCCCATGCCCACAGATGGGCACATCACTGGAGCGGGATTTGCTGTCCGGTTTATGGGACACCTTTTACCCTTTAATTGACCCTTTAGCCGCTTTCCTACCCTTTACAGCAATTTACTAAAATTAAAACATCTATCTTTTCTTCAATACTGAACTTACACTGTTTTACGGGATTTACCGAATAAAAACGGCTGTTTTATAATTCGAATCCTTCTCCGGCTGCCAGACCGGAGCAAGCTGATGACGCTTGCTCCGATTTTTTATCTCAGATCTGCTGTTCATCATCCCGAGCCGGAGAGATCCGGGAGGCACGCACCGCCAGCCAAAAGATTTTGTGTAAAATCTACAAAGCATCCCCGGCGGAATCCTTTCGCCAGGGTTTTCGTCCGTCTGGGGGAGACACAATTTTAATGTACCCGTTCAGCTCCATTAAATCCCGTTTTGTCCCGATTAAAAGTCACAGAGGGGCCGGAACAGTCCCTTTAAAAATGTAATACACAGATGAAAAAATACATTTCGTTTTTGACGTCCGCCGTTGGCGGACATCGTTTTGTTGTGCCCTTTACCCCTCTGAACTGAAGGTTGAAAAGAGGAACAGAATATGCTACCATAAGAATAAACTGGTACAGGGAGATTCTGCGGCGATAGACCGGCGCGCTCACCCTGCGCCTCGGCCGGTTGAAATGGAGACGGAGACGACTCATGAAAGATCAGGAAAAAAGGTTGAAAAATCCAAGCGGAAGGCTGTTATTGCTCTCAATTATGCTGATTTTTTGTGTATTTGGCACAATAGTTTACCTGGTTTCCCAGAAGATTTCCCGGGAGATGTCAGCCTCTGCCGTTCAGAATTTGGGGGAGAGCCTGGACCTGATTCAATGTACCATCGAGGCCATTTTGCGCAACGAGGCGGAGTTCCAGACCCTCATCGCCGGGGAGCTCGCCCGCGCGGAGGATCCGGAGACTTATATAACGATCTATGAAAAGAATCAAACTGCCGCGAAACTGTCATTTATCTCCTCTGGAAAAGCGGAAGGGCGCTCAAACACCGGTGAAAAGTTTACAGAGGATGGTCTGGATTTTTCTGCCGGAGGAACGATTTCGGGCCTGCCTGTCTCCCGGTCCTACCTCAATTACATGGGCACCTGGGCCTATACCGTCAAATGCCCGGTAGACCGGGACGGCGTCCGTCTGGGCACACTTTATATTGAATATATCTACGACACCATTGACCGCGCCCTCCCGTCTGAAGGCTTCTACAATAAGCAGGCCTCTTTGTATATCATGGACGCCCAGAGCAAGCGCTTTGTGCTCAAGCCCAAGGGGATGGGGATGCGCAGTGCCGGCCACCTGAACCTGGATGATTTTTACCGGGCAAACAGTATACAAGACCCGGATATCCGCGCGGAGGTGGATTCCTGTCTGGAAACCGGGCGGAACACCCTGTTTTATCACCGTATCCGGGATGTGCAGGCCCTGAACTATATGTGGTCCATCAACAGCGGGACGATTTTTCTGGTGGGCTATGTGCCTGTTGAGGCGATCCAGCAGGAGGGGCGGACGGTCAACCAGAATATTGTGTTTGTTGTGCTCTCCATGCTGACGGCGTTTTTCCTGTGCATCCTGTTGTATTACCGCAACTGGAGCCACCAGGAAAAGGTGCGCAAGGAGCGGGAGGAGGAACGGAAGGTTTACAGCCAGCAGCTGGCCGAGGCCCTGAAGGCGGCCCAGATTGCCAGCGAATCCAAGACAACCTTCCTGTCCAATATGTCCCACGATATCCGCACCCCCATGAACGCGGTGCTGGGCTTTACCGCCCTGCTGGCCAAGGACGCGGACAATCCCGCCAAGGTGCGGGAATACACCGATAAAATCACCGCCTCCGGACAGCACCTGCTCAGCCTGATTAATGATATTTTGGATGTATCCAAGATCGAGAGCGGGAAGGTGGTTCTCAACTATGAGGAATTCGACCTGCAGAGCGCGGCGGACGCTGTGTGCTCGATTATTCAGCCAATGGCGAGGGCGAAAAGGCAGGAGATGCGGCTGGAGATGGCCGATATCCGGCACCGGTATCTGGTGGGGGATGAGACCAGAATTAACCAGATACTGATTAACCTGCTGTCAAACGCCGTAAAGTATACGCCGGAGGGCGGGCATATCTATTTTCGGGTAATGGAGCTGAAACAGCGCTCCAGTCAATATGAGCACATCCGGATTGAGGTGGAGGACGACGGCTACGGCATGACCCCTGAGTATCTGGAGACCATTTTTGACGCATTTACCCGGGCGGAGAACAGCACAACAAATAAGGTGCAGGGCACCGGGCTGGGCATGGCCATCACCAAGAGCATTGTGGAGCTGATGGGCGGAAGCATTGAGGTGTTCAGCCAGGTGGACCGGGGCTCCCTGTTCCGGGTGGATATTGAACTGAGGATTGCGGAAGATCAGGCCCGGGAGCTGGAACAGAGCGCCGCGCCTGCCCCGGACGGGGAGCAGGATGACAGCCTGGATGGAATGAGATTCCTGGCCGCGGAAGACAACGAGATTAACGCGGAGATTCTTTTTGAACTACTGGGGATGGAGGGGGCCTCCTGCGAGATTGTGGAAAACGGGCGCTTGGCGGTGGAGCGCTTCCAGCAGACGGAGCCGGGTCGGTTCGACGCAATTTTAATGGACGTGCAGATGCCGGAGATGAACGGGCACGAGGCTGCACGGACCATTCGGGCCCTGGAGCGGGAGGACGCAGGAAAAATTCCCATTATCGCGATGACGGCAAACGCTTTCGCAGAGGATGAAAAGGCGGCGCTGGACGCCGGTATGGACGCCCATGTAGCAAAGCCATTGGACATTAAGCTGTTGAAAAAAGTGATTTGGAGATGTGTGAAGGGGAAAGGGACGCATGAAAAGCAGTGACGATAAAAGGGGACGCAGATGGATGGCGGCGTTTCTGGCGGTACTTGCGGCTGTATCGTTGGCCGCCTGCGGGGACAGGGAGGAGCATACAAATCTGCTTGATGGGGAGGGGAAAGACGAGCGAATTGTCAATTTCTTCAGCCCCATGGAAAAAACTGATCCCAACGCAGAAAATGTCGCGAGAACCGCCGTTGACCAGACCGTGGCGATGGCGGAGGAGGCCTTGGGCATTTCAATGGTATACAGGACCTATACAGCGGACAGCTACCAAGACAGGACCTATGATGAGGTCTGCCTGGACCGGGTGCGGAACAACATGGATGACCTGTACCTGCTCAACCCGGATACTGTGATGGTTCTGGGCGCCGAGGGGAGGCTGGCGGATCTGTCCGGGCTGGACAGCGCGAAAAATCTGCGGGAAATAATCCGCACCGCCAACACGGTGGACGGGAAGCTGGTGGCCATTCCCCAGGAGGTGGTGGCCTATGGCCTGTTTGTCAATGTGGATATGTTTAACCAGTGCGGACTTGCCTTGCCGGAGACGCCGGAGGAGTTTCTGGAGTGCTGCAGGGTATTTCAGGAAAACGGAATTGAGACGCCCGTTGGCGCCAACCGCTGGTGGCTGGAGACCTTTGTGTTCGCTCAGTCTTACGCCGATTTGTACAACGGCGGTAATGCGCAGCGGGAGATTGAGGCGCTTAACAGCGGAGAGGCCAAGTACAGCGACTATATGCGCCCTGGCTTTGAGTTTCTTCAGACACTGATCGACCGGGGCTATATTGATGCGGAGAAGGCGCTGGTCAGCGAGGCGATTGAGGGGGAGAGAGCGGATTTTTTGGCGGGAAAGACCCCCATTGTCATGGCCTACTGGGGGGCGGCCAATACGGAGACAGCCTACGGGAAGACGGACTTTGAGATGCGGGTAATTGGCTTTCCCAGCAGCCGGGGACAGATGCCGGTGATGCCTATGACCGGGTGGGCTGTGGGCGCAAATGCGGAGCATGGGGAGGATGCGATGCGGATGCTGGACATTGTGACCTCTGATGAGGCCCTCAGGCTGTATTCAGAGACCAACCGGGTGATCTCCCCCTCTAAAAACGTGAAGGTGGACTGTGTTCCCGCTCTGAGACCGTTGAATGAGCGGATTGAGGAGGGTGTCTATGTATTGGGCTCCAACGCGGGGATGAAGGTGGAGCAGTGGGGAAACACCTGCCGGATTGTGCGTGAGCTGCTGGGCGGTGCTACGGTGGATGAGTGTATGGCAGCCTTTGATGAGCTGCAGGCAGCTGCGTTGGGCTGATTCCCCAAACGAGAAACATAACAGGTGCCGCCGGTGTGGCGGCACCTGTTTTATATACCGGTGGGTTACAGAAGGCCCCAGGCATGGAGGTCGAAGAAGCCCCGGCCGGAGGTGAGGTTGTGCAGGGCGTAGCAGCCTAGAACATCGCCATAGGGGCCCCAGCCGTGCTTGGCGGGCCACCAGGTCCAGAACTCGTAGAGAGGGGAGTCTGTGTCATCCGTCATGCCGTACAGCTCGTCGCCTGGGGCGCAGCCGGTGGCCTGGGGGGTATAGAAGGTGAACTGCGCGCCGGGCTGGAGGGCCTTGCCGTCCTTACCGTCAAAGCCGTAGGGTTCGCTGGATATGTAGTGGCAGCCGTCCTGGTCCCACTCCCGGCCCACGGGATATTTTGTATCCAGCGTCAGCTCCTCCAGGGTCATGGACCAGGAGCTGCCGGTGACCTGAGTGATATCCTTAAATTTCCCGTGGAACTGGCAGACGTACAGGGTGGTCATGTCAGCGTCTTCATAGTCTCCCTCGAAGGTCCCGTCAGGGTGGAGGGTAAGGATGGTGGACCAGGCCCCCGCGCCGCTGCCGAACCACAGCTTCATGGGCCTGTCAAAGGGGAGGGGACCTTCCTCGGGGATAGCGGAGGCGGCGTGGAAGTCCGATGCCTCGGTGATGAGCTGGGCCATGGCCCGGGCGGCAGAGAGGAGGGTTTTACTGTCGATGGATGGGGTGAGAGCTCCCTTGATGCAGGTGTAGGCTCCGCTGTTCAAGTCCACGGTACATTCCACATCCCTGACGCTGCCTCGAGCCCTGGGGCCAAGCTGGAGCCAGACACGGCCGGGGAGTGCCTGAGCAATGACATAGTAGTACTCATTGGAAAGGCCGAGAAAATTGGGCTCAGAAATCTCAAGGTAACCCGGGGTGTTTCCCGGCGTCTCAAAGCCGGTATTCAGCTCCCGGGCATACCACCGGGCATATCCAAAGTCAAGCCCGGTGACTTCTACGCTGGTCCACAAATCGTCCAGGACGTAGGCGGCGGAAGAGAGGTCAATTTCCGGAGCGGGAGTGGGGGTGGCGTCGTAGTAGCAGGCCTCTGCTTCCCGAAGAAGCTTGGCAAAGGTGCGGGCCGCCGCCGCCATCTCATGGTTTTTCAGCTCCAGGGCTTCGCCGTCTGCCCAGGATTTGAAGTCTTTCTGGGTTACCGTCCCGCTCTCCGTCTCCACCGTGAAGGAGATGGAGAAGCCGTCGATGGTCCCGCTCTCCACCCGGTCGTCGTTCACGCTGAAATTGACCTCCACGATGGTGGGGAAAGTCTCCTTGCTGTCTGCCCACATGGCGGAGCCCTCCACGACCCGGCCCGCCAGCCGGTGGCAGAAGAAGGCGGGGTCCTGGGCGAAGTAGAGGAAGGGCTGAACGTAGGAATACCGATTCCACTCCACATGGGCGCCGCCCAGGCCGGTCACCCGGACGCTGCCGTCTCCGTTATCGCCCAGCTCATAGCTGGGGTGGATGGGCAGGGCGGCGGAGAGATCTACGGCCTCGCCCTCGATGGCCAGACGGCCGTCCTCGGTGAGAATCAGCCGTCCGGTTGGCTGTCCGGGGGAGGGGTACCCGCCCTGATACTCTGACTTGGATACGATCAGCTGTCCGTCTACGAGAGACAGGACGTAGTTGTACGTCCCCCGGTCCCAGAGGGTGTACTTCTGCTGGTTGGCGTAGTCGTACACCTCCACATGGAGGTCCACCAGCCCGGAGCCGAAGGCCACAGTGGCGCAGAACTCCCGCTTGCCGTCGCCGTTCAGATCGCAGAGGATGACATTCTCCACAGGCATCCCGGAGATCATGGGGACATCCGCGGACGAGCCGCCGCTCTCGCTGCAGACATAGACGGTGGCGGAGTCCCAGCGGAAGGTTTTCCCGGGAAACTCCGGCAGCTGGATCTCCCGGGTTTCGCCCCAGGGCAGGGCGCTGAGGTCGGAGCGGTAGTCCAGCCACACCTCCGCGGGGGGTGTGGTTTCCGGTGCCGGGGGACGGCTGGCCCGGTTAGTGGCCAGGGCGGCGCCCAGGGCGATTACGGCGATGACCGCAGTGACCACCACCCACAGGGCGTAGGAAAAGTGTTTCGGCGCCCGACCCAGGGCCAGCCGGGCCAGCAGCACCAGAAGGATCACCCCCGCGCCGGTGGCGCTCATGCCCAGCACCGTTTTGAACAGCGTTACCATGTTCTCACCCCCGGTTCTCGTCGATGAGCCGCTGGAGCTGATCGATCTCCTCGCCGCTCAGTTTCTGGCGGTGGGCGAAGGCGGCCAGGAACCGGGGCAGGGAGCCGTTGAAGGTCTGGTCTACAAATTCCCGTCTGCGCAGGGCGTCGAACTCCTCCCGGGACAGCAGGGAGGTCACCGTGCCCCCCTCGTTGCGGAAAACGCCCCGCTGACACAGCCGCCGCAGAACGGTATAGGTGGTGGATTTTTTCCAGTCCAGCGTTTCCCCGCACAGCTCCACCAGCCGGCCGGAGGTGAGAGGCTCGTTATCCCAGATCAGGTTGGCAAAGGCGGATTCTATCTCGCCCAGTTTGTACTGCGCCATGTTGTTTTCTCCTCCCATGAAAGTTTACAGCTTGTAGTCTATTTGAGTTTACAATAAATAAACCAAACTGTCAAGAAAAATCTGCTCCAACAGACCTTTGGGAAAGGCGGTGGAACGCAGTTGCGTTTTTCCGCCCTTTGTGATATGATTTTGCCGCATATACCTGGATTTTTTGAATGGGAGTGAGGGACATGCTGAGGGATTTTCTGGAGCGGGCGGCCGCGGACCAGAGCGTGTATATTACCGACGTGCGGAAGGCCTTTCAGGCTGGAGGAACCCGGCCTTTTCACCTGTGTGTTACGCTGTATGACCGGTCGGTGAGAGTGTTTGACCTTCTCCTGCCGGAGACGGCGGGAGAGGATGAGGCACAGTTTGTGGCGGAATATGTCTACGCGAATGTGTATAACCTGCTGTCCGCGCTGGGGGGACGGAGAGTAGACGTGTGTCTGGACCGGTGTGACCGGGAGGCCGTCGAGCTGGCGGAACGCCTGGGACAGGTGTTTCAGCTGGATCGGGCCAAGGGCGCGCGCACCGGATACGGCAAATGCCTCAATGTAAATGAGCGTGTCTTATCCGCTTTGCCGGACACGGAGGAGCGCTTTGCCTTCGGCGTCTGGAATATTGGGGAGGTCCCCGCTGTCCAGCCCCGCCAGGGGGAATGGAGCCGGCCTGTCTTCGCCGGGCTGCCCGCCCTGACCGCGGGGAGGATGGTGCTGGGGATGGATATCGGCGGTACCGACGTGAAGCTGGCTGTCAGCGTAGACGGGAGACTGGCGCTGTGCAAGGAATTTGATTGGTTCCCTGCCGCCTGTACTCTGGCGGAGGAGATCACCGGCCCCCTGCTGCTGCTCACCCGGCTGTTGCGGGCGGCGGGCAGCCTGTATTGGGCCGGCCGGGCGGAGGAGATTGATTGGGCGGCCCTGAGTCAGGACGCCGCACCGGAGGAGATGGAGCGAGGGGCCGACAGGATGGAGCGGGCGGCCGGGGAGGCGCTGCGAAGCTTTGACGCCATTGGGCTGTGCTTTCCGGATGTGGTGATAGACAACCGCATTGTAGGGGGCGAGACCCACAAGACCTTTGGCCTGAGGAACAATCCCAACCTGGACTATGAGGAGCAGTTCGCCAGAATCACAGCCCTGAATGAGGCCCTGGCCCAATACGTGGTGGAGGGCGGGCCAGTGATGAACACCAATGACGGGCCTATGGCCGCCTTCGCTGCCGCCGTGGAGCAGGCGGCGGGAGGCGGAGAGCTGGACAGAGGGTTTTTTGCCCATACCTTGGGTACCGAGCTGGGCACCGGATGGGTCAGGCCCGATGGGTCCATCCCGGAGATCCCTTTGGAGGTATACAATTTTATCATTGATCTGGGCAGCCGGGCGCAGCGGAGCTTTCAGGCCGGGGATGTGCGCAGTGTGCTGAACCTGAACACGGGGCTGCCGGGAACCCTCCAGCGATATACCAGCCAGTCAGGTGTGTTCCGCCTGGCGGCCAGGGATTTGCCCCGGCGGGCTCCGGAGCTTTGGGAGGAGATTTTCCGCCAGGGGCTGTTTCGCTGGGAGGGGGAGATGCTGACGGTGCCCGGGGAGCCGGTGGACATGCGCAAGCCCTGTTTGGAATTTTTTATGGAGCGGGCCGCGGCAGGAGATCCGGCGTGTGAGGATATTTTCCGGGAGGTGGGGGAGTATCTGGCCGTGACCTGGAGGGAGACTGAGTACGTTCTTCAGCCTGAGACCGCTGAGCGGTCCCTCTTTGGCCGGTTTGTGAAACTGCCCGCCTGCTTCCAGCTGCTGCAGGAGGGGGCGGCCCGACGGGAGCCGGGCCTGCGGCAGTACGCCGCTGACAGTGGACTGGCCAACACCGGCCTGATGAGGCAGTTGGATGCTCACCCGGATTACACCGTGGCCCAGTTTGCCCAGGCTGTGGGCGCGGTCTATTACGGCTGCCTGGGTCTGACGGATTGACTGGAATATGGAATAGAAGGACAGTCTCTTATGAGGGGGCTGTCTTTTTTTCGTGCTAGTTGTATGGTGATGTGCAACAAAGGGGGTAATTTCGCCCAGGGTAGAACCAGAAAGGAGGGGTATTATGAGTGATACGGTTCTTGCGGCCCTGATAGGGCTGATGGGCTCCGGGGTGGGGGCCTTTGGGGGCATCCTGGTGTCCGGCAAGCTGACCCAATACCGGCTGGAGCAGCTGGAAAAGAAGGTACAGGCCCACAACAGCCTGATTGAGCGCACCTACAGGCTGGAGGAACGCGCCCAGCTCCAGGAGGAAAAAATTCGGGTGGCCAACCATCGGATCAGTGATCTGGAAGAGGAGGTGAAGGCATGAGACGTCTGCTGGACAAGCTCCGGGCGGTGCGCCATCTGTTCGCAAAGGGCATGGTGCTGTGGTGCGTCATTTGCGGCACTGCCGCCTCCGCCTACGCCATGCGCATCATGTCCCGGACCGGTCACGACCCCGCCGGGCTGCTGGGGGTGATCCTGGCTTTCTTCGGCGGAGAGCTGCTGCTGATGTGCTTGAAAACCGTCCTCAACGGGGCGAAAATGGAGAGGAGGACAGACAATGAATGAAATTATCCTGAAACGCCTGGGAGCGCTGGTAAGCGTCAAATCCCTTGTAACGTTGGTGCTCACCGGAGTATTTTCTTACATGGCCTGTACCGGCCAGATCAGCCAGGACTTTATGACCATCTACGCTGTGATTATCGCCTTCTACTTCGGTACTCAGAGCCAGAAGGTGCAGGACGCGGTGGACAAGCGGTCGGGAGGCGGGATATGACGGCGGAAAAGATTTTGGAGGCCGCCCGGGGTGAGCTGGGGGTGAAGGAATCCCCGGCTGGCTCCAACCGGGTGAAGTACAACACGGCTTACTACGGCAAGGAGGTTTCCGGGAAAAATTACGCCTGGTGCGCCGTGTTTGTATGGTGGTGCTTCCGTGCGGCGGGAGCCTGCGGGCTGTACTACGGCGGCGGCAAGACGGCTTACTGCCCCGCACTGCTGAATTTCCACAGACAGCAGAAGGTGAGCGGGGACTACCGGCCCGGGGACGTGATCTTCTTTAACTTCTCCGGGAAGAAAAACGCCGCCCATGTGGGCATCTGCGAGAGCTGGGACGGCGCTTACATCACCACCATTGACGGCAACACGGGAACTGGGAACGAGGCCAACGGCGGGGCCGTCATGCGCCGGAGGCGGCACAAAAAATATATTGTCGGGGCCTACCGCCCCGGGTACAGGGAGGATGAGACGGTGAACTACGAGCAGTGGAAGGAATACATGGCGCGCTACCGGAAGGAGCTGGCTGAGCTGCCCGGACCCGGCTGGGGGGCAGCGGAGATGGACCGGGCAGTGGAGAGGGGCATCACTGACGGAACACGGCCTATGGACTTGGCCACCCGCCAGGAAGTGGCGTCCATGATTCTGCGCGCTGAAGGAAAGATGTGCTGATAAAAGGAGAAAAACTCCGGTTCCCGCTGGGAACCGGAGTTTTTTTATGACAGGGGGACTGCCCGGAAGCCCTGGCGGGTGAGAACCATTTTTTCCCGGAAGCCGCAGGCTCGGGCCAACGCCTCCGCCTGGGGGAAGGCGTGGAGGAGGGTGGAGGCGCTGTGGGAATCGCTGGTGATGCAGATGGGCAGATTTCGTGCCCTGATGGCCCGAAGGAGCCAGGGGGCGGGATATGGGGCGGATCGGTATCCCCGGGATATGGCCCCGGTGTTGATCTCAAAGACCACGTCTCTCCCGGCCAAAAGGTCCAGAGCGCTCAGAGCGGCCTGTACATACCGGGGATGGGTGGCGTCGAAGAGCCTGTCACCCTCGTTAAACTTGGTAATCAGGTCAAAGTGGCCTATGATCTGACAGCCGGTTTTCTCCGCCACCCCGCCCACCAGGCGGTAGTAGTCCTCAGCAAAGGCCAGGCAGTCCCCGGCGTAATACCGCTCCACAGTTTGGAGAAACACCGCTGGGGAGTGGTCCACGCCCAGCCAGGCCCCGTCCTTCTCCACGTAGTGGACCGAGCCGATGACGTAGTCCCAGCCATCCCCGTCAGGGGCCCAGAAATAGTCCCGCTCCAGGCCCAGGAGGATGTCCATCTGGCCGGCGTACTCCGGGCACAAGCGGAGAAGCTCCGCCCGGTAGGCGGGGACGGACTCCGGGGGCATGGCGGCGTCGTCCGGAGCGCAGGAGGGGCCGTGGCCGGAAAAGCCCAGGCTGTCCATGCCCAGGGCAAGGGCGGAGCGGACCATCTCCTCCGGAGTGTTTGCTCCGTCGCAGAAGGTGGTGTGGGTGTGCAGATTCTGGATCATGTCATTTTCTCCTGCTTTACTTTATGGTCGATGACGTGGCGGGAGGCCAGCTCGGCGAGGACCGCCTCCACCGGGATGCCCAGCTCCACCATCAGTACGAGGACATGATACACCAGATCTCCAATTTCGTAAACCGTTTCTCTGTTGTCCTTCGCTTTGCCGGCGATAATCACCTCGGTGCACTCCTCCCCTACCTTTTTGAGAATTTTGTCCAGCCCCTTCTGGAACAGGTAGGTGGTGTAGGACCCTTCGGGCAGGTCCTGCTTCCGGCCCTCCAGCAGGGCGTAAAGGCCGCGGACTGAAAAGGGCTGCGCCGCGCCGCTGTGCCAGAGGGGGGCGTTGAAGCAGGAGTCTGTGCCCAGGTGGCAGGCGGGGCCCGCTTTATTTACCCGGACGAGGAGGGCGTCCCGGTCGCAGTCGGCAGTGATGTCCACCACGTGCTGGACGTTGCCGCTGGTCTCTCCCTTGCGCCAAAGCTCCTGCCGGGAGCGGGACCAGAAGCAGGTGCGGCCCTCCTTCAGTGTGATGGACAGGCTCTCCCGGTTCATGTAGGCCAGAGTGAGCACCCTGCCGCTGGAGGCATCGGTCACAATGGCGGGAATGAGGCCCTTTTCATCAAACTTTAACTGGTCAATGTTCAACATAGCATTACCTCTCTACAGCCTGGTGGGGATTCCCTCCGCCGCCAGGGCCTGTTTCAGCTCTGGAATGGACACCTGGCCGAAGTGGAAAATGGAGGCGGCCAGGCCGGCATCCACCTTTGGGAGCGCCTTGAACAGGGTGATGAAGTCCTGGATACACCCGGCTCCCCCGGAGGCGATGACAGGTACGTCCACCGTGTCGCAGACGGCCTGGAGCAGCTCCAGGTCGAAGCCTCCCTGGACGCCGTCGGTGTCGATGCTGTTGAGGACGATCTCGCCGGCGCCATTGGCTACCCCGGATTTAATCCAGGAGATGGCGTCCAGGCCGGTGTCCTCCCGGCCGCCCTTGGATAGAACTCGGAACTGGCCGTTGACCCGCTTGGCGTCGACGCTGAGCACCACGCATTGGCTGCCGTAGCGCTCCGCGGCCCGGGGAATCAGAGAGGGGTCCCGGAGGGCCCCGGAGTTGACGCTCACCTTGTCGGCGCCGCACTTGAGCACCCGGTCGAAGTCCTCCAGGGTGCGGATGCCGCCCCCTACGGTGAGAGGGATGAAGACGGCGGAGGCGGTTTCCCGAAGAATGCCGGTGAACAGAGCGCGCTCCTCGGCGGAGGCGGTGATGTCGTAAAAGACCAGCTCGTCAGCCCCGCAGCCGCTGTAGAACCTGGCCAGCTCCACCGGGGAGCTGACATCAGACAGCCCCTGAAAGTTGATCCCCTTCACCACCCGGCCGTCCTTCACGTCGAGGCAGGGGATGATTCGTTTGGCAATCACTGAGGTCCGCCCTCCGCGATTGCCTGCGCCAGGTCCAGAGCCCCCGTATACCAGGATTTGCCCACGATGACGGCCTCAATCCCCATGCGCTTCAGTGCCTGGAGATCCGCGTTGCAGGACACGCCGCCGGCGGCGATGATGAAGCAGCCGATCTGGTCCCGGAGGAACTGCAGGCGGGCAAAGGAGGGGCCGGACTGCATGCCGTCGGTGTCGATGTCGGTGAAGATGATGTTCTTTACCCCCAGCTGCTCCATCTGCCTGGCAAAGTCCAGGTAGTTCTCGCCGCTCTCCTTTACCCAGCCGGCGGTGCGCACCAGGCCGTCCTTGGCGTCAACGCCCACGGCGATGCGCTCCGGGCCGTATTTCTCCAGCGCCGCCCGGACAAGATCCGGGTCGCTGACGGCGGCGGAGCCGATGACCGCCCGCCACACACCCAGGGCAAAAACCTCCTCCAGGTCTTTCATGGAGCGGATACCGCCCCCCAGCTCGGTCTTCAGACCTACCTGGACCACAGCCTTGACCAGCTCGGTGTTCTTGCGCACGCCGTCTTTGGAGCCATCCAGGTCCACCACGTGGAGGTATCGGGCCCCGGCCTCGTAAAAGGCCTTTGCGGTGGCCACTGGGTCGTCGGCCACCTGCTGGACCGTGTTGAAATCGCCCTTCAGCAGACGGACAACCTTGCCGTCCTTCAAGTCAATCGCGGGTATGATCAGCATAAATGATTCCTCCTTATTGTTGGCAAAAGGCTTTTAATATATTGAGCCCCACCGGTCCGCTTTTCTCCGGGTGGAACTGAACACCGTATATGTTGTTTCGGGCCACGGCGGCGGTGAGCTCGGCGCCGTACTCCGCGGTGGCGATGGTGTGTTCGCCGCAGTCTGCCCCGGCGAAGGAGTGGACGAAATAGACGCAGTCCCCCTCCTGAATGTAACGGAACAGCGGGCTGACCGGCCTGCCCCTGGGGAAGCGCAGGGCGTTCCAGCCGATGTGGGGCACCTTCAGCTGCTTCGGGATCAGGGGGCGGATGGGCCGGATGGAGCCGGGAATGAGGCCCAGACCTTCGTGACGGCCGTACTCCAGGCTGCAGTCAAACAGCAGCTGCATCCCCAGGCAGATGCCCAGCAGGGGTTTTCCTGCCTCCGCTTCCCGGAGGACCACCCGGTCTAAGCCGGAGGCCCGCAGGGCGTCCGCCGCGTCCCCAAAGGCCCCCACCCCGGGCAGTATGACGCGCTCCGCCCGGGCCAGAACGGCTCCGTCGCCGGTGACTACCGCCTCAGCGCCGATGGCCCGGAGCGAGCAGGTGAGGGAGAACAGATTGCCCACTCCATAGTCCACAATGGCCAGCATCACAGCACCCCCTTGGTGGAGGGGATCTCCTGGGCAAAGCGGGGATCGATGGCTGCGGCCGTTCCCAGAGAGCGGGCCAGGCTCTTGAACGCGCCCTCAATGATATGGTGGCTGTTCTCTCCGGACAGCTGGCGGACATGAATGGTCATGCCGGAGCGGCGGGCCAGAGCGATGAGGAACTCCTTTGCCAGCTCGGTGTCAAAGGTGCCCACCTTTTGGGTGGGGATATCCAGCCCGAAGCACAGCATGCCCCGGCCGCTGATGTCCACAGCGGTGAGGATGAGGGCCTCGTCCATGGGAAGGATGCAGGAGCCATAGCGCACAATGCCCCGCTTGTCGCCTAAGGCCTGGGCAAAGGCATCCCCCAGGCAGATGCCTACATCCTCCACGGTATGATGGTCGTCTACATAAATGTCCCCCTGGCAGGTGGTATGCAGGTTGAACCGGCCATGGCGGGCAAAGAGGGTGAGCATGTGGTCCAGAAAGCCGCAGCCGGTGCGAATTTCGCTCTTGCCTGTACCGTCCAGCTCCAGGGAAAGCCAGATGTCTGTCTCCGCTGTTCTGCGGGTCAGCTCCGCCTTGCGCATCTCAGTCCGCCTCCTTTAAAATCTCCCGAACCTTGGCCAGGAAAATGTCCATCTGCTCCCGGGTGCCGATGGTGACCCGGAGCCAGTCGGAAATCTCAGGCCTGTCCCAGTGGCGCACCAGAACCCCTTTGGCCTTCAGATGCCGGTAGAGCGCTCCCCCCTCGATCCGGGGACAGCGGGTGAAGATGAAGTTGGCCAGGCTGGGGAGGGTCTCAAAGCCCAGCCGGCTCAGCTCCGCGGTGGTATAGGCCCGGTTGGCCTGGATGGTTTTGCTGTTGGCCGCGCAGTAATCGTCCCGGTTCAGGGTGGCAGTGGCCGCGGCCATGGTCAGCCGGTTGATATTGTAGGAGTTGGTGGAGTACTTGATTTTGTCCAGGTCCTGAATCAGACCGGGGCTTGCCAGGGCGTAGCCAAGACGGCCCCCCGCCAGGGAGCGGAACTTGGAGAAGGTCTGGCAGACCAGCAGATTGTCGTATGTTTGGATGAGGGGAAGGCAGCTTTCCCCGCCGAAGTCGATGTAAGCCTCGTCAATGAGGACCACGTGGTCCGGGTTGGTGCGGACGATCCGCTCAATCTCGGCCGCCGGGATGGCCCGGCCGGTGGGGGCGTTGGGGTTGGCGATGACGATATTGCGGTTTAGCCCACAGTAGTCCGCCGGGTTCAAAACAAAGCCGTCCTCCAGGGGAATTTCGGTATAGGGCACCTGGTACAGATTGGCGTATACCGGGTAAAAGCCGTAGCTGACGGCAGGGAAGGCCACGGGGCGGTCTGCGTCGCAGAAGGCCATAAAGGCGAAGCTGAGCAGCTCGTCGGAGCCGTTGGCCAAAAAGACGTTTTCGGGCTCCACGCCGTATCGCCGGGCCAGGCCGCGCCGCAGGGCGTTACCCTCCGGATCGGGGTAGAGGCTGAGGCGCTCTACCTCGGCGCTTACCGCCTCCAGCACTCCGGGGGCGGGAGGGAAGGGGGACTCGTTGGTATTCAGCTTTACATAACGCATGTCCTGGGGCTGCTCCCCGGGAACATAGGCCTCCAGGGCATCAAACCGGGAACTCATATATCGGCTCATGGGGTGTTCTCCTCCTTCCGGCGGGACAGCGCGCTGCGAGCGTGGCCCTCCAGCCCCTCCTCCCGGGCGAGGCGGGCAATTTTTTCCGCGACCCTGTCCAGCGCGGCGGGGGTGTAATAGGTGAATTGGGATTTTTTGATGAAGTCGTCCACCGAAAGGGGGCTGGAGAAACGGGCGGTGCCGCCGGTGGGCAGGGTGTGGTTGGGGCCGGCCAGGTAGTCACCCAGGGCCTCCGGACAGCTGCGGCCCAGGAAGATGGAGCCGGCGTGGCGGATTTTGTCCAGATAGTCGAAGGGGTTGTCCACGCACAGCTCCAGGTGCTCCGGAGCCAGCGTGTTGGCGATGTCAATGGCCTGGAGAAGATTTTCTGTTACAATGATTTTTCCGTTGCCGTCGATGGAGGCCCGGGCGATGTCCTGCCGGGGGAGAGCGGACAGCTGACGCTCCAGCTCCAGGCGCACGGCCTGGGCCAGCGGGAGGCTGTCGGTAATAAGGACGGCACTGGCGTTTTGGTCGTGCTCAGCCTGGCTGAGCAGGTCGGCGGAGAGCTGGACCGGGTCGCTGTTTTCGTCGGCGATGACCAGAATCTCGCTGGGACCGGCGATCATGTCGATGGCCACTTGGCCGAACACCTGCCGTTTGGCCTGGGCTACATAGGCGTTGCCCGGGCCCACAATTTTGTCCACCCGGGGGACGCTCTGGGTGCCAAAGGCCAGGGCGGCCACCGCCTGGGCCCCGCCCACCCGGAAAACCCGGCCGACTCCGGCGATTTTGGCGGCGGCCAGGATCACGGGGGCGATATCTCCGCTCCGGGAGGGAGGGGAGACCATAATAATCTCACCGACCCCGGCGATTTTGGCGGGGATGGCGTTCATCAGGACGGTAGAGGGGTAGGCGGCGGTGCCGCCGGGGATATACAGTCCCACCCGGTCCAGAGGAGTGACCTTCTGGCCCAGAACGACCCCTTCCCGCTCCGTGATGAGGAAGCTGTTTCGCACCTGGCGGCTGTGGAAGGAGCGGATATTATCCGCGGCCTGCTCCAGGATGGCACGCAGCTCCGGGTCCAGCTCCTCCAGCGCGCGCTCCAGCTCTTCGGGAGGGACCTCCAGACGCTGGGGAGCGGCGCCATCGAACTGCCGGGCATAGCGGAGCAGGGCGCTGTCTCCCTCCCGGCGGACGGAGGCGATGATGTCTGCCACTGCCTGGGAGAGCTCCTCCTGGGGTTCATGCCGGGCCAGAATGTGGTCCAGGGGCAGCTGGCCGCGGCGGTACAGCTGTATCACAGTGAAATTCCTCCCTTCCGGCTAAGGCTTGGAGCACAAAAGATCCACCTGCTGGCACAGCCGGGTGATCTCCTCATGCTTGAATTTATAGCTTACCTTGTTGGCAATGAGACGGGCGCTGATGGGGACAATGGTGTTTCGGATCTCCAGATCGTTCTCCAGCAGGGTTTTGCCCGTCTCCACGATGTCTACGATCACATCGCTCAGCCCCAGCAGAGGGGCCAGCTCAATGGAGCCGTGGAGTTTAATGATGTCGATGTCACGGCTCTGGGCGCTGTAGTAGCGCTTGGCGATGTTGGGGAACTTGGTGGCCACCCGCAGGGTCTGGTCCCGGCTCTCCCGGGTCCCCTTCCGCCCGGCCACGCACATGCGGCACCGGCCCATCCCCAGGTCAGCCAGCTCATAGACCTCCGGGCGGTACTCCAGCAGAATGTCCCGGCCGGCGATGCCGATGTCGGCGGCGGCCCGCTCTACGTAAATGGCCACGTCGCTGGGCTTGACCCAGAAGTAGCGCACTCCGGCCGACTGGTTTTCAAAGACCAGCTTCCGGTTCTCCTCCCGTATGGAGGGGCATGGGTAGCCCGCCCGTTCCAGCAGGCTGTAGACCTGTTCCCCCAGGCGGCCCTTGGGCAGGGCGACATTCATCACAGCCCTCACCCCACCTTCCGCACTGTCCGGAAGGTGAGGCCCTCCGGAGCCCGGCGCTCTACCCGAACGGTCTGGCCGGCCAGGCGGCACCGCTCCGCTTCCCGCAGCACGGCGGGGGCGGGAGTCTGGTCATCGTAGAGCAGGAGCAGGTCGGCGTCAAATTCCGGCTGGGCGGTCTCCAGACGCTCCAGCAGGTTCAGGTAGACGGCAAAGCCGATGGCCCCGTCCTCCCGGCCCATCTGATGGAGCAGATTGTCGTACCGGCCGCCGGACAGCACGCCGCTGGGCAGGCCGGGCAGGTAGCCCCGGAAAATAAGGCCGTTGTAGTAGTCCATATTGTTGACGATGGAAAAATCCAGCCGCAGCCGGTTGGAGGGGGCCAGGGCGCACACATGTTCCAGCTCCTCCAGGGCGGCGGACATCCGCGCGCCCCGGATCATCTCCCGAAGGGGGGGAAGCAGTTCATCCGGAGGGCCGTAGAGGGTGGCCAGGCGGCACAGGGCATCCGCCGTTTCCCCGTCCGCACCCAGATCCCGGCACAGGGCGCGCAGGGCGGGGACATTTTTTTCTCCCATCCGCTCCAGCAGCGGGACCTGGTGTTCCCGGGGGACGCCGGCGCTGTCCAGCAAACCGGAGACAAAGCCCAGGTGGCTGACGTCCAGCAGATAGTCCCGGCTGATGAGCTCCAGGCTTCGGGTGGCCAGGAGGAGAACCTCCCCCATGGCAACCAGGTCGAGGTCACCCACACACTCCAGCCCGGTCTGCATGATCTCCCGAAAGCCCTGGGACATAGGGGAGGTGCGGTAAACGTTCTCGCTGTAGTAGACTTTCTGCAGGCCGGCTCCCTCCCGCGCGTTCTTGACGATGGAGAGGGTTACGTCCGGCTTGAGGGCCATAAGGCGGCCGTCGGCGTCGGTAAAGGTGAGAATGTCTCCGCTGACCAGAAAGCTCTTGTTGCGGACATAGAGGTCATAAGGCTCAAACTTGCTCATCTTATATTGGGTGTATCCGCAGCGCCGGTAGAGCTCCCGGAGCTGCCTGGCCAGCTGCTCGGTGTTGAATGGTTCCATTGGGGGCCTCCTCCCGCGTGCAAATGGCCGCGGCGGTTTTTTGAATTATTACTTTATCATAGTAGTGAAATAGTTTAAAAAAGTCAACCGCAATTTTTAACAAAACTGTTCCCAAATATGGGGACGAAGGATGCGGTTTGTATGAAAATGAGACAGGGCGGGGGCAAAGCCCCCGCCCTGAGCGGTTGTTACCGGTCCACCAGAATGAAATTTTGAATATTGTTGCGCCCCGGACCGTTTTGAAGCAGGTAGACTGTGTAACGCTCCCCGGTGGACACGTCCAGGTAGAGGGAGCCGAAGGTCTCCTGCGGAGGATAGACTCCAAGCCAGGCGGGGTCCAGAGGCTCGATGCCCAGCCAGGAAGGCATGGGGGAGAGGTTGGTATCGGCGTAGAAGAACTGGTAGGCGCCGGGGGCGATGGCCCGGAAGGACGCCACCTCTTTGTACCGCAGATCGCCCCAGACTACCCGGCCGTCGCTCATCAGCACATCCAGCGGGCCGCTGTTGTAGGCCAGATTGCCTATCCTGAGGCTGGACAGGCCGTTGGAAGGGGCGCAGCAGCTGTCAGCGATTTGCAACAGATCCAGGCCGTTGGCGGTGTTGATAACGGCGATGGTGGTCAGCCCGTTGACCTGGAAGGGCATGGATTTGCGCACGTAGATCCGGCCGTTGGCGGCGGCCACTGTTACGGTCTGGTAACCGGCCCGGACCCGGCCGTAGCCGGTGATGGAGGCGTAGCCCAGCCGGTTGGCGAAACGGCTGTTCGCCACTGTGATCCGCAGGGCCGGATAGTTATAGGCTGCGTTGAGGAAGCGGACGCGGGATGTGCCGGGCCGTCCCCCGCCCCCGCCGCCGGGGTAGACCGGCCCGCCCTCACCGGGGTCTGGCAGGGGGATAACCGGTTCGTCGTCTCCGGGGTAGACCGGCCCGCCCTCGCCGGGATAGGGCAGGGGGATAACCGCTTCGTCGTCCCCGGGGTAGACCGGTCCGCCCTCGCCGGGATAGGGCAGAGGGATGACCGGCTCCGCCCCGGAGTAGGAGCGGCCCGCGGGAGTGAGATAACAGGAAAAATCAGGGTTCATATCGTACAGGAACAATAGTTCCGACAGCCTCCTTTCAGATGGTGCTGCCCTATTCTATGCGCCGAGTGGAGAGGTGGTGCGGGAGGGAGACGGGGCACAACAGAAAAAGAGACACGGAGTTTTCCGTGTCTCTTTTGTGCCGGGCGGCGTTCACTGCCGGCGAATCCCCTTGTAATTGCCCCGCCGGGCGGCGGTTCCCGCCTTGGGGCGGCGCCTGCGGCGGAAAAAGGTGAGCTTCAGCACCACGACAGCGGCCAGGAAAAGGACCACCGCCAGGATGATGCGCACCCCTTCATTCTGGAAGAAATCAAAGAACTGCTGCTTTTTGTAGAGCAGCTCCGACCGCTCTACTGAGGTGACGGCTACAAGGTCCAGAGTGCCGTAGACCTCTCCATTGTAGGAGAGGGTCATGGTGCCCATTACCTGGCCGGCCTCCACCGGGGCCTCCACCTCTTTGGCGAAAAGGGTGATGCGGCTTTCGATGTCGTCCAGGTTCATGGATTTGGGCAGGGTGCGGACAATGGAGCCCTGGGGCTTTACATTGACCTCGTCGGCCTGCCGGGACATGGTGACCTTTACTTTCTCCACCGGCTCACTGTCCTTGGTGATGGTCACCCGCTGGAAATTATTAAAACCGTACTCCAGCAGCCGCTTGCTCTCCCGGAAATGGCCCTGGCGCAGCTCAGTGTCGCCGGGGACTTCCATGGGGCCGGAGCCCAGGACGACAGAGATGAGCACCTCGTCGCCGTCTTCAGCGGCGGCGGCCAGGCAGCGGCCGGCCTCGTCGGTGTTGCCGGTTTTGCCGGCGACGCATTTGTCATAGAGGTAGCCGCTGTGATTCCAGGTGGAAACCAGGGCGTTGGAGTTGTACATCTCCCGGGGGCCGGACATCTCGGTGGCCCGGAGGGTGTATTTAGGGGTTTTGGCGATGGTGCGGAAGGTATCGTACTCAAGGCAGGCGCGCATGATGAGGGCCAGGTCGTAGGCGGTGGAGTAGTGGTTTTCGTTGTGGATGCCCACGGGGTTGGTGAAGTGGGTGTTCTGACAGCCAAGCTCCGCGGCCTTTCGGTTCATGTGATCCACAAAGGCCTCGATGGAGCCGTCCACCGCCACGGCCAGAATGTTGCAGGCGTCGGCATGGGAGGGGAGAAGGGTGCAGTAGAGCAGCTCCTCCACAGTGAGCACCTCCCCCAGCTTGATGTTGGCGTTGACGTAGGAGTAGGTGACATCCTGCATCCGGGTCTCTCCGGCGGTAACTGGGGTGTCCAGAGAGAGCTGGCCGAATTCGACGGCCTCCAGCACCAGAAGGGCGGTCATAATCTTGGTGATGCTGGCGGGATAGGCCTTTTCATAGGCCTTCATATCGTAGAGGACCTCGCCGTGGTTGGCGTCCAGCAGAACGGCGTGGGTGCAGAACAGGTCCAGGTCCTCCTGCCCGGGGACGGCGGCGGCGGGGGGGATAAGGGACACAGAGATGGCGAGGAGGAGGATCAGGGAAAGAAAACGATATTTTTTCATAGGAAATTCTCCGTATGTATGGTATAATGAAACCGTATGACCCCAGTGTATCCCACACAGGGTGGAAAAGCAATAAAGAACTTCTTAAAATTTACGGTATGACACGGTGGGCTCCATTATAACAAAGGACAGCGGAATCCGCAAGGGGGACAGGAAAAATGGGGAGAACATCCAGATTTGGGGCGCTGGTTTTGGCTCTGCTGGCCGGGTTTGCCCTGTTTTGCGGGGGCTGGTATCTGTCCAGAGCCAGCCTGCCCCGGCCCTACCGGGTGACTACGGCCCAACAGCCGGCGGAGGAGCGGGACGGTTCTTTTGAGGAGTCCGTCTCGGAGGAGAAGCGGCGGCCTGACAGCCTGCTGCCCGGGGAGGTCATTAACATAAACACCGCCGACAGCTGGGATTTGCGGCGGCTGCCCGGCATCGGGGAGAAGCGGGCGATGGACATCGCCGCCTGGCGGGAGGAGCACGGCCCGTTCCGGAATGTGGAGGAATTGACCCAGGTGGCGGGAATCGGGCCAGCGATTTTGGAAAATTTGAGGGAATATGTGACCACAGGAAATGAGTGAGGTACGCTATGGCAAAGATTTTAGTGGTGGATGACGAACAGGTTCTGGTCAAGGGCATCAAGTTCAATCTGGAGCACGAGGGCTATCAGGTGGAGGTAGGCTATGACGGGGAACAGGCGGTGGAGCTGGCCCGGGAGGGCAGCTTCGATCTGATTCTGCTGGATGTGATGATGCCCAAGATTGATGGGCTGCAGGCCTGCATGCGCATCCGGGAGTTCTCCAACGTGCCGGTTATTATATTAACGGCAAAGGGGGAGGACACCGACAAGATTATGGGCTTTGAATGCGGGGCGGACGACTACATCACCAAGCCCTTCAACCTGCTGGAGCTGAAGGCACGGGTGCGGGCGCTGCTGCGCCGGTCCGGGGCAGCGGAGCACAGGCGCGGCGACAGCATGCTGGAGGCGGGGCACATCCGTCTGGACCCGGGGGGCCGGGCCGCGTGGCGGGACGGCGTGCCTGTGGAGCTTACGGCCAAGGAATTTGACCTGATGGAGCTGTTGCTGCGCAACCCGGGCCGGGTGTACAGCCGGGAGAACCTGCTCAACGTGGTGTGGGGCTATGAGTATATCGGTGACTACCGCACGGTGGACGTCCATGTCCGCCGCCTGCGGGAGAAGCTGGAGCTGGACCCCGCCAGCCCGGAGTTTATCCGCACCAAGTGGGGTGTGGGCTACTATCTGGCCAAGATATGAACAACAAGAATAAGGTTCCGTTTTTTGCCTCTCTCCAAGTGAAATACGCTCTGAGCTACCTGGTGATCTTCGCCGTGGTGCTGGTGCTGCTGAACACCTATCCCCTGGTGGCCTCCCAGGACCTGCTGTTTGCCTCTAAGCGTGACTCCCTGAAAAGCCAGACGGCGGTGATGGCGTCGGCGCTGATGGAGCTGGAGTCGCTGTCCGCCGACCAGGTGGCCAGGGTGATGAACATGCTGGACAGCATGGGCCTGAAACGGATTTTGGTCACCGATCCGGCGGGACTCATCCTCTACGACAGCACCCGCCAGCCCCAGGAGGGTGAGGCGCCCCCCCCTGAGGAGACGCCGGAGTACCGCTACGCCCTGTATCAGGAGGTGGTGTCCGCCCTGCGGGGCAGCGACGTGTTTTACTCCCGCTACAGCCACCGGGTATTTACCTCCACCGCCGCTATGCCCATCGTCTACCGGGGGATGATTATCGGGTCTATCTATATTCTGGAGGTGGATCAGGCCCAGGGGGAGCTGCTGTACAGCCTGCAGCAGAACCTGCGCACCATCTCACTGGTGATTGCCCTGGTTACGCTGATTATGTCAACCTTCTTCTCCAAAATGCTTACCGCCCGCATCGCGGCCCTGCTGCGGGCCATCCGTGTTGTGGGGGAGGGGGAGTACGGCCACCGGCTGCAGCCGGTGGGCCGGGACGAGATGGCCCAGCTGGCCGGAGAGTTCAACCAGCTCACCGACCGTCTCCAGACCACGGAGGAGGTCCGCCGCCGGTTTGTCTCCGACGCCAGCCACGAGCTGAAAACCCCGCTGGCCTCTATCCGCCTGCTGGCCGACTCCATTTTGCAGACGGATGAGATGGACCCGGCTATGGTACGGGACTTTGTGGGGGACATTGGCGCGGAGGCCGAGCGGCTCACCCGCATCACCGAGCACCTGCTGGCCCTCACCCGGCTGGACAGCCTGCCGGTGGGGGAGGAGAAGGTGGTGGACGCAGCCCAGGTGACGCGGCGGACAGTGGCCCGGCTCCAGCCGGTGGCCGACGCCGCCGGGGTGGAGATAGAGACCAGCCTGAAACCCGGCTGCACCGTGCTGTGTACGGAAGATGACCTGTCTCAGATCTGTTTTAACCTGGTGGAAAACGCCATTAAGTACAATATCAGTGGCGGAAGGGTCTTTGTGTCGGTATACCGGGACGGGGATCAGGTGCTGCTGGAGGTGGGGGACACCGGGGTGGGCATCCCGGAGGAGGATCTGCCTAAGGTGTTCAACCGCTTCTATCGGGTGGACAAGGCCCGGTCCGGGGCCGCCGGAGGCACCGGACTGGGGCGGTCCATTGTCC
>CAMTMZ010000018.1 GCA_947073765.1 uncultured Bacillota bacterium | reverse complement strand
TCGCCAATGGCGCGGGTCAGCATGGCCCAGCCCTCCCAGTCGGTCTCGGCCATGCCGTCCTCCAGGGAGATGATGGGATAGGTGTCGGCGAATTTCTTCCACATGTTCACCAGCTGCTGCTGGGTCAGCTTCTTGTTGGACTTGGGCTGGATATAACACTTCTCGTCCTCGTTCCACCACTCGGAGGAGGCGGCGTCGATGGCAATCTTGAAGTCCTCACCGGGCTTGTAGCCGGCCTCCTCGATGGCCTGGACAATCACCTTCAGGGCGTCCTCATCCTTCTTCAGGTTGGGGGCGTAGCCGCCCTCGTCGCCCACACCGGCGGCGGGGGTGCCGTTCTCCTTCAGGGTCTTCTTCAGCTGATGGAACACCTCAGCGCAGCGGCGCAGAGCCTCACGGAAAGAGGGGGCGGAGACAGGCATAATCATGAACTCCTGAATCTCCACGTTGTTGGTAGCATGAGCACCGCCGTTGAGAATGTTCATCATGGGCACGGGGAGCTGCTTGGCGTTTACGCCGCCGATATAGTTGTACAGAGAGGTGCCCAGAGCATTGGCGGCGGCTTTGGCGCAGGCCAGGGAGGCGCCAAGGATGGCGTTGGCGCCCAGGCGGTCCTTGTTGGGGGTGCCGTCCAGATCGATGAGCATCTTGTCAATGGCGGTCTGATCCAGCACGTTGGTGCCGATGAGGGCCTCGGCGATCTCGGTATTCACGCTCTCCACAGCTTTCAGCACACCCTTGCCCAAATAGCGGCTCTTGTCGCCGTCCCGCAGCTCGCAGGCCTCATAGATGCCGGTGGAAGCGCCGGAGGGTACAGCGGCGCGGCCCATGGTGCCGTCTTCCAGATAAACCTCCACCTCTACAGTGGGGTTGCCGCGGCTGTCCAAAATCTCGCGGCCGATTACGTCTACAATTTCGATCATCTGCTTCATGGTTTTGATCTCCTTTCAAATTGTCATCGGATATCATATGGTGAAGCGGGACTACCCGCAGGGAACACAGAATCACTGGGCAATGAGGGTCTGCCCGTCCATCTCGGCGGGCTTTTCCAGGCCCATCAGATCCAGCATAGTGGGGGCGATATCACACAGGCGTCCGTCCCGCAGCTGAACGTTGGCCCCCACAATGCAGAAAGGCACCAGGTTGGTGGTGTGAGCGGTAAAGGGAGAGCCGTCGGTATCCACCATCCGTTCGGCGTTGCCGTGGTCGGCGGTGATCAGGGATACGCCCCCCATCTTTGAGGTGGCGTCCACCACCTTGCCCACGCACTCGTCCACAGTGGACACCGCCTTACAGGCGGCTTCATATACACCGGTGTGGCCCACCATGTCGCAGTTGGCAAAATTGAGGATAATCACATCATAGCTCCCGCTGAGGATGCGCTTTACCGCCTCCTCAGTGACCTCGTAGGCGGACATCTCCGGCTGGAGGTCGTAGGTGGCCACCTTAGGGGAGTTGATCAGGCAGCGATCTTCTCCGGGGAAAACCTGCTCCACACCGCCATTGAAGAAGAAGGTCACATGGGCGTACTTCTCTGTCTCCGCAATGCGCAACTGGGTCAGCCCCAGGTTGGAGATGTACTCCCCAAAGATATTTTGCAGCTTCTGCCGGGGATAGGCCACCGTAACGTTAGGCATGGTAGCGTCATACTCGGTGGTGCAGATGAAGTCCACGGGAATGAAACCGGTCTTGCGCTCCACCTCATTAAAGTCCTCGTCCACCAGGCAGCGGGTAATCTCCCGGGCCCGGTCGGGGCGGAAATTGAAGAAAATCACCGAGTCGTTGTCCCGGAACTGGGCATCCTTGACACAGACCACGGGCACCATGAACTCGTCGGTCACACCGGCGTCATAGGAGGACTGCACGGCGTCCGCCGCGTCCGCCGCAAAGGGAGCCTGACCGCATACCATGGCGTCATAGGCCTTTTGGAGGCGGTCCCACCGCTTGTCTCGGTCCATGGCGTAGTACCGGCCCATCACAGTAGCGATCTCACCGATTCCCAGCTGCTGCATCTTGGCCTGGAGCTGCTCCACGTACCCTTTGCCCGAGGAGGGAGGCACGTCACGGCCGTCCAGGAAGCAGTGAACATAGACCTTTTTCAGGCCCTGATCCTGGGCCATTTTCAGCAGAGCGAACAGATGGGTGATGTGGCTGTGGACGCCGCCGTCGGACAGCAGCCCCATCAGGTGCAGGGCCGAGCCCCACTCCCGGCAGTTCTCCATAGCCTCCAGATAGGCGGGGTTTTCAAAAAAGTCCCC
Source organism: uncultured Bacillota bacterium (assembly GCA_947073765.1). GTDB lineage: Bacteria > Bacillota > Clostridia > Oscillospirales > Oscillospiraceae > Lawsonibacter. Next base: position 43,999 of record CAMTMZ010000018.1, on the reverse strand, counting down.
CGTCTCAATGTCCCGGCTGATGTGGGGCAGATCCTGGAACACCACCCGGCCCGCGCCGATATTGGTGTGGCCCACCTCACTGTTGCCCATCTGGCCGTCAGGCAGGCCTACATCCAGCCCGGAGGCGGACAGCCTGCTGTGGGGACACTGGGAAAAGAACCTGTCCAGATTGGGAGTAGAGGCATTGGCCACCGCGTTGCCGGCGGAGATCCCCTCCATTCCAAACCCGTCCATGATAATCAAAGTAGTAGGTGTTTTCATAAAACAGACCTTTCCTTTATTGTAGGGGCCGGCCTCTGTGCCGGCCCGCCCTCCTGGCAACAGCCTTAACAGCTCGCGCGAAAGACGGCGGGGCACATCCGGGCACGGCAGGGCGGCGCGGAGGCCGCCCCCTACATCAAAATTACTCCTGATTGGCCGCCTCGATAATCTTCACAAAGTCCGCGGGCTTCAGGGCCGCGCCGCCGATGAGTCCACCGTCCACATCGGGCTGGGCCAACAGTTCCTGAGCGTTCTTGGCGTTCATAGAGCCGCCGTACTGAATGGTGACGGACCGGGCCACATGGGCGCCGTACTGCTTGCGGATCACAGTGCGGATGGCCTGGCAGACCTCGCCGGCCTGCTCGGCGGTGGCGGTCTTGCCGGTGCCGATGGCCCACAGGGGCTCGTAGGCTATGACCACATGGCGCACCTTCTCGGGGGCCACGCCCGCCAGGGCGCACTTCACCTGATAGGCGATAAGCTCCATGGTCACCTCCAGCTCCCGCTGCTCCAGGCTCTCGCCCACACAGATGATGGGGATCAGGCCGGCCTCAATGGCGGCATGGACCTTCTTGTTCACGGTAAAGTCGGTCTCATTGTAGTACTGCCGGCGCTCGGAGTGGCCGATAATGACGTACTTGGCCCCCGCCTCCTTGATCATGGCGGCAGTAATCTCGCCGGTATAGGCGCCATGGTCCAACTCGTGGCAGGTCTCGGCGCCGATGGCAATATGGCAGTCCTTAAACAGGCGGACAGCGGACTGAATATTGGTGGCGGGGACACACAGCACCACATTGCACCACTTGCCCTTGGGCATGATAGGCTTGATTTCCTCAGCAAAGGCCTTGGTCTGGGACAGAGTGTTGTTCATCTTCCAGTTTCCTGCGATAATGGTCTTGCGGTATCGGCGATTCATAATAAATCTCTCCTATCGTATATTTTCCGAAATACTTTTGCACAGGCCGCCGCCTTCGGCAGCCCTTTTTTCAGGTCTGCGGGCCGCCCAAAGGGTCCCGGCAGCGGTCAGGCGTCCAGCAGGCAGGCCACGCCGGGCAGCTCCTTGCCCTCCATAAACTCCAGCGAGGCGCCGCCGCCGGTAGAGATGTGAGTCATCTTGTCGGCGTAGCCCAGCTGCTGCACGGCGGCCGCAGAGTCGCCGCCGCCGATGATGGTGATGGCGTTGGTCCGGGACAGGGCTTCCGCTACGGCCTTGGTGCCCACGGCAAACTTCTCAAACTCAAACACGCCCATGGGGCCGTTCCAGATCACGGTGCCCGCGTCGGCCACAGCCTCACAGTAGAGCTTGACAGTCTCAGGTCCGATGTCCAGTCCCTCCCAGCCGTCGGGAATCTCGCCGGACCTGACCACTTTGGCGTTGGCGTCGGGGGAAAACGCGTCCGCAATGACGGTGTCCACCGGCAGCAGCAGCTTGACGCCCTTGTCTTTGGCCTTCTGGATCATCTCCAGGGAGTAGTCTTTCCAGTCCTCCTCCAGCAGGGAACCGCCCACCTTGCCGCCCTGAGCGGCGGAGAAGGTATAGGCCATGCCGCCGCCGATGATAATGGTATCAGCGATCTCCAGCAGGTTATTGATGACACCGATCTTGGAACTCACCTTGGACCCGCCCAAGATAGCCACCAGGGGCCTCTTGGGGCTGGCCAGGGCACCGCCGATGAAGTCCAGCTCCTTTTGAATCAGAAAACCGGAGACGGCAGGCAGATAATCGGCCACGCCGGCGGTGGAGGCGTGGGCGCGGTGGACGGCGCCGAAGGCATCGGACACATATATCTCAGCCATATCAGCCATGGCTTTGGCCAAGGCGGGGTCGTTTTTGGTCTCGCCCTTCTCAAATCGGGTATTCTGGAGCAGAAGGATTTCGCCGCTCTTCAGCGCAGAGGCCTTGGCCTGGGCGTCGGGACCCACCACGTCGTCAGCCAGGATCACCGGCTTGCCCAGCAGCTCACTCAGGCGGGCGGCCACAGGCTCCATACGCAGCTCGGCCAGTGACTTCTTCCACTTCTCTTCTGTAATGGACGCCTCGTCTTTGCCCTTCTCCAGCTGTTTTTTCTTATAGGACTCAAAGGTAGCCACCGGTTTCCCCATGTGGGAGCAGGCAATCACCGCCGCACCCTGGTCCAGCAGATACTGGATGGTGGGCAAAGCGGCCCGGATCCTCTTGTCGTCGGTGATGACGCCGCTGCCGTCCTTGGCCATGGGCACGTTGAAATCGCAGCGAAGGAGCACCTTCTTGTCTTTCACGTCCACATCCTTGACTGTCTTCTTATTATAGTTCATGTTCTTGACTCCTTTCTTTTGGTAAAAGGTGACAAAATAGGGGGTCACGACTGTTCCGCCATCTCGCCCATCCCAGACAGGCCGGGAAAGCCAAGCTGTCTCAGCGCCTCATAGGTGAGCACGGCCACCGAGTTGGCCAGATTCAGGCTCCGAGCGTCAGACCACATCGGGATGCGGATGCACCGGTCCCGCCAGCGCTTGCGCAGATCCTCGGGCAGCCCGGCGGTCTCCTTGCCGAACATCAGCCAGCAGCCGTCCTGAAAGGCAGCCTGGGTGTAGTTCTGAGGAGCCTTGGTGGTGGCCAGCCACAGGTCAGGCCTGGGGTTGAGCGCAAAGAAGTGATCCAGGCTGTCATATACATGCAGATCGACCATATGCCAGTAATCCAGCCCCGCCCGGCGCACCGCCCGCTCGCTGATGTCAAAGCCCAGGGGTCTGACCAGATGGAGACGGCTGTGGGTAGCGGCGCAGGTTCGGGCAATATTGCCGGTGTTCTGGGGAATCTCCGGCTCTACCAGTACAATATTCAGCACTTAGGCCCCTCCTCGCTCTTGCGGTTCCCATTGTAATCCAATCCGGAAAAAATTTCAACTGTAAAATGGTCGAAATATTGCAGAAAGTTCACAAAAAAATTGAATTCTCTATGATTCACCCCAAAACTTGTTCATTTTTTAGATTTACCTCCCTTTTCCTCTTTATTTTTAGGCAAAGTGCCGAATCAAATTACTCCTGATCGACAGAAAAACTGTGTCTTAACCCCCTCCACTCCCATCAATCCTCCGCGGAGTAGAAAAATTATACAAAAAAACCTTCCTCTTTCTGGAAAATAGCCTATCCCTTTTGTAAAAGGCGTGCTATAATGTCTTCACCGACACCATTTTTACCATCGGGAGGTATCTTTTATGTCCCATACTGTAGAAATTTTATCCGTTGGCACCGAGCTTCTTCTGGGCAACATCGCCAATACCGACGCTCAGATGCTCTCACAGGGGCTGAGTGAGCTGGGACTTAACGTCTTCTGGCACACCGTGGTGGGGGACAACCCCCGTCGTGCCCGGGAGGCGGTGTCTCTGGCCAAAAAGCGGGCGGATATCATTATCACCACCGGCGGCCTGGGCCCCACCTGCGACGATTTGACCAAAAACGTTCTCGCCGAGGCCTTCGGCAAGAAGCTGGTCTTTGACGAGGGGTCGGCGGAGCGTATCCGGAGCTATTTTCAGCGTACCGGACGGCCCATGACCGATAATAATCTCCAGCAGGCCATGCTGCCGGAGGGATGCACCATTCTGGAGAACGACTGGGGCACCGCCCCCGGCTGCGCCTTTGAGGCGGAGGGCGTTCACGTCATCATGCTCCCCGGCCCCCCCAGCGAGTGCCGCCCCATGTTCCAATACCGGGCCAAACCCTATCTCCTCTCTCTGTCCGAGGGGGTCATCGCCTCCCACACCATCAAGCTCTTTGGCATCGGAGAATCCGCCATGGAGGCTCGGCTTCGGGAGCAAATGAACACCATGTCCAACCCTACCCTTGCCCCTTACGCCAAGGAGGGAGAGTGTGAGCTGCGGGTCACCGCCAAGGCCGCCAGCAGCGAGGAGGCCCAGTCCCTTCTTCAGCCTACGGTGGCTCAGGTGCGCAGGCTGTTTGGTGACAAGGTCTACGGTGTGGACGTGCCCTCCCTGGAATATGTAGTGATAGAGGGGATGAAAACCAAGGATCTCACCCTGGGGGTGGCCGAGAGCTGCACCGGCGGCCTCATGGCCAAGCGGCTCACGGACATACCCGGAGCCTCTCAGGCTTTCAAGGGAGGTATCGTATCCTACACCAATGAGATTAAGCAGAATGTATTGGGCATCCCTCCCCATATGCTGGAGCGGTACGGCGCTGTGTCTCAAGAGGTGGCCGCCGCCATGGCCGAGGGAGCCCGGCGGGTACTGAGCTGCGACGTCGCTCTGGCTGCCACTGGTACAGCCGGACCTGATCGGGACGACTGGAACAACGAGGTTGGAACTATGTTTGTGGCCATCTCCACCCTCAGGGGCACCCATGTGCGTCCGCTCCATCTGGGCAGCCGCCCCATGCGGGAACGTCTGCGCACTCAGACCGCAAGCCACGCCTTCGACCTGGCCCGGCGCTACCTGTCCGGGCTGGACTTTGAAAATTAGTAGGAGGTAGATCAACTTGTCCGCACTGGCAAAGGGCGCCAGCCGCTCGGTGGACATGACCCAGGGCAACGTGGCCGGCCATCTGGTCCGCTTCGCCATCCCGCTGCTGCTGGGCAATCTGTTCCAGCAGCTCTACAACACTGTGGATCTATGGGTGGTAGGAAAGTTCGTCAGCAATGAGGCCTACTCCGCCGTGGGCACCGTAACCCCTATCATCATCATGCTCATCGGCTTTTTTATGGGTCTGGCCAGCGGCGCCGGAGTGGTCATCTCCCAGTATTACGGGGCCAAGAAATACGATCAGGTGCAAAAAACCGTCCACACCTCCATTGTTATGACCCTGGTTCTGGGGGTGGTTCTGTCTGTGGCCGGCATCCTCATTATCCCTTTGATGCTTCGGCTGATGAAAACCGATCCCCAGGCCATTCCCGAGGCCACTGTCTACCTGACTATCTACTTCGCCGGGGCCATGGGCCTGCTGCTGTATAACATGGGCTCCGGCATTCTCCGGGCGGTGGGGGACTCCAAACGGCCCTTCTATTTCCTGGTGGTATCCGCTCTTCTGAACATCGCGCTGGACTTTCTCTTTGTTGTGGGCTTTGGAATGAAGGTGGAGGGGGTGGCCTACGCCACGATTCTATCTCAAGGAGTGTCGGCGGCGCTGGTGCTGGGTGTGCTGGCCCGCAGTGATGACTGCATCCGCCTGCGGTGGAAGGACCTGCGGATAGACCGGCATATTCTGCGGCAGATCATCCGCATCGGCATCCCCTCCGCCCTTCAAATGGCCATCACCTCTTTTTCCAATGTCTTCGTCCAGTCCTACATCAATTTTTTCGGCTTGGACTGTATGTCCGGCTGGACCACCTACAGCAAGCTGGACCAGTTTATTATCCTTCCGGTTCAGTCCCTGGGTCTGGCCGCCACCACCTTTGTGGGCCAGAACCTGGGCATCAGCCAGGTGGAGCGCGCCAAAAAAGGTACTCGGGACGCATTTTTCCTGTCAGTGGGCATTACGGTAGTGATCTCCGCCGCGGCCATTCTATTTGCTCCCCAGCTGGTCGCCTTCTTCAATGACAAGCCGGAAGTAGTGGACTATGGCACCCTCTTTCTGCGCAACATGTGCCCCTGTTACGTGCTGATCTGCGTCAATCAGATCTATTCCGGTTCCCTCCGGGGGGCAGGCATCAGCCAGCCTCCCACCTACATCATGCTGGTCTCCTTTGTCGTCTTTCGTCAGATATACCTCTATATTGTGGCCAATTATATCTCCAACACCATTCTCCCCATCGCGATGGGCTACCCCGCCGGGTGGCTGGTGTGCAGCATTTTAACGCTGATCTACTACAACCACGTGGATCTGGCGGGCAAGCGGGTGGTAGACGATCCCACCTCTATGCCGGAGACTAGAAAACATAGTCAAAACCCCTGAAGCAACGCTTCAGGGGTTTATCCTTTCTGACTGCGGTCTCTCTCAGCTCAGGTACAGCACATTCTCGCAGAAGCCCTTGAGAATTACCGCCGCCTGGGCCCTGGTCGCGGTGCCGCCGGGGGTCAGCGTGGTGGTGGTCGTGCCGTTGATCAGGCCCCGGGCGCTGGCCCAGGCCACCGCGTCCCGGGCGTAGGCGCTGATCTGTCCCGCGTCCCGATAGCCGGACAGATCGGCCCTGGCCGTCACATCTCTGCCCTGGAGCTGGGCATAACCCCGGAGGATCACCGCCATCTGCTCCCGAGTAATGGGGTTATCCGGGCCGAAACGGCCGTCGCCGTAGCCGTTTACCACTCCGTTGGCAGAGGCCCAGGCCACCGCCTTGGCATAATACTGTCCGGCCGCCACATCAGTAAATCCTGAGGTCCCCGCCGCCGGTGAGCCGGCAAGCCGGTAGAGGATCGTTACAATCATCCCCCGGCTGGTGGGCAGATCCGGGCTGAAGGAGGTATCTGTAACGCCGGACATCAGTCCCTTTTCATAGGCGTACTCCACCGCCTCCCGGAACCAGATTCCCCCGGGCACATCGGTAAAGGGGAAGGGCTTTGACTGGGCAGCGGCGGAAAAAACACCCCGTACCTCAACATCCTCCGCAGGCATGACAAAGGTAAAGCTGCCGCCCCCGGCGCCGGTAAGCTGGAGCCGGCGGCTGCCGGTGGAGGCGGTGAGCTCCAAAAGCTCATAGCCGCTGTCCGGGCGAACGGTAACCGTGACCGTCTCCCCCCGCTCCGCGCTGCTCCGGGACACTATCACCGTTCCCCGGCCGGTACTGGCCGTTCGGATGGCATAATACCCCTCGGGCACTTCAGGGATGGACGAGCCGCCTCCGGCGGTGGACCGCACCGGAATTGTTGTGCTTCTGCCTGGCTCCAGATCCCGGTCCAGCACTGTCAGCCGGGCGGAAGCAGGGGCTGTGTAGCCTTTCCCCAGCGACAGCGTGCCCAGGGACACCGTCCCGTTCCGATCCAGACCCTGTACGGAGTCCACATAGAAGGTGAGATAGGTTTCATTCCGTGAGGTCTCCACCCGGCAGAAGCCATATTGGTCCGCGGGGGCCCCGGGCATGGCAAAGCTGGCCCGGGGATAGCTTCCTGAGAGAGTCAGCTCCAGCTGAACACTGCTGATCTGCTGATTCCCCATGTTCTGAAGCGAGAGCCAGACCTCCCCGGCAGAGCCGTTCTCCTGCATCAGAAGAACGGTGCTGCCGGCGGCCGACACGGGACAAATCCACGCAAGGACCAGAAACAGCGCCAGCAGACTTTGAGATAGACGCCTCATTACTTTCCTCCCTCCAATACAATGGCGGGCAGATCCGCGCCGCCGGGGGTATGAATCCACATGGTCTCCGCAGTTTTTCGCTTGCTCTCAGCACTGTTGGAGGTATCGGTCCGGTAGAGCACCGCCTGAATCTGGCTTGGCAGCAGGTTGACGCCGCCGCACTGGCTGGCGGCCCCCTCCTGGAGCTGGGCCTCCCGCTCCAGATTGGGGACAAATACAAAGATGCCGTCGTCCACATCCCCGGCCGAGGCCCCGGATTCTGTGGCGAAGAAGAGGGCATAGCCGTCAATGGGTCGCTCCTCCACCAGCGTCTCCTCCAGGGCGGCGTCCTTTGCCCGGGTAAACCGGCCCTTTACCTCCATGGTGAGGAACCTCGGGTCCCCCCGATATGAGCCGGTGAGCACTATCGTCCCCTTGGAAATTACATCCTCCGCCCCGGTGCCGTAGCGGTAGTCCTGAGCCAGAATCCCCAGCGTACCGGACTTGTGGAAGGCCACCTCGTCCCCGGACAGGCCGGTAAGCTGCACGTCCTGGGTTGTGGCCGACCCGATTTTATTGCCCTGGACGCCGTACGCCACCACCTGATAGGTGTAAAGCCGGTTGCCCGCCGAGCCCATGGTGTCGGTATAAGTGACGGCCCCGCTGCCGGAGGCGGGCAAAAAGGCGATCGCCTCCCCGTTGCGCAAAATTTCATAACCCTGAATGCTGCCGGTGACACTGGGTGTAATGGTTACAGAGATGGTCATCTCCCCCGTCCGCTTGGCCTCCGCGGCGATGGTGCCGCTGGCGGCGGCGGTTCCCTTCAGCCGCTCCCGGCGGCTCTGGTCATTGAGATACCAGATCGCCCGGCTCTCCTTGGGGTAAGCGGCCAATTTGTCCGCCACCGGCTTGCTCAGCTGCATCCCCCAGCGGGTAAAGAACTCGCTCAGATCCCGATTCGCGGTGCCCGCGGCGGTAAGGGCCACTTTTTCGTCATAGCTCAGGCCATTCATGCCCTGCGTGTAAGTGCCTGCCTTCCACACCTTGAAAAAGCGGTTATAGAAGTCCATAGGCTTTTCCCCGCTGTCGTAGGCCAGATGGAGCTGCCAGTACATCCCCAGCTGGACGAAAACATCATTTGACGCGCCGGGCAGACCCTGGGCTGTCTTCGTGAAGATGGCGGGGTACTTGTTCCCCAGCTCCAGACGGGAAGAAAATGTGTTCTGCTTCCCGTCATAGGTCTGGACCATGAGGGAGTATAGATTGTTTGTGATCTCCGCCCGGCCCAGCTTATCCATATTGTGGCCGATCTCGTGGGCAATGCCCCAGCCAAAAAGCTGGTTGGCCGTGGCCCCTGTCCCCAGCTTCCCAATCGGCTGGCCGCTGACCACCCCGGCGCAGGAGCTGTAGCCGATGCCGATGTGACTGCCCGCCGCGTACATAAAGGCTCCGGTGAACATCTGCATGCAGCGGACATTCTGTCGGGAGGTCATATCATTTTTCTCATAGGTTCTGTCGATGCCCTGGGTGGTTTTGCAGATGTGCATCAGATCCTCCCAGGCCAGCACATTTTGATACAGGTTCTCTATCTTGCTCTCCCTGCTTTGACCATTGGCGTTCAGCACCGCGGCGGCGGGGAGGGACAGCAGCACAGTGGGTGTAGCGATCTCCGTCACATTCAGGCTCTTGGCCAGCGCGTTGCCGCTGTTGATGCCCTGGGCCGCAACATAGGCGGTCAGTTCGTCCACATACGCCCCGATCCGGGTCTTTCTTGCGCTGTCGCTCAAGGTATACCAGTCGGACAACTCCAGTACAGGGATATCCACCCCCCGGCGGACGTGGAGCTGAACAGCTCCAGGACTAGAGCCGCTGTAGGTATAATACAGGCTTCCGCCCCGCTCAGTGTTCTGGCTTCCGATTTTTGGAACTGTGAAAATGTTGCGTCCATTGGCCAGTGTTCCCACCTCTGCCTGCCAGGCGGAGACCTCCGCGTTGAACTGCGTGGCATAGACTGTCACTTTCTCCCCGGCGGGAATGCCGACAGCATAGATGGTGATCTCCTGGCCCGCCTTTGCCGCCGCGCCCAGGGGCTGCAGGTCACTCCCCCCCTGGCCGTACTTTTTGCTGTCGGCGCCGCCGCTTCGGGACTGCACCCCCCGCAGCACCACACTGCCGCCGGTCTTGCCGGACAGCAGCTCCTGGGCCAGGGCCAGCTCATCGGCCAGGGCGGCGGTGTGCAGATAGTAGTTGCCCTCGTCGCTGTTCAGCCGCTGCCGGAGCGCGTCGATCTGGGCCTGCTTCACCCCGGGAGCCAGCCGGGTGCGCAGATCGTCAGCAAACAGGCCGGCGATATTGTCCGGCAGGCTGCGGGCAGGGTCATACTCCAGGAACATCAGCTCAGACAGGCTGACCGTGGTGTAATCCCTCTGCTCCACAGCTACGCTGATCTTTACCACATCCTTCACCGGCCCGAAGGGCAGAATGGCAAACCGGGAGGTTGGGATGGAGGCACGGTTGGGAATATTGGGCCAGGTGAGCACATCGGAGTCGCTGCCCACGCCGCCCCGGTCCACTCCGCCGGTAAGCAGATGGCCGGGTGTGTTTAGGTTTTCTCCCTGATACCAGATCTGAACGCTGTAGGCCCTGAGATTGGTTGGATAGGCGCCATCCAGCCGCGGCACCCAGATGGCGGCGCTCAAGTCCACCGGCCGGGTGAAGGTAACCTCCACATGTTCGTTGTGGCTCCAATCCTTAGCGGTCCAATGGGTGCGGTAGTCGTTATCCATCACATTCCCAATATTAAAAGAGTTTCCGGGATATTCTGCGGCTGCATAGTTGGACGGGTCGGCCAGAGCGATGCTTTTAATCGCAGAGCTACTCAGCAGGCCCTGGGTGGGAATTCCAGCCGGCCGGCTGTAGTCGGTGGCTGTTGGAGTTCCCGAGGAGATCCGGGATGGGCCGCTCTTCCCGCTGCTGTTCCCCGCCACCACATAGACATAGTAGGTAACGCCGTTGCTCAGTCCGGAGATAACCGCTGTGGTACCGTTTACTCTCCCCCCGGACTGCCGGAAGGCGGAGGGGGAAGCGCCGTCCCGGTCCGTGTAGTAGACTTCATACCAGACGGCGTTTTTCGCCCCCTTCCAGGACAGCTCCAGCCGGCCGTCCCGGGGGGTGACGGTCACCATATCCGGCGCGCTGGGGGCTTTGGCGGGCTGTGGCACAGCCTCCACCGGAGCGCATGGTTTCCCCTCCCAGCCGCTGTCTACAGGGGTAACAGTGAAGAGATAAGTTTCAAAATTGTCCAGCCCGGCAATCTGAGCCTGGGGAACCTCCACCTGAAGCCGCCGGCGGGCACTCTCCCGCCCCTCCGGCCAATACTCCACCCGGTAGCCGGATACGTTGGACAGTCTGCCCCAGGTCAGGTTCACCATGCTGTCTCCCGCCTCGGCGGACAGGCCCTTCACTGTGCTGTTGGGCTCTGCCAGATTTTCAGGCGCGATATCCTTTAAAAACCGGATGGTCTGCACAGCGGCATACTGGCCCGCCGCCGTTTTCGTGACGGTAACCGTAACTTTTTTCACCGCCACCCGCTGACCCAGGGGGATGGTAATGACACTGCTGCCAGGCGTACGGGTGACAGCCCGGACCCCGGAATAGCTGTCGCTGCGGAACGCGCGGGTAATGGTCCCCCCCCTGTATTCCACCTCCACTGTTCCGGCCTGAACGCTTCCCAAAACGCCGTCCGGGGTGACAATCTGAATCTGCTCCGCCTCCACCGTCTCAGCCAGGGGAACGGGAATCTGAACCTCATCCGTTCCATACCGGCTCTGGAAGATGGCCGTAGGGCCATTTTCCAGCAGCAGGTCCTCCAGGGTTCCGCCGGATACCACCGTACCGGCGGCAGCCAGCTCGGCGTCAGCCTGGCGGCTGTCCAGCAACAGGCCGATGGCGGCGGTATCCAGCACAGTGGGCCGGCCTGCCGGAGTATGTACGTTGTGGTTGACATAGGCCAGATCCACAATATCGATGATCCCGTCACCGTTCAGGTCAAAGCTGTCCAGGTCACTCCGCCGGGTGCTGCCCAGTGCCTGGGTGAGCAGCTCCCGGTCCCGGTCGTCCACCCGGCCGCTGCCATCCAAATCGCCCAGGGCAAAAGTGCCGTCACCGGTGCCCACCTCCACATACTGGCTGTAGCCGTCAATAACAAAACGGGCGTCGCAGGGGGTGTAGCCCTCCCCTGTGAAGCGCAGGGTGTAGCTGCCCTGGGGCAGTCCCTCCACCGTCAGGTCCAGGGCTCCCGGCAGGGCGCTGCCGGTAAGCTCTCCTCCCATCTTGTCCCGCAGAGAAACCTGGGCTGGATATCCGCCCAGCCGCCGGCTGTCCGGCTCCGTCAGGCTGATAGAACCCAGAGAGCTGCGTCCCTCCAGCAGCTCGGCCTGGATATCCCGGGCCCGCAGCTGCGAGAGCTCCTGACTGTAATCCAGGCGCAGCGTAGCCTTCACACTTCCTTCTGCCCAACGCCGGCTCTCCGCCGCCCGCACCGGGATCAGCATAGACAGGGCTATGGACGCCGTGATCAGGGCGGCTGAAATTCGTCTGTACCGCTTCTTCATTGGATCATCTCTCCTTTGGAGGCGGGCCGAGCTGTGCCCGCAAAAGTTTACATAATTATAACAATTTTGGTCCAACTTGGCAAGAGTTTTTTCCTTCTCATGCCCGCAAAAAGGACCGGCCCCAGCCTTCCAAAAGATTTGAAAGCCAAGGCCGGTCCGGCCATTTGTCAGTAGGCGCCCCGCATATCAGGGCATGGGCTTGATGGAACAGCTGCCATTCTCACTGCGGCAGGCAGCCGCCCGTCCAATGGGCCAGCAACAGGCGGCCGAGGCCCGTTCATAAATCTGCATATTGGTCATGTCCTGCAGCAAACAGGCCGCGTAGCCATGGCCATATTGATAGAGCGTAAGCTGAAGGTAGTGGCCGGTAATGGCGCTTTGCGTGTAGTGGGTAATTACGGCGCCTACATAAGCGCTCTGATAGGCCTTATCCAGCAGCTGCTCCTGGTCGTCGCCAAAGGCCTTCACCGCCAGATGGCGCAGCGTCTGCGGTTCACTGCCGCACATGCGCTCCATCTCCTGGTTAATATAGACGATATCGAAGCTCATCGGCTTTCCGGACCGGTCCAGGTCAATTCTGACCAGACCATAGCCGCAGGGAAGGCTGCCGAAATACTGTTCCAGGCGCTCCATCTCTTCCGTCCCCATATCGGCCACGGGCCGCAGGGCCAATGTCCGCCGCTTCTCCCGAAGCGGGGTGATATCCGAAAGAGCAACAAAGTAAATCCGGTGCTCCTCCTGCTCCCGAAGAAAGAAAATCCGCACCTGAACCCACAGCACCTTGCCATCTGGCTTTACATAATGAATCGCGCCTTCCGCGCCAGTGGGCCGGCGCTCATAGGCGCTGGCAAAGAGACCGAGAAGCGTGGGGCGGTCGTCGTCCCACACATTTTCCCACAGCTTCATCGCCAGACCCTCATTGTCAAACACATTCATCCCAGCCAGGTGAAAATACTGCTCATTCACCCGGGTGACCTCGATATTTCCCTCGTACACATCATAAACCGCCGCGGGCCCCAGGATGCTGTTCACTGTAGCGTCGGTAAACAGAGTCTCGTCAATCAGCTCCCGCACATGAAAGGGCTCCACCTTTTTGCAGTGCAGGCCGTTAAAGTCCAGCCGGCCCTCGTCAGACAGCAGGAGCTCAAACTGCTCGATGGGCAATGGCTTATAGTGGTAAAAACCCTGAGTGTAGTGGCAGCCCATGCTGCGCAGAATGTTTTCCTGCCGGAGGGTCTCCACTCCCTCTACAATCACGGGGATACCCATTAAGCGGGCCATATTGATGATGGACTCCAGGATACCAATGCCCTTTTGTTCCTCAGACTCCTCCTTGATCTCCAGAAAACGCATATCGATCTTCAGCACATCCACCGGGATGCTCTTAAGCATGTTCAGGGAGGAGTAACCGCTGCCGAAGTCATCCATCATCACCAGAAAACCGGCCTTCTGCAGGCGGTCGATGGTGTCGTTGATGTCATCCTCCTCCGCGCATGCGCTCTCCGTGATCTCTGCCTTGAGGTATTTGGCGGGCAGATTGTACTTTTCCAGCAGGCTGGACAAAAAGGCGGGCACATCCATGGAAATAATATCAATACGGGAGATGTTGATGGAAATCGGGACAGGCTGGTTGCCCCGATCCATCCAGCTGCGCATCCAGCGGCACACCTTTTCCCACACCTGCTGGTCCAGCAGATGGATCATCCCCGCCCGCTCCAGCAGGGGGACAAACCGGCTGGGAGAAATCAGGCCCATCTCTCTGTGCTGCCAGCGCACCAGAGATTCCGCCCCCACCACTTTACCGGTGGAAATATCGCACTGTGGCTGGGCGAAGAAGGTAAACTCATCCCGGTCCAGGGCATCAATGACCTCCATAAGAAGGCGCATCTCTTCCTCCAGAAGATCTTCCATATTGGGGTCGTAGCAGGCGATATGATCCCGCCCGCTGGTGTAGGTCAAAGCCAGGGTAGCCCTGTCGTAGAAAATTTCCGGGGGGCAGCATCACATCGTCGATCGGGCTGATTCCCAAGGCTGGAGCCACCCCTATTGTACCGCCCAGACTCAGGATAGATTCCTCAATATGGTTTCGAAGACCCCTGATCAGCTCCATCTGCCAAGGCATGACGATGCAGAAATTATCTCCCTCAAAATATCCTGTTACTCCTCCGTGCTCCTTTCGGGTCTCCTCCAGATAGTCGGCCACCTTCCGCAGGAGCTTGTCACCAGAGCTGCGCCCATGGAACTTGTTCAGCAGCCGGAAGTGCAGGATATCTATGGCCACCATACAGTATTCATTGGGCTTTACACGGGGGATAAACCGTCTCGCCTCCTCCATGAAAATACGTGGAAAATACAGACCGGTCAATAAACTTTTATTGATGCTCTCCTCATCGCGGCGGGGAAACTTTACCGCTGGTTCCACTCCAGATCCCTTCTCTCTGCGTTCCCGAATACCATCGGGCAAAATACTTGTGCACATTTTTCCTTCCAACGCAAAATATAACACTTTTCGCCGAAAATGTCAACATAGTATTAGGTTCGCGGCACAGCACCGTGTTGCCAACGCGGAACAATGGCCGCATGGAATTTACTATGCATCTGAAAACAGCAGGGTTTGCCTGCAGTTGTATTTAAAGCAGAATCGTGTTTTCCGCCCGCCGGATATAGTTCTTCTCCAGCATGGCCACATGGGAAAGAAAATCGGCGTCCTCAAAATACTTAGCTCGGACGGTGCACCGCCGTACACAGGCCTGGCACTTGATGCACAGCCCCACCGCCTCCATCGTTTTCTTATCAATGCTTCCAAGAGGACAGGCCCGGGCACAGGCTCCGCACTGAGAACACTTCTCCCATCGGGTGAGGGGCTTGGCCTTTAGGAATTTAGCGGGGGTGCCGTCCTCCTTCAAAGGGGTGTAATAGGGCCCGATCTCGCTCCGGTCCATCTCCAGCAGGGGGAGCTCCTCCCCCGCCAGCTTGGCCGCGACTCCAGCGGCAAACACTTTCATTTGGCCCCGGTCCTCGCTGTCAGGCCGCCCCTCCCCTACCTTGTCTGAAAAAGCGTGCCGTCCGGCCAGGGCCGCTCCGCCAGCCACCCGGAAACCGTTGCCCTCCAGCAGCAGCACCAGCTCCCGCAGGGCCTCGTCAGGGCTCCGGTTGCCAAAGACGCAGATCGGGACAGCGGGGGCGCCCTCACCAAAAATTTTCGCCTTATACTTAGGCATCAGCTTGTTGGGCAGCCGGCCGGCGTACACCGGCGAAGCCATCACCAGCAGGTCCTCCGCTCCAAAACGGTACTCGGTCTCACGGTTTTCCGGCCTGGTAAAGTTGATGAACTCCTGCTCCAGCTCCAAGGCTCCGGCCAACTCGTCCGCCACAAAGCGGGCAATCTTCTCTGTACCTCCCGTGGGGCTGAAGTACAGCACATACATCTTTTTGAGTTTCACTTGGGTCCTCGCTCCTTTTCTTTTTATTAACTTCCATATGGAATTTTTCCGTACAATCTGTTATCCTATCATCAAGACCAAATAAGGGGGCGGTTTGCGGCATGAAGGAAATCGGTATTATGGAGATAGGCGGCTTCCGGGTGGGACACGCCCAAAATCTGGAGGCGGCCACCGGCTGCACGGTGGTTCTGTGCGACCGGATGAGTCCCGCCGGGCTGGATGTCCGGGGCGGAGGCCCCGCCTCCCGGGAGTCTCAGATTTTAAGCCCTACAGCCGTGGCAGAAGGGATCAACGCGGTGCTTCTCTCCGGAGGCAGCGCCTTTGGTCTGGACGCCGCCGGAGGAGTTCTGCGGTATCTGGAGGAGCAGGGCGTTGGCTTTGACACTGGAGTGGCCAAGGTTCCCCTGGTCAGCCAGTCCTGCCTTTTTGACCTAGGGGTAGGCAGCAAGGATGTGCGCCCCGACGACACCATGGCCTACGCCGCCTGTCAAGCGGCCAGCCTTGATGCGCCTGCCCAGGGTAATGTGGGTGTTGGGACGGGCTGCTCCATCGGAAAATACCGGGGAATGAGCAGGGCCATGAAGTCCGGATTTGGCGTCTGCGCATATCAGGCCGGCAGGGTGAAGGTGGGAGCCTTGGTGGCGGTCAACGCTCTGGGCGATGTATACGGTCCCGACGGGACGCCGCTGGCCGGACTGCTGAATCAGGAGCGTACCGGCCTGTCCTCTACCCTGGAGGAGTTATTGCACGATGCCGTTTTTGCGGATCACCTTTTCACCGGCAATACCACCCTGGGCGTAGTGGTTACCAACGCCAGGCTGGACAAAACCCGCCTGACCAAGGTGGCTGGTATGACTCACAACGGCTATGCCCGGGCCATCCGCCCTGTCCACACTACCGCTGACGGGGACAGTATCTATGCCCTTTCCCTGGGAGATATCCCCGGCGATGTCAACATGGTGGGCACCCTGGCCGCCCTGGCCATGGAGCGGGCCATCGTCCGGGCTGTTCAGTCCTCCCCGTCCGCCTATGGGCTGATTGGCTGGCGGGAACTATTCGGAGTCTGACGGCGATTCCTTTCCCCACTCCGGACAGCTGGCCGGTCCTGGGATGGGCCTGAACTCCGGCTCCGGGTCCATCGCCACCTTAGTTCCCACACAGCGGTTGATGGGGGTGCCCATCAGGTGAAATTTTTCCTCATAGTCTGTCATAACTCTCTGTACCCCCCCGCTGTGGAGGTCCCGGGTCACCTCGGACAAAGTGTAGCCCGCTTTTGGAAATTGAAACAGCGACCACTCAAACAGGTCGTGGTTGTCGCTCTTGAAGTGTATCTGTCCCCCATCCCGCAGAACCCCCCGGTAGAGGATCAGAAATTGCTCATGGGTCAGCCGCCGCCTGGCGTGCTTGACTCCCGGCCAGGGGTCACAGAAATTAATATAGAGCAGATCCACCTCATCAGGCGCAAAGTAGTCGCGCAGCAGAGCCGCGTCCCCGTCGATGAAGAAAATATTTGTCAGCCCCCGCTCCCGGCACCGCTCCATGGCCACAATCATGGCGTCAGGCACCCGCTCTAAGGCAATGTACAGCACATCCGGGTTTTGCTCCGCCATCTCAGCGGAAAACCGTCCTTTACCGCAGCCTATCTCCAGCCAGAGCTCACGAGCCTGGGGAAACAGTTCTCGCCACCGGCCCCGAGTCGCTGCAGGGTCGGCAATCAGCATCGCCGCGCACCGCTCCATCCGCACCGGTAGATTTGGCTTTTTTCTCATCCTCATTGTCTTGTCTCCTCTTAATCCCATGGTCACAAAAATATCATACCATATTGAGTCAAACACTTGCAATCCCTTTTAAAATATATTATACTCTCTGAGAAACTAAGCAAGCTGTTCACAATTATCGTTCGCTGCTGATGCTTTGAAGAATTATTTTGACTGTACTCAGAAAAACTTGCTTTTTTGCCGCTGTTGTGCTATTATTCAGAAAAAACAAATATCCGGGTGTAGCGCAGTTGGTAGCGCGCTTGCTTTGGGAGCAAGATGCCGGGAGTTCGAGTCTCCCCACTCGGACCAACAGAAAAGCCTTGTGCCGCAATGGGCACAAGGCTTTTTCTATGCTCATTTTGGACTGTTTTCCCTTATGTTTTCCCTTTACAGATTGGAAATGCCTCTAATGTACTGTTCCATCCGGTCAGCGCTGGCCTGTTTCATCTCTTCTGTGACGTGCCCATACACATCCAGCGTAAAGGCGGCGGCGTGGTGGCCCAGATTGCCCTGGACGGTCTTGATATCGTCCCCGGCCCGGAGTGAGGCAACTGCGAAGCTGTGCCTGAGATCGTGCAGACGTGCGTCAGGCATACCGATAGAAGCAACGATTTTCTTGTAATTGTGGTAAAGGGTGCTGGGGGCCAGATGGTTGCCCTGTGCGTCTGTGAACACATACCCGCCGTCATGCCAGATGGGGCCAGCTTTCAGCCTGTCTCTGGCTTGCTGCGCCCGGTGCTTCTTCAACAGCTCCACCACGGAGGCGGCGGCGGTGATGGTGCGGGCTTTGTCGTTTTTGGTGGGGGCAAGGATATACTCTCCGGGGTGGCCGGGGACGTTCTGGAGCTGCTTGTCAATGCGGATAGTCCCCCGCTCCAAATCAACGGCCTCCCAGGTCAGGCCGCAAGCCTCCGCCCTGCGCAGTCCGGTAAAGAGCATAGTCAGGTAGATGGCCTCGAAGCGGTGTCCCTGGACAGCGTTCATAAAGGCCCCGATCGCCTCCCCGTCCAGCGGCTTGATCTCTCTCCGCTGCGACCGTGGCAATTCGGTAGAATCCGCCGGGTTGAACCGGAGATAACCCACCTTCACCGCCGTCTGGAGCGCCTTGTGCAGGATACCGTGGATGCACTTCACCGTCTTGGGAGCAAGGCCGGGTTTGTCACCGTGGGGTCTGCCCAGGTCATTGATAAAGCCCTGTACCGTGTGAACGTCCAAAGCCTCCAGCTTGACAGCGCCCAGGGCGGGCCTGATATGGACCCGGACGTTTTTGTCGTAGGTCTGGACGGTGAGCGGCTTCACGCTGCCCAGGTAGTCCCGTTGCCAGATATCCAGCCACTGACCCACGGTCATTTTTGACGGCTCTGTGTACATGCCCTCATTGATTGCCACGGTCACCGACTGCATCTTCTCCCGGACTTCCTTCTGCGTCTTGCCGGTGAAGGACCGTTGAATCTGCTTCCCCGTTCCAGGGTCCCGGCCAACGGTGACACGGGCCTCCCAATATGTGTACTCCTGGCCCTTGCGGGTGACGGTCTTTTTTCGGATCGTCCCGGCCCCCTGGGCCCCTCTTGTGCTTTTTCTTGCCATTGATTTTTCCTCCTGTTCCTGATAAAATGGAGGAGCAACAGGCCCGCAAAGTTTGTTGCTCCTATAGCCGTCTCCGGTGTTGCAAGCGCTGGGGGCGGTTTTTATAACGTCTTTTTTGCTTTCATTTCATTCAACCAGCTTATATATTCTTCTTTGCTCTTTTTGCCTGATTTCACCCAAACTTCCCACTTTTTTCGCTCTGTTTTGAAATATTCAAACATCTTTTTATATCCCAAAATGTCCGGATTGCGTTTCACAAGCATTTGTTTTGCACTATAAATATTTCGTGATAGCTTTGCAGCTTCATCCGCTTTAAGTCTATCGTACCACAATTTTTGAGAACCATATTCTTTACATGTTCTTGTCGGGTCTGCTGGTGATATTCTATCGCAGTAGAGGGTATCAGAGCGGTTTAGAGGAACAAAATATTTTCCACAGATTCCACATTTTTTTATTTGGAAATGTTCTTCGATCAAAGTACGGGCTGCACCTAAAGCTGCTCCAAGTAAGTCTGATACCTCATATACAAAAACTGTATTATCAGGATCATAGGAATGAGGCACATATTCTAACAAAGTTTCCCTCAATATTGCAGAATTTTTTCTAAAATCATAGGTATCTAAGTCTATATAACTTCTATCAGTTTCTGAAGGAAGGGTGATGTCTTCCCCAATGATGATTTCATTTTGCTCCAGTTCATCTTTGCGTACTGAATATGAAACAACTTCTGGCAAAGAATCATAACCGTTAACAGCATCTAAAAAGCCCTCGAAGTAATCGCTTGAATAGAGTAATGGATATTCAGCGCAAATATCAATATATTCTTTCAGGAGATAAAGTGTGTTAATATCCCCAAGTATCATATCTTTACTGCGAAAAAATCTGGTTGAAAGACCTGTTTTACTGAAAAGAAGCTTAGTCCCGCCTTGCTCCAAAAGGACTATTACATTATTAAAATCCATAGAAATGATGTCGCATAGGAATGAACCAACGGGTTCCCTTTTTTTTATATCCAGAAATGTATAAACATCATGCGTCTTATCTTTAATACTGTTCAGTCGAGATTCATCCTCAAAACCATTGATACTTGTTCCGAAAAGTTCTTCCCCTGTAAAAGAATTATAAATATATATACCTCTCATAAAACACCGCCAAATGTTGTTTGTAACTATTATTTTATCAAACCGCAATTTCTTATCAAATCTCCGTCCGAACACTTGCGCACAACGTTGTTGTTTGCTAAAATTATTATAACAGCCAACGTTCGAGCTGTCAACAACAAAATTATGGAGGTGTAACAAATGAGTAACCAGGACGTTCGCAGAACCGCTGCGGGAGCGGGAGTCAAGCTGTGGCAGATAGCGGAGGCGCTGGGGATTGCAGATTGTTCCCTGTCCCGTAAGCTCCGCCGGGAACTGCCAGCTGAGGAAAAGGAGAAGATTTTTTCCATTATCCGGGAGCTGGCCGGGGAGGTGGGATAGTGGACAAGCTGACATACTCCCCCACGGAGACCGCCCAGGTGCTGGGCGTAAGCCGTCCCACCGTTTACCAGCTGATGAAGCGGACAGACTTCCCAGTTTTCAAGGTGGGCACCCGCACTCTGGTATCCGCTGAGGGGCTGCGGGCGTGGATTCAGGCCCAGGTGGAGAGGGGGGAGAGCGAATGAGCGATGACACAAAAATGACCCGCTCCGGTGCTGTAACACCAGGGCGGGCCAAGATGGAGGCGGAGACTGGACAGGCCACCACTTCCACCATAAATGATACCACACTTACCCCACCAGGGCAAGCGATGAAAATTGCCGATTTGCTGGGCCACGGTCAAAACGCCGCTGTCCCGCTCCGGCACCTGAAGGAACTGGCCGGTCTCCCTGGCCGGGAGGTGCGACGGCTGATCCAGGCCGAACGGCTGCGGGGTGTCCCGATTCTGTCCGACAATATCAGCGGTTACTATTTGGCCGCTGATGTTCAGGAGCAGGAGAGATTCATCCGGTCCATGCGTGGCCGGGCTTCTGAGATTGAGGCCGTGGCCGCTGCGGTGGAGAAGGCGGTGATTGAATGATAGACCGTCCTCTGGAATCATTTGTTTTCTATCGGTCATTTCGGGACGCAATCGAGGAAATGACCGATGAAAACAAGCTGGCAACGCTTCTTGCTATTTGTGACTATGCCCTGTATGGGGTAGAACCAGACTTAAAAGACGCCATGTCCAGGGCCGTTTTCACGGTTGCCCGGCCCAGCATTGACGCAAATAAGGACAGGAGAGCCAATGGTAAATTAGGTGGTAGACCACCTAAAAAACCTATGGTTTCTGATTCTGAAAACCATAGGTTTTCAAAAATGGAAAGCACTGAAACTGAATCTGAATCTGAATCTGGAACTGGAGCGAAAGGGGCGGACAAGCCGCCCAAGCGCCCCTACTTTGCTCCGCCTGATGTATCCGAGGTGGAGGCATACTGTTCAGAGCGTAAGAACGGGATAGACCCCGCCGCCTTCATCGATTACTACGCCGCCCGAGGCTGGAAGCTCAACGGGGGCCAGCCCATGAAGGACTGGAAAGCGGCTGTCCGCACCTGGGAGCGCCGGAACAAGACAGAGCAGAAGGGAGGGGCCGAGGATGATTACTGGAAATGAATCGCTCTTGTTCGATCCCCGATTCATGGACCCCCAGGCGGAGCCCTTCGGTTTGTACTGGTGCAAGGACGCCGAGGATATGCAGGCTGTTGGCGTCAACGCCGTGTGCAAGGCGCTCTTGACGCCCTGGCGGGAGCTGACGGAGTGGGCCGAGTTTATTGGTAGGTATCCGTACATAATCGTCGCTGTGCCTCCTGGCCCGGTCCGGGATGAGATTGCCAGCGAGCTGCAAGCCCGCTTCCCTCTTCCGGTCCTTATTCCAGGCAGAGACGCTTTCCACGGCTGCGCTTCTGCCCTGGAGCTCCGGGACAACTACGGCCTCTCCGCCATAGACCAGCTGGTCATGGACGCTGAGGAACTTCCCTCCCCCGGTTTGCTCAATGTCGCAGAGATCGACTGCGACAGGGACACCAACACGAAGCGGACAAGCTCAGGTCTGGCCCTGCTGGATCGGGAGATAGGCGGCTTTGCTCCGGGGGAGCTATCAGTCTGGACCGGGCGGAGGGGTGAGGGCAAAAGTACCCTGCTGGGACAAATCCTGCTGGACGCTATCAATCAGGGCCGGCGGGTGTGTGCCTACTCCGGGGAATTGCCAGCAAAACAATTCAAGCGGTTCATTCGCCAACAGGCGGCTGGTTATCTCCATGTGACTAAACGGGAGGACCCATTGACCGGCAAGAGCTTCTTTCTGGTCAACGATGATGTGAAGGTGCCCATTGACCGCTGGTTTGACGGGACCCTGTTTCTCACAGACATCAGGGACAAAGCCGCTCACGACGAGGAGACGATCTTGAGACTGTTCGAGGGGGCCAACCACCGGTATGGCTGTGACACTTTCCTTGTGGACAACATCATGACCGCCCAGCTGCGGGGAGAAGCGGAGCAAGGCTATTATCGGGCACAGAGCGCATTTGCAGGTCGTCTGGCGGACTTCTGTAAGCGGCTGGGGGTCCATGTCCACCTGGTTGCCCATCCCCGGAAAACAGAGGGCAAACGGCCCCTGGAGACCGATGACGTGGGCGGCAGCGGCGATATTACTAACCGGGCCAACAACGTTTTCAAGGTCGAACGAGCCCCAGAAGAAAAAGTGCAAGAGTTAGGGTATTCTTCCCTACTGACCATTCTCAAAAACCGGGAGTTTGGGGCCAGAGGCAAGGTAAAACTGGAGTTTAACGAGCCGTCCCGGAGGCTGTTCCAGAAGGACGGAAGCCCCGCAAAGCAGTATGGATGGGAAAGGAGCGTAACGTGAAACAATTGATTTGTCCCCTTGACAAAAAGCCCTGTGAGCAAGATTGTCCAGATCGGTACACAGATCAGCCTGAAGGTGGCTGCTACATGACCACGGCCCAGGAGCTGGGCGCAAAGATTCTTGATTTTGGTGGCGGGAATGTCGGTATGATGTTTTTGCCGGGAGGTGAGCACCACGGGAGCTAAAAGCACAAGGAAAGGGGCCAACGGGGAGCGGGAGGTCATGGCTATCCTACGGGAGCATGGTTACCACATTGAGCGAGGCGGTACACAGTCCTTTGGTCAAAAGCCGGACCTTTTCGGGCTGGACGGTCTTCACTTGGAGGTCAAAAGGTCCGAATGTGCCCGGATATGGGATTGGATGAAACAGAGTGAGGAAGATTCCAAGCGATTCCAAGACGGTGTACCTACTGTGATTTTCCGCCGCTCCCGCTCCCCCTGGATGGTCTGTATGAAGCTGTCAGATTGGCTGACCATATTCCAGGCGGCAGAAACCGGCGAAAAGCGGAAATAATCGGAAAATTTACGAAAAAGGAGAATAATTATGCTGTACGTGAAAAGTGAATCTGGGGAGTTTACCCCCATCAACTATGGCAATACCTTTGCAAAGTGCCCGAAATGCGGCACTATGCACCAGATTGACCTTGCGGATATTCTGGAATGTACCGGCGGAGACGTGGAGGAGGCAAGTGCTTTCTGTGAAAAATGCTCTGCAAAGCACATGCCCATGTTTGAGAATGCGGATAAGCTCCAGTCGATTGCCGACAGGTTTGGCGTTCACCTGGGGGTAGTGCAGAAGATTGTGCGAAGCGGCCTTGACCGTGACCTCTCCTTTGAAGCTTGTCTTGTTGGCGCAAGGCTGGCCCTCTCGATGAAGAGCGGCAAGGAGGAGCTTTTCAGTCTGGATGATATAGCCGCTGTCCTGGAGTGTAGCAGGGAGGAAGCCGCCGCCGAACTGGAGAAGCAGGGGATTCAGGGAGCGCAGATATCCACGCTCCCCGGCTTTGAATGGTTGTTAGGTCAGATGTGACCCCCGCCCTCCCCTGGGGTGACAGATTGCCGCTCCGAGCTAGGAGGACTAGCTTTCCATGTTGAAGAATGTTGAAAGTGCAAACAGAAAAAAGGGCCAAAATTGCCTGTTTTTGCCCACATAAAAAGCAGGCGCTTTCAATTACTAGGAAAAACTAGGGGCTGAGCCAAGACGACTACAGAAAACTACATACCAAATCGGAGATTTCGGACCCCTTAAAAAGGGACTGAGCGACCTAAGAAAACCTCAGATTTTACAGCCCCTAAAAAGGCAAGCCAGGCTCGGGACCTGTCAAAACTTGATTTTTGTATAGTTTATATCCCGAAAAGTCGCAAAAAGTCGCACATAAAAAAGGAGGACCACATGAATTTAACACGATATGAGCAAGAGACGATTATCAATTTCAACGAGGAGGAAAAAACAGCCAGCGTCTACACCCACAACGGCACTCTGCGGCGGCGGCTGGAACAGCTGGCCCAGGAGCGTCCGGAGGATTGCCGACTTGTCAAAACCTGTCATGATGGGCAAGCAGTAGAGTATTACATACCGAAAAGCTGGATTAAAATTCGTCCTCCCCGTGTCGCCAGTGAAGCGCAAAAGGCGGCGGCAATGGCAGCACTCCAGAAAGCCAAAAATAAGGCTTAAAGCCAGCCGGGGCCGGGGAGTTACACAGGTTGCAACTATGGCAGAGGGTAACTATACCCCTATACCTTGACAATGTGGAAGCGCCCGGTCTCGCCGGGTAAATACAGAGGACCGGAGGATCATTCCCCCGGTCCTTTGATGTCATTCAATGACCAAATCCTCCACCACGACCCCAAGCGCCTCCAGCTTTGCCTTAGCCTTGCGGAGCTGGTTGTTGACCTCCTTCTCCTTGTCCACCGCTTGTTTAATGCGGAGCAAGTCTGTGTAAACGTCGATCATATTTGTGGCCTGTTCCTTCTCTGTCATAATATTAACCTCCTTCATTTTATTGACCTCCTTTGGGCTTTTTCCGTTGGTCCAGCTTCGCCCGGCTTTCGATGGCACGAGCAACAAACACGGGAACCGTCTCCTCTGCGGCTTCTGCGGCCTCCTGGGCCGTTTTAAGGGCTTCCGGGGGTAGGGACAGCCCCCCCGGCCCTGGGACCTCCTGCACCCCTCCTGCGTCCCGCTCCATTGTCTCAGTGATGGCCCGGCCTATAAAAGCGTTGGTGCTTTCGCCCTGGCTGTCTGCGTGGGCTTTGATAATATCCCTTTGGCCTTTTGGAATGGTAAGATTTATTCTGTCATAATTTGCCGCCATATACTTATTGACGGCTTTCTGCTGTGCCTTTGACACTGGCATTTATTTCACCTCCCTGGGGAGCGCCGATTTATTCGGGCACCTCCTCCATTATAGTCTTAATTATACCACACCTGTCTATCTGTGTAAATAGGTAAATCACACAAATATATCTGCACAAATATGTGTACTATGTCAATAGACATATCTGCACAGATATATTATAATTCACAATGTCAGGAGGGGACAGCCCCGGTCAAGGCGGTAGAAGCAATAGGGAGCGCAAGACAAGAGCTGGACAGGATAGAAGGGACACAGCGAAGGTAAGTAGCCCTTAACAGCCCCCAGCCACCGGGACAATCCCCCCAAATATGAAGGAGGTAACACAATGAGCATGACCGAACTTAACAGCACCGCCCGTGACCTGATGAGCGTCCGGGCCATGATCGCAGAGCTGGAGGCGGAGGCCGAAGCCCTCACCGACAAAATCAAGGGCGCTATGGTGGAGCAGGGGGCGGAAGTCCTCCAGGGGGACGGCTGGAAAGCCAGCTGGAAGAACGTGGTCAGCAGCCGGTTTGACAGCAAGCGGTTCAAGGCCGACCACTCCGACCTATACGGCCAGTACAGCCGCCCCACCACCAGCACCAGGTTTGTCCTGAGCGTATGAGAAGGAGCCGCTATCCTGGCCGGTCAAAGCATGGATAGCAGCCCCGTACACAACCCCGAGGGGGTCAGGTAGATTATACACCCGGCCCCCTCCAGAAAGCAAGGAGGATTTTCGAATCATGGGATACACATTTACCCCCGTTGGCACCAAGAGCAAGGTCATTACCCTGCAAGATGTCATTCAAGCGGCCGTCAAGGATGGGGAAGCCATCATCCCCATTGTCGGAAACTGTATGGAGGGGCGCAACATCATAGACGGCGGATGGGTGGCCGTGGACTTCACCCACTACCCCAGGCCCGGCCGGATGGAGGATGGGAAGTACATCCCCGGTGATCCCTGCATGTGCTATGCCAGTTTTCCCAGTAGAGCGGACGAACCGCGCCACCCACCCGCCGTCATGTGTAAGCAGTATGACGGGGTGTGGATAGGGCACATGGTAGGCACTCGGTACAGGTGGAGCGGCGGCAAGGGCCGCATGAATTGCGGTTTTCCCGCTATCGCTATCTTGGGGGTGGTGTTCGCCTCTTGGGGGCCTGATGGGAGCCTGTTGTGGGAGACTGACCCGGAGACATACCCCACGGAGCTGCCCAGCAAGATTACAGTGAAAAGCGGCAAAATCAAGCCAGAGGCAACATTGGTGAGAACGGGGGTACAGTGACCATGAAGATCACGATTGACAGAAGCGGGGACGATGTCCACTTTGTGGTGGAGAGGGAGCCGATGTCCCCAGAGCGGTTCAAGGCCGTGTGTAAACTGGTGGGTACTGCTATCGGCGGGGCCGTCCTCCTGGGTGCTATCCATCTGGTAGGCTTCTGGGCTATCCCCTGGAGCGTGGGTGTGCTGGTGGTGGTGGGGTTATATAAGCTCCTGGTGAATGGTTTTTGATTATAGAGGGCCTGGGGCAATCCCCAGCCTTCTTTTTGCCCCGCTCCTCAATTTTGAGGAACCCCCAAAATTGGGGGATCAAATTTGTCCCCCTGAACTGGGCTCAATTTTGAGCTCAGTACCACTCGGTCCAACTTTGGACTCAGTTCCGATCTCGCCAATTTTGGCGGTATTGGCCCCGCTATTGGACAAAAATGTCCATAACTGAGCCCGCTCAAAATTGAGCTCGCTCCTTTTCGCCAAAAGCGGCGAAAAGCGACCTTAGAAAACCGGCTGAAAGTCCAGCGAGGTCATTTTTGACCTCGTTCGGTATTCCCCAAATTCGGGGAAAATCTCACTGCTCAAAATTGTGCGGTGAATAAATCAACCCGGTCAATTTCGCCCAGGTTGGAGCGAACTCATTTTTGAGAACGTTGAGCGATGTCAAAAATGTCATCGCTTCTCCGTTCGCTAAATCCGGGGAAAAATCGCTGGTGAGTTCCCCAAAAAAACCGGGGGAGCAAAGTCCCATGCCTGCGGATAAGCACCTCCGGGAGCGGGATTTACTGTCCTATTTATGGGACATCATGAGTAAAAAGTTTTCCCTTATTTTTCCCTTTAGCCGATTTACGCAGATTAACAGCATTTTCCCCTTGTGGCTGGGAACCCTTGCAATCACTGGATTCTTTGACGGCTATTTACAGCATTTTTCGGGCAAAAGTAAATTCGAGTCTCCCCACTCGGACCAACCCCCCCCTGAAATCTCGTATTTCAGAGGGGCTTTTTACATTCAAAAAGCGCGGCACGCAAGCTTGCCACTCCTGGCCTATGAGACTTGCTGTGCCGCTGCTGCTATGGAGAAACAACGGGAAAACACAGAAATTATAGGTCTGGTTTCAGCCAAAACAGTGCCGATTCCACATATAGGCTGGAGGCAATGGGCAGACAGTTCTCGTCAATGTCGAAGCCCGGGGTGTGGTGGGCTAGCTGGGAACCGGGAGCGGCATCGCTGCCACTGCCCACAAAGGCGTAGACCCCGGGAACGGCGGCGATAATCTCCGCCATGTCGTCGCCTCCCAGAGACAGCTCCTTGGGAAACAAATTTCCTTTGCCTACCACCTTCTCAATCACCGGGACAGTTTCAGCATAAACTTCGGCGTTGTTGATCAGGGCCCGGGTAAAGGACTCGGTCTCAATCTCAGCCACAGTATTGTACAGAGCGGCCACACTCCGGGCAGTATCCCCAATCTTGCTGTTGAGCATGGTCCGAGTTTTTTCCGAAAAGCATCGCACGGTCCCCTCAATGATTGCCTCCCGGGCCACGATATTGTATCCCTCGCCGGAGCGGAGCACTCCTACCCCGATGAGGGCGGGGTCAGTGGGGTTTTTCAGTCTCCCCACAATGCTTTGGAGGGCAGTGACGATCTGGGCGGCCGCATAGAGGGCGTCCGCCCCAAGCTCGGGGGTGGAGACGTGGGCGCTTCTGCCCTGTATTCGAATGGTAAAGTGGTCCACAGAGGCGTTCTCCGCTCCCGGATTCATGGCCACCTGCCCTACCGGCAGGTTGGATTGCATATGAATGCCGAAGGAGCGGTCCGCACCCTCCAGGGCGCCGTCTTGCAGGAAAAGGACGGCGCCCGCGCCGTACTCCTCCCCGGGCTGAAAGACCAGACTGATCTCTCCCAAAAGGTCCTCCTCCAGCCGTTTCAGTGCCCGGGCCGCCCCCAGAAGGGCGGCGGTATGGGCATCGTGGCCGCAGGCGTGCATCACTCCGGGGCATTGAGATGCGTAGGAGACAGTTTTCTCGTCCTGAATGGGCAGGGCGTCTATGTCCGCCCGGAGAATAATCTTTCTGCCTGATCCCCGGCCTCCCCGGATAGTCCCCAGCACACCGGTCTCTCCCACCCGGCGGGTTGGGATGCCGATGGCGTTCAGCTCCTCCTCGACCCTGGCCGCGGTATTGTACTCTTTCAAACTCAGCTCCGGGTGGCTGTGGAACCAGCGGCGCAGGGATATGATATAGTCCCGATCCTGTTCGATCAGCGGATGGATTGCCATATTGATTCACCTCAAGATTATAATTTGTCCCCGCCCCCGAGAAGGGGCGGGAACAGCGTTAAAACGCCGGGATATAGGTGCCCTGATAGATCTCACGGATAGCCTGGGCGGTCTCCTCAGACTGGTAGGCGGCCAATACCTTCTTGTAGACCTCGTCGTCCAGGTCACCGGCACGGCAGGCGATGATATTGATGTAGGGGTTGTCAGAGCCGGGCTGGACCTGCTCGGTGTAG
Organism: uncultured Bacillota bacterium; assembly: GCA_947073765.1. GTDB lineage: Bacteria > Bacillota > Clostridia > Oscillospirales > Oscillospiraceae > Lawsonibacter. Next base: position 15,138 of record CAMTMZ010000018.1, on the reverse strand, counting down.
ACGGCCTCATCAATTTTCAGGCCGTTGTCGATCGCGTGGGCCCCGTTGACAAAGGCAGCGGCCACATCGGGCAGGAGGCTGGCTGTGTTGGCGGCCTCCACCTCTATAAATTCCAGCTTCAGAGGATTGGCGGTGATATCCTTCAGCTCAGGCATGTACCCGGCGGCGGGATCCACCTCCAGCAGTCCAGCGGACTCCAGAATCTTGAAGCACCGTCCCTCGTTGGTGGGGTCGCTGGGGACGGCGATCTTGTCCCCCTCTTTCAGCTGGTTGACGTCGGTAATTTTGTTGGAGTATAGAGACAGGGGAGCCACAATGGTATCGCCCAGAACAGCCACGTCATAACCCAGGTCGTCAATTTCCTTCTGGAGGTAGGCCTTGTGCTGGAAGGCGTTCAAGTCGATTTCCCCGGCATCCAGGGCGTTGTTGGGCAGCTTGTACTCGGCAAATTCCACAAGCTCCACCTTGATGTTCTCCTTAGCCAGCAGCTCGTTCACGGTGTCCCACTGCTGGTTATTGGCTCCCACCACGCCCACCTTAACCACGATGGACTCGCCGCTGGAGCTGCTGGCGGGAGAGCCGGAGACGGGGCTGGAGCTGCCGCCGTTCCCGCCGCAGGCGGCCAGAGACAGGGCCAGGGCCGCAGACAGCGCAAGAGAAAGTACGTTCTTCTTTTTCATATTAAGTTCCTCCTTTAATAGGGCAAATATTCCATTATCCCGGTTCGAAGATGGGAAAACAGACAATTTAGTGGGACGCCTTTCTGGCGATATAGCTGCCCGCCGCCTGAACGGCGCTCACCAAAATGACAATGATGAGTATGACCGTCCAGAGAATCTGGGGAAGATGCTTGCTGTGGCCATACATAATCGCGAAGTTTCCCAGTCCGCCCGCGCCGATGGTACCGGCCACGGCGGTGAAATTGATGAGGGAGACGATGGTGATGGTCACACCCCGGGTGATACCGGGGACCGCCTCTCTCAGGTAGACCCGGCGGATGATCTCCCAGGGGGAGGAGCCCATAGACTGGGCCGCCTCAATGAGGCCCGCGGGGACCTCCGCCAGGGCGCTTTCCACCTGCCGCCCCAGGAAAGGAATCGTGCCGAATACCAGGGGGATAATGGCCCCCCGCACGCCGATAGCGGTGCCCACCAACAGGCGGCTCAGGCCCAGCAGCACCATAGCCAGCAGGATGAAGGGGATGGAGCGGAAGAAATCACAGATCCTCCCCAGTATAAAATTCACCGGCCGGTTTTGCAGAATCCCCCCCTCCCGGGTGGTGAACAGAAGCACCCCGAAAGGAACCCCCAGCGCCAGAGAGATGACTCCGGAGATACCCACCATCTGGATGGTCTCCCAGAAGGCCCGCCACAACTGGTCAGAGCGGGCAGCCACATCGGGAATGATCTGATTCAGCAGGTCAGCCATGGGAAATCACCTCCACCAGTACATTTCGTTCGGATAAGTAGTCCGCCGCAGCGGTTATTTTATCATGTCCGCCCCCGGCGATGACCACCAGTCCCCCCAGTGGGTTGCCGTCGATGAGCTCGATGCTGCCCAGCAGGATGTTAATATCCAGCTCAAACTGTCGGGACAGCGTGGAGATCAGCGCCTCGGAGGTGCTGCGCTCCAGGTAGTTCAGCCGGAGCAGCCAGTCGCCGGGATGCAGCTGAATGGGCCGGGCCGGGTCGTCTAGCAGCTCCCGGATGCGGGAGAGGCTGGAGGTGCTGTCTACAAACCTGCGGGTGACGGCCTGACGGGGGGAGGCAAACACCTGGAACACGTCCCCGCTCTCCACAACCTGACCGCCCTCCATGACGTACACCTGGCCGCAGATTTCCTTAATGACCTGCATCTCGTGGGTGATGACCACGATGGTAACACCCAGGGTGCGATTGACCTCTTTCAGCAGCCGAAGAATGGACCGGGTGGTCTCCGGGTCCAGGGCGCTGGTGGCCTCGTCGCTGAGGAGAACCTCCGGATCGTTGGCCAGAGCTCTGGCGATGGCCACCCGCTGCTTCTGGCCTCCGGACAGCTGGGATGGATAGGCCTCCGCCTTGTCCGCCAGCCCCACCAGCTCTAGCAGGGAGCGGACCTTCTGGTCGATCTCCTTTTTGCTTTTTCCCTTTAGGGGGTAGGCCACATTGCCGTATACCGTCCGGGAGGCGAAGAGATTAAAATGCTGGAAGATCATGCCGATTTTCTTTCGTTTCTCCCGCAGCTGCCGTTCGCTCAGCGCGGTGAGCTCCGCACCCCCCACGATCACCTTTCCTTCGGTCGGTCGTTCCAGCAGATTGATGCACCGGGCCAGGGTAGACTTACCAGCCCCGGAAAAACCGATGATTCCGGCTATCTTCCCTTGTTCAATGTGGAGGGTGACGTCCTTTACCGCCTCCACCGTATGTTTTCCAGCCTCAAACCGTTTTGAGACATGCTCCAACCGAATCATGCGCTCTCCTCTTTTCCTTTGGCGTGTCCAAAGGATAGCACAAAACCCGCCCCAGGTGTTAATACCCAAAAACAGGGGCGGGTTATAGAATAAAGCTATAACAAAATTGAATTCACAGCAGGATGGACTTGCGCACCTCCTGGAGATAGAGCTCTCCCAGCCGGCTGAGCCGGCTGCCCCGGCGCTGGATATAGCCAATGTGCATGACGCCCCCCTCTGCCAAGGGAATGGTGGTGTATTCAGAGCCGTTCAGAGGCCGGCAGATAATGCCGGAGCACAGGGTGTAGCCATTGAGCCCTTTCAGCAGATTGAGTACTGTGGCCCGGTCGCTGACCCGGATCAGCTGCCGGTATTGATAAGTGCTCATCACCTCCTCGGACAGGAACAGGGAGTTCTGTTTCCCAATTTCGAAGGCAATGCAGGGATAGGGCTCCAGGTCAGCCATGGTCAGCTGACCACAGCCAGCCAGGGGATGCTCCCCCCAGAGATAGACACAGGTGGAACAGTCCCGCAGTGGGTGAAACTCCAAATTGTTCTCCTCAAAAAGCTTGGTGAGATACTTCTCATTAAAATCGTCCAGATATAAAATGCCAAGTTCGCTCTTATAGTCCCGAACATTCTCCACACACTCATAGGTCCGGGTCTCCAGGATGGAGAACTCATACTCCTCCATTCCCACCTTGCGAACCATCTCCACAAAGGCGTTGATGGCAAAGGTATAGTGCTGGGTGGAGACGGAAAACTTCTTTTTGGACCGCCCAGCTGCAAAGCGGCCCTCCAGCAGGGCGTACTGCTCACAGATCTGGCGGGCGTAGTTGAGAAATTCCTCCCCCTCCGCCGTCACTGTCACGCCCCGATTCGACCGGCGGAACAGCTCAAAGCCGGTCTCCTCCTCCAGCTCCTTCACCGCGCTGGACAGGCTGGGCTGGGAGATGTATAGACTCTTAGCGGCGGAATTGACGGAGCCGCTGTCCGCAATGGCAATCACATATTTCAACTGCTGGAGCGTCATGGCTACCCCTCCTAATGTATTCACATCATATCACAAGGCAGCCGGGGTTTCAAGAAACAGGTTTATACCTATTGACAAAGTGGGTTTTCCGGAATATACTTGCACCGTCATCTGGAAATTTGTCTACGCCGCTTTTTGCGGACTGGGTATAGAGCGAACACGCCGGTGAACGTGTCGGCGCGCTTCCGTTCGGAAAGGATATTTATGATTTACGCGGACAACGCGGCCACTACGAAAATGAGCGGGGCCTCCATCAACGCCATGCTGCGCTGTATGGAAAAAAACTGGGGCAACCCCTCCAGCCTATACGGCTTGGGCCAACGGGCGAAAGAGGCCCTGGAGAGCGCCCGGGAGCAAATTGCCGTCTGTATTGGAGCTTCTTCCCGGGAGATCACCTTTACCTCCGGGGGGAGTGAGGCGGACAACCAGGCTATCCGCTCCGCCGCCTTACTGGGGGCTCGAAAGGGCAAACGGCACATCATCTCCACTGCCTTTGAGCATCACGCCGTTCTGCATACCCTGAAAAAGCTGGAGGCCGAGGGCTTCCAGGTGGAACTTCTCCCCGTGGGAGCACTGGGAAGCGTTACCGCCCGGCAGGTGGAGGAGGCCATCCGGGAAGACACGGCTTTGGTGAGCATCATGTACGCTAATAACGAGATTGGCTCCGTTCTGCCCATCTCTGAGATCGGCGCGGTGTGCCGGGAACGGGGCGTCCTCTTCCACACCGACGCGGTGCAGGCGGCGGGCCACCTGCCTATTGATGTGGGAGCACAGAACATCGACATGCTCTCCCTCTCCGCCCACAAATTCCACGGCCCCAAAGGGATTGGCGCGCTTTACGCCCGGCGGGGAATCCCGCTGGCTAATCTTATTGAGGGCGGCGCCCAGGAGCGGGGCAGGCGGGCCGGAACAGAGAATGTCCCGGCCATTGCGGGCATGGCGGCGGCGCTGGAAAATGCCTGCGCCCACATGGAGGAAAACGCCGCCAAGGTGGCTGTCCTGCGGGATCTTCTCATTGCGGGACTCTCCCGGATTCCCCACTCCGCCCTCAACGGCGACCCGATAAACCGGCTCCCCGGCAGCGTCAGCTTCTGCTTTGAGGGGATTGAGGGGGAGAGCCTGCTCCTGCTGCTGGATGACCGGGGCATCTGCGCCTCCTCCGGGTCCGCCTGCACCTCCGGTTCTCTGGATCCCAGCCACGTCCTGCTGGCCATTGGCCGGCCTCACGAGGTGGCCCACGGATCCCTGCGGTTGTCTCTCTGCGAGGATAATACCGAAGCTGACGTGGACGCAATCTTGAAGGCTGTCCCGGAAGTTGTGGGTTATCTGCGTAATATATCCCCGCTGTGGAAAGACAAAGTCAGCGGCAAAAAAGAGTTTATTCTATAAAAGAAAGAAGGTTTTGTTGTGGCGCTTTATAGTGAAACGGTAATGGATCACTTCCGCAATCCCCGGAATGTGGGTGTGATTGAGGACGCGGACGGTGTGGGCGAGGTGGGCAACGCCGTCTGCGGAGATATTATGAAAATCTACCTCAAAATTGAGGGCGGTATTGTCTCTGACGTAAAGTTTGAGACCTTTGGCTGCGGCTCCGCCATCGCGTCCAGTTCAATGGCTACTGAACTGATCAAGGGCAAGCCGTTGGAACAGGTATTGCGGCTCACCAACAAAGCGGTTGCCGAGGCGCTGGATGGTCTGCCCGCCCACAAGCTCCACTGCTCCGTGCTGGCAGAGGAGGCGATCCGAGCGGCGGTGAAGGACTACTACGACCGGCAGGGAATTGCCTATGACCCAAAAGAGTTCCCTGCCTGTGATTCCTGTGAAGGCTGTCAAATAAGTTAATTAGGGACCGCTCTGTAGAAAACACGATAAAAACGCTGCCCGGTATTCCGGACTATCAAGTATGGCAGGAGAAATGATGATCATGCGAGCTGATCTCAACTGGCTGACAGATCCAACTGTGTTCCAGGTAAACCGCCTGAACGCCCACTCTGACCATGTGTGCTATGCAGATTTTGAAGAACTGAAACAGGGCACGACCTCCCTGCGCCAGTCTCTGGACGGCAGGTGGCGCTTTGCCTGGAGTCCCCGGGCCGCGGACCGTCCGGCGGACTTCTGGCAGGAGGACTTTGATGACTCCGGCTTCGGAACCATCCAGGTCCCTGGTCACATGGAGCTGCAGGGGTATGGGCAGATCCAATATATCAACACGCTCTACCCCTGGGATGGGCATGCGGAGCTGCGCCCCCCGGAGATCCACTGGGAGGACAATCCCGTGGGCAGCTATGTCCGGGAGTTTGACCTGGAGCCCGGCCTTCTAGGGAAGCGGATCTGCATCAGTTTACAGGGGGTGGAGCAGGCGTGCTGTGTCTGGCTCAACGGCTGCTTTGTAGGCTACGCTGAGGACAGCTTCACTCCCTCTGACTTCGATCTGACCCCTTACATCCGAGAGACAGGCAACCGGCTGTGTGTAGAGGTGTATAAGCGCTCCAGTGCCGCCTGGATTGAGGATCAGGACTTTTTCCGGTTCTCCGGCATCTTCCGGACAGTGTTTCTTTACGCCAAGCCCGGTACTCACCTGGCGGACCTGTGGTTCCAGGCAGGGCTGGAGGAGGACAACACCACCGGCACGCTGTCCGTCCGTCTGTTGCTGGAGGGGGAGACAGCGGGGGCCGCGGCCCATATGCGCCTGACCCATCCCGCTGATGGGCCGCTGTTTGACGGCCCTCTGGAGCTGACAGCCGAGGGCGAATACCTGCGCAGCCAGCCCTTCCGCTTTAAACATGTCCGTCCCTGGGACCATCACCACCCGGAGTTGTACCGGGTGACGCTGACATTGGCTGGAGCGAACGGCAGGGTCTGTGAGGTGATCCCCTATGACATCGGCTTTCGCCGGTTTGAGCTGAAAAACGGCCTGATGCTCCTCAACGGTGAGCGGCTGATGCTCAAGGGCGTTAACCGCCACGAGTGGAACCCGGATACCGGCCGGTCCATCGGCTTGGCGGATATGAACACCGCCATGGAGATCTTCCGCCGAAACAACATCAATGCGGTCCGCACCTGTCACTATCCCAACCAGACGGCGTGGTACCACCTGTGTGACCAGAACGGCATTTACATGATGGACGAGGCCAATCTGGAGAGCCACGGCTCCTGGCAGAAACTGGGGAAGGTGGAGCCATCCTGGAATGTGCCGGGGAGTCTGTGTTCGTGGCGGGACTGCGTGGTGGACCGGGCCCGGTCTATGTTTGAGCGGGACAAAAACCATGTATCCATCCTGTTTTGGTCCTGCGGCAATGAGTCCTACGCCGGCGAGAACCTTCTGGCTATGGCGGAATTTTTTCGGGAGAACGACCCCAGCCGGCTAGTCCACTACGAGGGGGTGTTCCACTGCCGGGAATTTGACCGCATCTCCGACGTGGAGAGCCGGATGTACGCCCCGCCGGAGGAAATCCGCAACTATCTGGAGAGCAAACCGGAAAAGCCCTTTATCCTGTGTGAGTACATGCACAACATGGGCAACTCCCTGGGCGGCATGGAGCGCTATATCCGCCTGGAAGAGGAGTTCCCACAGTATCAAGGGGGCTTCATTTGGGACTATATGGACCAGGCCCTATGGCACACCGACTGCAATGGCCGCCGGGTGCTGGGCTACGGGGGAGACTTTGGCGAGCGGCAGACCGACTACGCCTTCAGCGGAAACGGTATCGTCTTTGCCGACGGCACGGAAAAGCCCGCCATGCAGGAGGTGCGGTACTGGTATTCCTCTCCCCAAGAGCGTCTGGCCCATGACAAAGCCAACCGGCGGGCGAAGTCTGTTCTAACTCTGCCGGCCCCAAAGATCAAAAAAAATCCCCTTCGAATCACCCACGGGGACGGCGCTTTGGGTATACAGGGGGAAAGCTTCGAGATTTTATTCTCCTACTCAGAGGGAGGGCCGGTCTCTCTGGTCAGCGGGGGCCAGGAGTGGCTGTGGCGCCCCCCACGCCCCGCCTACTGGCGCGCCCCCACGGAAAATGACCTGGGAAACGGGTTTGCCCTGGACAGCTCCATCTGGGCCGCGGCAGACGGCTGGCAAAAATGTGAAAAGATTGAACTACTGGAGGAAGGCCCGGAGCGGGCCGCCATCCGCTTTCGCTATACCGCCCCCGCTGTGCCCGGCCTGTGTACGGAAGTCACTTACACAGTGGAGAACACAGGCCGCATAACTGTGTCCGTTCACTACCACGGCGCACCGAACCGTCCCGGGCTGCCTCTGCTGGGTCTGCGCTTCTCCACACCGGAGCCGGTGGAACGGGTGGAGTGGCTGGGCCTGTCCGGCGAGACCTATCCCGACCGAAAAAAAGGGGGCGTCTTCGGCTGGCATCGGGAGGTTTCCCACATCCCCGCCTACCTGGTACCTCAAGAGTGCGGGTGTCATGCGGACACCCGGGCCGCTGTGCTGTGCATGGCCAGCGGGGCCAAACTGACGCTGGAGATGGGAGACAGTCCCTTCGCCTTCTCTGCCATCCCCTACACCCCCCAGCAGCTGGAACAGGCCGCCCACCGGTGGGAACTGCCTGTCCCCGTCCGCACTGTAGTAACCGTGTGCGGCGCCATGCGGGGTGTGGGCGGCATTGACAGCTGGGGCAGCGATGTGGAGTCTGGCTGCTGTGTGAGCGGGGAGAGAGAGATTATGTTCTCTGTACAAATGAGAATTACAGCTGTGTAAATTGCGCTTTGCCCATTATGTTTTTGCCCATGCGGACGATATAAAGGAGAGAAAGGATTGGTGAAAATGCACAACGATAAAATCATAGTTGTAGACGGCAACGAAGCTGCCGCATATGTGGCATATGCCTTCTCTGAGGTCGCTGCGATCTACCCCATCACGCCCTCCTCCCCCATGGCGGAAAAAACGGACGAGTGGGCCGCCAACGGCCGGAAGAACCTGTATACCCAGCCAGTCACCCTGGTGGAGATGCAGTCGGAGGCGGGAGCCATCGGCGCGGTGCACGGCGCGCTGGAAGCCGGCTCCCTGGCAACCACGTTTACCTCCTCGCAGGGGCTGATGCTGATGATCCCCACCATGCACCGAATCAGCGGCACACGCCAGCCGGCCGTACTCCATGTGGCCTCCCGCACGGTGGGCACCCATGCCATGTCCATTTTCGGCGATCACAGCGACGTGATGAACTGCCGCCAGACCGGGTTTGCCATGCTGTCCACAGGCAGCGTGCAGGAGGTTATGGATCTGGCCGGCATCGCCCATCTGGCCGCTGTTAAAACGCGCATTCCTTTCCTGCACTTTTTCGACGGCTTCCGCACCTCCCACGAGATCCAGAAAATCCGCGCCATTCCCTATGAGGAATTTGGAAAGATGCTGGACTGGGGCGCGGTGCGCAGTTTCCGTGAATCCGCCCTGAACCCCTATCACCCCTCCCTGCGGAACACGGTGCAGAATCCGGACGTCTATTTCCAGTTCCGGGAGGCCAACAATCCCTTCTATGACGCCCTTCCGGCCGTGGTGGAGGACTATATGGCCCAGATCAACGCGGTGACCGGGGAGGACTACCATCTCTTTAACTACTACGGCGCGCCGGACGCCGAACGTGTCGTGGTTGCCATGGGCTCAGTCAGCGGGGCCGCCCGGGAGACGGCACAGTACCTGAACGGGCTGGGGGAAAAGGTGGGGTTCCTGCAGGTGCACCTGTTCAACCCGTTCTCTGCCGCGCATTTCTTGAAGGCGCTGCCTGAAACTGTCAAAAAAATCGCCGTTCTGGACCGGTGCAAGGAGATGGGGGCCCCAGGAGAGCCGCTGTACCTTGCGGTCTGCTCGGCTTTCGCCAACCGCAAGGATGCCCCGTATATCTGCGGCGGCCGGTATGGACTGGCCTCCAAAGATACCACGCCAGCGCAGATCAAAGCGGTATTTGACCATCTGCTTCAGGATGTCCCCATGAACGGCTTTGCTGTCGGCATCGAGGACGATGTGACCCATCGCTCCCTTCCCGTCGGCCCCAGCCTGCCGCTCTCCCACAAAAAGATGGTCAGCTGCAAGTTTTGGGGTCTGGGCAGCGACGGCACCGTAGGCGCCAATAAAAACTCCATTAAGATCATTGGAAACAACACCGATCTGTTTACTCAGGCCTACTTTGAGTACGACACCAAAAAGTCCTTTGGTATCACCCGCAGCCACCTGCGCTTTGGCGATGAACCAATTCTCTCCTCCTATTTGGTAAAGGAGGCGGATTTCATAGCCTGCCACAACCAGTCCTTCCTTGGCAAATATGATATCGTTTCCGAGCTGAAAGCCGGAGGCACCTTTTTGCTGAACTGCCGCTGGACGCCGGAGGAGCTGGACGCTATGCTGCCCGGCCAGGTGAAGCGTGGGCTGGCGGAAAAGCAGGCGAAGCTGTACATTATCGACGCCAACTCCATTGCCCAGCTCCTGGGGCTGGGCGGCCATGCCAGTATGGTCCTGCAGGCGGCTTTTTTCCGTCTGGCCAATATCATCCCCCAGGAAGAGGCCATCGTTTACATGAAAAAGGCGGCGGAAAAGTCCTTTGCAAAGAAGGGTGAAGCGGTAGTCCAGAAGAATCTGGCCGCGATCGACAAAGGCACGGAGTCTGTGGTGGAGGTCCCAATTCCGGAAAGCTGGAGGACCTGCGCCGATACCCCCGAACCGGAGGAAAAAGAGGTCCCCGACTTTATCCGGAATATCCTGCGGCCCTGCAACGCACAAAAGGGCGACGAGCTTCCGGTTTCCACCTTTATCGGCTATGAGGACGGCACCATGCCGCTGGGCACCACCGCCTATGAAAAGCGCGGCATCGCGGCCCAGCTCCCCGTTTGGGACAGCGCCACCTGCATCCAGTGCAATCGCTGCTCCTTTGTCTGTCCCCACGCCGTCATCCGCCCCTATCTGCTGAACGAAGAGGAGGCGGCCAACGCACCGAAGGACTTTATCACTGTTCCCGCGAAGGGAGCAAATGGTTATTCCTTCTCCCTTCAGATCAGCGAAATGGACTGCACCGGCTGCGGCTGCTGCGCCGCGTCCTGCCCCATGGCGGGCAAAGCCCTGCGGATGGAGACGGTGACCCGTGAGCTGTCTGTCACCCCAGCTTGGGAATACGGCCTGACAATCTGCGACAAGGATGTATTTCAGGCTGAAACAGTCAAGGGCAGCCAGTTCCGCCAACCTCTGTGCGAGTTCTCCGGTGCCTGTGCCGGCTGTGGGGAGACCCCCTACGCGAAGCTCCTGACCCAGCTTTACGGTGACCGCATGTATTGGGCCAACGCCACCGGCTGTTCTCAGGCCTGGGGCGCGGCAATGCCCTCTATTCCCTATACTGTCAGCAAAGAGGGGCGGGGCCCCGCCTGGAGCAACTCCCTGTTTGAAAACAATGCGGAATTCTGCCTGGGGATGTATCTCTCGGTGAAGCAGCAGCGGCACAAGGTCCGTGCGTGGATCGAGGAGCTGAAGGCGCTGGAACCCTCCCTGAATCCAGCCATCACAGAGTGGCTGGACACGTTCTCCGACGTGAATGCGTCCATGCCCGCCTCTGAAAGACTGATCGCCGCCCTGAAGGACTGCGCACTCTCAGGCCGCGCCGGCGAGCTACAGACCTTGATCCTCCGCCACCCGGAGCATATGGCCAAGCAGCCCGTCTGGATGTACGGCGGAGACGGCTGGGCCTACGACATCGGCTTTGGCGGTCTTGACCATGTAATCGCCATGGGTGAGGACATCAACATTCTTGTGGTGGATACGGAGGTATATTCCAATACCGGCGGCCAGAGCAGCAAGGCTACGCCGCTGGGGGCGGTGGCGCAGTTCCAGGCAGCCGGCAAGAGCAGCAGCAAGAAGGATCTGGGCAAGATGATGATGGCCTATGGAAACTGTTATGTCGCCAGCGTCGCCATGGGCGCCGACCCAAACCAACTGATGAAGGCCATCACGGAGGCGGAGGCCTTCCCTGGCCCTTCGCTGGTGATCGCCTACGCCCCCTGTATCAACCACGGCATCAAATCCGGCATGCATCAGTCCCAGGCGGAGATGAAGCGGGCGGTGGAGGCCGGATATTGGCCGCTGTACCGGTATGATCCCTCCAAGGAGAGCGGTAAGTTTACACTGGACTCTAAAGAGCCCACGCTGGACTTTCAGCAGTTCCTGGAGGGTGAGGTGCGCTATGCCGCGCTCCAGAACGCATTCCCGGAAAATGCCAGGGTCCTGTTTGAACAGGCGGAGCGTGAAGCCAAGCTCCGATATGCGTCCTACCAGAGGCTGGCTCAGCAGGATTGACACGCCGCCTGGACGCACTAATACGGAAGAGGAGAAATCATGGATTATCAAAGGGAATATCAGGCCAGGCTCCGTTCCGCCGGAGAGGCGGTTCAAGTCGTCAAAAGCGGAGATTGGATCGACTACGGCTGGTGTACCTGTGCACCGGACGCGCTGGATCGGGCCCTGGCCGCCCGGTATCACCAGCTTTTTGACGTAAAGGTGCGGGGGGCAGTGCTTATGTCCCGTCCCGCTATCCTTTCGGTTCCGGATACCGCGGAGCACTTTATCTGGAACTCCTGGCACATGGGTGGACTGGAGCGCAGGCTCATAGACGAGGGCGTGGCCTATTATATTCCGCTGCGCTACTCAGAGCTGCCCCGCTACTATCAGGAAAATGTGGATTCAGTCCATGTGGCCATGGTCCAGGTGTCTCCCATGGATGAGGATGGATATTTCAGCTGCGGCTTGAACGCCTCCCACCTGCGGGCTCTGTTTGAACGGGCGGAGGTGACCATTCTGGAGGTCAACGTCAACTACCCCCGCTGCTGCGGGGGAGAGGACGCGCGCATCCACATCAGTCAAGTTGACATGGTGGTCGAGGGGGACAATCCTCCTCTGCAGGAACTGCCCGCCGCGCCTGCGTCGGATGTGGACCGCAAAGTTGCCAGTCTGATCGTCTCTCAGATTCCGGACGGAGCCTGTCTCCAGCTGGGGATTGGGGGAATGCCCAACGCCGTGGGATCACTTATTGCGCAATCGGACTTGAAGGACCTTGGTGTCCATACAGAGATGTATGTAGACGCCTTTGTGGATATGGCCATGGCCGGAAAAATTACCGGCCGCAGAAAGGCCATTGATACCGGGCGGCAGGTGTATGCCTTTGGTGCGGGGACACAGAAGCTCTACGACTATCTGCGGGAGAATCCGGACTGCTTTGCCGCCTCTGTGGGCTATACCAACGATGCCCGCACAATTGCCCAGTTGGATCATTTTATCTCCATCAATAATGCGGTGGATGTGGACTTGTTTGGCCAGGTAAATGCGGAGAGCTCAGGAATCCGCCACATCAGCGGCTCCGGGGGGCAGCAAGACTTTGTGCTGGGCGCTTATCTGTCCAAGGGAGGCAAAAGTTTTATCTGCTGCTCCTCCACAACGACTGATAAGGACGGCACCCTGAAAAGCCGGATTTGCCCGGTCCTCAAGGAGGGGTCTGTGGTGACGGACACCCGGTGCAATCTCCACTACCTGGTCACCGAGTACGGCATGGTGAACCTCAAGGGGGCCTCAACCTGGGAACGGGCGGAGCGTATCATTTCAATCGCACACCCAGATTTCCGGGAAGATTTGATCCGAGACGCGCAACGCATGAAAATATGGCGCCGCTCACAAAAAAGATAGTACTTATCCCTTGCCGTAACATTTTCGACCGCAGCAGCGCCACAGGCTTTCAACAAGCCTGTGGCGCTGCTGCGGTTTCATATTACTCAATCATATCGTCGATTATCCAAAAGCAGAAAAGTCTAAAAACCTCTTGACATATCAAGAGCTCTGGAAAATGAACAATCCTGCCGAATCCGACAACTGACAATAGCCTGTTCAGATCAGGCAGGGTCGTTTATGAGGCTTTACTAGTCCGCACCCGAACCGGAGCCTATCAGCGGGTCCGGTTTAGAGAGGAGGAGCACAATGAGTACTCTTTGACTTTTAAAAAAGTCGGAGCAAGCGATATGACGCTTACTCCGACGTGGTACGGCTGAAGGGATTCGAACCCCCGACCTACTGGTTCGTAGCCAGTCACTCTATCCAACTGAGCTACAGCCGCATACTGCTAAAGGATCTCACTTCGACAGCTTGCTTATTATAGCACAGCTCTTCTCCAATTGCAAGAGTATTTTCCCATTTTTTCAAGTTTTTTTCCCAGCCGTCACATCCCCTTTTTATGACAAAACCGGCGTATCTTTCGACACGCCGGTTTTTCGGATCAGAATAGCTTAACCGCCGAACACCTTAATCATGAAACCAGCCGCACAGGCGGAGCCGATCACGCCGGCCACGTTGGGGCCCATGGCGTGCATGAGCAGGAAGTTGGAGGGGTTCTCCTTCTGCCCCACGTTCTGAGACACGCGGGCGGCCATGGGCACGGCGGACACGCCGGCGGAGCCAATCAGAGGATTGACCTTACCCTTGGTCAGGATATACATCAGGTCGCCCAGCAACAGGCCACCGGCGGTGGACAGCATGAAGGCGGTCAGGCCCAGGATGACGATCTTGATGGTCTCCCAGGTCAAGAAGCTGTCATACACAGCCTTGAAGCCCACAGACAATCCCAGGGGAATCGTAACGATGTTGATGAGGGCGTTCTGAGCGGTGTCGGACAGGCGGTCGGTGACGCCGCACTCACGGAACAGGTTACCCAGCATGAGCATACCAATCAGAGGAGCGGTGTCAGGGATGAGCAGAATTACGAAGATGGTAACCGCGATGGGGAAGATAATCTTCTCGGTCTTAGACACCTGGCGCAGCTGGCTCATTTTGACCTGGCGCATCTCCTTGGTGGTCATCGCCTTCATCAGAGGCGGCTGGATCATGGGGATCAGCGCCATGTAGGAGTACGCCGCGATGGCGATGGCCGGCAGCAGCTTGGTAGCCAGCTTGGAAGCCGTCAGGATGGCAGTCGGGCCGTCGGCGCCGCCGATGACGCCAATGGCGGCGGCCTGAGCGGGCTCAAAGCCCAACACCAGAGCCATCAGGAAGGCGGCAAAGATACCCAGCTGGGCGGCTGCGCCCAGCAGCAGGGAGGTGGGGTTGGCCAGCAGGGGACCAAAGTCGGTCATCGCTCCGATGCCCATGAAGATAATGGACGGATAGATGGCCCACTGGACGCCCTGATAGAGCACCCACATAAAGCCTACGGTGCCGCTGTGAGTAGCCGCGTCATAGACAGGCTCGTTGATCAGCCCGGTCATGGGCAGGTTGGCCAGCAGCATGCCAAAGGCGATGGGCACCATCAGCAGGGGCTCAAAGCCCTTGCCGATGCCCAGATAGAGCAGCAGGCAGGCGACGACGATCATGATTACCTGGCGGAAATCATCGGGGAGGTAAGCAAAGCCGGAACCTCCAAAAATCTTACCTAAAACTTCAGCAAAAAATCCCATACTTTACCCCTCCTTTCAACCGATGGTGACCAGCAGGTCATCGGTGTTTACGGCGGTGCCTACGGTGGCGGACACAGCCTTGACGGTGCCGGCCACGGGGGCGGACACCTCAATCTCCATTTTCATAGCCTCCAGCACCACCAGCACATCGCCCGCGCTGACAGCCTGACCCACAGAGCACTCCACCTTAAAGATGTTGCCCGGCATGGGACTCTTCACGGCGGTCTCACCGGCGGCGGGGGCGGCAGGAGCCGCA
>CAMTMZ010000017.1 GCA_947073765.1 uncultured Bacillota bacterium | reverse complement strand
GATTTGAGAGCCCGGATACCGCTGGGGAATTGCTTGGATCATGGGATAACGGCGATTTTCAACAGCTGCGCATCGAGGCTTAACAACCAATTTACGGCCCACCAGGGACACAATTCCCAGGTGGGCCGATTTTTCTGTCTGTGGGCAGATATGTGGTCAGGCCAAAAATGCCAAATTGAAAACGGCAGGAAAAGTGCTGATTTGCAAAAAGAATCCGGGTTTTGCAGAAGATTCTTCCCCGTTTTTGACAGTATTATTTCGACATGGGCCCGTCTCTCCGTCCTTACCAAGTGATTGGAAGCCTTGGAAGTGCTGCTGTTCAGCACTTTCGGGCCCTTTCTGTTGCGGAGGAGCATGGTCTTTGGCTCCTTCCCGTCCGTTGCTTCCGTCCGCTTTTTTCCGCGTGTGGGTCACGGTGTGGGTCAAGCCCAAATTACGAAGCACGTATCGGGAGCTTTACCACTCCAAAATCCCGCTTGTAGTGTTGAAACAGTCCACCTGTCTTTGCTTACAGCACAACGTCCCCGGCAAAATCGTTGTCAATGGACAATTTGCTACCATAGGCAATCATTACCCTCCATCCTTGCAAGTAACAATTTACCACAGGGGACTGCGAAATACAAGTCCCGCACCGGCGCAAAATTTGCTATGCTGTAAACAAGGAAGAATTTTGTACCAACAGAAAATTTCTAGAATGTTTAGAATACGACCCTGATTTATTTACAATTTCATATTATAATGGAGGTGCATTTAAATCATCAGGAGGGAACCCTATGCGGATCAGGCGGCACCTCTTTTTTTATAACACCATATCAGTTCTGGTGGCGCTGGTGGCCATGCTGGCGGTAAACGGTGCGGCCACCCACGCTCTTGGCCGGTACTACCAGCGGCAGGCGGAGGAGATGTTTCAGGCGATGCGCATTAACGTCGCCACCCAGGAGGGAATGGTTTGGCTGGACCGGGGGATGGGTGAGCTGGAGCTGGTGGGCATCGCTGTTCCAAGCCATCCGGCAGTCTCCGGCCGGCCCAGGCCCCGGATAAAGACCATAACCCTATCCCTGTTCCTCAGCGGCGGGGCGGCCATTGTGGTAATCCTCCTGCTGAACACCCTATTTACCCGCTACCAGCTCAAAAAGCTGCTCCAGCCGGTGGACGCCCTGACCCGGGCCGCTGGACGCATCGGGGCGGGTGACTTCACCCATCCCATTGACTACCCGGGGCGGGATGAATTTTCCTCGGTGTGCACCGCCTTTAACCGGATGCAGGAGCATCTATTGGATGAGCAAAAGAAAAACGCCGCCTATGAACAGGCCCGCACCGACCTGGTGGCCGGCATTTCCCACGACCTGCGCACCCCCCTCACCAGTGTGAAGGGCTATATCAAGGGCCTGCGGGACGGGGTGGCCCAGACCCCGGAGCGGCAGCGGCAGTATCTGGATATCGCGTACCGCAAAGCCTGTGACATGGACATGCTCCTCCAGCGGCTGTTTTACTTCTCCCGCATGGAGACGGGAAACCTGCCCCTTTTCCCCGAACCCACCGATCTGGGGGAGTTTGTCTCCCGCTTTGCGGCGGAAGCTGGGGCCGAGCTGGAGCAGACAGGGGGTGGGATCGAGCTGTCCGTCTCTCCGGGGACCCACCCAGCTCTGATCGACCCGGAGCAGATGTATCGGGTCTTGAACAATTTGAAGGACAATGCCCTGCGCTATGCTGGGGCCGGGGCACTGTCCATCTCCCTGGCTGTGGAGGGCCGAGAGGGCTGGATCTGTATCCGGTTCGCCGACAATGGCCGGGGTGTGTCGAAGGCATCCCTGCCCCACCTCTTCGAGCAGTTCTGGCGGGAGGACCAGGCCCGAAGCTCCAAAAACGGGGAGGGGACCGGCCTGGGGCTATACATCGTCAAGCATATTGTGGAAGCCCACAACGGGACAATTCAGGCGGAAAATGACGGTGGATTGGCCTTTACCATCGCGATTCCCAGAAAGGAGGGGGACTATGGCCAAGCTGCTGATCGCTGAGGACGACCCGGAGATCGCCATGCTAGAGCGGGACTATCTGGAGCTGGAGGGGTATGAGGTAACTGTGGTGGACAACGGCCAGCAGGCAGTCACCGAGACGCTGAACGGCAGCTACGCCCTGATACTGCTGGACCTGATGCTCCCCGGGTGCAATGGCTGTGACGTGTGCCGCCTCATCCGGGACCGGATCGATGTCCCCATCCTCATGGTCACTGCCCGCACCGAGTCGGCGGACAAAATTCGGGGCCTGGGTCTAGGGGCGGACGACTACATCCCTAAGCCTTTCGACCCCGCGGAGCTGGTGGCTCGGGTGAAGTCCCACCTGAGCCGGTACGCCCGTCTCACCGGAGGCGGACAGGCGGAACCGGAGGTCATCGACCTGGGAACCATCCGAATTCTGCCCCAGAGCTTGAAGGTGATGAAAGGCGGCCAGGAGCTTAAAATGCCCAACCGGGAGTTCGCTCTGTTAAAGTTTCTGGCCGAGCACCCCAACGTGGTCTTTTCCAAGGAAAAGCTCTTCGAGACCATCTGGGGATATGAGTATGTGGGGGACAGCGCCACCGTCACCGTCCACATCGGACGCATCCGGGACAAGGTGGAGGACGACCCCGCCCACCCCAAGCTAATTGAGACAGTCTGGGGGGCGGGTTACCGTCTCAACCGTTAATAGAACCAAAACGCCGTCAAAGAGGCCTGCCCTCTTTGACGGCGTTTCAAAATGTTTGGCGGTTGTTTAGCTTTTGTTTTGATTTATTCCTCCGACTGTTCAAATTTTCCTGTTAGGATGGGATCAGTTTGAAACAGAAAGGACGATCTCAGGTATGAAACTTCCTGTATTAAAACGGGACGCCCCAGGGCAGGAGAAATCCGGCTGGCAGTCGGGAATTTCGGTCAAGAAGCTGCTGCGCAAGCGGGTGATACTCCCGGTACTGGCCTGTGTGCTGGCTGGGACTGTGGCGCTGCGCTTTCTGGGGGGCGGACAATCCACCGCCGCCGTTGGCCTGACCTATACCACTGCCGTCGTGGAGCGGCGGGACATCACCGCGCAGATTACCGGCAGCGGCTCACTGGAGGCGGCCAACTCCTACTCGGTCACTTCTCTGGCGGAGGGAAACATCCTCACTGCCGACTTTGAGGAGGGGGACCAGGTGGAGGAGGGGACGGTGCTGTACACCATCGACGCCTCCGATCTGTCCAGCACCCTGGAGCAGGCCCAGATTTCCCTGGACCAGGCCCAGCGTAGCTACGACAGCCGGCTCAAGGACCTGGAGAAGCTGTCCATCACCGCCCCCAAGGCGGGGCGGGTCCTCTCTCTGGAGGTGGAAGCGGGGGACGAGGTATCCGCCGGGCAGACCATCGCCACCCTGCGCAACTCCGACGTCATGACCCTGGAGGTCCCCTTCCTCTCTGACGAGACGCAGGGCTTCCATGTGGGCCAGAGCGCCTCGGTCACCCTGGAGAGCACCTTCGAAACACTGGAGGGGACCGTCTCCAAGGTCGATCAGGCGGACACGGTGCTGGAGGGCAACATGATCGTCCGCTATGTGACGGTGGAGGTGCCCAACCCCGGAGCCCTGTCCGTCAATCAGACCGGCTCCGTAACGGTGGACGGCTGCGCCAGCGCTGGCAGCGCCTCCTTCCAATATGCCGCGGAGGAGAACATCACGGCGGAGGTCTCCGGTCAGGTGGCCGACCTCCGGGCCCAGGAGGGGAGCTGGGTCAATAAGGGGGGCGTCATCCTCACCCTGACCAGCGACAGCGTTGAGGACAACGTCCGGAGCGCAGCCGACTCCCTGCGCAACGCGGAGCTGTCCCTGGAGAGCCGGTATGACCAGCTGGATAACTACACCATCACCTCCCCCATCCGGGGAACGGTGATCGACAAGAACTACAAGGCCGGCGAGACCAGCGAGGCGGGCAAGGTGCTGTGCTCCATCTACGACCTGAGCTACCTCACCATGACCCTCAGCGTGGACGAGCTGGATATCTCCCACATTGAGGCGGGCCAGAAGGTGAGCGTCACCGCCGACGCGGTGGAGGGGAAGATATACACCGGCGTGGTGACCAAGGTGAGCGTGGCGGGGACCTCCTCCGGGGGGACGACGACCTACCCGGTCACCGTCCGCATTGACGAGACAGAGGGCCTGCTCCCCGGCATGAATGTGGACGCCGCCATCACCCTCCAGAGCGCCAGCGGCGTGCTGGCTATCCCCACAGGAGCATTGAACCGGGGGAACACCGTGCTGGTTACCGCCGATTCCCCCAGCGCCGCCAACGGCACGGCCATGGAGGGCGGGGAGTACTGCTCCGTCCCCGTGGAGATTGGGACCAGCGACAGCAGCTACATTGAGATTGTCTCCGGCCTCCAGGAGGGGGACACGGTAGCCTACATCCCCACCACCTCCTCAGGCGGCTTCGGGATAGTGAAAATGCCCGGCGGCATGGGCGGGGTGGCCTTCGAGGGCGGAGCCATGCCCGGCGGCGGGATGCCCAACGTCGCAGTGTCCGGCGGCGGGCCCGGCGGCAGACGGGGAGGGTCCTGATATGGCGCTGATTACCTTTCAGGATGTGTGCAAGTACTATCACATGGGGAACAGCACGGTCACTGCCGCCGACCACATCTCATTTGCCATTGAAGCCGGGGAATTTACCGCCATTGTGGGCTCCTCCGGCTCGGGGAAGTCCACCTGCATGAACATCATCGGCTGTCTGGACGTGCCCTCGGAGGGGACCTATCTCCTCAACGGCCAGGACGTGGGCCGGATGAACAAAAACCAGCTGGCGGAGATCCGCAACGAACTGCTTGGCTTCATATTTCAGCAGTACAACCTGCTGCCCAAGCTGAATCTGCTGGAAAATGTAGAGATTCCCCTGATGTACGCCGGCGTCCCCCGGGCCGAGCGCCGGGACCGGGCCCGGACCGCCCTGGAGCAGGTGGGCCTGGGGGACAAGTGGCGGCACCGGCCCATGGAGCTGTCCGGGGGCCAGCAGCAGCGGGTGTCCATCGCCCGGGCCCTGGTGGGAAAGCCGGCAGTGATTCTGGCCGACGAACCCACCGGCGCCCTGGACTCCCGCACCGGCCGGGAGGTGCTGGCCATGCTCCAGGACCTCCACGACCAGGGACACACCGTGGTCCTCATCACCCACGACAACTCCATCGCCGTCCAGGCCCAGCGGATCATCCGCCTGGAGGACGGCCGGGTGGTGTACGACGGCCCCGCCGACGCCCCCGAGGCGGTGGTTACCCCCGGGGCCGCGGGGCGTCAGAGAGGGGGCGGGGACACATGAGAATCACCGAATCCTTCTCCCTGGCCCTGAAAAACATCGCCTCCAGCAAGGTCAGGACTCTGCTCACCATGCTGGGCATCATCATCGGTGTGGCGGCGGTGATCGTCATCGTAGGCCTGGGCAGCGGCCTGGAGCGCTACATCGCCGACAGCTTCTCCAGCATGGGCACCAACACCTTAACCGTCTCCGTCCAGTCCCGGGGGGCCACCCGGACCATGGAGGTGGACGACATGTATGACATCGTGGCAGACCACCCTGAAGAGCTGGAGCTGTGCTCTCCCACTGTGTCCATAGCGGGCGGGGTAAAGGTCGGGACTGAGACCACCTCCACCTCGGTCTCCGGGGTGAGCGAGGACTACAATAATATCTACGGCTACACTATTTCTCAGGGCCGGGGCCTCCAGTACAGTGATATTGCCGCCCGTGCCAAGGTGTGTGTGGTGGGGGCCTTTGTGAATCAGGCGTATTTCGGTGGAAATGCCCTGGGCCAGACCCTCCGGGTGGGGGGCCAGGCTCTGACCATCGTGGGAGTGCTGGACCAGCGGGAGGACTCCATGAGCGAGGGGGGCAGCGACGACTGCCTCTACCTCCCCTATTCCACCGCTGCCCGATTGGGGGGCAGCCGGGTGTCCAGCTACGTGGTCACCATGAGGGACGAGGACCGCATGGCCCAGAGTAAGGCCGTGCTGGAGCGGGCGCTGACCGACTTTTTCGGCAGCGACGACTACTACAACATTATCACCATGTCCGAGCTGCTGGACACCATGACCGGGATGATCAACATTCTGGTGGGCGTGCTGACAGGGATTGCCGCCATCTCCCTGGTGGTGGGGGGCATCGGCATCATGAACATCATGCTGGTCTCCGTCACCGAGCGCACCCGGGAGATTGGCGTGCGCAAATCCCTGGGGGCCAAGGAGCGGACCATCATGGAGCAGTTTGTCATCGAGGCGGCGGTCACCAGCGCCCTGGGGGGCGTCATCGGCATCGGGCTGGGGTATCTCCTGTCGGCGGCGGCCACTGTGGTGGTGGCTAAGCTCATGGGGGAGGCCCTCACCGTGGCCCCCACTCTGTTCGCCGTTCTGATGGCCTTCGGCATCTCGGCGGGCATCGGGGTGCTCTTCGGCTACCTCCCCGCCAAAAAGGCGGCGCGGCTCAACCCCATCGACGCGCTGCATTACGATTGATATAAGGAGTTTTGACCATGAAAAAACGCATTTTCTCCACAACCCTTACCCTCTGCCTCACCTTCTCCCTGCTATGCATCGGGACGGGAGCATCCGGTTCCAGCGTCAAAGAGGAGGCGGTCCAGGCCCTGGGCATCCTCAGTGGAAGCGACAATCTGACCAGTCAGGTCACAAGGGCTCAGTTCGCCCAGATGCTGGTGGCCGCATCTATTTACAAAGACTCGGCGGAGGGCTACGGCAGCTCCCTGTACAAAGACCTGAAGGGGGACCACTGGGCCAGCGGCTATGTCCGCCTTGCCATTGAGCAGGGCTGGATGACCGGCTATGTGGACGGCACCTTCCGCCCCGAACAGGCCATCTCCCTGGAGGAGGGTTGCGCCGCCCTGCTGAAAATGCTGGACTACGACCCCAGCACATTAAAGGGCTCTTTCCCTGCCGCCCAACTGTCCAAAGCCAGTTCCCTTGGCCTGCTGGACGACGTATCCGCCAAGCAGGGGTCCAAGCTGACAAGACAGGACTGCGTAAACCTGTTCTACAACCTCCTCACTGCCAAGACCGGCGCCGGGACAGTATACGGAACCACCTTGGGTTACTCCGTCACCAACGGCCAGGTGGACTACTCCGCCCTGGTGACTGCCGACACCAAGGGCCCCTATGTGGCGGAGAGCTCCTCCCTGTCTCTGCCCTTCACCCCCGGCACGGTGTACTACAACGGAACTGCCTCCCCCCTGTCGGCGGTACAGCAGTATGACGTCTATTATTACAACGCCAATATGAACACGGTGTGGGTTTATCACGACCGGGTGACGGGCACACTCACCGGGCTGTCCCCCAGCGCCGCCGCTCCCACCGCTGTTACTGTGGCCGGTGTGAGTTATCAGCTCGGTACCTCCGAGGCCACCTGGCAGCTCTCCAGTCAGGGCAGCTTCCAGGAGGGGGACCTGGTTACCCTGCTGCTGGGCATGAACGGCGAGGTGGTCCGGGCCATCGGCGCTCTGGAGAACGAGGCGGTCTACTACGGTTCGGTGGTGTCCAGCACCAAGGCCTCCTCCACCGCGTCTACCACCAGCTCCGCCACCGCCTCTGCCCAGGTAACCACCCAGGTGGCCTGCACCGACGGGGTGGTACGCACCTTCTACCACAGCGGTACGGCTTTTTCCAGCGGAAAGCTGGTCACTGTCTCCACCACCCAGTCCGGGACAGTCGTAAAAAGTCTGTCCACGAAGCGGCTGGAGGGGACGGTCAGCAAAGACGGGACCGGTCTGGGGAATTATAAATTCGCCGCCGGGGTGCAGATACTGGACACCGACGAGAACGGCGGCTATGCCCGCGTCTATCCCTCCCGCCTGGCGGGGAGCAATCTGTCCGGAGACGATATCCGGTATTACACCCTGAACGCCGCCGGGGAGATCGACCGTCTGGTGCTCCAGGACGTCACCGGTGATACCCAGCCCTACGTCTATGTCAGCGGGATCGAGGACAACTCCAGCGAGATGAACATCTCCGTCAGCTACACCTATATCCAGGACGGCCAGGTCCAAAATATCAGTGGTGGAGCCAAATACGCCATCAAAACCGGCGGGGTCATGCTGGTGTATGAGAAGGACAGCTTGAAGAGCATCCGGCAGCTGGTTTCTGTGAGCCTGGACAGCCTGTCCTCCCTCAGCGCCATGGGAGGCGGAAAGGAGTACAAAATCGCTGAAAACCTCCAGGTTCTGCTCCGGGACAGCATTGGCGGTCAGGGCTATTATCTGACCGACCTGTCTCAGGTAAATGCCGAGGACTATGCCCTCACCGGCTGGTATGACAACTTGGGCTATTCCGCCGGCGGGCGAATCCGCATTATCGTAGCGGTACCCAAATAAACTGCCGCAGACTTCCGTATCGGAAAGCTAAGTTCCAGGCAGTCCCCATATTTAAGCACAGACTCCGGTAGACCGGCAAATTAAAAATCAATTCCAGACAGCGTTGAGCCGTTCCTGTGCGGAGCGAGCGGCGCTGTCCATTTTTTCTGTAACAGCATCCACAGCAGCAGTCTGCATACACTATTCGACCATTCCAAAAGGTGCTGGATGCTCATCGGCAGAAAGAGTTGCGCCAACTGGAGGTGGAGAGAGCAAGATGGGAGTACACAAAAACTGTGTCGCTGTAAACCAGGGAAGGCTCTCGTGACAGCCTGTTCGCCGCTGTGTAGCCGCTGGTGTCCGGAAGGTAACAAGCCGCCGCTTGAACCAAACCGCAACCTAGCGAAGCGGTTGCGGTTTGGAGAGGAGGATCAGCGGAGTGAGTGAGCCTTGCCGTCTGCGGCGAGGCGAATGATACGGAGCCTGTAACGACGAGAACCGGGGGGGGGCAAAAAATGTATGGAGGAAAAAGCATGACCAGTACGAAAAAACGTATTACCGCCGCACTAACGGCAGCCATCCTGACTGCCGCCCTCGCTGTCCCCACCATGGCATAGGTGTAGAATAAATCAAGGTAGATGTTCTCAAAAAGCTCCAAAAAATTTTAGTGTTTTTTCATTTTTTAACGTACTATACATGACCGGTCAATCAACACAGGAGGTGAAGTTTTTGAATGATGAAAAAATAATAACAGCCATCAAAAATCGAAACGAAGCAGCGATTAACGAGATAATCACAAAGTATTCCAAATTGTTGTGGTCGGTGGCAGGGGCAGTTTTGAGCCATATCGGGTCAGTTCAGGATGTGGAGGAATGTGTTGCTGATACATTCATCTACTTATGGGAACATCCGGAAAAATTCGATTACCAGCGGGGAAAACTGAAAACCTGGCTGTCTATCGTTGCCCGCACACAGGCTGTGAACCGATATCGGGAAATAACAAAGCGCAATACACTCCCTCTGGAAGATACAGACTTTATCGACCAGCTCAGTGTTGTGGATGCCGTTTTAGAGGCGGAGACGCGCAAAGCCTTGCTCGCGTCAGTCAACGCTCTTGGTGAACCGGATCGTGAAATTTTGATTCGCCGGTATTACTACAATCAAAAGCCAAAAGAAATCGCGCTGGCGCTGGATATGAGTGTGAAACAAATTGACAACCGGCTGTACCAAACAAAACGGAGATTGCGTGAGATGCTTACGCGCTCAGAAGGAGGACAGTATGAGTTCTTTCAGTAAAACAAATTTGCAGAACATAAAAGACATTTTCGAGGAAAAAACCGGCGTTGAATTGGTATCCCGTTGTCGCCGTCCCATCGGAGCCTCTGTGCTTATGGCGGCTGTGATGGTGTGCTGCCTCACAATGACTGCCTTTGCGGTCAGCCTGTTTTCTTCTTTGGACGGAGATGATTTGAGCCTTTCCGCCACCTATGTGGGGGATGGCCTCGTATCAATTCAAGTAGAAAACCGATCAAATAAAAATCTGAGTTTCCAGCCGCAGTTGAGACTGATGCAATGGTCCACCGCCGAAGAAATCGTTCCAACCTCTGGCGAGACTGTATTCAGCGGCACTGAGTTCGGAGCGCATACCAGCGGCGTGATGACGGTGGATCTCTCCCAAGCGTACAACATGGATGTGCTGGAACAGCCGCTCACCGATGACCATTACTATCTCGTGCTAACGAACAACAATTTTGTGTTTGGACAGGACTGGATGTGTTCTGTTTCTTTTGCGGAGCCAATCAAAACGGTGGTAGAGACGCCGCTCCCCATTCCTGCTGCCGAGGCCGACAGAGAGCTGGCTTCACAAATTATGGAGGAACTGAGGCCTTATTTTGAAACCTATCCTGCCAATATCGACGAGCGGAGAGAGGCCGCAGGCAGTTACCTTCAGAAATGCCAAGAACTGTTGACCACACTGGATCGGGATGTAGTCCCCGCAGTAGAGGCTCCCCTGGCGATTGACGGGCTAAACCCGGAGGTTATCTTTGATGAGACTGCTCCTCTGGAGACACAGCACTGGCTGACCGGTCTGCACTGGCGCAGTCTTGATGGCTATGGCATCCCGGTTGGCTCTACCGAAGGTGAAAGCGCCTTGGTTTTGAGCGCGTATGTTCCCCAGCATAAAGGAGAGGTCGATGGCGGCGTAGATATCCCCCTGCTTTACTTCTTTACCTACAATGTGGAGGACATTCACAGTTCAGAGGATATTGCCTTTATCCACGGACAGCTCATAACCTTTGGTGAACTGGAGCAGTACAAAGCATATGAAGATGAGCAGTATGCCTGCTACGAGGTGACTGACCTGTTTTACACAAACCTCCGTCAGCATACGGAGAGCATGGTCAGCCAGCGGAGCGACATCTACTTTGATGAACAGGTTTGGGAGCGCGTGGAGAATATCTATAACTACTACAAGGACAGGGATGTCTTGAACCGCCGTTTTTACTACAATCTTCCCACTGAGTAATGATGGAATAGATATCCAATTCCCTCCGGGCGCAAGTAATAAGTGAATCACTTGCGCCCTATTTTTGTGCTTGTAGTCAAGGCTGCTTACGCCAGATACAGCAATAGCCCGGACTGGAAATGATCAAGATAAATGCCAAAAATATTAACTAATCTGACATTTGATAAAGCGTTCCATTCTATCATACGATACGGAAGAAAATCTGTAATTTGAGAAGAAGGGGGATATACTCGGCTCAAATCACTCATAAATACCACAGACACTATTTATAACCTGTTTCATGGCCTTGTCTACTCCCAAGGATGGTGGACCTCCCATCGTGCTCTATGAATACCAGCCCAGCTGGGAAGCCAAACACGCGGCGAAGTTCCAGGACGGCTTTTCCGGGTATCTCCACATAACTTTTATGAGCCGCAGTGCTGATTCGATTCAACACTGCGGCTCTCTTTGGGGCTGGCTGATTTGTCGCTTACTTTATGGCTTCACTTCTGTGGTTCATACGGGTTTCGTTTTTCAAAAGCCTATACCTCAGGCCAGGCGGAGAATGAGCAGGGAGGCCCCGGCAGACCGAGCCGGCAGCACGACCGGCGTGACGCTGATCACCCGCAGGGAAACCCTGTCGCCCTTGTGCAGCGGCACCAGGATCGTGCCGGAGAAGTGGTTTGCAGCCAGCTGCGAAGTCATAACGGAGGCTTTATTGATCTCATTGTTGATTATGATCTGAGCAGTGCCCACCACTGGTGTGGAGGGATTGAGGTTGTAGGAAATCTGGTAATATCCGTCTTTTTGAATAATAAACTCGCTGTTTGGTTTATCAATGCCAATATCTGTGGACCTCTGCATAATATCCGGCAAAGGCACCGTGACACCTAATAGAGCGTCGCCTAATGGATCGGGGAGGACGGTGCCTCCCGTGAAATTTGAAGCAAAGGCGGAGGTGGCTGTGACGTTCGGGCCGGTGGGGCCGGTGGGGCCGGTAGGACCCGTGGGGCCATCTGAGCCTGGGGAATAGCTTCCGGCAGGCCCCGTTGGACCGGTGGGGCCTGCCGCGCCGGCAGCGCCCGTTGCACCGGCAGGGCCGGTGGGACCGGTGGCGCCTGTCGCTCCTGCCGCTCCTGCCGCGCCAACGGAGCCGGTGGGTCCAGTGGCTCCAGTAGGTCCGGCAGGACCAGTGGGACCAGTGGCTCCAGCGGGACCAGCGGGACCCTGCGCGGGGGTGGTATCCAGCGCGCACTGCATCTTGGATTTTAGGAAGAGCTGGTTCTGCGTGGCGGTTTCCAGCAGATCCTTGACGCTCCCATTGGCGTTCAGCACGTCTTTTACAGTAGCGGCGGGGCCGCTGAGGCCGGGCAAAGTGCCAAGAATATATTGCAGCTTCTCGCCCTCGGCGTTCAGGATATGGCTCATTCCCAACTCCTCCATGGCAATGGAGGAGAGGATCTGATTGACTGCGTCTTCCCGCTTGATGGGCGGGTCAATATTGGGAAAGCTGGGCAGAGACATAAAATAATCTCCTTTCTGACTGGGTGTGCACACCGGGAATGTGCCCCTTCATTACTTCTCTTCCAGCAGGATGATACTCAGAGAAGCGCCCGCCAGGGTGACAGTTTGAGCCTTTGCAGAAAGTCCGGGAGGGGGGGCCGCGCACAGCTGGAGCTGGAACGTCTCACCGATGCGCATAGAATACATGTCCTGAATCTCAAAGCTGTCAGTCGGAACCGTAGGGATAACCGTAGTGGTGGTTCGCCCCACGCCGTTTGGAATCAGCTTGGTCCCTACCTGCGCGGGCTGGGTGAGATTTACGCGGTAAGAGATCAAATAGCGGCCTTTTTTGTTCACCTGAAACACGGTGTTCTCCGGGTTTGCAGTAATATCCGCGGACACGATTTGGGCATCCGGCAGAGGGATCGCAACACCGGAATAGGACGGCACGTTGAGGGTAGGCCCTTGGGTGTTGGCGGCGAAGAATGCGACAGCTGTGGGGTTGGGGCCAGTGGACCCGGTGGGTCCACTGGGGCCGGTGGGACCGGTAGCGCCAAAGAGATCCCCTTCTTCTACGGTGCCACCCCGCGGACCTGCGGCCCCGGTGGGTCCGGTGGGGCCCGCAGCTCCGGCAGGGCCAGTGGGGCCATCCGCTCCGGTGGCCCCAGCAGTTCCGGCAGGGCCGGCGGGGCCGTCCGCTCCGGTAGCCCCGGCAGCTCCGACAGGGCCGGCAGGACCAGCAGGGCCAGCAGGGCCGGCGGGGCCGGGAATGGTGGGGGCCTTCAAGGCCGCACCCAGCTTGGCAGACAGCATCATCTGCTGCTCTATGATGCCGGACAGTGTGTTCTTCACGCTCTGGTTGATCCGGAGCACCTCATCCTGCGAGGCCGCCTCATCCAGACCGGGCAGGGTCCCCAGGACGTATTGCAGCTTTTCGCCCTCGGCGTTGAGAATGTGGCTCAAGCTCAACTCCTCGGCGGCGATGGAAGCGATAATTTCATTCAGACTCCCCTCACGGCTCAGAGGAGGATCGTTTTTGGGAAATGTGGGCATGGACATAAAGCATTCCTCCTTAACTCAACCGGATGATTTTCAGGGCCGCCCCCACGGGAGCGGGCAGCAGCGCTGTGCCAAGGGGATTATTGAAGATCTGCAGGGAAATTTCATCGTCATCCTTCAAACGCAGCAGGACCTCGTTGGAAAGCCGGCTCAGGGACAATGTTGGTATCCCCCCCACAGCGGACACTTCCCTGGGCTCGCCGTTGACCAGCAGCCGGGCGCCGTCGGTCAGAGCCTTGCTGGTATTGATGTTATACCAAACCTGATAGACCCCGCCAGCCTTCACGGTGAACTTGGTGCTGTCTGGACTGATAGTGATGCTCTTGCCCTTCACCTGGTCATTCGGCAGAGGCACCAGGCCATTCACTGGGATCGCGGCCGCGTTGGTGTTAGCGGCATAGGCAAAGTCGATGATGACGGGGCCGGTGGGGCCCACAGGACCGGTGGGGCCCGTAGGCCCGTCCGCGCCGATCAGATCTGGTCCGGCAGGGCCTGTTGGTCCTGTCGCGCCGGTGGGGCCGGTTGCGCCGGTTGGGCCGGCAGGGCCGGTGGCGCCAGTGGCTCCAACAGCTCCGTCGGCTCCGGTGGGACCGGCAGCGCCAGCGGCTCCAGCGGGGCCGGCAGCTCCGGCGGGGCCTGCGGGGCCAGTGGGGCCGGCGGGCCCCTGCATGGGAGATGCCTCCAGCGCCCCTTGCATTTTGGACTTCAGGAAGAGCTGGTTTTGCACAGCGGCTTTCAGCAGGTCCTGAACGCTCTCGTTAGCGGACAGCACATCTTCCACAGTAGCGGCAGGGCCGCTGAGGCCGGGCAGGGTGCCGAGAATATATTGCAGCTTCTCGCCCTCAGCGTTGAGGATGTGACTCAGGCCGAGTTCCTCCATGGCGATGGAGGAGAGAATCTGATTGACTGCGTCTTCCCGCTGGATAGGCGGGTCAATGTTGGGAAAGCTGGGCAGAGACATAAAACAATCTCCTTTCTGAATGAGGGCGCGCGCCAGGAGCGCGCCGGCGCAGCAGCAGGAAAGGCCCCTTGCCAGTGCGGCCCTCGGAACAGTTTATGTGTCTGCTAACTGGCGGGTTCTTTCTGGAACCTCTCTGCTCAATTTGTCATAGACTGGACCCCGAGCTTTGGGAATTTTGATGTACAAGCTATGTCCTGATAAAGAATTTTACGTGGAAAAGCGAGATTGCTGGAAAAATCACCTGTTAGCGGAGCGGAACGACTCCAGCTGCTCTAGGATGTAACCGGTTAGCCAGCAGATGACTTCATCCACCTCGGCCTTTGTCCGGCCCTTCCTGACGGCCTTGTCCAACAAAAGCCCATACACTTTTCCAAAATCCATCAAATATCTCCGCGTCAAATAAAGCGTTTCATTTGATTCATTGTGCATCCTCCTCAAACAGAAAAATCCCCAGTGTGCGGAATCGTTCCGCGGCACTGGAGACAAATTTAAGGCAGTCGTATCAGTTTTGAAACTTCACAACAATGTTTTGTGCTCTTTGATATATCAAGCGATGGCGGCACCTTGCTCATAGTATGATGTTGTTCGCCTTTAGGCTCTCCAGATATTCACCTTCAGGGGCAATTTCGACTCGAACGATACAAATTTGCTTTTCCAATGGCCTGACCGTCAAATAGAAGATGCCTGGCCAAACAAATCGATGTCTACCGCACCGTTGACTGATATAAACCGGTCAATCGACGAAACCCGGGCGATATCATTCACATAATCCACCGGAGCGGCCATACATACAGACAAATCAACTGCGGAAGGCGCTCCCGCTACAGGAAACTGCTCCATGTCAGGGTGATCTCCTTCTGCAATCCAGTCCACTCGGCTGATGTGGATGCCATTTTCATAGCCGCCTATACAATCCGTAGTCCACCCAATCACCGGATCGAATCAGCTTGACCGCATCTTCTGCCGTGGTCAATTTTGAGCGGTATTCTGTCTCATAGTTCATAACAGGCCCCTTCTATTCAATAGATTTCAAAAATCGTCGTTTGGAGATGGCAAACGAGTAGCGTGCATCGCGGCACAATGCTGTTTCGCGATGCACACCGGAACTAAAATGTCATGTCAAATTATTCTGTACAGCTTCCGCACTCGATTCCGCGGTGCAGGGCTTCCATATTCAAAAGAACCAGCTTGGCCTTCTTCCCGGTAAAAATCTCGTGGATCATATTTTCAATGGTCTCCACTTTCAGCGCCTTGGTGGCGCCGACATAAGCGCCCAGCATGACCATGTTGGCAACCTTGCCATTGCCAAGTTCTGCCGCGATTTCATCGCAGGGAACATAAATAGCCTTTAAATCCTTTCGGGATACCTTGTCAGGAACAATACTGCTGTTGACAAAAACCGTGCCGCCGGGCACAACCTCGGGTTCAAATTTGTGCAGCGCTGCACGGTTCATGACAATGATCTCGGAGGGCGCTTCAACCAGAGGAGAGCCGATCCGTTCATCGCTGAGGATCACGGTGCAGTTTGCCGTTCCACCGCGCATTTCGGGGCCATAGGAGGGCACCCAGGAAACTTCCAACCCCTCTTCCACGCCGGCCTCTGCCAAATTCTTTCCCATGGACATGATGCCCTGCCCACCGAAGCCGGAGAGAATGATTTCCTTATTCATTTCGATCAAACCTCCTTGATTACACCCAGCGGATAATAGGCAGCCAGGTTATCCATCAGCCACTTGTTTGCCTCGGCGGTTCCCATGCCCCAGTTGGTTGGACACGTAGCCAGAATCTCAACAAAGGTAAACCCTTCACCGGCCATCTGCTTCTCAAAGGCCTTGCGAATTGCCTTCTTTGCCTTGTTCAAGTGGGGAATGTCAGTCACACAGACGCGCTCAGCGTATACAAGACCTTTCAGCGTAGACAACATCTCCGCCACCTGCACAGGCTCGCCAGCCTGCTCTTTTGTACGGCCACCCGGTGCTGTGGTGGCGCGCTGTCCAATCAATGTGGTGGGAGCCATCTGCCCGCCGGTCATACCATAAATGGCATTATTGATAAAAAATGTTGTGAATTTTTCTCCGCGCATAGCCGCATGGATAATTTCAGCGGCGCCAATGGAAGCGAGATCTCCATCGCCCTGATAAGTAAACACCGGCTGGTCCGGATGGGTTCGTTTAACGGCGGTCGCCACAGCGGGAGCACGGCCATGCGCGGCCTCTATGGTGTCGCAAGCAAAATAATTTCCAGCAAATACTGCACAGCCTACCGGACAAATCCCAATGGTTGTATCAATAATCCCCATTTCTTCCATGACTTCTCCAATCAGCTTGTGTACAATGCCATGGCTGCAGCCGGGACAATAGTGAAGCGTGGTGTCTTGCAGACCCTTCGTTTTCTGATAAATGGTTGTCATCTCATTTGACCTCCTCGTAGGCTCCGGCAGCGGCTTTTTCCACCTCGGAGACCGTGGGAATCGAGCCGCCGACACGGCCATAAAATCTCACAGGTTTACATTCCCCGATGGCCAGCTTGACATCGTCCAGCATCTGACCCAAGCTCATCTCCACATCCAGCACAACCTTGACAGAACGCTGCTCTGCGATCTCACGCAGGCGCCTTGCGGGGAAGGGCCACAGCGTGATGGGGCGGAATACGCCGGCCTTGATGCCCTGCTTGCGAAGATGCTCCGCGGCGGTCTGGGCAATACGCGCGGGCGTACCGTATGCCACAAGCAAAACCTCCGCATCCTCCGTCATAATTTCTTCCCAGCGGCACTCCTTGTCCTCCATTTCCTGAAACTTTTTTTCGAGGCAGCGGTTGTGTGCCTCGCAGTCAGCGGCCTCTACCAGCAGGGAGGTGATAAAATTGTTGTGGTCACGGCCCTTGCGGCCATCGGCAGCCCAAGACTTAGGCGGCAAATTGCGGGGTTTGTGTTCTTTCCATACCAGTGGCTCCATCATTTGACCGATCAGCCCATCTGCCAGGATCATAACAGGATTGCGGTACTGATCCGCAATATCAAATGCGTCGAACATCAGGTCAACCGCTTCCTGCAGATTGGCGGGAGCCAAAGTTACCGTCCGATAGTCTCCGTTTCCGCCGCCGCGGGTCGCCTGATAGTAGTCGCCCTGAGCCGGCTGAATAGATCCCAGTCCAGGGCCGCCGCGCATAATGTTCACAATAACGGCCGGCAGCTCGGCACCCACCATGTAGCTGATGCCCTCTTGCTTCAGACTGACTCCGGGAGAAGAAGAGGACGTCATCGCCCGAATACCGGAAGCCGCAGCACCATAAACCATGTTAATAGCGGACACCTCAGATTCAGACTGGACAAATACACCGCCCGCAGCGGGCATTTTTGCGGACATATATTCCGGTATCTCATTCTGTGGAGTAATCGGATACCCACAGAAACAACGGCAGCCCGCACGAATGGCCGCTTCCGCAATCGCTTCGCTGCCTTTCCAGATCTCTCTTTTCATTGCAGATAACTCCTTTTCAGTCTTTTGTGATCGTGATGACGGAATCGGGACAGATCTTTGCGCAGCTGGCACAGCCTACGCAGGAATCAATGTCCTTGCAGATGGCGGGGCGATACCCTTTTTCATTCGTTGTCTCCGCCAGCGCCAGAATCTGCTTCGGACAGTTAAGAATGCACAGCTGGCATCCTTTGCACCGCTCAGCATTAAACTCAAGGTGAATAGCCATAAAAATACCTCCTAAATATGGATTGGCTTAATCCTGCCACGGTTTTTTTAAGTAAAGACGCATCGGGAATATTGGATGGAGCAATGGGAGCTTTTGAATATATTCCTGTGGAACACAGTGGCAAACAACGGGCTTTCCCGTTAAACTGGAAACCTCTGTAATGAGCTCGGCTCCATGCAAGATGTCCTTCGTCTGTGTCTGCTCACACATATGGGTGTTGTTCACCAGACCTGAAATTGATACGCCCATGGTCGCTTCAATGCTTTTAACATAGGCGGCAGCCTTTTCCGGCGCATCGGTAAACGGGCGGTTCGCATTGATGACGCAAAGGACCCGGGCACATCGGTTTATCATTTGCTGCCGATAGCGTACAAGGACTCTCGCGCCGGCGGCGTCTCCGCCGATGTCCAGAACGCTGTACAACTTTGGGTCATCAAAAAGGGTCATAACCTCCGGCGGCAGCGCGGGCACATCCGCATTAAAACAGGCATTTGAGCTTGCAATCAATCTGCCTCCTTCTGCTTCAATCTGGCTTTTGCACTCTCTGGCGCAAAAGTACGGATCAACAATATCTAAGTCTGCCAGAGCAAAAGGGTGCCCAGCCGCCCCGAGCGCTAAAGCGAGATTTACGGAAAACTCCGTTTTCCCACTTCCAAAATGCCCAACCGTCACGGTCAGCCGGGCGGCATCTACCCAACTGTTCACCGGCATAAGGCAGTCCCCTTTCTTTTATAATTTTGCCGCTCATTATGATATTTTCTCCAATTTAATCGTCATAATCTCATAAAATATGTTCAACTTGAATAATATCCTACTGAAAGAAAAATGTCAACTCATTTACAGGCAAAAAGATAAAAATGTAAAAAACGAAACATCTGCTCTACACCATCCGCTCGATCCAGCTGGCACAGGTGGATCGGGCGGATGATACGGAGCTTGTGACGACGGAAACCGGGCGGCGAAACAGAAAAGCGCCAGACAGGAACCCAAAAGTTCCTGTCTGGCGCTCTGTGTCCCTCTCTGGACATTTCCGCGTGCGGGTCACGGTGTAGATCAAGGGATTAACCCCATGGCGATGCTGCACGTTGTGGATATGGGTGCTCGCTTACTGCAAGTTTCTCGTGCAGGCCTATGGTTTCTTCTGATCTGGAGGGCAGTCAGATGCGTGCCACACCGGATCTGCGGGCGGCTTCAGCCACAGCCTGAGCCACAGCCGGACCCACCCGGCGGTCAAATGCTTGCGGGATAATATAGTCCGCATTCAGATCCTCGTCAGAAATCAGCCCAGCCAACACCTGGGCGGCCGCCATTTTCATTTCCTCGTTGATATCGCTGGCCCGGACGTCGAACGCTCCCCGGAATACGCCGGGAAAAGCCAGCACATTGTTGATCTGATTGGGGAAATCGCTGCGGCCAGTGGCGATCACTGCCGCGCCTCCCGCTTTCGCATCATCGGGGAAGATCTCCGGGGTAGGGTTGGCACATGCAAAAACGATGGCGTCCCGGTTCATCGTTTTCACCATCTCGGTGGTGACAGTACCGGGAGCGGAGACACCGATGAAGACATCAGCGCCCTCCAGCATATCGGCCAGAGAGCCGGACCGCTTGTCCAGATTGGTAATCTGGGCCATCTCTTCCTTGATCCAGTTCAAGCCCTCCCGGCCGGCGTAAATGGCTCCCTTCCGGTCGCACATGGTGATGTCCCGGAAGCCGGCGGACAGAAGCAGCTTGACGATGGCAATGGCGGCGGCGCCCGCGCCGGAGGTGACCACCCTCACCTTATCCTTCTCTTTTCCAACCACCTTCAGGGCGTTGAGGAGACCGGCCAGGGTGATAATGGCGGTACCGTGCTGGTCATCGTGGAAAATAGGGATATCGCACTTCTCCTTCAGCTTCCGTTCAATCTCAAAGCATCGGGGGGCGGAGATGTCCTCCAAGTTGATGCCGCCAAAGGAGCCGGAGATGTTGTAGACAGACTGAACAAACTCGTCCACATCCTTGGTTTTGACGCACAGGGGGAACGCGTCCACATCGCCAAAGGCCTTAAGCAGAACGCACTTGCCCTCCATCACAGGCATACCGGCCTCCGGGCCGATGTCGCCCAGACCCAAGACTGCGGAACCGTCAGTAATCACGGCGCACAGGTTGTGCCGCCGGGTAAGCTCATAGCTTTGACTGAGATCCTTCTGAATTTCCAGGCAGGGCTGGGCCACGCCGGGCGTATAGGCGAGGGACAGGTCGTCCTGGGTCTCGACAGAGACGGCAGCAGTGATCTGGAACTTTCCCTTCCACTCCCGATGGAGCTGGAGGGACTTTTCTGCATAATCCATAACTAACCTCCAAAATGAAATAGGCCAATCAACCCCCCAGGTGGTACGCAGAAAATTTTGCAGGGCATGTTGCTGCGTCCTCCCGCGCTGTAGTATAATGACATCACATACAGCGATAAAAACAGCGGCAGCTGGAAAATTTTTTTAAATCTGGAACTGCCGAGCACAGAGGAGATAGATTGGCATGACGATCAGCCAGCTGCGATATTTTGTAGAGGTCTGCCGGTGGGGCAATAATATAACCAGAGCAGGCGAGGAACTCCACATCTCACAGCCCTCCATATCCAACGCCATCAAAGACCTGGAGCAGGAGTTTGGCATATTGTTGTTTAACCGGATCAACGGGCGGCTGCAGATCACTGCCGAAGGGGAGCGTTTTTTAGTAAAAGCCCACGAACTGCTTCAGAAGGCAGACGAGATCACACTGAGTATGTGCACTCCGGGAACGCAGAAAAAAATCATCATCGGCCTGACGCCTATGATCGGCGCTTTTGTGTTTCCAGATGTCTGCCGGCAGTTTTTGCAGCTGTATCCGGATACTGAGTTTGAAATTCACGAGCACGGAGCCATTGAGACGCATGAGATGCTGCGGAATAAGGAGATCGACGTAGCCATCAACATCAACGCCGCGGCGAACACCACCAATTTCTGCTCCGAGCACATGTTTCTCTCTCAGTACTGTCTTTGTGTCCACCGGAACCACCCTATGGCCCAAATGGATACCGTCAAAGTGGAGGACCTGACTGATCTGCGGCTGGCCCTCTTGGCCCGCAGCACTTACCACTCAGAGGTCCTTCTGAACCGCTTTTCCGCCAAAAATCTGCAGCCCAATATTCTGGTGCGATCCAACCAGCTTCAGACCATCATAGCGATGGTGCGCAGCGGCATCGCAGGTTCTCTGTTTCTGAAAGAAATTCAGATCGTCTTCCCGGATATCGCCGCGATTCCTTTTCAAAAGCCGCTGCCCGGGGATATTTGTGTCTTCTGGAACAAGAACGCCGTTATTTCCCATCGAGTCAAAGACTTTGTCCGCTTTATCCGGGAAACGTTTTAAGCGGAATCCCCGCTGATTTATGGAAAACGGCCGTCCGCGGACGACCGTTTTCACGTATGCCCGTTGGGGAAGATGGCCTACCTTGTGACCAGCGCCAGCACCAGGCGGGCTGTCTGGACCAGGTGTTCCACCAGTAAAAACTCCTCTGTGCTGTGTACCTTGGACATGCCAGTGGCCAGAGGGATAGCCGTGATCCCATGGCGGTTCATATGGTTGGCGTCACTTCCCCCTCCGCTGGTACCAAGCAAAGGGGTCAGTCCTGTTGCGGCGCAGGCGTCCTTCACCTGCGTGACAAAGGGGTTATCCTCAGAAATCCGGTAACCGGGGTAGGCCAGAGTCATTCCGCCGGTATAGCTGGCGCCGAACTTCTCACAGCTGGTCTTGATGCAGTCCAGCATGTGCTGTGCCTGTGCCTCCAGCTTCTCGTTATCCCGGCTGCGGGCTTCGCCTGACAGCGTGAGCAGATCAGGGACCACGTTGGTGGAGAACTGGGCGTGGATTGATCCGATGTTGGCGGTGGTCTCCTCATCAATACGCAGCAGCTTCATCTTTCCAATGGCGTCCACCGCCACCTGGATGGCGCTGATACCGCTTTCCGGGCTGACTCCCGCATGGGAAGCCCGGCCATGAATCTCCACATTCAGCTTGTACTGCCCCGGGGCAGCCAGAATCATCTTGCCCGGCGCGCCGCTGCTGTCCAGCACCACTGCCTTTTTGGCGGTGAGGCGTCCGTAGTCCAAGTTGGCCGCGCCCCGCACGCCGCCTTCCTCATGGATGGAAAAGACAATTTCCAGCGGAGGGTGGGGCAGCCGCTCCTCCTGGAGAACCCTCAAAGTCTCCATAATAGCGGCCACGCCGGATTTGTCGTCACCGCCCAGGATGGTAGAGCCGTCGGTGTGGATGACGCCGTCTTCCACAATGGGTACAACGCCCAGACCGGGTTTGACCGTATCCATGTGGGCGCTGAGCAGGATGGGTTCCAGGGACTCATCCCCAGGCAGTACCGCATACAGGTTGCCCACGTTGCAGCCCAATTTCTCTCCGGCGTCGTCATAAGTCACGGAGCACCCCAGGGCCTGGAGCTCCTGCTCCAGGCGCCGGGCCATATCCCGTTCGATGCCGGTCTCGCTGTCGATTCGGACATACTCCAGGAAGGACTCCAAAAGCCGCGCTTCTTTTACCTTTGCTTCCATTCAAACGCTCCCTTTTGGCCTAAAATCAGACTACCCGGAAGATGGTGGCGTTGGGCCCGAGAGGCAGCCCCAAGGTGATCCAAACGATCATCATTACAGTCCAGCCGATGAGGAAGGTAATGGTGTAGGGGAGCATCATAGCGGTGAGGGTGCCCATGCCGGCCTCGTCGTCATACTCCTGAACAAAAACCACAATCATCGCAAAGAAAGACATCATGGGAGTAATAATGTTGGTGCAGGAGTCACCGATACGGAAGGCGACCTGAGCCATCTCGGGGGTGTAGCCCAGAAGCATGAACATTGGGACAAACACGGGAGCCAGGATGGCCCACTTGGCGGATGCGGAACCCATGAACAGGTTCAGGAAGGCGGAGAACAGCACGAACAGGATCATCAAAGGAATGGTGCCGATTTTAATGGCCTTGAAGAAAGCAGCGCCGTGGAGGGCCAGAATGGTGCCCAGCTTGCTGTATCCAAAATAATTGATGAACTGCGCGGCCACGAAGGACAGGGCGATATAGCTGCTCATATGCCCCATAGACTGGGCCATAGCGGCACATACGTCCTTATCGTTCTTATACTTGCCGGAGGCAAAGCCGTATACCACAGAAGGAATGAAGAAGAACAGGCCGACCAAGACAATGACGCCCTGGATCAGAGGGGACTTCCCCAGCAGATTGCCGGTTTCGCCGCGGAAAATGGAGTTTTGAGGGATGCACAGAACAACGACCGCAATGACTAAGGCCAACAGGGTGAGGGAGGCTTTCTTCAAGGCCTTCTTCTCTACTTCACTCACATCCTGGCTGGCCACATCGCCTGTCAGCTTGCCCTTGTATGTACCTAAGCGGGGCTCGACGACTTTCTCGGTGATGATGGTACCCAGAATGGTAATCAGGAACACGGAGACCATCATAAAATACATGTTGCCGGTGGGCTCAACCACATAGTTAGGGTCAACCAGCTTGACAGCTTCGTTGGAGATGCCCGCCATCAGGGGGTCCAAGGTGCCAATAAGCAAATTGGCGGAGAAGCCGCCTGATACGCCGGCGAAAGCGGCGGCGATGCCCGCCAGAGGATGCCGGCCATAGGCGAGAAATATGATAGCGCCCAGAGGAACCAGCACAATGTAGCCCACATCAGAGGCGATATTGGACATAACGCCCAGGAAGACGAGAACAGGGGTAATCAGGGAACGTGGGGTAACAGCCACAATGCGCTTGGTAACGGCGGCGATGAAGCCGCTGCTCTCGGCGATGCCCACGCCCAGCATGGCCACCAGAACCATGCCCAAGGGGGCGTAGCTGGTGAAGATCGTTACGGCATTGGTCAGCATATGGACAATACCCTCTCTTGTCATCAGGCTGACTACAGTAACTGTCTGTTCCTCCATGGTATTGGTAGAGGTGTTGATCAAATCGCCGGTTGCGGAAACACCCAAGGCGGACAACACCGCGGACAGTACCACAACCAGAACCGCTAAGATGAAGAACAGGGTAATGGGGTGGGGCAGCTTGTTGCCGACACGCTCGATGCCGTTCAAGAAGCCGTCAAAGACTGACTTTTTTTGCTTTTTGTTTGTACTCAATGACTTCTCCTCCTTAACACATAGTTAAAAGGCACCAAAATTCCGCCTTTTATGACTAAAGTATAGCGTATTTTGTACATAAATTGAAATACTATTTTCTTATCATCGCATAGTTTAAAACTATAGGAAAAGAAAAGCAATGTTCAGGAGATGATCCGGCTCATCCACCAGACCCACAAGGCCAACGGGCCGCGCAGCTGCCTGTCCGCGAGGCCCTGATGAATGCCGCCCAGCGCGCTGCCGACAATTGGATTAACTCTCCCGGTCACTTCCACCCCATGATTGACCCGCGTTGCAGCGCACTCCGTCAGATAACTGCCTCAAGGCCGGCATTCACTAGAATGCCGGCCTTGAGGTAAAGGAATATCACACCAGATCCCGCAGCTCAGGGACGATAAATTGAGGGGTGCGGCCAGAGAAGTAGTCATTGATGGCCTTGGCGCAGGCCACAGAGGACCGGGTGGACGCCTCCTTGGTTGCGCCGCCGATGTGGGGGGCCACCAAGACGTTTTCCATATCCAGCAGGGGGTTGTTCAAATCAAAAGGCTCCTGCTCCACAGTGTCCAGTCCAGCCCCAGCGATCTTCTTAGCCTTCAGAGCCCGGATGAGGGCGGGCTCATCCACAATGGCCCCCCGGGCGGTGTTGATGAGGAAAGCGGTCTCTTTCATCATGTCAAACTCCCGGTCGCTCACCGAGTGGGTGGTCTCTTTGGTGGCGGGGACGTGGAGGGAGACGTAATCGCTCTCCTTGAAGATAACATCCCGGTCCTCCACCAGCTGGATGTACTCGGGGACCTCCCGGGCGAAGGGGTCGTAGGCCAGTACCTTCATATCAAAGCCATAGGCCGCTTTTTTGGCCACCAGCTTGCCGATGTTGCCGGTCCCGATGAGGCCCAGGGTTTTGCCCTCCAGCTCAGTTTTCTGGATGCCCATCTTGGCGTAGCGGTAGTCCTCTTTGCAGTGGGCCATGACGGCCTTGAAGCGGCGGGAACAGTAGAGCATGTAGAAAATAGCCAGCTCGGCCACCGAGATGGCGTTGGCGCCGCCGGCGGTGGTGACCAGCACCTTATTCCGCCGGGCCCCCTCCAGATCCACATTGTCATACCCGGCCCCGTGGCGGGCGATGATCTTCAGCTTGGGCGCGGCGTCCAGAATTTTTCCAGTAATTTTGGCGGTGCGGACAATCATGGCGTCGCAGTCTGGAATATCCGCCAAGATGTCCTCCTCGGTAAAGCCCCGGCCGTCCACAACCTTATAGCCGTGGTCCCGGAGGTAAGCGTAGCCCTCTGGCAGGATAGGCTGGGGCAGCAGTACTTTATAGCTCATTTTCATACACTCCTTTTAGAACGTAACGCTCCGATAGACCATATCCCCATCCTTCAAAGTCAGAACGGGCTCATAGACCGTCTCTCCCATCATCTGTTTTTGGCCCTCATTCCCATAGGGTCGGTCACCGAAGATGTTTTCTCTTTGCAGGGGGCGGAACACCGCCACATCAGCGGCATGACCCACCGTCAGAGAGCCGATGGTGTCCAGCATCCCCATATGGGCTGCGGGGGCCTGCGTACACAGCTTGATCAGGGTGGAGAACGGGATGCCCAACTCCTTATATTTGGCAATCTGCATCGCCATGTTAAAGGCGGTGGGCCGCAGATGCATACTCAGCGCGGTCAAGTCGCTGGCCAGGATGTCCGGCCAGAAGCCCGCACGGATGGCGGTCTGGGCTACCTCTAGTCCGAAGTGGGCCCGGGCGTCGGCGGCCTCGAAGACCACCCCCCGCTCCCTGGCCTGGAGGACGCAGTCCTTCACAACCCCGTTCTCCACGATAGCAGAGCCCTGGTTCATGTACATGTGGGTCAGCACGTCACCGGGCCGCAGGATGCTCAGCAGCTCACTCATCTCACCCGGCGGGTTGGTGCAGTGGACCATAACGGACACGCCCAGCTTTTCCGCCAGCTCCACGGCGGCCCGGAGGGGGGCATAGCCCAGCTCTTTTACGATGGGAGCGCTGGTGCGCAGCTTCAGGCCCAGCAGCTCCCCGGCGTATTGGTCGAAG
This sequence comes from uncultured Bacillota bacterium, assembly GCA_947073765.1. GTDB lineage: Bacteria > Bacillota > Clostridia > Oscillospirales > Oscillospiraceae > Lawsonibacter. The sequence continues at coordinate 20,129 of CAMTMZ010000017.1, read as the reverse complement.
CACGCCCGGATAGCTCCCTCGTCCCAGTGGGCGGGGTCTGCATCCTCCAAGACCGGCAGGCTGGACAGACCGGTGGAGCACACATTGAGGTAGGCCCTGATTCCCAGCTTGGAGGACTGGATAAAAGGGCGGTGCTCCGGATAGGTGGCACAGCCGGTGCTGCCCGCGTCCACGGCGGTGGTCACGCCAGAGGCAAAGCACACCGCCTCCGCAGGCAGGCCGATCTTCGCCAGGGGATACAGGTGGCAGTGGTGGTCGATGAGCCCGGGGGTCACATAGCAGCCAGAGGCGTCGATGGCGTTGTCCGCCCGCTCCCTCACCTGCCCAACCTGGACAATTTTTCCGTCCTCGACCAGCACATCCGCCACCTGGTCGATTTGATTATAGGGATCAAGCACATGGCCGTTTTTTAATAAAAGCATAGATGCAGCCTCCCAAAGCTTTGGCTCAGCCCTCCTCCTCCGCGGTGTCGAAGACCTCGCCCTTGGCCTCGGCAGCCCTTTTCTCCTTCAGGTTCTTGCGGACGGTGACAGTGCAGAACACCACAGCCACCACCAGGAACACGCAGGAGATGGGGTGGGTGACAAAGGTGGTCCAGTCGCCGTGGCTGGCCATCAGGGCCCGGCGCAGATTCTCCTCAAACATAGGGCCCAGAATGAAGCCGATGATCAGCGGGGTGCTGGGCAGCTTGAAGGTCTTGAACAGCAGGCCGATCATAGCGAAGGCCAGCACACATATCACGTCGAACGCCCGGCTGTCGCTGGAGAAGGCGCCCACGCAGCACATGACCATGATGATGGGCAGCAGGATGTGCTTGGGGATGTCCAGCAGCTTGGTGAAGATTGGAAGGCCCAGCCGCTCGAAGATAACCATAAAGATAGTGGACACGATGAGGGCCAGATAGATGCCATACACATATTCGCCGGAGTTCTGGAAGATTAGGGGGCCGGGGCTGATGCCGTGGACCAGCAGCCCGCCCAGGAAGATGGCGGCAACGGTGTTGCCCGGGATACCCATGCACAGCAGGGGGACCATAGACCCGCCGATCACCGCGTTGTTGGCTGTCTCCGAGGCGATCACGCCGTCAATGATGCCGGTGCCGAACTTCTCCGGGTGCTTGGAGCGGCTCTTCTCCGCCGTGTAGGCCAGCAGACCGCCGGTGGAGCCGCCGATGCCCGGCAGGATGCCGATGACGATGCCGATCACCGAGGAGATGATGAAATTGGGGATCTGGGTGATAAACTCCTTCATGGACAGGCCGTAGCCCTTCAGGTGATAGGTCTTTTTCTCAAAGCCGTCGGCCAGGTGTTTCCGGTTGATGCCCGCCTGGACGATATCGGTGACCGCAAAGACGCCGATGAGCAGTACAGTGATGTCAAAGCCGGACAGCAGCTGGTAGTTGCCAAAGGTGAAGCGGCTCATGGCGTCCACCGGGGCCATACCTACCATAGAGAGGGCCAGACCGAACAGACCAGCCAGCAGACCCTTGAGCATGTCCTTGCCAGACAGGGCGGCGATGATGGTCAGGGAGAAGACGGCCACAGCGAAGTACTCGGTAGCCCCGAAAAGCAGGCATACCTTTGCCAACAGGGGGGAAATGAAGATCAGGGCCACAATGCCGATCAGAGAGCCGATGCCCGAGGCCAGGATGCCCACCCCAAGGGCCCGGCCGGCCTCCCCCCGCTCCGCCATGGGCCCGCCGTCAAAGACGGTGGAGATGGAGGAGGGGGTGCCGGGGATCTTCAGCAGGATGGCGGAGATCAGTCCGCCGGAGATGCCCCCCATATACAAACCCACCAGCAGGGCCAGGCCCATGGTGGGCTCCATGCCGAAGGTGAGGGGCAGAAATAGGACCACCGCCATGGTGGCGGACAGACCGGGGATGGAGCCGAAGACGATGCCAAGCATGGTGCCGCCCCAGATGAGGAACAGGCACATGGGGTTAAAGACGTTGCTGATCGCGGTCGTAAACATTTCCATTTCTCGTTCCCCCTCTCTCAGAAGCCCAGAATGCCCACAGGCAGGGGCATCTTGATGACGTAGGCAAACAGCAGGGCGATGCCCACAGGCAGGGCCACGCTGATGGCGGCAAAGAGGACGGGCCTACGGTTGTCCCGGTTGCTCATCAGCAGGATCTGAGCGAAGAGGTAGACCATGCTGGACAGCAGGAAGCCCACTGGCTCAAAGGCGATCACATACAGCAGCATCAGGCCCACAGTGCCCAGGCCGCCCGCCAGGTCGCTGTCGCTCTTGGCGGCCGCCTTGGGGGGCTTCTTGTCCAGCAGGGTGAGGGCCAGCTTGGCGCCGGCAGTAACCAGGATGCAGATGGACAGGAAGATGGGCACATACCCCGAGCCCACGTCGGTGGGGATGATATGCCGGATGGACAGGGAGAATTTGAGCATCAGCCCACCGAAGACCAGAAAGATGGCGGAGCAGAGCACATCAAGCTGCTTACTGTTCATAAAAATTCCTCCTTCTCTCTCAGTCAAAGGCCAGTCCGGCCTCCAGCATCTCCACCTCGGTGGGGTCCTCGGTGTTCATGGTTTCGGCGTCCCGGTAGAGGGGCTGGGCGTAATAGGTGGCCAGCAGGTCGATGAACTCCTGGTCCTCGGTGACCTCCTTGCAGGCGGCGGCCAGCTTATCCACAATGACCTGGTCCACCCCCTTGGGGAACTTGATCTCATACTTCTTGGCGGTGACCACGCTGGGGCAGCCCTGCTCCACAAAGGTGGGGAAGTCGATGCCCTCCACCCGCTCCTTGGCCATAATACCCAGGCAGACCAGGTCTCCGTTCTCAATGTAGTCCCGCACATTCATATAGTTGGCGGCCATCAGGTCCACCTGACCCCCCAGCAGGGCGGTCATGCGGCTGGCCGAGTCGCTGCCCACATCCAGGTTGTCAAAAGAGATGCCGGCATCCCGCTCCAGCATCTGGCCCACATACTGAGTGGTGGAACCAAAGACAGTGGAATAGCGTATTTTTCCTGGGTTGGCCTTGGCGTCCTCAATCATACCTTCCAGGTCGCTCCAGCCCCGGCTGTACTGGCCGTACTGGCCGTTGGGGTCTACCGCCACCAGGGCGTAGGTCTCGTCGATGGCCACTGTGCAGACGTTAGTGAAGTCGTCGGTGTAGGAGAATTCCACCATTCCGGTGGCCTCCTGTACCAGGGCGGCGCCGGTGTGGCAGAACAGCAGGGTGTAGCCGTCCGGCTTCTGGCTCATTACATTCATGGAGGCCACCATGCCGGAACCGCCGGTCTGGTTGGTGATGACAAAGGTGATGCCTAAACTCTTGCCCACCCGGTCAAAGAGTGCGCGGCAGTAGGTGTCGGTGTCGCCGCCAGGGCTGTAGGGGACCACCACAGAGACGGTGGTGGTGGCCCAGTCCTCTGGAGCCTCGGTCTTGCCTCCGGCGCAGCCGGACAGCAGCAGGGCGCAGGCCATGGTCAGGGCCAGAACACGAAATAAGTACTTTTTCATCCACATTCCCTCCGTCTGCTCAGGGGCGGTACACATCGTCAATGATCTCATAGCCCTTCTCGGCCAAGGCCTTCTCCACCCAGGCCCGGTTGGCGGTTCCGTTTTTGGCGGCCTCCAGCTTTTTTTCATCAGCGGCCTGGAATTTTTTGGCCTCCTCCAGAATGACGGCAGCGTCCTGCCGGGGGATGACAATGATGCCGTCCGGGTCGGCCAGGATGATGTCCCCGGGGTTGACGCTGATACCGCCGCAGGAGATGGGGACATTGATCTCACCGGGGCCCTCCTTGTAGGGGCCTCCGGGGGTAGTGCCGGTACAGTAGACGGGGAAGTCCCACTTTCCGATCTCATCAATGTCACGGATGGGACCGTCCAGGATGATGCCCGCAATCTTCTTGGTGTACCGCAGGTAGGCCATCATCACCTCACCCATGAGAGCCCGGGTGGTATCCTCCTCGTTGGAGACCACCAGCACATCCCCCTCCTGACACAGATTCAGCGCGGCATGGAGCGTCAGGTTGTCTCCGGCCCGGCCTTTGACGGTGTAGGCGGGACCCACCATCATCTGGTCCTTGGGCTGGCTCACCAGACGGATGCGGGGGTTCATGGCGCAGCTGCGGCTCATCACGTCGGCGGTATTGGAAGCGGGGATGGTCTTGAACTGAGCCATAATCTCCGGGTCGGGCATCTCACGCTTCAGATAGATTCTCTTTCCCACAGACATTTGGAAGTCCTCCTCAAATTATGTTTCTCTTGGCTGAAAGCCCTTGTATTTCCTGTGCCCCCATAGTAATATAAAGCGAAGCAAAAGTAAAACAGCAAATATTTAAGTTTTTAACAAAATAATTTTGTGGAGGTGCTCTGATGGACCTCATCAGCCTGTACTATTTCTCTGAGCTGGCCAAGGACCTGCACATAACCCGCACGGCCAACCGGCTGTTTATCTCCCAGCAGACGCTGAGCAACCACATTCAGCGGCTGGAGGACTACTATGGCACCAAGCTGCTCCACCGCAAGCCCGCTCTGTCCCTCACCACCGCCGGAGAGTTCGTGCTGGGCTTTGCCGACGTGGTGAACAAGGAACAGGTAAATTTAAAAGATATCCTGTCTGATATTTCCCAACAGGAGCGGGGCGTTCTCCGCTTTGGGGCCAGCAACCTGCGGCTGAACATGTGTCTGCCTGCCATCCTGCCCCAGTTCTCCGCTCGATACCCCAATGTGGATATCCGGATCACGGATGCCGTTACCGCCCGCCTGGAGCCATTGGTACTGGACGGCTCTCTGGATTTCGCTGTCACCCTCAACGGAGAGGACCACCCCAAGCTGGTCAGCCACCAGCTGATGGACGACCAGGTCTATCTCTGCGTGGCCGATTCCCTGCTGAAACGCTGCTACGGGGCAGCGGCCCAGGCCCTGAAGGAACACTCCATTCACGGGGTGGATGTGAAGGACTTCGCCAAGCTGCCCTTCTGCATCTTTAACAACCGCATGGGCCGGCAGATTAACCAGTGCTTCGATGCGGCCAACATTATCCCCCGGGCCTACATCACCAGCACCTATACCCAGGTTGGGACCACAGTCTGCTTCCAGCGGCTGGCCGCCTGCTTTATCTCTCAAATGAGTCTGGTCAGCCAGCAGAAGGAACTCCCGGGGGACATCAATATTTTTCCTCTGTATTACAAAGGACAGCCCCTGACCCAGCGGCTGTCCCTGATTCGTATGAAAGACCGGTATCTATCCCATTACTCCAAATTCTTTCTGGAGCAGTTGTTTCAATATTTTAACGATATGGAGCGGATTCATCTGGAGCGAATGGTTTAAAGATCAAGGGCTGACAAAACAGCGGACCGCCCATCCAAGCGGTCCGCTACTTTTGTATTCTGCTCAGCCGCCTCAGCAAAGCCTGGGCGGCGATACCGGTAAACAGCCCGGCCAGCACGGCGGCAATCACCAGATAGGGCAGGTATGCCATCACCGCCCAGGTGCGCATCACGGCGGCGGCGGCCAGCAGCTGCCCAAGGTTGTGAAAAACGGCCGCCGCCGGGCTGGCCAGCCAGATCTGTTCCTGGGTGAGCAGCTTTCGCAGCAGGCACAGCACGCACCAGCTCAGCAATCCCCCGGCGGAGCTGTAAATCAGGGTCATCATCTGCCCGGAAAACATCGCCCCCAGAAACACCCGCCCGGACAGCACCAGCAGCGCGTCCCCGGGCCCCATGGCAAACATGACATACACCGTCACAATATTGGCCAGCCCCAGTTTCACGCCGGGAATCGCGGTCAGCGCTGGAATCTGGGCCTCCACCAGAAAGATGGTCAGGGCGACAGCGGTCAGCAGAGCCAGCCGGGTAACCCGTCCCGCCCCCTTAACCGGCCCCGCCATCCAGGCCTCCTTCCTCCCCCACAATCTCAATCATCAGCTTGTGGGGCAGGCACACAATGGGTGTCGTGCCGTCCCCGCTCCACCCTCGCCTGACGCACACCTGATCGGGGCAGTCGGCCTCTGCTACTCGGATCCGTCCCCGCTCCACCTCAATGGTATTACGTCCTCTTCCATCTTCTAAAGTAAAGCGGCGGGGCTCCTCCACTTGGTCCAGGGCAATCTCCTCCAACACCACACCGTCCCGGGTGATCCGGGCCATAGGCGAGATTTTCCCTCTGTCCCGAAGCAGCAGGAAAGCCGCCGAGGCGGCCACCGCCGCCGCCAGCAGAAACCCAATCACCTTGGCCCTCATTCCAGAACGGTCACCTCCCGGTCCTCGTACCCCTCCGCCAGGGAAAAGCGGCCGGTCAGCCCGGCGGTGCGGTAAATTTCCCCCTCCTCCGTGACAAAAACGGCCTCAAATTCCAGCTCCCGGTGGTCCCGCCAGAACTGAGTCCCGTCCTCCAGCCCCATGACGAACAGGGCGGTGGACAGCCCGTCGCAGGTCAGGGCGGAGGGAGCTGCCACCGTCACCGAGGCCAGCCCAGACCGGGCGGGGGCGGCGGTCTCCGGGTCCAGAATATGCCAGTAGGTCACGCCGTCCTGCTCAAAGTACCGCTGATACCCCCCAGAGGTGCCCATGGCCATGTCTTCCAGCTCTACCACGGCAAAGTAGGACTCCGGCCTGGCCGGATCCACCACCCCGATGCGCCAAGGAGATCCGTCCTGCTTTCCCCCCACGGCCACAATGGTGCTCTCGCCCAGGTTCAGCAGGGCGGAGGAAATTCCGGCGTCCCGCATAATCTGGTCCAGCTGATCCCCGGCGTAACCTTTCGCTACCGCCCCCAAATCCAGCTCCATCCCCGCGGGGAGGGTAACCCACTCCCCCTCCAGCCCGACGGCGGTGTAATCAATCTTCCCGGCCAGCTCCGCCAGCTCGCCGGGGGAGGGAACGCGGTGTTCCTCCTGGGTAAATCCCCAGGCTTTCACAGCCGGGTATGCGGTGATATCCAGCGCCCCGCCGGTCAGCTCACACAGCTCCAGGGACCGGGACAGCACCTCGGCCGTCGGCGCGTCCACCTTCACCCTCCGCCCCTCCGAGCGGTTGATTTGATTCACATCGCCGTATTCATTGTTTACACAAAACAGACTATCCAGCCTTCTCAGGGTCACATTCACCCGATCCTGCACACGCTGATTCTCCGTTTCGCCCTCGCCGTAAAAGGCAAAGCTCATGAACGTATTCATGGAGAAGGTGGAAAACTCCACCGGCTCCGGGGCCTTTTGGCAGGCAGTCAGCAGACACAGCGCCGCCAGCAGGACGCAAAGCAGCCGCTTTCTCATAAAATTTCCCGGTACATGGCGGCGGCGTCCGCCTTGCCCACGTTGTCGGCCACCACCAGTACCTCCACCTTCACGGTGTTGGGGCCAAATTTCAGCTCCAGCTTGTCGCCCACCTTCACGTCGTAGCTGGCCCTCACGGTCCGGCCGTTGACGCTCACCCGCTCGTTGTCGCAGGCCTCGTTGGCCACGGTGCGCCGCTTGATCAGCCGGGAAACCTTCAACCACTTATCTAACCGCATTACCCTTCCTCCAAACAGAAGGGACGCCGCAGAAACGGCGCCCCTTTTCCTCTTTGCTGCAAATTCAATTAGCGGGCCACCGCGTCCTTCAGGGCCTTGCCGGCCTTAAATACCGGGGCCTTGGAGGCGGGAATGGGAATGGGCTCCTTGGTCTGGGGGTTGCGGCCCATCCGCTCGGCCCGGGTCTTCACCTCAAAGGAGCCAAAGCCCACCAGCTGAACCTTCTCCCCCTTGCGCAGCGCCTCCGCGATCACATCGATGGTGGCGGTCACAGCTGCCTCGGCGTCCTTCTTGGACATTTCAGCCTGCTCGGCCACTGCCGCGATAAGTTCCGTTTTGTTCATGTAATATCCTCCTGTGCAACATAATTGGCAATCCGGATCACCGGCTGTCGAAAAATATTCTTAAAGCCCTTCGGAAATCTGTATTCACAGCCATAAAATGCCGGTGGGTTTTGCGGTTCCCACACTTCCAGGCTGTGAATACAAATCCGTCTCAGGCATTTAAGTCCTAACTCCGGCGCTCTTCCTCCTTGGCTTTCCGCCACAGCTCCTCCAGCGCCGCCACATCCAGCCCGTCCAGCGGCCCTGGAGACAGCTGCTCCACCCTCCGGAACCGGCAGATAAACTTTTCACAGGCCTTCTGCAGGGCCTGTTCCCCGTCCACCTGGGCAAAGCGTCCCACCTTCACAGCGGCAAAGAGCAGATCGCCCAGCTCCTCCTCCACGTCGGCCTCCTCACGGATGGCGCACCTGAGCTCACCCAGCTCCTCCTCCAGCTTGTCCAGGGCGGGAGAGACCTCCTCCCAGTCAAAGCCAGCCTTGGCCGCCTTGCTCTGCAGCTTAGCGGCGCGGGTGAGGGCGGGCAGGGCCCGGGCCACGCTGTCCATAGCGTCGGCGGTGGTGCTCTGCCCCTTTTCCGCCCGCTTCCGGCTGTCCCAAGCAGCCAGCGCCTCTCCCGGGTCCCCGGCCTGCGCTGTTTCAAACACATGGGGGTGGCGGTATACCAGCTTTTTACAGATGCCATCTACCACATCCGCAAAGGTAAATCGTCCGGTCTCCTGGGCTATGGCGGCATGGAACACCACTTGAAGCAGCACATCACCCAGTTCCTCTTTCAGGTTGTTCCAGTCCCCACAGTCAATGGCGCCGGCCGCCTCATAGGCCTCCTCCAACATATTGGCCCGGATGGACTGGTGGGTCTGCGCTCTGTCCCAGGGACAGCCCCCTGGAGCGCGCAGCGCCTCCATAATTCTAAGCAGGTCGTCTATATTATAGTAACCCGCTGTCAGTAAATTTACCACAACTTTTCTTCCTTATCAAGTCTTTTTTATTTATTTTTCAGCTATGCAGGAAAACTTTCACATTTTATATGGCCCATTCCAGTTTTTTGAAAAATTCTGTTATAATTTCAGCAGTCTGGCAATTTTATCTCCCTTGGGCATCAGCGCCAGGTCATCCCGGGAGATAGCCCGCAGAGCAACCGCCAGCACCCCGTATACCGCCATCGCCACGGCGATGGCCAGCAGGGTGACCAAGGCGTTGCCAGCCCGGCTCAACCCCAGCACCTCCTTTGTCACCTGGTCCGCGACGCACAGCTTTCCCAGCCTTATCAGCAGCCTGGAGCCCAATCCATATACCGCCCAGGCCGCTCCGCCCATCAGGGCGGAGGCCAGCATCGGCTTTAGGAAAATCTCCAGATACCGGGGCCGCCGGGGGATGACCCGGGCAATCAAAATCAAATCCAGCCCCAAGCACAGGCCAAAGCACAAAATATTTCCAGCCGGCGCGCCGTAGATCCCCACCCCGGGCATCCCCACCACCCGATAGTTGGTAAAAATTTTCAGCGCTCCGCCCACAATCATCACCAGCACCGGCAGGCTGACAAAGCCGTGGGCCTGCAGGATCGAGTTGCACACCAGCATCATGCACACAAACACTGTGGCCAGTCCCAGGGTAGACAGCAGCGGCCCGGCCAGGTCGGCGTTGAGCTTGGTAAACAGCAGCCGGATAATGGGGGTGCCCAGCACAAACAGCCCCACCCCCATGGGGAAGGCCACCAGGGCGGAGATGCGCATAGCCGAGCCCGCCACCCGAGAGGCCCCTCGCCGGTCCCTGCGGGCCAGCGCCCCGGACACCGCCGGAATTACCGCCGCAGTTACCGCCGCCATCAGGGAGGTGGGCAGGTTGTAGATGTTCAGCGCCCCGGAATAATTGCCGTACAGGGTTCGGCTCACCGCCTGAACAGCCTCTTTCAGGGCCACGGCGGCGGCGGGGGGAGAGAGCTGCTCCACCTGGGCGCTGAGCGCGGCCATAGTGGCGGCACCCCCGGCGGGAAGGGTCTCCTTCCACGCAGCCAGGGCCCCCTCTAAGGGAGCGAAGTCCACGAACCCGGCGTACAGCGCCCAGCTGTCCGGATTCTCCAGCAGCGTCTTTTGAATCTGCCCCTGCACCAGGGAGGAGTCGATCACCGTCACAATTCCCACCATGGAGGAGCTCAGGGTGATGGGGATGGCAATGCGCAGAAGATCCCGCAAAATATTTCCGGCGCTGTCGGCGGCGTCCCCCGCCAGGCGGTGCTCCTGCGCCTGGCGGAAAGCATAGTTAAGCACCATATACACCAGCGCCACCATAGTGCCCACCGTCACGCCGGTAATGGCCCCGGCCGCGGCCACGTCGGCGCTCTGCCCCGCCTTTATCAGCCAGTAGGCCAGGGCCAGCCCCACCGCCAGCTTGCACAGCGCCTCAATAATCTGTGAAATGGATGTGGGCGCCATATCGTTATGCCCCTGGGAGTACCCCCGCAGGGCAGCCAGGCAGCCCACACACACCACCGCCGGGGCCAAGGCCCGGATGCCGGCGGCCGCCTTGTCGTCGTTCATCAGTCCGGCCAGGGCGTCGGCTTTAAAGTACATTACCAGGAAGGAGAGCACCCCCAGGCCGAGAAACAGCAGCACAGACAGCTGAAAGGTGCGCCGCACCTGATTGTGCCTGCCCAGGGCGTTGGCCTCGCTCACCAGCTTGGAAACCGCCACCGGCAGCCCGGCGGTAGAGATGGTCAGCAGCACGGAGTAGATATAGTAAGCGTTGTTGAAATCGGCGTTGCCCTGTTCCCCGATGATGTTGGTCAGGGGGATCTTGTAGAACATGCCGATCAGCTTCACCACCAGGATTCCCACCGCCAGGATGGCCGCCCCGCCAAAGAAGGTATTCTGCTTGGAGCTCCCACCGGGGGTCGCGTTCTTTCCAGCCATAGGCAGCCTCCTGTTCTTGTCAGTCTTCGCCGGAGCCGCCTGAAGGGCGGCTCCGGCGCATAACCATCAGCCGAAGATACGGGGCAGGGCGTAGCGCTCGATCTCAGCTCTGATTTTCTCCATGTCCAGAGTGAGAAACTGCCCATTCTCATATATGATTTTTCCCCGGGCCATATTCATCACCACGTTGGAGGGGGCGGCGGAATACACCAGATTCTCCGCGATATCGTGGCAGGGGAACAGGTTGGGGTGGGTAAAGTCCACCAGAATCAGGTCCGCGATTTTCCCCGGGGCGATCACCCCGGCGTCCCGGCCCAGGGCCTGGGCCCCGTTGACGGTGGCCATGGCCAGGATATCCGCCGAGGACAGCTGTCCGTGATCCTCTCCAAAGCTGTAGTTCTGCACCAGAGCGGCCGCTTTCATCTCCTCAAACAGGTTGTGGCTGTTGTTGGAGGCCACCCCGTCGGTCCCCAGGGCCACCCTTGTGCCGCAGTCCTTCAGGAAGAACAGAGGGGCCACCCCGGACATCAGCTTCAGGTTGGACACCGGGTTGTGGACGGCGGTGACCCCCCGCTTGGCGAACAGCTCCGCGTCTCCGCCGGACAGATAGACACAGTGGGCGGCAATGCCGCCGTTTTGCCACACCCCGTACCGGTCCAAAATCTGGGCGGGGGTTGTGCCGTACTTGTCAAGGCACTTCTCATGCTCGGAATGGGTTTCCGACACGTGGACGTGCATTCTCAGGCCGTGCTTTTGGGCAAAGTCCGCCACCCACTCCCACACCGGGGGGCAGGAGGTGTACTCCGCGTGGATGGATGCGTCCACCTTGATCTGCCCATCCCCGGCCCCGTGCCAGTTTTCGTAGAGGCGGATGTGGTTTTGGCAGTCATTGCACCTGTCGGGGGAGAAATCCGCCGGATCGCCGAAGTACACCGCCCCGCAGGCCAGGTTTGCGGAAATCCCCGCCTCCAAGGCGGTTTGGGCCACGGTCTCGGTGTTCATGTACATGTCGGCAATGCAGGTAGTTCCGGAGGCGATCATCTCCGCCAGGCCCAGGGCGGTCCCGGCAGCCACACACCGGTCGTCCAGCTTATTCTCGGCGGGGAAGATGTAATCATTGAGCCAGGTATGCAGGTCGCAGCCCCCGCCGTACCCCCGCATGAGGGTCATGGCCGCATGGGTGTGGGCGTTGACAAAGCCGGGGGTCATCACCTTTCCGGCGCAGTCCACAACCCGGTCAAATTCACCCTTGGGGCAAGCGGTTCCCACCGACACAATTTTAGTGCCCTCCACGGCCACAAAGCCGCCCTTCAAAACCGGCTGTGCCGGGTCCATGGTCAGGGCAGCAACGTTGGTAAACAGAACAGACAATCCGCTCTCCTCCCTCTCAAGTCGACTTTCTCAGATCTTCCTCAAGCATGCCCGCACCAGCCCGGAGAACTTCTCCCGGGCGGCAGCGGCGGCGTCCAGCACCTCCTGCTCGGAGAGGGGCTGATCCAAAATGCCCGCGGCCATATTGCTCAGCAGGGTAAGGCCCAGCACCTCCATGCCGCAGTGGCCGGCCACAATAACCTCCGGCGCTGTGGACATGCCCACGGCGTCTCCACCCAGCAGGCGGGCGGCCCGAATCTCCGCCGGGGTCTCATACTGGGGCCCATAGCAGTAAAAGTAGACCCCTTCCCGCAGGGGAATCCCCTGCTCCGCCGCCATCTGCCGGGCCAGCTCCCGAAGGCGGGGGGTGTACAGGTGGGACGCGTCGGGGAAGCGCACACCAAACCCGGGCAGATTCTCCCCCCGGAGCGGGGATTCGGAGAACATTTTGATGTGGTCGGTGATAAGCATCAGCTCCCCGGCCTTCCACTGGGTGTTGACGCACCCGGCGGCGTTGGTCACGATGAGGGTATCGCATCCCAGCAGACGAAGCACCCGTACGGCGTAGGCCGCCTCCTCATAGGAGTAACCCTCGTAGTGGTGCATGCGCCCCTGCATCACAGCCACTTTTTGGCCCTCCAGGGTGCCGAACACCAGCCGGCCCTTGTGCCCGGGGGCAGTAGAGGCCTTAAAGTGGGGAATGTCCCGATAGTCGATGGCAATGGGGTTTTCCACCTCGTCCCCCAGGTAGCCCAGCCCGGAGCCCAGCACCATAGCCACCTTGGGGACAAAGTCACCCAGCCGCTCCCGGACGGTTTTGGCGCTTGCCTGATATTGTTCCATGGTGTATTCCATAAAAATCCTCCTCAATCCCTGATCGGGCACAGCCTTCCGGCGCAAGGGCGCTCACAGCGCCCCGCCGCAGCTGCGGCAGAACTTGTCCCCCCTGCCACAGGGGGCGCCGCAGGCAGGACACACCTGAGCCTGTTTCAGGTCAGAAATGCGGCCTTTCAGCTCCGTGATTTTCTCCGCCATCTCGTCGGCCTGGGCCAGCAGTCCGGTCACCATTTCACTCTCAGGCACCTCGCCTCTATGGGTCTCCACCATCACCCGGCCCAGCTGGCGCAGCACGTCGTTGTACTCCCCGTTCAGGTCAAACAGCTGCACATTCAGCTTGGCCACGTCCACCATCTGTCCGGCCTTCCTGCCCGCTGCCCGAGCGGAGTCCGCCGCGGCGTCAGCGGCGTAGCTGGCTGTCCCTCTCACCCGTTCCAGCAGCGCTTTTACCTTGTCATCCATAATCATATTCCTCCATTAACAATTTTGGTATCCATATTCTACACCAATTGTTCCCGGATTGCAACAAGCCCGCCGCTCCGTTCAAAATTTAATCCTTCTTCATGGCGCGAAGCTGGCCATTGCTATTTTCCCCAAGGAGTGGTAAAATAACATGAATTCGTATGACATGGCCGCTGACAGGGGCACACTACCCAGGCGTTCCCATACAGACAGAAGGGGGCTATCTTTATGCGCAAGCTGGTCATCGAGCGGGCCGCGGTAAAGCACAACCTGTCCGTAATCAAAGAAAAGGCGTCGGGCGCCGCAATCTACGCAGTCCTCACCGGCGACGGAGGAGGGGCAGGCATCGTCCCCATGGCCAAGCTGCTCCGCGCCGAGGGTATCGGCCGGTTCGCCGTCTACGAGGCGGCGGAGGCCAAAAAGCTGCGGGACGCCGGTTTTGAGGACGAGGAAATTCTTATGCTCCGCTCCACCACCGACCGGGAGGAGCTGGAACAGCTGGTGGATCTGAATGTGGTTTGCACCATCTCCTCCGTAGACACCGGCCTGGCCCTCAACGCCCTGGCTGAAAACCGCTCCACTGTGGCCTGTGCCCACATTCAGGTGGACACGGGGATGGGCTTTGGCGGCTTTCTGGTCAGCGAGCCGGAAAAAATCCTTCTGGCTTACCGCTCCCTGCCCAATGTGGCGCTGGAGGGAATCTACACGCAGCTTCACGCCGTGAAGGTGGCCGACCAGGAGTCTGCCCACCAGCTGGACCAGTTCAATCAGGTGCTGGACACCATCCACGCCGCCGGGTTTGAAACGGGCACCGTCCATGCCGCCGGCTCCTTCGCCCTGCTCCATAACGACAGCGCCCGTTTCGACGGTGTCCGGGCCGGCTCCGCCATTCTTGGCCGCTGCCGCCGCACCAAGGACGACCATTTGAAAACCGTGGGCTACGGTGAAGCTCCTCTCGCTGAGGTCCGGTGGCTGCCCAAGGGCCACTCCCTGGGCACAGACAAGCCCATCCTGCTGAAAAAGCCCGCCCGGGTCGCGGTGCTCCCTGTGGGCTATCAAAACGGCTTTGGGGTAACCCGTCCCCGGGAGAGCGGCTTCTGGGCCCTTTGGGCCCGGTGGAGGCGGTCAAAAAAGCGCACTGTCCGTATAGGGGATCATCGGGTTCGGGTCCTGGGCTCCATCGGCGCCACCGAGACCCTGCTCAACGTCACCAACGTTAAGTGTTCCGCCGGTGATCTGGCCGCCTTTGACATCGATCCTCTTTTCGCCCGGGGCTTTATCCGGGAATTCCGGTGAATTGATTCAAAAATGAGGTTAAACTAATGGCCAACAATCTCTCCTTCCAGCCGCTGCTCTTTGGCGGCGACATCAACGTTTACAGCGTCGCCCGGGCCTTTCACGAGGCCTATGGGGTGCGTTCCATCGCCTTTGGCAAATATCCGTCCTTTCCCTGCCACGGCAGCGCGATTATTGACTACCGGGTGTGTCCGGACAACGAGTCGGAGGCGGTCTTCCGCCGCAACGTCCAGGCGGCAGCGGCGGAGTTTCCCGACAAGAAGGTCATTCTCCTGGGCTGTGGAGACAGCTATGTGCAGCTGACCGCCCACTGTAAGGACTCCCTTCCGGAAAACGTCATCGCCCCCTACATCGACGGCTCTCTGCTGGACGCCCTTATCAACAAGGAAACATTTTACGCGCTGTGCGACCGGTACGGCATCGACCACCCGGCCACCTTCATTTATGACAAGTCCATGGGCCGCAATTTCACTCTGCCCTGGGGCCCGCCCTACATTGCCAAGCCCGCTGACAGCGTAGCCTACTGGGGCTGCGGCGATCACTCTTTGGCCAAGGTGTATATCTGCCAGAGCTGGGAAGAATTGCTCCAGAGCCTGGAGCATGTCTACGCCGCCGGATACTCGGATCACATGGTCCTCCAGGAGTTTATTCCAGGTGACGACAGCAGCATGCGCGTGCTCACCAGCTACTCCGACCGGAACGCCCGGGTAACTACCATGTGTCTGGGGCATGTTCTGCTGGAGGAGCACTCCCCCCACGGCATCGGCAACCACGCGGTCATTCTCACCGAGCGGGACGAGCCCCTGGAGCGGAAGATCAAAGAGCTGCTGGAGTCGCTTCACTATGTGGGTTTCTCCAACTTCGACATCAAGTATGACTGCCGGGATGGCAAATACAAGGCCTTTGAGATCAACTGCCGCCAGGGGCGGAGCAACTACTATGTCACCGGCGCGGGGTACAACATCGCCAAAATGGTGGTGGAGGACCGGGTCGAGGGCCGGGACCTGCCCTTTCAGATGACCGAAACCCGCTCCCTGTGGCGGATGGTGCCCAAAAAGGTGGCCTTTCAGTTCACGCCCAAACGGTACCACCAGGAGATGCGGACGCTGATGGGGGCGGGGGCTGACAGCCACTCCCTGGTCTACTCCGCGGACGCCTCTCTCAAGCGCCGCCTGCGGGTATGGAAGAACCATCTCGGCAACATCAAGCGCTTCAGCCAATATAACAAAGTGCCGGAGGAATAAGGAGCATTTTATGGAGTACCGCCTGGGCGTTCTGGGGGGCATGGGCCCCCAGGCCACCAATACCTTTTATCAATTTATCATCGACCGCACCGACGCCCAAACCGATCAGGAGCACGTCAACGCCCTGATCCTGTCTGACAGCGGCATGCCCGACCGCACCTCGGCCATTCTCAGCGGGGGCAGGGATCAGGAGGCTGTCTACCGCCGTCTTCTGGCCGGCGCCAAGCTGCTGGAGGGAGGGGGATGCACCTGCATCGCGGTGCCCTGCAATACCTCCCACTTCTTTCTGGACCGGGTGCAGGAGCATATCGGGATTCCTATTCTCCACATGATCCGGGAGACGGCCCGCCTGCTGGCCGCCCAGGGCTTACAGCGCCCAGGTATTTTGGCTACCGACGGCACCATTCAGAGCGGTCTTTATCAAAAGGAATTTTCCGCAGTTAATATACAGGCTGTATTGCCCACACCGCAGGCCCAGGAGCTGGTGATGTCCCTGATCTACGACGATATTAAGGCCGGCCGGGACGGCGACCCCCAGAAGTTCGCCGCCATCCACGCAGACCTGCTCTCCCAGGGCTGCGACTGCGGGGTGCTGGCCTGCACGGAGCTGTCCGTCTTTGCCGACAAGCACCACCTGCCCCCCTTTTACACCGACGCCATGGCCGTTCTGGCCCAGCGGGCGGTGGAGGCCTGCCACAAGCCGCTGCGGCACATTTTCATCAAATGAGGAGCTTCAACGCTATGCAACCGATCCCTGACATGGACGGCCGCCTTTATTTTGCTGTCCTGCGTTCTCTGGGCCGCCCCCCGGAGACCCTCTATGACCTGAAAAAGATCAAAGTGCTGAACGAATTTTACAGCTCCCGCGTCCCGGCCTGGCAGGCTGAGGAGGGCAGCCCCTATAACACCCGTCTGTTCCAGATTGACTCCGACGGCAGTCAGGAGGCGGACGTTGACCCCCATCCTTTTCATGTGAGGTGAATTATGAAACACACCCTCAACGACTACATCGCCCTGCTGGAAGAGCGGGGTCTGCTGGCCGCCCCGGCGCCCGAGGATCTGGACCCTTCCGCCCCGGTCTCACTGGTGTCCTACGACTCCCGGGAGGCAGTTCCCGGCACGCTGTTCCTCTGCAAGGGGGCCCACTTCAGAGTGGAGTTTTTAAAAGCCGCCCAGGATAACGGGGCAATCGCCTATGTAAGCGAGACATTATACCCCCACGTCGATCTGCCCTGCCTCCTGGTGCGGGACATGCGCCTGACCATCGCCCCGATGGCCGACCTGTTCTACAACCACCCCTCCGGCGCGCTGAAGGTCATCGCCCTCACGGGCACCAAGGGCAAGTCCTCCACCGCCTACTACCTGAAGTATATTTTAGACGAGTACCTGGAGGAGCGGGGCCAGCCTGAGAGCGGCGTCATCTCCTCCATCCAGACCTACGACGGGGTAGACCGCTTCGAGTCCCACATCACCACCCCTGACGCCCTGGACCTGCAGCGCCACTTTGACCACGCGGTTCACACCGGCATTGAGTATCTGACCATGGAGGTATCCAGCCAGGCGCTGAAATACCACCGCTCCCTGTGTACTGACTTCGCCGCCGCCTGTTTTCTCAACATCGGCTACGACCACATCTCCCCCATTGAGCACACCGATTTTGAGGACTATTTTTCCTCCAAGCTGCGTATCTTCCGCCAGAGCGCCATCAACTGTGTCAACCTGGACTGCGACCACGCGGGCCGCATCCTGTCCGCCGCCCGGGAGGCGGGCCGGCCGGTATTCACCTTCTCCCAGCAGGACCCGGAGTCGGACGTATACGCCTACCAGGTCCGCAAGAGGGGAGACGACATTCTCTTCCGCGTGCGCACCCTTCGCTATGACCGGGAATTCCGCCTCACTATGCCGGGACTGTTCAATGTGGAAAACGCCTTGGCCGCCATCGCGGTGTGCGAGGGGCTGAGCATTCCCCAGCGGTTTATCTATTTGGGCCTGATGAACGCTCGGGTGCCTGGACGGATGGAGGTCTACTCCAACGCCGACAACACCATCACCGCCATTGTGGACTACGCCCACAACCGCATGTCCTTTGAGACACTGTTCCGCTCCGTCCACGCGGAGTACCCCGGCCGCCGTATTGTCACTGTATTTGGCTGTCCCGGTCTCAAGGCCCTGGACCGCCGCCGGGACCTGGGGGAGATATCCGGAAAATTTTCCGACCTGGTGGTGCTCACCGAGGAGGACAGCGGTGAGGAGGACACCCGCTCCATCTGCGAACAGATCGCCATCCACGTCTCCAAGGAGGGCTGCGCCTATATCATCGAGCCAAACCGGGGTGAGGCCATCCGCCAGGCCGTTCTGGGCTGTCGGGAGCCCACAGTGCTTCTCATTACCGGCAAGGGAGCGGAGACCCGGCAGAAGCGAGGCCGGGAGTATGTTGACGTGCCCTCCGATGTGGAATACGTCAACACCTTCCTCCAGGAGTACGACAATACCCACAGCCTGGACGGACTGGAGAAGATCCGCACCCTGCTGGCTCTGCTGCCCATCCTCAAGCGCTATGCCGGCAAGCAGGCGCTGGTCCGCTGCACCAGCGCTGACTACACCCTCCTTCAGGACGCCGAGATTCTGCGCGCCATCGGTATGAAGGTTGCCTTCCTTCTCCCCGGCATGGACAGCGCCCCTCCGGCGGTGGACTACCTGATGTGCCTTACCCGGATGAGTGACAAGCTCCCCTTGGGCCGCATGGACGCCAAGCGGGCTGAGGAGCTGCTGTCCTCCGGCCAGCTCACCGGGGCGGTGGCCGCCTCTACCCGCACCTGTCTGGACGCCCTGAAGGCCGGAGTGAGCGAGGCCGCCATTCTGGACGACAGCGCCAGCCACGCTCTGCTGCTCTACCTGCTGGACCAGCACACCCCCGGCACCATGATTATCGCTTAACCAACAAGGCAGATCTGTCAAACCCGCGAATGCTTTCCTCCGCACTATGCAACATGGGATGAGAATTATTTCCGAAAATGCGGGTCCGGGCACCGTCTCTATCCCCGGCGCGGGCCCAGGCGTGCAGACGTAAAGGCCTGTCAGAACTGTGAAGCGGCGGATGGCTGACCTCCGCCGCTTTTTGTTACCCGTTGAATTTTCCCATTCCCTTATCAATTCCCTCCGCCAAAATATACTCAATGGCGTCCGCGGCCCGCTTCACAGCGGCGTCAATCTCCTTTTTGTCCTCTCCCACAAACCGGCCCAGCACCCAGTCGGCCATGTCATAGTCCGGGTGGGGCTTTTCGCCCACGCCCACCCGCAGCCGGGGAAACTGGTCGGTTCCCAGGTGTTGAATGATACTTTTCAGCCCGTTGTGTCCTCCCGCGGACCCTTTCATCCGGATTCGCAGCTTTCCTACCGGCAGCGCTGTATCATCCGACACCACCAGCACCCGCTCCGGGGGAATTTTATAAAAGTCCGCCCCCTGGCGCGCCGCCTCTCCCGACAGGTTCATATAGGTCACAGGCTTCATCACCAGCACCTTTTCCCCGGAAATGGTCAGTATATTGGTCAGTGCCTTAAATCTCAGCCGCTGGATCGGTTTGCCCTGCCGGTCAGCCACCTCGTCGGCCACCATGAAGCCCACGTTGTGCCGGGTGTTCTCGTATTTATCCCCTGGGTTCCCCAGGCAGACCAGCAGCCAGCTTGCGCCGCCGGCGTCCCTTTTGAAAAACATGGTTGTCACCTCACAGAAAAAGGGCGGCCGCAGGGCCGCCCCGGTCAGTGTTACAGGAACAGGGGAGACACAGAGGTCTCCATGTAGATATGGCTGATGGCCTCAGCGAAGAGGTGGGCCACAGAGATATAGCGGATTTTGTCGCAGTGAACGTCGGGCTTGCCGGGGATCGTGTTCAAAAACACCACCTCATCCAGCACGCTGTCCTGAATCCTCTGCACAGCGGGGCCGGAGAGAATACCATGGGTCGCGCAGGCGGTCACGTCTTTGGCACCGCCGATCTCCACCAGCGCCTTGGCGGCGTGGCACAGGGAACCGCCGGTGTCCACCATGTCGTCCAGCAGAATCACCCGCTTGTCCCGCACATCGCCGATGATGTTCATCACCTCAGATGAGTTGGCCTTCTGCCGCCGCTTGTCCACAATGGCCAGGGGCATATTCAGCTTCTGGGCAAAGGCCCGGGCCCGGGC
>CAMTMZ010000016.1 GCA_947073765.1 uncultured Bacillota bacterium | reverse complement strand
ATTCCAATCCTATCAGAGATATTTTCGGCGGGAAAACCCGCCGGAAAGGAATGGAATGGGGAAAGGAGTTCAATGGCACAACACGCAATTTTGCGATTTGAGAAGCACAAGGGCCACCCGGCGGGGCCGCTGGAAGCCCACCATGAACGGAAAAAGGAGCAGTACGCCAGCAACCCGGACATTGACACCAGCCGGAGCAAGTACAATTTCCACATCGTCAAGCCGGATGGCCGCTACTACCATTTCATTCAGAGCCGCATCGAGCAGGCCAGATGCCGCACCCGCAAGGACAGCACTCGGTTTGTGGACACGCTGATTACCGCCAGCCCGGAGTTTTTCAAGGGCAAGTCCCCAAAGGAGATAGCGGCCTACTTCCAGAGGGCGGCGGACTTCCTCATTGACCGGGTGGGCCGGGAGAACATCGTTTCGGCTATGGTACACATGGATGAAAAAACGCCCCATCTGCACTTGGTCTTTGTGCCGCTGACAAAGGACAACCGCCTGTGCGCCAAAGAAATTATCGGCAACCGGGCCAATCTGACGAAGTGGCAGGACGATTTTCACGCCTGTATGGTGGAGCAGTACCCCGACCTGGAGCGTGGGGAAAGCGCCAGCAAGACGGGCCGGAAGCATATCCCCACCCGGCTGTTCAAACAGGCGGTCAACCTCTCCAAACAGGCGAGGGCCATTGAAGCGGTTCTCTCCGGCATTACCCCGCTGAACGCCGGAAAGAAGAAAGAGGAAGCCCTCTCCATGCTGAAAAAGTGGTTTCCGCAGATGGAGAACTTCTCCGGGCAACTGAAAAAATACAAGGTCACAATCAATGACTTGTTAGCGGAAAATGAAAAGCTGGAAGTCAGGGCAAAGGCCAGCGAAAAAGGCAAGATGAATGACACGATGGAACGGGCGAAGTTAAAAAGCGAACTGGACGATATGCGGCGGCTGGTTGACCGTATCCCGCCGGAGATTTTAGCGGAACTGAAACGGCAACAGCGGCAGCATGGAAAGGAAAGGTGATCTTATAAGTAATATCAGATACAAAAAGGAAATCGAAATCGTGACTTTTCAGGGAAAGGAAATCACACTGGAAAATCTCTCCCCGGTGTTCACGCCGGAACAGGAAGCAGCCAAACGCCGGGAACTGGAACAGCAGCTTTATGAGGTGTTCCGCAAGTACGCCGACAAGCGGGAGAGTGAGGAAGCCGGGACATAAGGTTTTCCAAACCCATCATTGATTTGCGGGGCTGCTGGCGGTATAATAGAACTGTCAGCAGCTCCGTTTCTTTTTTAAGAAAAGGAGCGACAATATGAACAATCGGATAGACGCAATCTATGCAAGACAATCGGTAGACAAAAAGGACAGCATTTCCATTGAAAGCCAGATTGAATTTTGCAAATACGAGTTGAAAGGCGGTAACTGCAAGGAATACACAGACAAAGGGTACAGCGGCAAGAACACAGACCGTCCGAAGTTTCAAGAACTGGTGCGGGACATCAAGCGGGGCTTGATTGCAAAGGTCGTGGTTTACAAGCTCGACCGTATCAGCCGTTCCATTCTGGACTTTGCCAACATGATGGAGCTGTTCCAGCAGTACAATGTGGAGTTTGTGTCCTCTACGGAAAAGTTTGATACCTCCACGCCGATGGGACGGGCCATGCTGAATATCTGTATCGTGTTCGCCCAGCTTGAACGGGAAACGATACAGAAGCGGGTGACAGACGCTTACTACTCCCGCAGTCAGCGGGGCTTCAAGATGGGCGGGAAAGCCCCCTACGGCTTCCATACGGAGCCAATCAAGATGGACGGTATCAACACAAAGCGGCTGGTGGTGAACCCGGAGGAAGCGGCAAATATCCGGCTGATGTTTGAAATGTACGCCCAGCCGACAACCTCCTATGGGGACATCACCCGGTACTTTGCGGAACAGGGCATTTTATTTAATGGCCGGGAACTGATACGCCCCACGCTGGCGCAGATGTTACGCAACCCCGTCTATGTGCAGGCGGACTTGGATGTGTACGAGTTTTTCAAGAGCCAGGGGACGGTGCTTGTCAATGACGTCGCCGACTTCACGGGCATGAACGGGTGTTATCTCTATCAAGGCCGGGATGTGAAGCCGGGCAAGGCCCAAAGCCTGAAAGACCAAATGCTGGTGCTTGCGCCCCATGAGGGGATTGTCCCCTCGGATATATGGCTGACCTGCCGCAAGAAGCTGATGAACAACATGAAAATCCAGTCCGCCCGGAAAGCCACCCATACATGGCTGGCAGGGAAAATCAAGTGCGGGAACTGCGGGTACGCCCTTATGAGTATCTTCAATCCCTCCGGCAGACAGTACCTCCGCTGTACGAAACGGCTGGACAACAAAAGCTGTCCCGGCTGTGGGAAAATCATCACGGCGGAACTGGAAGCGGTGGTGTATCGGCAGATGGTGAAAAAGCTGGACAGCTACAAGACACTGACGGGCAGGAAGAAAGCGGCAAAGGCCAATCCCAAAATCACCGCCCTGCAAGTGGAACTTGCCCATGTGGATAGCGAGATTGAAAAGTTGCTGGACAGTCTGACAGGCGCAAATAATGTGCTGCTCTCCTATGTGAATGTGAAGATAGCCGAACTGGACGGACGCAAGCAGGAACTTCTGGCGAAGATGGCGGAGTTGACCGTGGAAGCCATCAGCCCGGAACAGGTCAGCCAGATTTCCGGCTACCTCGACACTTGGAAGAACGTATCCTTTGACGACAAGCGGCGGGTGGTGGATTTGATGATTACCACCATTGCCGCCACAAGCGACAGCTTAAACATCACATGGAAAATCTGACGGGCATATCAGCGCCCGTCAGACCGTTACCTTGTGTAGTCCCTTGTAAACTGTACTTTATTTAACTAGAAAACTCCGATAATCCTAGGGGGCCGCACGTGCGGCCCCTTTTGTAACACAGCGGCGCAGCTGGGGGAAGTTGTGTTACAGACGGCGGTGGAACAGACTGCGGAGAAAATAGAAAAAGTCCCTAAAAGACCGTAGCTGCCAATTAGCAAAATGCCAGCCAAGACAAGCCGCCCAAGACCAACATAAGAAAGCCAACATTTGGCGAATCACTTCTATTTCGTCTGCTGGATAGAATACATCCATGAAAGGAGCCTCCAATGATAGATTTTTTAAAACAAATGATTGTGCAAAATCCATTGTTGCTGACACTTGCCATACTCAGCTTTGTTACCGCAAAGCTGAGCAAGCAGAGGTAACGTACCTGAAAGAATGGCGCTCTTTGCAGAGGGCGCTATTCTTTTATTTGCGGCGTTTATCGAAAAAGTCCTCAATCTTCTTGGCGAAGAATCTGCCGATATAGAAGCCGCCAGCGGTGAGCAGGACGGAGCCGCACAGCCAGGCGGTGAACAGGATAAGTTCCCACAGCATATTACAGCCTCCCTTTGCGGCCCTGATGAAAGGCGTACATCAGAAGGGCGGTGACGGTGAGGAACAGCAGCACGCCCAGGAACAGCCGGAGGGGCGGGAAGGCCAGGACGGCGGCGAGGGTATGGTTAAACAGGTCAAAGACCTGGGAGAGCCATTCGGACATAATAACACTTCCTTTTCAGGCAGGGGCACGGCCTGGGGCCGTGCCCCTCTTGGGTCTAGCCTCTTGCGGCGTTGCGCAGACTGGTAAACAGCGCAATGCCCACGGGCAGCAGGCTGGCGGCAACGAACAGGGTCAGCAGAGGGTTGCTGGTCATCAGGTCCCAGGTCTTGCCCATCAGCTGCACGATGGTGTCCACTGCGGACATGACGGCGCTCATGCCGCCGCTGGCGACGGTGCCAGCTCCGGAAGTATCGCCCATGGTGTATCCTCCTTTCCTGCGTGATTATCTGTAACACGTTGAGCCGTGCCAGGTTGGTGGCAGCAGCGCCAAAGTGTGTTACATTCTGCTGCTTTTCTCTGAAAATGCACGTTCAAGGCCCCGGAAAATTGAAGATTCATGAATTGTTCATTAAGTGATATGTCTTTTTTGGTAAAATATCAGTTGCCACACCAATACATACCAAAGGAGGATTATCGCTTTATGGAATTCATTACTAATTTTATAGCGTTCATCGACTTTACCTTTAGGGGACTAGGTGCCATTCCGATTCTTGGCATTGCGATTTTAGCCCCTATCGTCGTTCCCCCGATCATCAGAGCAATGAAACGCTGGTAAGCCCTCCGGGACCTTGAAAGCGCATTTTCAGAGAGATAGATATTACATACCCTGATAGAGCTGGATGCAGAGTTGCAGTTCCTCAGCCTCGGCACGGGTGATGAGCTCCAGGACAAAAGCCATGTCGATGTAAGCGGCAGCTTTGCCCAGGAAAAAGGGTACAGCTGTCCCATCCTGGTGCGCCGCTTCTTCAATGAAGCCGCCCAGGACGTCATAGGAAAGGTCATTCAGTTCCAGGTATTGTTTCACCTACACCACTCCTCTGGCAAGCTGTAGGGAGTTGTAGTCTGTGACAAGGGATATCTGCTTGTCCGATAATCGGGCAGCAGAATCCTTGGCAATCTCAAAGATGTACGGCCATCCCATTGTTTGGAACAGGATGGCCAGGGAAGGGCCCACCTGAGCCTCCACCCAGTTCCCGATCTGCTCCACGCTGTGCTGGATGACCTCACGGGCTACCAGGCGGACGGCCTCCAGCTCGTCCACGAAGCTCTGCCACCAAGGGCAGACCGTACAGCGGGTGATGTTACTGTCGTCCCGGTCGATGAAACTGAATTTGTCGTTAATCACCTGTGCGGCCAGCTTGCCCACGTTCTCGGAATGAGTCATCTGCTCTACAAAGGCGTTGGAGTTCTTGCCGCGCATGACAAGCTCCACCCGTATCCAGTGGCCAGGCTCACCCTGTTCCAGGGCTTTGTCATAGATGCGGACACGGAAAGCGGAGGATGCAGCGCCAAGATAGGCGGTTGCGCCGCTGCGCTCTTTTCCGTCGAAGGAGATCACAGTGGACCGGGCAGTCATACGGCTGTTGACCTCGTTGGTCTGGGTCTTGGTCAGAACGGCGTCCATGTCCAGGTGGCCCGCCCGATCATCACAGGCGATGTCAATGCGGGAGACATTGGCGTCAGCATCGGAGGCCAGAAGCTGAAAGAGGGCGGGAAAGGCCACGCTCTGGGTGCCCTGCTTGTCCTTCAGGCCCAAGTCCAGCTTGGACATGGTTTCAAAGGTGCGGCAGCCGTTGCCGGACATGGAGACGCACACGCCCATGTCATGGAAGTTGTCATCCTCCCGGCCATCGCTGCATACCAGGATGTCCGAGAAGCGCATGACTTTGCCGTAACCCATGAACTGAGTGAAACCGGTATCCTGGAACAGGGCCGGGTCCAGCCCCAGGTAGGTCTTGATCACCACAGCGGGGTCCTTCTCCTTGACTGAGAATGTCAGCCAGTCTATCAACACTTGGCATTTCATGTGTCTATCTCACCTTTCTGTCATGAGTACCCCCGTGACTACTTCCGGGGGTTCCGGGAGACCGGTGCGGCCTCCCGGAACGTAGAACTATTCGGTTAGTTCGGCACGTCTCACGACGTTCCAGGAAAAGAGGGCAGGCGGTTAGCCATCCAGGGCCGCAGCCTGTACCCGGCCCTTGTCATCAAAGAAGAGCTTCACCCGGTCGCCGGGGTTCAGGCCGGCCCACACATCGGCGCTCAGGCATTTCTTTTTATCAGCTTTAAAGCCAAAACCCTGATAATCCTCGGAACTGTATGTACTGACGGGAGAGAATACGTACATGTTGAAATAGGGACGCTTTTCACCTCGGTCCCTTGTCTCAAACTGTCCCTGTGCGCAGCCAAGGAATACATATCCTTGATACTCGGTATCTACGGTAAACCCTTTGCTCATTTTGAGCTCCTTTCTGGGGTCTTGCCCCTGTCCGTTTACGCTGGAAAGCCTTGTAACCACCCGGCGGTCTACGGGTCGGCGCCCCGTGGCTTTTTGATGTGACCTAAACCAGCACTGGAAAAAAATAACAGCCGGACAAAATCCGACTGTCCAATTACATATTACAACTCGCCATAAGAGGACCTGCTCAACTTTAGACTTGTATTTTCCAGGAAAATCGAATACAATAGAAAATGAGTTAATGTGAGTTCTTCTATCCTGACTGAAAGGAAGGTACTTTCCTATGAAACTGGAAAATGAGCTGGGCGAGATTCGCATCAGCAGCGACGTATTCACCACTGTTACCGGCAGCGCTGCCACCAACTGTTACGGTGTGAAGGGCATGGCGGTGCGGTCCACCACTGATGGGCTGGTTCACCTGCTGAAGCGGGAATCCATGTCCAAGGGCGTAAAGGTGTACTACAACGCTGACGGCACAGTCTCCATTGAGCTGCATATCATCGTAGAGAATGGAGTCAACCTTATGGCCGTGTGCCGCTCTATCATGAGCGAGGTGCGCTATGTAGTCAGCAAGACCACCGGGGTTGAGGTTGCTTCAGTGGACGTGTGCGTGGACTCCATGCGCTTTTGATTCTTCGCAGAAAGGAATTGCCGATTATGATACAAACTATTGACGCGGCGGTCTTTCAGCGGATGATGATCCATGCGCATGCCGCCATCAATGTACAAAAGCAGCTCATCAACGACCTGAACGTGTTCCCGGTTCCCGACGGAGATACGGGCACCAACATGACCCTCACCATCGGCGCCGCCGCGGCGGAAATGCGCAAAAAGCACTATGACACCGTAGGCCAGGCCGCCGGCGGAACCGCCTCCGCTCTGCTCCGGGGGGCCCGAGGAAACTCGGGGGTTATTCTCTCTCTTCTGTTTCGGGGCTTCTCCAAGGCCATCAAGGATAAGGAGACCATGGATGGCCGGGATCTGGCCATTGCTCTGGATTTTGGCGTAGCTGCCGCTTATAAGGCTGTGATGAAGCCCGCTGAGGGCACAATCCTTACCGTCTCCCGGCTGGCCGCCGCCCGGGCCGCCGGACACGCCCGAGAGGACGACAGCTTTGAGGGTGTGCTGGAGGCCGCCATTCAGGAGGGTCAGGAGGCCCTGGCCCGCACCATTGACCAGAACCCGGTGCTGAAAAAGGCGGGCGTGGTGGACGCCGGCGGCAAGGGCTTTCTTGTCATCCTCCAGGGCATGCTGGACGAGGTACGGGGCCTGCCCATGCCCGAGACAGGGGAAAACACAGGCGTCCCCGCTGATAAGGCTGATTTTGAGGCCGTCAGCGTTGATGACATCACCTTCGCTTTCGACACAGTGTTCATCGTGCGCAAGTTCCAGGAGGAAACTGACCTGGAGCCATTCCGTAAATATCTCAACTCTATTGGTGACAGCCTGGTCATTGGTGAGGACGATGAGGCCTTCAAGGTACACGTCCACACCAATACTCCTGGCAGCGCTCTGAACGAGGCCCAGAAATACGGCATACTGGAGCTGGCCAAGATCGAGAACATGCGCACCCAGGCCGAGGATCTGGCCGCCGGCAAGCATGTTCAGAGCACCGATGACTTAGAGGCCGTTGAGTCCGAATTGGAGAACAGCGCGGCCTCCGCTCCCGCTCACGCCGCACCTGAGAAAAAATTTGGCTATGTGGCTGTGTGCGCCGGAGCCGGGCTGGAGGATGTGTTCCGTGATTTGGGCGTGGACAGCCTGGTGGGAGGCGGCCAAACTATGAACCCCTCCACCCAGGATATTCTAAAGGCCATTGACGCCACCCCGGCCGAGATTGTCTATGTTCTGCCCAACAATAAGAATATCATTATGGCCGCTCAGCAGACTATCCCTCTGTGTGAGGACAAACGGGTTGTTGTCCTGCCCACCAAGACGGTGCCTCAGGGTATCTCCGCCATGCTGGCCGCTGATCCTGACGCTGAGGAGGCGGAGAATACCGCCGCCATGATGGAGGGCTTCTCCAACGTACGCACCAGTGAGATTACCTACGCCGCCCGGGATTCCGATTTTGACGGCTTCGCCATCCATCAGGGGGACTACCTAGCCCTGGTGGAGCACCAGCTTTTCGGCACCGATCAGGACCTGTCCGCCATGCTGGACCGTCTGGCCCATTCCGAGGGCCACCAGAGCGCCGAGTTTATCTCCATCTTCTACGGAGAGGATGTAACAGAGGAGCAGGCCCAGGATGCGGAGAAAATTTTTGCCGCCGCATGCCCTAACGCTGAGATCACCCTCTTGTCCGGTGGTCAGCCGGTCTACTATTATATGATTTCTGCCGAATAGGCGCAAAAGAATCCCGGTCCAAAAGGACCGGGATTCTTTTATCATTTAAGGATTGGGTACGACCTCCACGGTATAGCCCAGGTCCTTCAAGCCCTGGACCACGCCGGTCTTGCCGATCATGTGGCCGGCGCCCACCGTCATCAGGCCGGTGTGAGCGCCATCCTGCTTCAGATAGCGGTCCGCCCAGGCGATCATGTTGGGGTCCCGGCCCTCGAAGAGCTTGGCGTTGAGCTCGTCGCCGGTGTTGGCCTGGATATCGTCCTTGGGGTAATCGTTGGCGAAGGCCTCCACGTCTCTGGTCTTCCACTGCTCCATCCAGCGGTCTATCGCCTCGTCCTGCTCCTGCAGAGCGGCCTCATACTCCGCTTTTTCCTCTTCGCTCAGGTCCCCGGCGGCGTCCATCCCCTGGTACATGGCCAGGGTCATAGCCAGGTAGCTCTCCTGGTACTCCTCAGACAGGTCGTCAAAAATCTTGCCCTGGAAGGCGTAGGTCTCGATGCCCTCCACCGGGGTACCCAGATTGGAGGCCTTGGCGTTGACATACAGGTCCAGGGCCATGGCGTTGTCGCTGCTGGTCTCGTCCAGCATGGACAGACCAGTAAAGGTGTTGGCCAGCGCCCAGGGCTTGAACTGGGCAATCTGCTCCTCAGGCCCCAGGAGGGCCAGTGCCTCCACTACCTCCTGATACAGCTCGGCGCTGATGTGGTCTTTCAGGGTGGTGCCGTCGGACCAGACCTGCATGGCGGTGAACTCGTCAATCCCCTCCTGGCTGTTGAAGTCCAGCTCGAAAGCGGCCAGCTCGACGCTGGTGATGATGTTCCGCAGCTGCTTGTGGAAGGGGTAGAGATTGTTGCGGTCCGTGTGAATGGAGCCCAGCAGATACAGGGTGTTGCCGTTGCCCTCGGCTTTCCACAGCAGGCCCAGGGAGCCGGCGTTGTGCTGGTCATACAGGGCCAGGGTCATACGGTTGGCAAAAGACATGGCTTCCAGCAAGGTGCATGGGCGGTCCAGGGCCAGACCGGCGCTGTCACCGTCGCCGTGGAGCACACCCAGGGAGGACAGAAATTCCTCCGGCTCCGCATCTATTCCTTCAAAGGCATAGGGGGCGGCCTCCATATACAGGGCGTTAATCACACCGCCGCGGGTTGTGTCAAGCACGAGGGAACCGGCGCTGGAGCGCTGCTCCACGCCCAGAAGCGCCAGCTTGTCCGCGACTACCTTGATCATTTTGTCCAGCTGCTCCTGGGTAACGGGCTTGCTGTGATCGGTATAAATTTCGTCCCCTACCAGGCCCATGGCGTAGGCGTCGGCGATCTCGCCGTAGGCCCAAGCGGGGAGAGGCTCAGCCTGGGTTTCCTCCGCAGCAAAGACTGGGACTGTACTGCCCAATATTCCCAAAGCCAGCAACAGAGTAAGTAATTTTTTCATTGCGAATCATCCTTTCTCCGGGCAGACCCGGCATAGTCCCATTGTAGCATGAGACGGGGACAAGTCAAGTTAAGATTTACTATAATTCCAGCCACTGCGCCAGATCCCACAGGTCTGGGGAGATGTGATCACAGGGGAAGCGGTCAAAATCCCTCGCCGGGGTGGTGCCGTTGAGAACGGCGGCAAAGTGGGTTCCGGCGTTTTGAGCCGCTCCGGCATCCAGCACAGTGTCGCCGCAGAACAGGGCCTCTCCAGGCCGCACTCCCATTTTGTCCAGTACAAAAAGCAGCCCCTCCGGGTCTGGCTTGGGGCGCTTGACATCGCCGCTGCCCACCACCAGTTCCAGGGTGTCCCCCAGGCCAAAACGGTCCATGATAATTTCAATGGTGTCTCTCCGTTTGGAGCTGACGATGGCAGACTTGGCCCCCTGCTCCTTCAGTCCACGAAGCAGCTCCGGCGCTCCGGGAAAGAGTGTGGTCTCTTCCCGCTGGCGCTCTACCGCCACCTCTGAGAAAAGCAGTCGAAATCTGGCCCGACGGGCCGGGTCGCTGTCTCCGGTAAGCATGGTGTAGGCGTCCTCCAGCATATAACCGATCGTGGCGCGCACCGCCGTCCGTTCCGGAGCGGGCCAGCCCAGGCTGGTAAGGCCGTGGACAAACCCCGCCACGATAGAGTCGGTGGAGTCTCCCAGAGTATAGTCAAAATCGAAGCATACCGCTTTGAACATCATACTTCCTCCTTTTGGCGGGAAAATCGCGCACAGCATCCCCGCCCATTTCCGCACAGCCGACTTTTTTATATTATCACAGGAAAGTATTTGCCGCAACTGTTTGACCTCAGACAGTTTTTCCTGTATAATAGGCACAAACGCCCCGCAGAAATTCAAGGAGGAATATGATGGAAAAGACAAATCCCAAATACCGCTCCTATATCCAGATTCTGGAGGAAGAGTTGGTGCCCGCCATGGGCTGCACCGAGCCCATCGCCATTGCTTATGGCGCAGCTAAAGGCCGTGAGGTGCTGGGCGGGCTGCCCGATCAGGTGGTGGTGGAGGCCAGCGGCAACATCATTAAAAATGTCAAGAGCGTTGTGGTGCCTAACACCGGCGGGCTCCACGGCATCGAGGCCGCCGCTGCCGCCGGAGTAGTGGCCGGGCGGGCGGAGCTCATGCTGGAGGTCATCTCCCAAGTCACCCCGGAGCAGCAGGAGGAGATGCGCGCCTATTTGAAGGATCACCCCATCCGGGTGGAATTTTTAGACGGCGAGCTGGTTTTTGACATCTGCCTCACCCTGCGCAAAGGCCATGACGAGGCCAAGGTCCGCATCGCCAACTATCACACCAACATCGTGCACCTGGAGAAAAACGGCCAGGTACTGCTGGATCTGCCGGTGGAGGCTGACGACGAAAGCGGACTGACTGACCGCACCCTGCTGTCCATGGCAGATATCTTCGACTTTGCCCAGACAGTAGATCTGAACGATGTGCGGGAGGTCATCAGCCGACAGATAGCGTGCAACATGGCCATCTCTCAGGAGGGACTTTCCCACAGCTATGGGGCCAACATCGGCCAGGTGATTCAGAACACCTCCCCGGCAAACGACCCCATCTCCAAGGCCAAAGCGGCGGCAGCGGCAGGTTCCGACGCCCGGATGGGCGGCTGTGAGCTTCCTGTCATCATCAACTCGGGCAGCGGCAATCAGGGCATGACCGCCTCCATCCCGGTGATTGTCTACGGCCGGGAGCTGGGGGTGAGCGAGGAGAAGCTCTACCGGGCCTTGGTGCTGTCTAACCTGATCACCATCCACCAGAAGACCCGCATTGGCCGACTGTCCGCCTACTGCGGGGCGGTGAGCGCCGGGGCGGCGGCGGGAGCGGGCATCGCCTACTTAGACGGCGGCGGCTATGAGGAGGTCATCCACACCGTGGTCAACGCCCTGGCCATTGTCTCCGGGATGATCTGCGACGGAGCCAAGGCCTCCTGTGCGGGGAAAATCGCCGCGGCCATCGACGCGGGGGTGCTGGGCTACCGAATGTACCAGCAGGGCCAGCAATTCTACGGGGGAGACGGAATTCTCTCCCATGGGGTGGAAAAAACCCTGGACAATGTGGGCCGCCTGGGCAAGATCGGAATGCGTTCCACCGACAAGGAAATTTTGCAGATTATGCTCCAAGCCTGACCGGAACAGGAAAAAGCCTCCCTTTTACAGGGGAGGCTTTTTGTTATTCAAACCAGGCCACGGCCCGGATGGGGGAACCGTCGCAGTTTTCCAGCTTCAGAGGGAAGCAGCTGAACCAGAACAGCCCC
This sequence comes from uncultured Bacillota bacterium, assembly GCA_947073765.1. Taxonomy (GTDB): domain Bacteria; phylum Bacillota; class Clostridia; order Oscillospirales; family Oscillospiraceae; genus Lawsonibacter. The sequence goes on along the minus strand of CAMTMZ010000016.1, from coordinate 39,927 downwards.
TCCCCGCACAGCTCCAGATTCTTCAGGTTTTCAATATTGACAATATCGGTGTCCCGAAACAGCTCTCTGTGCCGGGTGAGGCTGGCATCCTTAATGGGGTCCAGGCCGATCACGTCAAAGCCGATCCCTTTGTATCCCCCCACCTTGATGTACTCCAGAACCTCCATATCCACACAGGGGTAGTCGCCAAAATAGGCATCAGTTCCCCAGCGCCTGTCCCAGCCCAGCCGGAACAGCAGAAAGTCCGCCTTTTGGGCCGTTTCCCCATATTTTCTAATCCGGTCCATGGTGATGGCTCCGCCCTCCGGAATGTCTCCACAGTCAATCACCAGCGCCTTTCCGATAAACTGATCCGGCGGAAATTGATCCAGGGTTGTCCTGCCGGCGAAGAGGTGGGCAGGCGGATCCATGTGGGTGCCAGTGTGGGTATACATAGACAACAGGGTTTCTCGAAAGCCGTCCTTTTCGTAGCTGTTGGCCGGACGGAATTGAGGGGGCTCCGTTCCAGGGTACACGGGCATGTCCGCTGTCATGACATGGGTTAAGTCAATCACTTTCATGGCGCACTCCTCCTTCCCGCCGGTTTTAATGGTTGGCATCCTCATAAATCTTCAGAAAATCCGCCTCTGTCAGCACTTTGGCGGCCCCCTTTTTACCTCCGCAGGCGATGTGAAGCATGTGGGCCATGGTCTCCAGCTGCTCCTGTGTGGGGGAGATGCCCAGCTCAGAAAAGCAGGTAGGCATGTGGATAGTGCGGTAAAAATCTTCCATGGCCTGGATCCCTTCCAGCGCCACCTCCTCATCCGAGCCGCTGCCGTCTGCACCCATCACGTTCACGGCGAACCGGACGAACCGGGGCATGCAGTCCCTGTAAACATATCGGGCCCAGCTGCCCCACACGGCTGCCAGCCCAGCGCCGTGGGTCACATCGAACATCCCGCCTATCTCATGTTCCAGGCCGTGGCAGGCCCAGTCCCCGCCGTCACTGCCGCACCCGGTGAGCCCGTTGTGGGACAGGCTCCCTGCCCACATCATCTCCGCCCGGGCGTTGTAATTTTGGGGCTCGTCCCGGAGGATAACGGCGTTTTTCATTACGGTGCGCATCAACCCCTCGGCGATGCTGTCCGTCAGCTCCATGGTGCCGTTGGGGGTAAAGTAGCGCTCCATGGTGTGCATCAGGATGTCCACGCAGCCGCTGGCCGTTTGATAGGGGGGCAGGGTCATGGTCAGCTCTGGGTTCATCACGGCGAACTTCGGCCGGCAGATGTCGTCGTTATACCCCCGCTTCACGCCCCCCTCGTCCTTGGTGATAACGGAGCTGTTGCTCATCTCACTGCCTGCGGCGGCGATGGTGAGCACCACCCCAACCGGCAGGCAGGCTCCAGCCCGGCGCACATGGTCGTAGAGCTCCCACACATCGGCCTCCTCAGCCAGACCGTAGGCAATGGCCTTGGCTGAGTCAATCACGCTTCCGCCCCCCACGGCCAGGATAAAGTCCACACCCTCCCGCCGGGCCAGTTCAATGCCCTGATAGACCAGAGACAGCCTGGGATTTGGGGCCACGCCACCCAGCTCGATCCAGGCAACCTCCTCCTGATCCAGGGCGGCCTTAATTCGTCCCAGCAGCCCAGATCGAACCGCGCTGCCTCCACCGTAGTGAAGCAGCACTTTTTTGCAGCCCTGGGCTTTGACCAGCGCGCCGGTCTGTTCTTCACTCCCCCTGCCGAACACCATCTGAGTGGGAGTATGGTAGACAAAGCTGAACATCAATACGCCCTCCTGTCTCAATAATAGAGCTATTATATCATCTCATGCCCTCTCTGGCAATACAGCGGGCCTCCTGTGGCCTTTGCTCATGTTTCATCAATGCTCATGTTGGTCCAGCGGCAAAGCGCTCACAATAGAGAAACGCCAGCCGGTTCCTTCAAAAACCGGCTGGCACTTTACTTTGCCGGAAACAGAATACTAATTTCTGTTCCTTTCTTCGGCTGGCTTCGCAGGGAAATTTTTGCCCCATGGTACTGGGCCCCATGCTTGACAATAGACAGCCCCAGCCCAGTACCTCCGGAAGCCTTGGAGCGGCTCTTGTCCACTCGGAAGAATCGCTCAAACACCCTAGACTGATATTGAGGCGGAATTCCAATTCCTGTGTCCCTCACTGTGAGGATACCCCCCCGTTCCCGGCGGGAAACGCTGACTTCTACAGTCCCTCCTGGCACGTTGTACTTAATGGCATTGTCACACAGATTGAACACCATCTCCCTTATCAGGCCCGGCACCCCCTCCACCTCAGCTCCCTCCCCGGTTACACTGAGAGAGACATTTTTGGCCCCAGCCGCGTCCTGAAGGGAGGCCGCGACATCCTCCGCTACTTCCAGCAGTTCCACCGGCTCCCTGGAAATGGGAACCGCCTCGTCCAGCTGAGACAGGCGGATGATATCCTCAATCAGCGCCATGAGGCGGGCGGCCTCAGTGCGGATCCGCCCGGCGAAACCGGGCACATCCCCTTCCGGCACCATTCCATTTTCCATCAGCTCAGCACTGCCCAAAATAGACTGCAGAGGGGTTTTCAGCTCATGGGAGACATTGGCGGTAAATTCCCGCCGGCTTCGCTCCGTCGCCTGATCGGTAACATCTACCGCCAGCACGGCCGCCCTGGAGGCCAGCACGGCGGACAGGATAATCGCCGTTAAAACCAGGACGCAGACAGGCTGGAGCATCTCAATGGCCAGGGCCAGAACTGTGAGCCGCTGAGCGGAGATACGCAGCACCGTGCCGTCAGACAAGCGGGCCGCCCAATTCAGTGTTTTAACGGTCAGCGTATCCGAAAAGCGGGCGCTGTTTCCATGCCCCTGCTCCATGGCCTGGAGTATCTCCTCTCGGTCCTTATGATTCGCCAGTGACTCCGCCGGGGTCCTGGTATCCCACAGCACAGCTCCGTCCTCCCCTACCCAGGTGAGACGGAAGTCTGAGGATGACAGCCCTTTCAGATACGCGGCCCCTGCCGCCTCCACTCCCCGGGCGGCCAACTCCAGCTCCAGGCGCAGCTGCTTCTCCTGCAACATGCTGAAATACCCATATAGGCCGGTCAGAACAACGAAAAAACTTATCGCCAGGATAACCAATGACGTGAGTAAGCTTCCCCGAAAAATTCGTTTTGTCACAGTTTTTCCTCCCAGCGATAGCCCACTTGGCGCACTGTCTCGACACACGCGCCATACGGCCCCAATTTCTGCCGCAGAGTGCGGATATGGACATCCACTGTCCGGGTCTCTCCAGTATAGTCGATACCCCACACATCGGAGAGCAGCTGATCCCGCGTAAACACCACCCCTGGCCTGGAAAGAAAACGGTGCAGCAGCTCATATTCTTTGTAGGTAAGGGGCACCAATTCTCCATCTACTGTTACGGTCCGGGCATCTGTCCGGAGAACCAGCCCGCGCCACTCCAGAAAAACCCCGCTTTTCGCCCTGGACTGGCAGCGGCGCAGCACCGCTCTTACCCGGGAAACCAGCTCCATCATCCCAAAGGGCTTAACCAGGTAATCATCCGCCCCCAAATCCAGGCTTTGAATCTTATCATATTCCGCTCCCCTGGCTGTAGCCATAATGACAGGCAGATCCCGGGTAGCCGGATCAGATTTCAGCTCCCGGAGCAGCGTTACCCCGTCTTTCCCCGGCAGCATCACATCTAAAATCACCAACTCCGGCTGCTGCTCTTTCAGCGCCGCCTGAAACGCAGCGCCGTCCTCAAAGCCTTTGGCTTGAAAGCCGGTAGACCGCAGTGTATACATCTCGATCTCTCGAATGCCGGCATCGTCTTCCACGCACCAGATTATACAACTCACCCCAATTTCTGTGTCTGTTACCATAAGGATACTTAGTTTATGTCAAATTGAAAAGACCTGCCGTGTAAAATTTGTGTAAAATTTACGACTCCGCAGCTGCGGAGCCGTACTTCTGCCGCTATTGCTCTGGCAGCCGGGTCAGGTCCTCCCGGGTAATGGATCGGTAGGGCAGCCAGATATAGTGCCCGTCCTCCAGCGCCACTGTTTCGGCGGGGTCCTCCCCATTATACAGTGCCAGCGCCAGGTCCAGCATGGCTTGGGCCTGACCCCGGCTGTCATTGAATACTGTGCCATACAGCTGTCCGGCAGCTACCGCCTCCAAAGCGGGAGCGGTGGCGTCAATGCCTACAATCAGCGGCCAATCCTCTTGCGGGCGGTCCGTCTCGCTCAACGCGTCGATAGCCCCCAGCGCCATATCGTCGTTATTGCACAAAACCACCTCGATCTGTGCTCCAAACTCCTCCAGCCAGTGACTGATCCGGGCCGCCGCCTGCGCCCGGTTCCAGTTGGCGGTGTCCCGGGCCAGCCGCTCCACCTCAATCCCCCCGTCGGTAATGGTCTGAATGGTGTATTCGGTGCGCAGCAGAGAGTCTTGGTGGCCTGGCTCTCCCTCCAGCATGACATATTGCAGCACTCCGTCGCCGCTGCGGTCCCAGTGCTCCTGGTCGGAGGTCCAGGCGTCCACCACCAGCTGGCCTTCCAGCGCACCGCTTTCCTGGGCGCTGGCTCCCACATAATAAGTCTGATTCCAGCGTCTGATATCCTCATCCACCGGCTGTCGGTTGAAGAAGATCAGGGGTACCCCCTCCGCCTCCGCTTTGTCCACAATCACTGCCGCCGCTGTCCGGTCCACAATATTGACGCACAATATATCACATCCCCGAGCCAGAAAGCGGTCCACCTGGTCCATTTGGGTGGTCTGGTTGTGCCGGCTATCCGAGATAAACAGGGTGATTTTTTGGCCAATCCGGCTCTCTTCCTCCTGAACCAGCTGTTCCAGATTCTGGGACATGGAAGAAATAAAGGTATCATCCTGGGCATAGAGGACAACGCCGATACGCAGGCTGTCGCTCTGGCTGCCACTCCCCCCACAGGCGGACAGAAGCAGCATTGCCAGTATGGCTGCCAGCACATTAAGATGTAACTGGGAAAAGCAGCTTTTGGTTTTCGGGCGCATAAATATCCTCCCCTCGCACAATGGAAAAGGTGAGCGGCTCCAAATCTTGAGGGCGCTGCCGCACAGCCCGCACAGCCTGTTCCACCGCCAGATAGCCGGCGGCGTAGTCGCTCCAGGCGGCCACCGCGGCAATGCTCCCCTGCTCCAAGCTGGTGGTAATGGCGGTGGATGAGCCTACGCCGTACAGCGCAAAACTATACCCATCTTCCTTCTGGTCGGCGGCTTGGCGGGTAGCCCCTGGTTCAAAGGTCATAACCCACTTTTTATCCGCCCATGCCTCTGGCAGGGCAGCAAGACGAACGCAGGATATTCCAGCCTGACTCAATACCTCTTGTGCGGCCTCCAGCCTGCTTTCTACCTCAGGACAGGCCGCGCTGTTGTCCAGCAGCACCACTTGTCCTCCACTCCAGTCCTCCAACAGGGCGCGCGCCAGCTCCTGTCCTACCGCCCTGTTGTCTGGCGCCACTGCCCCTGCGCCGCCTTCCATGGCACACTCCAAGGTAACCATCGGGCAAGATGTGGACAGACGTGTTAACGCCATATACAGCGACTCCGGATCAACCGGAACAGCTACCAGGGCATCTGCTCCCCCCTCTGACTCCCGCCGGAGAAGCTCCTCCTGTTCCCGGCTGTCGTTCTGAACGGTCAGGTTGAGAAAGCGCAGCTCCGCCCCCAGCTCATCTGCCGCCTGCTCCATACCCTGCCTGGTGATGATCCAGTTGGAGCTGTCCGTATCCCGAAACAGCACTGACACCGACAGCAGGCTGCCGTTTTCCCGGTCCCGAAGCAGCTGGGGAATGAGCAGGGTGATAACTACCAGCGCCCCCAGCACCCCTAAGATGACAATTTCTACAATATTGTTCTTCTTCATAGGACCTCCCCCTGATGACAGCGGGCCGCCCCCTCCCGGGTTAAGGCAGGCAGGCGGATGCGCACCAAGGTGCCCTCATCCGGCTCGCTGCGAATGGTAAGCCCGTACCGCTCACCAAAGGTGAGCCGGATGCGCTGGTGAACATTGCGCACTCCGGTGCCGGAACCGGCGGTGTGCACCTCCGGTCTGTCCTCATCCAGCAAGGAGTCCGCCACCTCGGGCGGCATCCCCATACCATTATCAGCCACATCGATCACCAGGTCATCCTCCTCTCGGAAGGCGATGACAGAAATCTCTCCATCGTCCTCCGCCCCGGCCATGCCATGGTAAATAGCATTCTCCAAAATAGGCTGAACAACGAGCTTTAGTGTATACAGATCCTCCACCCCCTCCTGGGTTTCAATTCTGGTGGTAAATTTGTTCTTATATCGTATTTGCTGGATATTCATATAATGGCGGGCGTGCTCCAGTTCATCGACCAGAGGAATCATGTTCTTTCCCTTGCTCAAGGAGATCCGGAAGAATCTGGCTAGGGAGGTAACCATCCGCACCGCCTCCCTCTGCTGTCCTGACTCGGTCATCCATATGACTGAATCCAGGGTGTTATACAAAAAGTGGGGATTGATCTGAGATTGCAGCACTTCCAGCTCACTGCGGCGCTTTTGTCCCTCCTGCTGGATAATATCGTCCATCAGGTGGTGCATGGTAGACACCATAGACCGGATCGCGTGGCCCAACTGCTGCACTTCGTAGCATCCCCCCTCCGCTACCTCGATCTCCAGGCCCCGCTCCAGTTCCTTGACAGACCGCTCCAGGCGGCGAATGGGATCAGAAATGCGGGCGGAGATCAGAAAGTTTAAAAACGCCATCAGGAAGATGGAAAAAAGCAGCAGGGCCAGGCCAAACAGAAACAACTGAGAGGACGAGGCCAGCCAGCTGTCCGCCGGAGCCACCCCCACCAGCTTCCATCCGGTGTAGCCCACCGTTTTCACCGTGACCTGCCGGGACTGTCCCTGAAACTTTTCAGCGTGGCTGCCGTCACGGTAGCCAGCGGCCACCTTATTGTTTTCCTCCAGCAGCCCCGCATAAATTAACTGTTGCCGGGGATGGTAAATCAGCTCCCCGCTTCCGTCAATGAGATAGAGGTAGCCTCCCTTTGCCAGGGTCACATCCCGGCACACCTGCTCAATACCGCTGAAACTCATATCGACCAGCAGCACACCGCCCTCCGTCACTCCCTCCCGGGTGAGCTCCACGTGGTGGCTCAGCGATACAACCCAGCGATAAGGAGAGTCCGGATCATCAAAAATATTCTGAACATGGGGCGAGGAAAAGTGGAGATTTTCCATATTCTTCCGGGCAGCCAGAAACCACTCGCTTCCCGCAGGGTCAGCCTTCGCCTTCAGGGAGGCCAGGGGGACAGCAGACACCAAGTTTCCTTCGCTGTCAAAAACTGCCAAGGACACCAGATCATCCCGGTTCTCCTCATAGAGCAGTCCCATGGCATCAGTGTAGCTCCCCTCCGCCAGGTCGGTGTTTTTAATCACTCGGTAGTACACCGTATCAGCAATCCGCATCATCCGCCGCAGGTAGCTGTCCAGATTCCGGTTGGCCTGAGCCAGCATCCGCTGGCTGTTCTCTGCCACCAGCTGTTCGTTCGCCGCTGAAAAGCGCCAGATCAAACTTATTCCCATCAGCAGGATACCCGCCGCCGCTACTGTGGTGAACGAAAGCGACAGCACCATCTGGATGCTCATTTTCCGATACCGTTCTCCCCACTGGGCGGCCAAGCTGCGGAAAAAATTCATGGTCCCTTCCCCCCTTTCCGTTGTTTGCTCTCCAGGTCAGCACGCTTTTTCACACAGCAGTCTCAGCGGCCAGGCCTGTGGCAGAAAAAGTCTGCGCTTTTTTGCAATATTTTCTTATTGGTTTAGCCTTGCCCGGAATTTAGAGGGCGAGAGGCCGAACTGCCGTTTAAATACATAGCTGAAATAGTTTGGGTCGGAGTACCCCGTCTGCTGCGCAACGCGATAAGTCTTTTCATCAGTGTCCCGCAGCAGCCGCACCGCCTCATCCATGCGCACTTGGGTGACGTAAGCGGTAAAACTCATCCCAACCTCCCGTTTGAACAGGGTGGAAAAATAGGTGGGAGAAAGATGGATGTGGGAACACAGCCTCTCCACACTCAGTTTCTCATCTGCGTAGTGACCGGCGATATAATCCTTGGCCTGCTCCACCATGCGCCAGGCTGAGTCAGTGCGCTGCTTGCCCAGCAGCGCATGGAGTTTCAGACACCGTTCCTCCAGCCATCGGCCCAGCCCATCCAAACTGGAAAAGTCAGAAATGGACACCGCTCCGGTAAAATCTTTTCCAAACACTTCCTCCACCGCTACTCCGCCGGATCGGGTGAGCCGAACCAAGCAGGTAACCACCTCTAATAAAAACAGGTGGCACTTGGACAGTGAGAGCCCTGTCTGCCGCAGGCGCTCCATCAGTTCCTGAATCACCTGCTCCACCTGTTCCGGCGAACCCAGCTTAATGGCGGCGGACAGCTGCCGCTGATCCTCCTCCTCAAAGGAAATCGCGGCGGCGTTCTGGGGCTCCAGATCACCAATGTAAATAATCGGGCCGCCTCCCATCAGGGCCCGGTAATCCAGCGCGGAGCGGGCACCCACTACGCTGCGGTGCAGCTCCTCCGCTCCCTGACAGGGTGCGCCCACCCCAGCAGCTAAAGGGATGCCCAGGTAACTCTGGGACAGCAGGCTGAGCCTCTCCAGCTCCTCCAGCATAGGATAGAGCTTATCTTCTCCAGACAGTCGAACCAGCAGGGCGGCCGTGTCTCCAAAAAGGACCACCCGAGCAGCGCATCCATCCAATTTAAAGTGCTCTTCCAAAAAAGATTGTACCGACAACAGTACCAGCTCATCCCGGTCGGCCCCCTCCCCGCCGCCGGATAAGTCCGCATGAACCAGAGCAGCGGTCCACATTCCCGGCGGCATCTCAATCTCATAGCGGGCGGCCCGCTCCTGGACCTGATCTGGGCACAGTTGACCGCTGAGCAGACGTGTGTAAAACAGCTCCCGCAGCACGGGCAGACTCTCCTCATACCGACGGCGCAGAGACTCCATATTCCGGCGTTCCAGGCGCTGGCTGTCCAGTTGATTTTTCAACCTGTTCAGCACCTCAGACAGCTCCGACGCGTTGATGGGCTTCAGGATATATTCTGATACCCCCATCCCCACCGCCTGTCTGGCGTACTCAAAATCATCAAAACCGGAAAAAACCACCAACTTGGCCGCCGGCAGAGACTGCCTCAGCCGCCGGCACAGCTCCAGTCCATCCATAAAGGGCATTTTTATATCAGTGAGCACCATGTCAGGGCGCAGCTGCTCTGCCAGCTCCAGGGCCTCTTCCCCGTTGCCCGCCTCTCCTACCAGAGACAGTCCCAAAGCCGCCCAGTGAATCTTACGGCTGATGCCAGTGCGAATCTCCTCCTCATCGTCCACCAGCAGAACCCGGTATTCCTCCATGCCGCTCTCCCTCCTTGAATCCTCTTTCAGAGCGGAGATTGTCCTCCGCTCTGGATATAATGGGCAACCCATTATACAACATTTTTCCCAACTTGAAAACGGGAGCCGGCGCCAACGCGCCAGCCCCCGCAAATTAAAAGATTCCTCTGCCCTTCAGAATACCCAATAGTATCACCAGCACTAGGGCCGCTGCACACCCCGCGATAAACCGGTCCAGATACTTCAGAGGAACATGGCGAAAATTCTCATAGAAGTTTTCAACAGCATTTCGGGGTCCGGGATGCTGATTCTCCTCCGGTAACTGCAGCTCTGCCGGGCTTTTTTTCTCCTTCATTTACTTCTTAGCCAAATACTTGCGCAGATCCAGAGCCACGGCCACAATAATTACAAGGCCCTGAGCAATAAAGGTATACGCAGGATCCACACGCAGGAACTGCAGACAGATCTTCAGCACTTCGAAGACCATAACGCCGATGAGGATGCCTCCCACTTTACCCACGCCGCCGTTGGTGGAAACACCGCCGATGGTACAAGCGGCAATGGCCTCCAGCTCATAACCGAAACCAGTCGCGGTGGACGCGCCGCCGGCCTTGGCGCCGATCAGGAAGCCGCCCAAGGCATAGAGCGCCGCGGCCAGCATGTAGATGCGGATCAACGTGGCGGACACATTGACGCCGGCCACCTGCGCGGCGCTCTCATTGCCGCCGATGGCGTACATATACTTGCCGTGACGGGTCTTGTTATACAGGAACCACATAAACAGCCCCACCAGCAGCGCAAAGATAGCCAGATAGGGGATGGCCCGGAAGAAGGGAATGGCCGCAAAGGGCTGCACACCGAAAATCTTCCAGTCTCCCAGGGAGCCAAGGGCAATGTTGGAATAATCCATTTTGAATCCGCCCAGAGGGTCGTTGCCGGTGACCACAGAGCACAGGCCGTATACAATGGTCTGCATGCCCAGAGTAGCGATAAAGGGGGGAACCTTCAGGAAGGCGATGACGCAGCCGTTCACCGCACCAAAGACCGCCATCACTACCATAACGATAGCCAGTGCAACAAACCAAGGCATGTCGGGCCAGCCTACCAGCACTCGGGCGGTATAGTCGATTTTTTGCAGCAGCATAGCGGCCAGACAGGCAGCCAGGCCCACCTGGCGGCCAGCGGACAAGTCGGTTCCCTTTGTAATCAGACAGCCGGACACGCCGCAGGCGATGATAAACCGGGGAGACACGTTAACAACCAGGTTTTTCAGGTTGCCGGGCGTAAAGAAGTTGTCGGTAACAATACCCACCACAACCGCCAGCAGGGCGATCAAAAGGATAATCGCGTTGTTGGACAAAAAATTAGTAACACTTTTTGCGTTTAATCTATTCTCCATAGCTCTCTCCTCCTTATTCAAACTGAGTGGCCAGGGCCATAATATTTTCCTGATTGGCCTCCGCCCCATCAATAAAGCCGGTGACCCGGCCGTCACACATGACCATAATGCGGTCAGACATACCGATGAGCTCACTCATCTCTGAGGAGATCATAATCACGCTTTTTCCCTGCTTCGCCAGTGCGGCAATAATGCAGTAAATTTCATATTTTGCGCCCACATCAATGCCGCGGGTGGGCTCATCCAGGATAAAAATATCCGGATCATTTGCCAGCCATCGGCTGATAAGCACCTTCTGCTGGTTGCCGCCAGACAGAGACTGAATCAGCGTTTTAGAGGAGGGCGTTTTAATGGACAGCTTGGCCACATTGTCTTGAACCAGCTGCTCAATTTTTTTGTCGTCCAGCACAATGCCGCCGATGAGGTACTGATTCAGGGATGCGATGGACACATTGTCGGCAATGGACAGCACCCCCAGAATTCCGGTGGCCCGGCGGTCTTCCGTAAGCATAGCGATACCATTGTTAATGGCATCCTTAGGCTGGTTGATTTTCAATTCCCTGCCGTTGTAAGTAATTTTGCCAGCGCTGTGGCATCGCAGGCCAAACAGGCCCTCCATCAGCTCAGTCCGCTGGGCCCCTACCAGACCGGCCACACCCAAAATTTCACCCTTACGGACGTTAAAGCTGGCATGTCGGAAGCTCTTTGGATTGATAGAGGTAAAATCCTCCACCTCAAAGACCACCTCGCCAGGGACGTTCTCCCGGTGTGGGTACAGGTTCGACAGCTCCCGGCCTACCATCTTGGTGATAATGAAGTCGGTGGTAAGTCCCTTGGCCTCCCAGGTGCCGATATATTGACCATCCCGCATAATTGTGACCTCGTCGCTGATGCGGAGAATCTCGTCCATCTTGTGGGAGATGTAAACAATGGATACCCCTTTGTCCCGAAGCTCGTTGACAATGGTGAACAAGGCCTCCACCTCGGCGGCGGTGAGCGAGGAGGTGGGCTCGTCCAGAATCAGCACCTTACATTCGGCAGACACCGCCTTGGCAATCTCCACCAGCTGCATTTGGGACACACTGAGGCTCCCCAGCTTGGCCTTGGGGTCAAAATCCAGATGAACCTCCTTCAGCACCTTGGCAGCGTCCTCATACATCTTGTCGTGGTCAATTGTGACAATAGGCCCTATCCGGCGGGTAGGGTACCGGCCCACATAGATGTTTTCTCCGATGCTGCGCTCCGGGATGGGCTGCAGCTCCTGGTGCACCATGGCAATCCCCCGGTGGAGGGCGTCCAGCGGCCCCTTGATCTGGACCTTCTGTCCCTCATAAATCACCTCGCCCTCGTCCATATGATAGATGCCGAACATGCACTTCATCAGTGTGGACTTACCGGCTCCGTTCTCTCCCATCAGGGCATGAACGGTTCCGGGACGGAGCTTGAGCTGAGCATGGTTCAGGGCCTTAACACCAGGGAAGCTCTTTACCACGTCACACATTTCCAAACGATATTCTGACAATTCTCGGTCCCCCCTTTGAAATTGATGCCGGAACCGCTGAATAAATCCCCGCGCGCACGTGTGCACGCCCGGATTTATTCAGCCGCCCCCGCTTCTCCTTTTAAAAAGGGGTGCGTGCGCATACGCACACGCACCCCTGGCCGCACATAGATTCCGGAATTACTTCATGAAGTCGCCCACGTTCTCGGGAGTAACCTTGACGTAGTCAACATACACACTCTGGTTGCCGGAGGTATAGGTGGCGCCGCCCAGCAGCTTTTCCATCTCGGCTACAGCGCTGGCAGCCTGGCCGTTGGCGTCGTTCAGCACGGTACCGGTCATGTTGCCGGCCTGAACCTCGTTCAGAGCAGCGTCCAGGGCGTCCACGCCGACCAGATAGATGTCCTCATTGACCTTGCGGCCAGCGGACTGAATGGCCTGGAGAGCGCCGATGGCCATATCGTCGTTGTTGCAGAAGACGACCTCGATCTTGTCGCCGAACTGAGCCAGGTCGTTGGCGCAGATAGTCTGTCCCTTCTCACGGTCCCAGTCGCCGCGGGTCAGGTTAAGCTGCTCAACCTCAATGCCAGCGTCCTTCAGGGCCTGGACGGAATACTCGGTGCGCAGCTGAGCGTCGATGTTCTCGGGGTCGCCCTGGATCATGATGTAGGAGACCTTGCCGTCACCGTTGATGTCGCCCTTGTTGGGGGTGTCCAGGATCAGCTCGCCCTGGAAGGTGCCGGACTGAGCCGCGTCACAGCCGACATAGACCAGCTTCTCATAAGCGGCCATCTGCTCAGCGGTGGGCTCACGGTTGATGAGCACGGTGGGGATATCAGCGCCCTTAACGGTGGCGATGATCTGATCGGCGGCGGAGGTCATGACAGGGTTGATGATCAGAGCGTCCACACCCTGGGTAATAAAGGTGTTGATCTGCTCGTTCTGCTTGGCCTGGTCGTTGTTGCCGTCCACCACGATGGGCTCATAGCCCTTCTCCTTCAGGATGGCCTCCAGAGAGTTACGGTAGGTGGTCATAAAGGCGTCGTCAAACTTATAGATGCAGATACCGATGGTACCGCCGCCGGCGGGCGCCTCGGGAATCGAAGCGGCAGGCTGAGAAGCGGCGGGCTGAGAGGCGGCAGGCTGAGAGGCCGCGGGGGGATTCTTGCCGCCGCAGCTGGCCAGCAGGCCCAGGCTCATCACGACAGCAAGAGCAAGCGCAAGTGTCTTTTTCATTCTTAGTTCCTCCTAAAAGATTATAGGTTGTTCGGGTCCTGTGCCATTGGCACAAAACTTGCCTTATATTCTAGTGCATGGTCTCAAAAAAAACGATAGAAAATTCTTGGATGAACCTTGAAAAAACTTTGTTTTTCATTCCGCTTTCCTGGAAACGCCTTGTCCATGAAAGAAAGACGTGGTATAATAGCGCCATTGAGGCGGCCCGCATCCGCCGGCCCTGCCTTTTATGTAAAAATGAGAAAGAGGTGACCTCTCTTGAGTTCCTGCAAACAATTACTTGACGCGCTGCACGCCGGCGTCCATGACCAGTCTCTTGCCTCTTTGTACGCCCTGGACGGAACCCAGGACAGCCTGACCCGAGCCCGGGCCCGGGCCTGTCACGTGGTTCAGGCCTTTATCGATTCCTTTTCTCCCTCGGAAAACGCTCCGGCAACCCTGTTCAGCGGTCCCGGCCGCACAGAAATCGGCGGCAACCATACCGACCACCAGCGGGGCCATGTGCTGTGCGGCAGCGTAGATATGGATATGCTGGCCTGCGCTGTCCCCAACGGGGCCGGCGTGATCCGGGTGCAGTCCGAGGGTTACCCCCCTTTAACAGTGTCTCTGGATGAGCTGGAGGTAAAGCCGGAGGAGGCCAATACCTCCACCGCCCTTGTGCGCGGGGTAGCCGCCAAAGTGAAGGAGCTGGGATATCCCCTGACCGGCTTTGACGCCTATATCACCTCCACCGTCCTTTCCGGCTCAGGGCTGAGCTCCTCCGCCGCCTATGAGGTGCTCATTGGCAATATTCTCAACCATTTCTGCTGCGGGGATCATCTGGACGCCGTTCAAATCGCCAAGATCGGTCAGTATGCGGAGAACATCTATTTTGGCAAGCCCTGCGGCCTGATGGACCAGATGGGCTCCTCGGTGGGCGGAGCGGTGGCCATTGACTTTGCCGACCCGGCCTCCCCTGTTGTGGAGAAAGCGGGGTATGACTTCTCTCAGTCCGGCCACTCCCTGTGTATCGTGGACACCTGCTCCAGCCACGGCGACCTGACAAACGACTATGCCGACATCACCTTTGAGATGGGGTCGGTAGCGGCCTACTTTGGGAAAACAGTTCTGCGGGAGGTGCCGGAGCAAGATTTCCGCGCGGCGCTTCCCTCCCTGCGGGTGGGCTGCGGCGATCGGGCGGTGCTCCGGGCCCTCCACTTCTATGACGACGACCGCCGGGCGGTGCAGGAGGCCCAGGCCTTAAAGGCCGGGGATTTCCCCTATTTCCTCTCTCTGGTCAACGCCTCCGGGCTGTCCTCCGCCCTCCACCTGCAAAACACCTGGTCCACCGCCAGCCCCAAGCAGCAGGCCATTCCCCTGGTTTTGGCACAGGGCGCGGAGCTGCTGGAGGGCACGGGGGCCATCCGGGTCCACGGAGGCGGGTTTGCGGGCACCGTCCAGGCCTTTGTTCCCGACGAAAAGCTGAAGGCCTTTAAAGCCGGTATGGAGACACTGCTGGGCCCGGGCAAGTGTCACGTCCTCCACATTCGTCCCCAGGGCGGATGCGTTGTGGCGGAATAAGGAGGGACGCATATGATTGACAACGCTGTTTCCAAGCTGATAGCTTACGCCCTGCGGGCCGGTCTGATTGAGGCGTGTGACCGCACTTGGGCAATCAATACAACACTGGATGTATTAAAGTTGGATAATTATACCGATCCCAACCAGGAGTGGGGAGATCTGGAGCTGGCCCCCATTCTGGAACAGCTTCTGGACGACGCCCACTCCCGGGGTGTGCTTACGGAAAACTCGGTGGTCTACCGGGATCTGTTTGACACGGAACTCATGGGCCGTCTCACCCCCCGTCCCGCCCTGGTGATCAGCCTGTTCCAAAAGCTGTATGAGAAGGACCCTCAGCAGGCCACCGACTGGTACTATAAATTCAGTCAGGATACCAACTACATCCGCCGGGACCGTATCGCCAAGGACATGCAGTGGAAAGCGCCGACAGAATACGGTGATCTGGATATCACCATCAACCTGTCCAAACCGGAAAAGGATCCCAAGGCCATCGCCGCGGCCAAAAATCTCCCCGCCTCCGCCTACCCCCGGTGCCAGCTGTGCGCCGAGAATGAGGGCTATGCCGGCCGGGTGAACCACCCCGCGCGGCAGAACCACCGCATTATCCCCATTACCATCAACGGTTCCCCCTGGTTTTTGCAGTACTCCCCCTATGTGTATTACAACGAGCACTGCATCTGCCTGAACAGCGTCCACACCCCCATGAAAATCGACCGGGCCTGCTTCGCCAAGCTGCTGGACTTTGTCCGTCAGTTCCCCCACTACTTTGTGGGCTCCAACGCCGATCTGCCCATTGTAGGCGGCTCTATCCTGGCCCACGACCACTTCCAGGGCGGCCGCTACACCTTCGCCATGGAGAAGGCCCCAGTGGAGACCGCCTTCACCTTCCATGGTTATGAGGACGTGGAGGCCGGCATCGTAAAGTGGCCCATGTCCGTGGTACGCCTCACCTCCAACAACCCAGAACGGCTCATCGACCTGGCTGACAAGATCCTCACCGCCTGGCGGAGCTACACCGACGAGGCTGCCTTTGTCTTTGCCGAGACCGGCGGCGAACCCCACAACACCATCACCCCCATCGCCCGCCGGCGGGGGAAAAAGTACGAGCTGGACTTGGTGCTGCGCAACAACATCACAACAGAGGAACATCCTCTGGGTGTCTACCACCCCCACGCCGAGCTTCACCACATCAAGAAAGAGAACATTGGCCTCATTGAGGTGATGGGCCTGGCCGTCCTCCCCGCCCGGCTCAAAGAGGAGCTGGCCGCAGTGGCTGACTGCCTGTCCTCCGGCGGCGGCCTGCGATCCAGCGAGCTCACCGAAAAGCACGCTGATTGGGCCGAGAGCTTCGCAAAAAACTACACCATTACCTCGGAAAATGCCTTGGATATTGTCCAGAAGGAAACCGGTCTGGTTTTTGCCAAGGTTCTGGAGCACGCCGGGGTATACAAGCGGACTGCCGAGGGCAAGGAGGCCTTCCTTCGCTTTCTGAACAGCCTATAAACGACAGCAGGGAGCCCCCGCTCAGGCGGGGGCTCCCTGCTGTCGTTTCTTTATTTGTCATACTCCTCAAAAGCCTTGATCACACCGGCCTCTGGCTCAGGGGTTGCCAGGGAAACCACCACAATGGCGGCCAGCGCCACCAGAAAAGCGGGGAGCAGCTCGTAGATGTCCAAGGCGCCGCCCATAGGACGAACCAGGAACTTCCAGATGAAGATCATGGCTCCGCCGGCCACCAGGCCGGCCATAATACCCTGCTGGTTGCTCCGCTTCCAAAACAGGGCGCACAGCATGGCCGGTCCAAAAGTGGCGCCAAAACCGGCCCAGGCAAAGGAGACGATCTGGAACACATTGCTGTTTGGGTCCCGGGCCAGAAACAGCGCAATCATGGCAATGACAATCACGGTCAGCCGGGCGGCCAGCATGGTCTGCTTCTGAGTCAGCTTCACGCCGAAAACATTCTGGACCAGGTTCTCCGAAAAGGCCGAGGAGGCAGCCAGCAGCTGGCTGTCAGCGGTGGACATGGTGGCGGCCAGGATACCGGCCAGAATACACCCGGCCACGATAGCGGGCACAATGCCGTAGCTGGACAGCAGATCAGACAGCTTGACAATCACTGTCTCGGTGGCGCTGCCCTCCAGGAAGGGGATGCGGCCAGCCGCGGAGACGGCACGGCCCACGATGCCGATGAACACCGCCACACCCATGGAGATCACCACCCAGACGGAGGCAATACGCCGGGACAGCTTCAGCTCGTTCTCATCTCGGATGGCCATAAAGCGCACCAGGATATGGGGCATGCCAAAGTAACCCAGGCCCCAGGCCATCATAGAGACAACGCGGATCAGACCGTAGGGCTCGGCAGAATTGGCGGCCGCGTTATAGGTCTCCCCAAAGCTGAGGAACCCGGGCAGGGTGCGGGCATGATCCAGCACTGCGTCCATCCCCCCAGCCTGCACAATCCCAAAGACCACAATAATGGCCAGAGCGATGGTCATGATGATGGACTGGATCAGGTCCATCGTGGCCACGGCGGAAAAGCCGCCTACTGAGGTATAACTGATGATCACGACCACACCGATCACCACAGCTGTCATGTAGTCCCAGCCGAAGAGGCTGTTGAACAGCTTGCCGATAGCCGCCAGGCCGGAGGCCACATAGGGCACAAAAAAGATGAGGATAATCAGGGCTGAGATGCACATAATAACGGGTTTTTTCTCCCCATATCGTTTGGAGATAAAGCTGGGGATGGTGATGGCATCCAGCTTGACGCTGTAGCGGCGCAGCCGCCGGGCCACCAGCAGGAAGTTGAGGTAGGTGCCCGCGGCCAGGCCAATCGCGGTCCAGCTGGCGTCAGCTACGCCGGAGAGGTAGGCGAGTCCGGGGATGCCCATAAGCAGATAGCTGCTCATATCAGAGGCCTCGGCGCTCATAGCGGTAACCAGCGGCCCCATGCCCCGGCCGCCCAGGTAGAAGCCCTCGGCGCTCTTTTTGGACCGGCGGCCGATCATCACGCCAGTAAAAATGACGAAGCAGAGGTAGAGAATGATGGTACCCATAATACAGGCTTGCGCGGTAGTCATAGAATTCCTCCCAAAGGCTCCTGGCGGCACACACAGCCTCCAAAAAGCAGATTGCTGGTATCATACCAGAAAAACAGCTGAAACGCAATCCAGAATAAAGTCCGTACTCTATACTGATAAAAAATCAATTTCTCCTAAAATTTCAGTAAAAATATACTGTACATTTCTTCAAATAGTTGTTTGTACATTCTGACAAAATTTCATGCTCCCGCCCGAAACTCCCGGAGAAACATGGGCATCATGGTCCGGCTGTACTGGGTGAGCGAGTAATCCCCGCCGGACAGGCACCA
The DNA here is from genome assembly GCA_947073765.1 of uncultured Bacillota bacterium. Lineage (GTDB taxonomy): Bacteria > Bacillota > Clostridia > Oscillospirales > Oscillospiraceae > Lawsonibacter. Next base: position 21,454 of record CAMTMZ010000016.1, on the reverse strand, counting down.
GTCGTAGATGAGGGCCCGCTCGCACAAGGCGTACACCCGTACCAGCTCGCTGACGGTAACGTCCTTTCTCAGCTCCCCCCGCTCCTGACCCTGCAGGACAATCTGTCGCAGCAACTTATAGTAGGTGCGGCCGTGGTCCAGCAAGGACTTGTCTCCCCGGGTCACCAGCTGAGAGGAGTACAGCCGGGCCACCAGATCCAGGGAAATGGAGTTTTCCAGCATAGCGAACAGCTCCCGGTTGAGATACATCAGCTGGTCAAAGCGGTCCATCTCCGGATCCATAGTTTCAGCCAGCTCCTCATATTTCCGGTCGAAGACGTCGGCCAACGTGGACAGCAAGTTGTCCTTTCCCTGAAAATAGTGGTAGAAGGATCCCCGTGAGGTGCCTGACTCCTCGATGATCTCCTCCACGGTGGTGTCGTCGTATCCCTGCCGGTAAAACAGCATCCAGGCCGCGTCGATGATCTTTCCCCGGGTATTTCGAGTGTTCTTTTTTGCCATTTGGCTCCTCCAGATCCCTCCGCAACTGTCAGTTGCGGGAATTTCCAAGTCTGCTTGATTGCTTTATCGCACTGGTTTATTATAATATAGGAAAGTGCAAAGGAGGTCAAGCATATGACGCTGTCTGAAAAACTTTTGGCATTGCGCACAGAAAAGGGGCTGTCTCAGGAGGATTTAGCAGAAAAATTGGGGGTCTCCCGGCAGTCGGTGAGCAAGTGGGAGACCGGCCAGTCCACCCCTGATCTGGATAAAATTATACGCCTGGCCGACCTGTTCGGCGTAACAGTGGACCAGCTGGTGCGGGAAGGGGAGTGCCCCCAGTTCCCAGAGTCGCCCCAGCCCCAGGTGATCTATGCGGAACGGAAGCGGGAGAAACAGGAATTGACGTCCATCCAAATACTCGGCATTATCTTCGAGATTACCGGTGTGGCACTGGCCCTTATGGGGCTTATTGGGGAGGAACGGATATTGATCCTTGATGCTTTACCTCCAGTCATCCTTGGTTTTCCCTTACTGCTGACAAAAAAACATCCCCGGCTGACTTTGATCTGGGTTTTGATGGCATTGAGCTTTATACTATTTAACCCCTACACCATTAAAACGGCATGGTGGATACCGGACGGCCTGATCTATCTGCGCTACTACCTGCAAAGCCCAAAATATCCCATCTATCTTTTTGCCGGCATCGCCGGGATCATACGGGGGCTGATGCTTTTGCCTCTGCTCCTTTTCACCGGCTATACCTGTGGCAAGACTTGGGCAGAACGATGGAAAAGATGGAAAAAGGGCCGCTGAAAAGTCACCCTTTTAGTTTACAACCGTTCTATCCTGTGTTAAAATGGAGCGACTTTAAAAAAGGAGCGTTTTATCTTGGCATACAACTTTTTCCCCATGATAGCCCGGATGCGGTACATCAACCGCTGGGGGCTGATGCGCAACACCCGGCTTGAGAACATTCAGGAGCACTCCCATCAGGTGGCTGTGCTGGCCCACGCCTTGGCTGTGATTGAAAACCGTTATTTCGGCGGGCAGATCGACCCCGGCGCGGTGGCGGTGGCTGCGCTGTACCATGACGCCAGCGAGATTCTTACTGGTGACATGCCCACCCCCATCAAGTACGATAACCCGGATATTCAGACAGCCTATAAGGATGTGGAGACAGTGGCAGAACGCAAGCTGCTTTCCATGCTGCCCCCCGACCTGCGGGGCGATTTTGAGGACGCCGTCACCATCCCCGACCCGGAGGTACATGCCGTTGTCAAGGCGGCGGACAAGCTTTCTGCCTATCTCAAGTGTGTGGAAGAGTTGAAGGCTGGCAACACCGAATTTAAAAAAGCCAAAGAGCAGACCTACACCGCCCTCTGCAAAAATCAGAGTCCAGCGCTGAAATATTTTATGGAGCACTTTCTAAGCGGCTTTGAACTGACCCTGGACGAATTGAATTAGAAAGGAAATTTGTATATGAAAGCGATTGTCACCGTCATTGGCAAGGACCGGGTTGGCATTACTGCCGCTGTGTGTTCCCTGCTGGCTCAGTACAACATCAATATTCTGGACATCACCCAGACCGTCCTCCAGGAGTTTTTCACTATGGTCATGCTGGTGGACACCTCCACTTGTGAAAAATCCATCGGGGACATGGTAGACATCTTGGAGCAGGCCGGCGCGGAACAAAAGCTGTCCATCCGGATTCAGAGAGAAGATATATTTAACGCCATGCACCGCATTTAAGAGGTGACCGCTATGCTGAATCAACATGAAATTATGCAGACCATCCAGATGATCGACCAGCAGCACCTGGATGTGCGCACCATTACTATGGGTATTTCCCTGTTATCCTGCGCCCATAGCGATCTATCCACCGCCTGCGCCAAGATATATGACAAGATCGCCAAGTATGCCGAAAATCTGGTCTCCACCGGTGAGGCCATTGAAAAAGAGTTTGGCATTCCCATTGTCAACAAGCGCATCTCCGTCACCCCCATCGCCCTGGTCGCGGCGGCGGCAGAAACCGACAGCTATGTCCCCTTTGCCCAGGCCATGGACCGGGCCGCCAAAGCCACCGGGGTCAACTTCATCGGCGGTTTCTCCGCTCTGGTCCAAAAAGGCATGACAGAGGCAGACCGTATTCTCATCCGCTCCATTCCCGAGGCCCTGTCCACCACCGATATTGTCTGCGGCAGCGTCAATGTAGGCTCCACCAAGGCAGGTATCGATATGGACGCGGTGGCCCTCATGGGCCGGACCATCAAGGACCTGGCCGGGAAAACCGCCGATCAGGGAGGCTTCGGCTGCGCCAAGCTGGTGATATTCTGCAATGCCGTAGAGGACAATCCTTTTATGGCCGGCGCTTTCCACGGAGTGGGTGAACCGGAGCGGGTCATCAACGTGGGGGTGTCCGGCCCCGGGGTGGTATACCACGCGCTTCAGGATGTAAAGGGCCAGCCCTTCGACGTGGTGGCCGAGACGGTAAAGAAAACCGCCTTCCGCATCACCCGTATGGGCCAGCTTGTAGCCCAGGAGGCCAGCCGCCGGCTGGACACCCCCTTCGGCATTGTAGATCTCTCCCTGGCTCCCACCCCCGCCGTTGGGGACAGCGTAGCCAGAATTTTGGAAGAAATGGGCCTGGAGGTCTGCGGCACCCATGGCACCACTGCCGCACTGGCTCTGCTCAATGACGCGGTAAAAAAGGGGGGCGTCATGGCCTCCTCCCATGTGGGCGGCCTTTCCGGCGCATTTATCCCCGTCAGCGAGGACGAGGGCATGATCGCCGCGGCCTCCTCCGGGGCGCTCACCCTGGACAAGCTGGAGGCTATGACCTGCGTATGTTCCGTAGGCCTGGACATGATCGCTGTCCCCGGTGACACCCCTGCGGAGACTATCTCCGCCATCATCGCCGACGAGGCGGCCATTGGCATGGTCAACGCCAAGACCACCGCCGTTCGCATCATTCCCGCCCCCGGCTGTACTGTGGGAGACACCGTAGAGTTTGGCGGACTGCTGGGCTCCGCACCGGTGCAGCCGGTCCATCCTTACTCCGCCAAGGAGTTCGTGAGCCGGGGCGGACGCATTCCTGCCCCAATGCAGAGTCTGAAAAACTGAAAAGGAGCGTGTTCCATATGACCTATCAAGAAATTTTAACCACCGCCCGCACCTGCAGCGGGCCATACTGTAAGGTCTGCCCGGTGTGTAACGGCCGGGCCTGTAAAAACACCATGCCCGGCCCTGGCTCCAAGGGCTCCGGCACCGTGGCCGCCCGGAACTACGACGCCTGGCAGGAGGTGTGCCTGAATATGGACACCATCTGCGAAAACGGTCCGGTAGACACCCGCTTCACCCTCTTCGGCCAGACCTACGACCTGCCTGTCTTCGCCGGCCCCGTGGGGGCAGTAAAACTGCACTATGGCGATCAATTTACCGATCAGGAGTACAATGAAATACTGGTCCCCGCCTGCGCTCAGGCGGGCATTGCCGCTTTCACCGGCGATGGCACCGACCCCGGCGTCTTTACCGCCGCCGCCAAGGCCATCGGCAAAAGCGGCGGCAAGGGCGTTCCTACCGTAAAGCCCTGGGACCGGGATACCCTCTTTGCCAAACTGGACCAGGGCAAGGCGGCGGGGGCCCAGATGTTCGCTATGGACATTGACGCCGCCGGTCTTCCCTTCCTCAAGGGTCTGAATCCCCCCGCCGGGTCAAAAACCGTGGCGGAGCTACGGGAAGTCATTGCGTACGCAGGGGTCCCCTTCATCCTCAAGGGGATTATGACTGTCCGAGGGGCCAAGAAGGCCCTGGAAGCGGGGGCGGCGGGCATTGTGGTGTCCAACCACGGCGGGCGCGTGCAGGACGGCGTCCCCGCCACCGCTGAAGTGCTCCCCGCCATCGCCGAGGCCGTCAAGGGCCAGCTGGTGGTGCTGGTGGACGGCGGCATCCGTACCGGCGTGGACGTATGCAAGGCTCTGGCCCTGGGGGCCGACGCCTGCATTCTGGCCCGGCCCTATGTTACCGCTGTCTACGGAGGCGGAGCGGAGGGCGTAAAGGTTCTCACGGAAAAGCTGAAAGCCGAGCTGGCCGACACCATGGCCATGTGCGGCGTCCACTCTCTGGGTGAAATTTCCCGGGACATGATTTTTTAAGCGCAGAAAAGCCCCTTACCAAGGGGCTTTTTCTTTTTGCCCGCAACAAAACTCTATCCCCAGGCGTCTATATCAGTGAAAGGAGGTGTCCCCATGTCCCACACATCCAACCGGCCGGTGGATTGGGAAGAGCTTGTCACCCAAAATGAAACCCGCCTGTACCGGACCGCCCTGGCCATCCTGGGGGACCCCCACGAGGCGGAGGACGCCGTTCAGGACTCTTTTGTCCGCTTTCTGGAGCACGCCCCCCAGGATCTGGAGCGCCCCTCCGCCTGGTTGACCCGGGTGCTGGTAAACGGCTGCAGGAGCCGCCTGCGCCTGGCCTGGCGGCGGGTGGCCCCCCTGCCTGAGACCCTCCCCGCCCCCGGCCCCGAGGAGCGGCAGGAGCTGGAGGAGCTGTTCTCCCTACCGCCGAAGGACCGGGCGGTCATCCACCTGCACTATTACGAGGGCTACAGCACGGATGAGATCGCCCAAATACTGGGCCAGCGCCCGGGGACAATCCGCTCCCGCCTCTCCCGGGCCAGAGAGAAACTCCGTAAGCTGTTAGAGGACGCTTAGCCTCAACAAAAAGGAGTATATTTATGAAATATTACCATTCGTATATGACCCAGCAAAATATTTCCCAGGAAACTCATTATAAGCTGCTGGAGCTGGAGGCCCCAAAGCGGCCGCCCTCTGGAGCCTGGACCAAATATGGCGCCCTAGCGGCCTGCGCCGTGCTGATCGCAGGCGTGGCTGTGTGGAGGATGTCTCCGTCCTTCGTCCCCGCCCCGGTCCAGTCCGGGAGTCAAACTGTCCTGGACAACACCTCCCTCCCGGCGGCCCCCCCGCTCCCCCCAGAACCCAGCGTGCTGGGCGACTGGGAGACCGGCTTTGTGGTCCCCGATTCCGGAACCAAAGGGAAGCTGGCCCTCCCCATGCTCCCCGGCATCCTCTATCCAGACCGCACCGACAGCCCTGACATGGCCCTCTCCCGGGCCTACGCCCCTGGGTCCTTCACCGTGGACCTGACCAAGGAAGACATTCAGACCATCCTCTGGGGCCCCGGCGGCAAGCCGCCTGCGGACCACCCCAAGGCGGAGCAGGGCGATCTGCCCTGGATGCTCTTCTGGGACGGATATTTTGTCCACGGCCGCGCCTGGTACGACGGTCAGGGCCAGCTCACTGAGCTGACCATCTACGGCGAAAAAGGCCGGGCCAGCTTCGAACTGGAGCTGCGTCAGGGTGCCCTGCCCTTCACCTGCTTTGTGAACCTGAACCGCGAGGATGAAATCAGCGAGTTCAACGGCGTGGAAATTACCGGCTGGAGCGAGGTCTACGACCGGGACGGCGACGGCGAAACCGACTATATCTGCGGCAGTGAATTTATGACCAAAGACGGCATAGGGGTTCGCTTTGTGAATCAGAACAGTCTGACGCAGGCGGAGTACGGCGAGGGCGAGCACCTGGACCTGGGCGGCTCCAAGACCTTTAACGCCCTGTTTGTCCGCCAGGCCCTGACCGGCGGGCTGTACTTGGACCACTTGAAGGAAGCGGGGTACGTCCCCGCCTGGCGGGAGGAGGAGTTTTCCACCCTGGTCCAGGCCCGTCAAGAGGAGGACTTTGCCCCTTACCTGCCCACTGCAGAGCCGGAGGGCTACGGTTCCTACACCGGCAACAAGGAATTTTACGGCCGCCTCAGCTGCCAGGAGGGCACCCGAAACATGCTCTTTGTCCGCTGGAGCCGGGAATATGACAATGTGGAGGTGGCCGTCTACCGGGACGGAACCTACTCCTATAATCTGGTGTCCCCCGATGAGCCGGAAACCTACGACCTGAGCCTCTACCCCATCCCCTGGTGCGACTCCGTCCCCGAGAGATACCGGGAGACGGTGGACGATCCCGCCTTTCTGGCTGCGGACATGTCCCTTGCCGTTGTGGAGGCCCGGGGCCGGGAGCATGACACCGGCGGCATGACCTACTCCTTCGACGTCCTCCATCCTGACGGGACGGTGGTCTCCTACCGCTGCGACGGCATGACCGCCCAACAGGTGTGGGCTCTGGTGGCAGAAACGCTGTAGGGATGGGGCAGCCCGCCCGGAAAGAGGGATCCCTTCAGGGTGACATAATTCTTAATTTTTTATGAATTGACACAACTAACTCTTGCCGAAGCGGGTCGAACCGAGTATACTTGGAGGGTATTATATTTGGGGAGGGACCCCTTTGGAAGAGAGATATATGAATATGCGCCGGCGGCGGTCCGACTACCGGAATGATCCGCCGCCCCACAGAATGGAGCCCCGGCATCCCCCGCGCCACCGTCCCCAAAAACGCAGGCGGAGCACCGCGGCCTCAGTCGCCTCCGGCTTTTATAAGGCGCTGGTCATTCTTTCCGCCCTCATTGTGGCAGTGTATATTGCTTTTACCCTGACCATCAGGGCTCCGGAGCAAAAGCAGAAAATCCCGCCCAGCCAAAACGGACCGGCCCAGACACTTGGACCCAATTTTAACACCAGTTCCAGCGGGACTGCGTCCAGCATTCCCTCTGAGCCGGCGGATCGCGTCTTAAGCCGCCGGGAAGGCGTGTACACAATCTTCCTCGCCGCCACTGATGTTGAGGGCTATCGCACCGACACCATGATGGTCATGTGCTACGACACGGTGAAGCAAACCATAGGGGTAGTCTCCATCCCCCGGGACACTTTGGTAGCCCGGGAGAGCGGCAATCCCCACCTGGTATACGGCAAAGGAGGGGTAGAACAGCGGGTAGAGGACGTGTCCCACATGCTGGGCATCCCCATCGACTTCTATGTTAAGGTAAATATCAAGGGCTTTATTACCCTGGTGGACTACCTGGGCGGCGTAGACTTCTATGTTCCCTGTGACATGGACTACGACGATCCCACCCCCGGTCAGGATCTCCACATCCACTACAAGGAGGGCCGGCAGGTGCTGGGCGGCCAGCAGGCCATGGAGGTAGCCCGCTTCCGGAAGAACAACGACGGCAGCGGCTATACCGACACCGGCCGCACCCAAACTCAGCAGAAACTCCTTATCGCCCTGGCTAAGAAGGTGCTGGCGTGGAACAACATTGCCAAAATCAACGGCTTTGTGGAGATTTTCAACAAAAATGTGAGCACTGACCTGTCCATGGACGAGATGCTTTATTTTGCCTCCCAGGCTATGGGACTGGACCCCTCCACCGCCGTGGAGACCGCCACGCTGGAGGGAAACGGTTTCGGTAAGTATCGGGGGTATAAATACTGCTATGAACTGGATCAGGAAAAGACCGTGGAAACCGTAAACAGGCTGATCAACCCCTACAACCAGGATTTGACCCTCCTGGATATGAATATCGCCAAAGCGGAGAGCTACCACACATAAAAGAATCTCGCAGCCTGTACAGGCTGCGAGATTCTTTTACGGTTCGTCTCCCAGGGTCTGGATGAGCAGGTTTCGCAGGGAAATGGCACTCTGCCTGTTCATAACGATCGACGCTATGGTGTCGGCGGCAGGGGTGGCCACATTCTCAATACGCCAAATGTCAAGGCTAAATTACAAAAAGTCCTAAAAAATTTTTAATAGCCCGAAAAACAGGGGGCGCCGCGCTGTCGGTGCCCCCGCTTTTTCGCCTCCAGCTGCTCCAGACGGTGCAAGGATGGCGCAACAAATAGACCGGCGGCCCTGGAGGCGTCCGGCCTGGTCATTTCCCCGTGTTCAGCTGGTCAGGCCGCCAGGGTCATGTATTCGTCAAAAAGCATTTGCGGCGTTTTCCAGTCCAGGATCCGGCGTGGGTAGTTGGCCAGCCACTCCTCCACCTGCGCCACCTCCGCCGCCGTTATGTCGTCGAAGTTGGTCCCCTTTGGAAAAAACCGCCTTATGATCCGGTTCATGTTCTCATTGGATCCTCGTTCATAGGCGGAATACGGATGGCAATAATATATTTTCGTGCGCGGTTTCCTGGCCCTCTTGGATCGTTCCATCCCCTGGCAGTCCTGAAACTCGCAGCCGTTGTCTACCGTGATTGACTGGAACACTTCCCGGAACTTTGCGCCCATGCGCCGCTCTATGCGGTCCAGCGCCCGGACCACGCTTTCCATGGTGTGATCAGGCACCCGGATAATAAGGGGGTAGCGGGTCAGCCGCTCGGTCAGGACCACCAGGGCCGCCTTGCTGCCCCTGCACCCCATAACGCTGTCCATTTCCCAGTTGCCAAACGTGTCCCGGCTGTTGATCTCCTCTGGGCGCTGTTCGATGGTGTCCCCCTTTGCCGGTCTGGCCCGTTTCTGGCGGTCCCGGTCCTCCGGTTTCCGGTGATCCCCTTTATATAGCAGATCCTCCTCTGTCACGTTCATAAAGATGTCACCGCGATAAATCCAGTTGTAAAGGGTGGTTTCGCAGATTTCTGTATCAAACTTTTTCCCGTCTATTTTGATTTGCGCCAGGGCGGCACCGGGGGATCTCTTTTTGTTTATGATCTGGTCCTCTATGTACTCCACAAAAGCAAAATCTTTCCCCAGCTTAATGTCCGGCCCTTTGGCCCTCAAATTCTCCTGGTATTTCCGCTCTGCCACGTCCGCACAGTATCTTTCCACAAATTCGTATTCGCTGGTTTGTTGAACGCACATTCCCCGCGCAATTTCATTGTATATTGTTTTCTTGCATACTCCTAATTCTTGCGCAATCGCCGCCGGTTTCGCTCCGGTCCGCAGCGCCCCCTCAATTTTCAAACGCTGTTCCCATTGGATATGATGATAACCCTTGTAATTCATAGCGGCCTCCTTATAACATGACAAAACCGGCGCGGTGCAATACCACGCCGGTTTCACTCTCTCCCCAGCAGCCACAACACGGAAACGTCCAAAATGTCCGCTATTGTGGTAACTTCATAATCTGCCACATACCTGCTGCCGCTCTCGATCCTGCTTATGCTGTCCCGCTCCATGGGGATCCCCGTTAGTTGTAACTGTCTGCATAAATCAGACTGTGAAAAGCGTTTCGCCAGGCGGGCCAGCCTTATGCGATCACCACAAATATTTCTTTTTCCGTGAAATGTGTATGCCCTCATGGTTTCCTCCAGCCGCCGAAATAACCAATATTTTTCTTAATATTACCACGGGCATTTTCACAAACCCGTTGAAATATTCAGCATTGAAAAAAATAGTTGTTTCAGCTTATGGAGGAGGGCCGAAAGCGTCCCGGCCCTCTCTTTTTACTCCTCCGGCAGTTCTTCCCCCAGGACCTCCGCCGCCAGCTTGTCCATGGCCTGCTCCATAAATTTGTTGACGCTGCACCCCATGGCCGCCGCCGCCGCTTTATAGCGATCCTTTTTTCCGCGCTTGACATATCCAGCCAGCCGATCATAGGTCTTTTCGTTAAATTCCCGCTTGTAGTCCGTGGCACTCATTCCGTTTTCTTTTTTGGGTCTGCCCATTTTTATCACCTCGCTGCTATTGTACCACACATTTTTATTTTTATCTATTGTTAGATTTCAATAAAAATCTAACGTTAGATTTGTTTAGTTTGCCGCTTGTTTTCATCTAACGTTAGATGTATAATATAGACAGTTCAAGAGAGACACAGCCGCCTGGTTGCCGGGGCGTAGAGTACGGCAACGGTCAACCTACCGGGCCAACACGGAAAGGGCACCGACACGGACCACACCACACACCACCCGTTAAATTATGGAGGTTTTGAATATGAATACTTTTGAAATTGGCAAGAAATACTTTGATACCAGCGCCTGCGATCATAACTGTGTTTTCGTTATCGAGATCACAAAGCGCACGGCCAAAACCGTGACTTTCCTGCGGGACGGGAAAGAGCGCCGGGCGAAAATCCACACCGACGGCGACGGTGAATTTATCATCCCGGAACGGTACAGCATGGCCCCCGTGTTCCGGGCCAGTCGGGAATATGTGGAGGCCCCCGTGGAGGAGGCCCCCACCACCCCGGACCCCGTAGCCGCTTATATCCCCCAGGCCCTCCAGCCCGCGCCCCAGCCCGCCATGATCATGGTTGGCCAGCCCGTCCTCTGTGTCTGCGGGGCCATGTTCCCCCAGGTGGGCGGCGTCATTATCGGGTTTGTTGACAGGGAGGCCACCCGCTGGACCTCCGCCGCCACCATGGCGGTGATCAGGTGGGAGGACGGGCGCCAGGACCTCCACGAACTTTCCGAGATCCACCCCCAGGGGTGGCGCAGCCGGAACGGCAGCGGCCTGGGCGTGTTCTTTGCCCGCTAAAATCACATAGCCGGGCGGCTACTTCCCGGCAGAAAGGAGCGGTACAGCATGAAAAAGCGTTATTATAAGGCCGTGGCCACAGTCACCGACGGGGCGCGGGCGTGGGACGTTGTAATCTATTCCCACTATGAAAGCATGGAGGAGGCGCAGGCCGGAATTGACAGCTTTGCCTCCCACGGTTACAACATTCTGAAAACCTGGATCGAATAAACGCGCCCCGGCCAGTCCTCTGGCCGGGGTTTATATCTAACGTCAGATTATATAAAATTCTAACGTTAGATTTGTTTACTTTGCCACTTGTTTTAATCTAACGTTAGATGTATAATGTAGACAGTTCAAGGGAAAGGGGGTGGACAGATGGCAAAGGGCAAGAAAAAGCGCCGTAGGCGCAAGCCCACGGCGCAGCCCAAAAGAATGGAAAGTCTGGCGGACAACATTCTGGCGGGCATAATCTCCGGCCTGATAGTCTTAGCAATCCAGAAATTGTTTGACTGGTAAAGGCCAGGGGTGCGGGGCCTCAACCCCCGCACCCCCACTATAAAGCAAACCACGGTTATTTGTCAATAGGAGGGCGCAAGAATGAAATTTTTAATTTCCCTGGCCATTTTCGTGGCCGTGTTTGTTCCGGTCAAGTGCGGGATCCAGGCGGTCCGTCGGTATCTCAAAGGGAGGAGGGGCCAGAAATGAATAAGCCGGAAATGATGGCGCTGGAAACGCTCAAAAAGTCCAGCCTTGCAAAACTGCTTGATTTGTGGGAACTCACCACCGCACTGAACGGCCCCCAGGTTCCCACGGTGCGCGGGTGGTTGATGGACGAAATAGAGCGGCGAAACCCGGACGGGTTCGACGCCTGGCTGGACCAGGACGCCGCCGAAGATCAGGACCTCCGCCGTTTCGTTCTGAACTAACAGGAAAGGCCCCCGGCACCATGCCGGGGGCCTCGCTTTACTCTTTCCGGTTCTCCAGGCGGGTGATCTGCTCCAACATTTGCCGGAACTTATCAAACCCGAACATAGCGGCAAAGGCCACGAAAAAGCCCAGGGCCACGGCGGCGGCCACCATATACCAGACAATGGGCACACCCCGGATCTGGCACACGGCGAAAAATACCAGCAGGGTCACGGCCATGGCCACGACAAAGGCCAGCAGGTTGGTGGGCACCTTGTCCCATGTCAATTTCTTGACCACCTGCACAATGATATTTGTGATCACCATAAGGATCAGCACCGCCAGCAGGATGGCCGAAAGGGCGCCGGGAATGGTCTGCATAATAGTTTCCATGTTCATGTCCTCCAAAAGATTTTATTTCACAGCCCCGCCCAGGGCGCACAGCAGCGCGTCCAGGCTAGGGAATGTGCGATAGTTGGCCAGCCAATAGTCCGGCGTGTTAATCACGCCAGCGGCCACCAGGGCGGCCACGCCGGCCTCCGGGGTGGCGGTGCGGGTCCCGGCCTTTTTGATCTTCCCTGCCGCCTGGATCAGCAGGCGGTCCAGATATTTGACCTTGCCGGACGCGGCGGCGGTGTTCCAGTAGTCCGGGGAATTGATCACGCCCAGCCGGGCCAGCTTGCCCACAGCTGCCGCCGCCTCTGTCAAATAGATCACCTGGCCCACCCGGATCAGGTTCTTGTTTTGGATCCCGTTGATGGCCGCCAGGGTGTCCACAGTGGTGCCGTAGCGGGCCGCGATCTTTCCCAGGGTATCACCCGCCGCAACGGTGTGGGCGGTGCCCTGGACTGCGCCGGGGGCCGTCGTGGTGGGCGGCGTGGTTTCGGTGGTGGTTCCGCCCAGCTTTTTGGCAATCGCCGCAAAGTCCGGGCAAATAAACCCGCGTATGTAGCGGCCATTTATGGCCATGGTCCGGGTGCCCACCTTGCCGCCGGTCATGTTGCCCTCTGTCACCACAAAGGACCCGGCGGAAACCTTGGACACGATCCCGATGTGGTCCCCGGCCCCGGTGCAATCGCCCACGCCGTTGTCCTGCCAGTCATACACGCAGGCGTCCCCGATCTTGGGCGTGTGGGCGTCGTTCTCCACCCATATGCCCAGCTTTTTGGCCACCAGCGTGTATTTTTCCACGCCGCACTCGGTCCCGGTGTACTCCGCGATCCCGGCCCGGATATATGCCGCGCTGACCGTAGTGGCACAGTAAGCGTCATTCACCTGGACCTTATAGCCCCGCGCCAGGGGCCTGTAATTGTTGTAGACCTCCAAAAGATCCAGGTGTTTGGCGCTGCCTTTTGTGGCTCCGATCCATGCGTTGATAATGTCCACCACTTTCTGGCGCAGTTGGTTTTCTGTCATTTGTGTTTGCCTCCCTTTACAGGCCCACGTCCGGGGGTTCCTCCCGCTCGGTGGGCGGTTCCGCCGGGGCGCCCTGGCACCCGCTCCGGCCCGTTTTGGCGGCCTCTGCCGCCTTGTCCTTGTTGGTCTTTATCCAGCCCATGACGCCGTTTTCCAGGCCGCAGACGCCGAACACGCAGGCGGTCAGCGTGGACGGCTCCCCGCCGGTGTGCCAGAACACGGCCAGGTCCGCCACGGTATAGGCCACCAGGGTCACAGCCTCCAGGATCAGCACCTTGTCCATGACGCCCACCTTTTCCTTGTGCCCGCCGTCGTCCCTCTGGAGGCGGCGGGCACGGTACAGGCGCGGCGCTATGACATGGCACAGCAGAAAACCCAGGGCGGTGCCTGCGGCCATGGCCAGCGCGGCCACCACCACAGTTTTGGTCATGCCGCTGCCGTCAGCAGGTGGATCAGCCCAGCGCCCAGGGCGGCGGCCAGCACCCCCAGCACGCCGTAAAACAGCTTTTCCACCATGCCCTCCCATTTCTTGCCCGGTTTCTTTTCGATGGCGTCCACCTTGGTCCCCAGGGCGGTCACGTCCTCCTTGATCTCCGCCATGGTTTCGGTCTGGTGGCGCTGTTCTGTCGCCATGACCTCCACGGCGGTGGTCAGGCGTTGGAGCGTGTCCACCTTTTCCTCTACGTCGTTCAGGCGGTGGGTGTTGGATTTGCTCCGGGCGTCCACCTCCGCCAGCTTGACCGCCATTTCCTGCTCATTCATGCCTCACACCTCCAATTTTTCAACGGGGCCGCCGATGGCCTCCGCGTATTTTTGCCGTATTGTGTTGATCTCCTCCGCATGGGTCAGGGCGTCATGCTGGGCCAGTTCCATGGCCTGGGTCTGGATAATCATATTTTGCTGGTCAATGATGGCACACAGATCCGCGATCAGCTGTAAATTGTCCATATCCTTATCGCCCCCGGATAAAATCAGAGTACACGCTGCCCAGGGAGTACATGGGCAGCGCGGGCTTGTCCAGTTCCCGCTTGTATATGGCCGATACATAAAGCCAGATAAACCACCGGGCCGTGTCCTCCGCCCAGATGGCCAGCGGCATGATCAGAAACCACAGCAGGCCGAACAGCGGACAAACCTGGCCCAAAATGTTCCCCGGCTGTCCGGTGTAGTCCCACACGTCCAGCCCCATCCACAAATTAAGGACGCACCCGGCCAGGAACTCCACCACCAGGACGATCAGCGCCCCCGCAGCTGACTGGAGGACCACCGGCGCGTTGTAAAATCGGGGGTGCTGGTTGATTGCTCCCACCAGCACCCCACACAGCCCGCCGACGATCAGCATGGACGGGTGGGAATATCCCCGGAACACTGTTTCCATGGCCACATACATGACGCCCAGCGCGGCCCACAGTGTCAGGATCTTTTTCATGCCGCGCCGCCTCCGGCGGTCTGGATAATGGCCGCCATGTTCTCCGCCAGGTCCGCCGGAAGTTCCGCGCCGTAGACGATCCCCTGCAGTTCCTCCAGCCCGGCCCGCTTGATCCATGCGTTGACGTGGTTGCAATATGTCCGGTGCCGGAAAACGTGGGCGGTGGCCGCCTGGGCCAGCGCGGTGAACTCCTCCGCCGGGTACATTCTGCACAGTTCCCCGTCCGCGTGGTAGGGGACCGCCTTGGCCCCCTCTTTCACGGTGGTGTATTGGGCCATGATCTCGGTCTGGTCATGCTCGGTCAGACTGTAATGGGATCCGCCCACGTCGATCCCCGCATAAATGGCGGCGGTACAGTCCAGGCCGATTTCCTGGCGCACGGCCTCCCGCACCTGCTCCACATTGTTCCAGTCCTTTGGGGGCTGGATCCCCTTGCTTTTCAGCCGCAGGCCCCGCACACTGTCCTGCCGAATAATATTCAGTCCCATTATTGGAAACCTCCCTGCACAGAATTGATATAACCGCCCTTTCCGCTGGCTCCGCGCTTCACCGACACGCGGAAATTAAAGGCAAAACCTTTTTCCGCTGTCTCATTTTCAAAAATGTGGTTGCCGCCGTTCTTCACCTCGGTGGTGCAATCCTCCCACACCGGCGCGTCGTCCATAGCGTTGTTGGTCACTTCCACCTTGAAAACAGCGTCCTGGGGAACGGACCCGGCCACAGACAACACGCAAATGGTGATCTTGGCGTCCGCCGGCCTGGGATCTTTCAGGGTGATCGTTGCCTCGGTGACTTCCTTGGTGAATGTCAGAACATAGACGGCGTTCACTTTGCCGTCCGTGGCGGTGATGGTCATGGAGTGGGGGCCGTTCAGCAGTTTCATAAAGGTTTCCTCGGTCACGTCGAAACTGTTGGAAACGCCCGCACCCGCCACAAATTTCCGTACTTGGGCACCGTCGATTGCCTCGGTAACAGTTACGGGGTCCCCATCTTCATCCCCGGCGGTGTAGGCCACAGAGAAACCGGCGTCCTTTACGCCCAGGTCCGTGCCGCTGGCGGTGTCGCTGGTGATCACCGGGGCGCGGTTGTTGTCCACCGGCTTAGAGGTTCCCGTGGCATAGGGGCCGAAAATTCCATAGCTGTCATAGGCCCGCACCCTGTAATTGATGCTAAACCAGCCCCGCGTGATCGTGTCGGTATAGGCCAAGTCCGTGCCCTTGTAGACCTCCGCCCAGTCCCCGCCGTCCACCTGGCGCTCCAGGCTATAACCGGTCAGGTTTCCGTCCGGGTCCGTGGCGGCCTCCCAGCTGACGGCCAGGCTGGATCCGCCCAGCACCAGATCCGGGATCGTAATGCTCCCCGGCGCGGTGGGTGCGGCGTTGTTGATCACATTTACCTGGGCGCTCATGCGGTAGCTGCTATAAAGCCCGTCGCTGTCGTAGGCTTTCACGCGGTACATTACCGTCTGCGTCCCCACGGGCACGGTGTTGGTGGTGCTGGTGGCGTTCCCCTGGAAAATTTGGCTCCATGTACTGCCGCCGTCGGTGGTGCGCTCCACCACATAACCCTCCAGATTATTCTCCGCGTCGGTGCTGGCCGCCCACGTTACCGTGATCGTATTTCCGCCCTGGATATTTTCGGGGATTGTAATGCTCCCCGGCGTAGTCGGGGCCGTGTTCGTGTTTACGCTGCCGTCGTCAGAGACTAAGAGGTTAGAGGGTAGGATCAAAGCGGGCCGGACCCCCCAGGTGCCGGTACAGTCGTAGTTGCCGGCGCCGCCATTGGAATAGCAGTACCACGCGTTGGTGGAAACGCTCAGGTACGGGGAGCGCAGCCACCAGCGGGTGGCGGCCCCGTTCAGATACGCGATCTTCTCACTGGTGCCGTTGCCGTTCTGGAAATAGTCCAGCTTGGCGCCCTCACCGTTCGGGATATAGCTGTTTACGTTGGCCTTGGTGTAGCCCACCTCGGTGGCGGACAGCAGGAAAATTTTGCAGGACAGGCCGCTGGCTCCGCTGTTGATAGTGGTGCTTGTTCCGCTGCCGGGACGGTACGGGATTTTAACCTGCTTGATCTGGGCCTGAATGTCTTTGTCAAAGCGGGCAAAAAAGGTGCTGTCCAGGTAGCTTTTCAGCGTACTGTTGGCCCAGTCGTTCACGTTGGAACTGTGCCAGGCGCGGGTTTCAAAAATTTCTTTCCGTAACAGCCACACGCCGTCGCAGGACGCGTCGTAAATGCTGGAGGGCTTGCCCTTGTGTACCACGATATAGTCCACCAGGGTGCCGTTTTCTTTCAGTTTTACGGTTGCGCCTATGGCTTTTGTACTCAATGCGACACTTGCCATTTTCGTGTCCTCCTTATGGTTTAGTCAGTCACCAGGGGAAACCCTCTGGCGGCTCCGCCGGTGGCAGCGGCTTGATCTTGCCCTCCCGGCGCATTTTCTGGATCAGTTTCTTGGCCTGTTCGTTCTGCGGGTGCCGGATCGGTTTCCTGGCCTCCAGTTGGAGGCCCACGATCTCCGAAACCTGGGCGGCGATTTTCTGGCGCAGCGTGTAGGTGTCCCCGTGGGAGGCGTGGGCGTCCCAGGCCCTCCACGATGTCAGAATTTTGTCCCGGCTCACCTTGCCCGCCGGATAGTCCGCCCGCCACGCCCGGATCCTGGCTTTCATGCGGTCTATGCTGTCCCGACGCAGTTTCATGATCACCTTGCCGCCGCTGTCCAGATAGGTGTGGAAACCCAGGAAATTGATCCCGTTTTTCAGTGGAAAGATTGCCGTTTTCCCATTCAGTTCCAATTTTAGGGCGTCCATCCGTTCCCGGATCAGTGCAAGGCACTTTTGCAAATGGGCCTTGTCCTCATGGATAATATAAAAATCATCCATATACCGGCCATAATACCGGGCGTGTAGCGTTTCCTTGACCCAGTGATCAAATTCGTCCAGATACATCAGGGCCAAAAGCTGGCTTGTCTGGTAGCCCAGCGGCAGGCCGTCCGTGCTGTCAATGTAAGTACACATCAATTCAAATACCCGGTTATCCGCCACCCGCCGCCGAAGTTTCTGCTTCAAAATATCGTGGTCAATGCTGGCGAAAAAATGGTGAACGTCCGCCTTTAGGATCCACCCGTCCGCATAGTTCCATTGTTCCCCGGGCCGGAATGGGAGGCCAGCGGCCCGGCGGGCCGTTTCGTCGTGGCCTTTCCGTTTCTGGAAATATTCCCGCATTTGCGCCCGCAGGCGGTCCAGTCCGACGTGCATACCTTTCCACACCTGGGAGGCGTGGCTGTCCTGAATAAAACTCCGGGTGATAGCGTCATACAGGATATTATCCACAAGCGCGTGTTGCACCACTTTGTCCACAAATGCCGGGGCCTGCACAAGCCGTTTTTTCGGCTCATACACATAAAAGGTTTCAAATTTGCTCGGTATGTAATTTCCGTTTAGCAGGATCCGGGAAAGTCTCTCCGTACAGGCCAGGGCGTTGGCCTCATATTGGGCGGTCCCCTGTTTTTCCCGTTTTCCCACCCGTGCGATCTTATACGCACTATATAGCACCTCAAAAGAACACAGTTCCTCATAGTTCATCTTATCCCCCCAGGGATATGTAGGACCCGGCGCGTTTCCCCGCCGGGTCCCCGTTCAGCCGGGGCGCCGCTGATAGCTGGCGGCACAAACGGCGGCCAGCGTCAGCGCCATGTGTTTATCCGCACCCCACGCGCAGGGCTTGGACGGGAAATGGCCTCCTTTGATTGACGGGGCGCAGCGTTCGGCATTTGCCTACTTGGTCGGGCGTTATCCATCAGAGCGGGCCGGACCCCCCAGGTGTTGGTACAGTTGTTGTTGTTGGCGTTGCCATTGGAATTGCAGTTCCACGCGTTGGTGGAATTGTTCAGGTTCGGGGAGCGCAGCCACCAGTTGGTGGCGGTTGTAGGTCATACCCCAATATCACGCAGCTGCCGCCGCGTTATATCCTCATTTGCTGGCGGCCCTCCGCCGCCAGGATTTCACGCACCAGTTTCACCATGGTGTCGCAGTCCGTCCTCTGGCGGCTGGCCAGAATTGCCTTGGCCCGCTCAGTGTCCTTTTTCAGCCAGGCCAGGCACATATATTTCACGTCCAGGATCCGCTTGGTCCATGTGCCCATCCGCTTGGCGTCTGTATAACCTAAATCGTGGGCCAGTTCCACCAGCTGGAGCATTAGGCCACATTCATCAATAACGGCCTTGATCTCCCGCAGGCGGTCCTCCGGGTGGTCATTAAACCGGGTTTCATTAGCAGCGAATACGCCGCGCAGGATTGCCCTGGCCGCGTCACGCAGGTCCTTGATCATGCCGAAACTCTCACTTTTGGGGAAATACGGGCGCTTGCGCTTTTTCTCCAGGCGCTCCGCCGTGGCGGTCAGGGTGGCCCGCATTTCCTCCAGCGTTCCCGCCGTGGCCATTTTCCGCATGACGGTGGCCACGTCCCGCACGTCCACCTTTTCGTCCGCGCCCGGTTTCGTTACCTGCCGGGTGTATTGGTATAGGTCTTTCGCCTTATTCCCCAGCACATACTCCTTTTCTGCCATGCGTTAAAACTCCACCCGTTTCATGGCCGCGTTCCATATGCCCGTCACCAGCAGGCTGTCCATGTTGTCAAATGTCACGGTGAACGGGTTGCCGCTCACCTGGGTGCGGTACATCAATTCCAGCAGGGTCAGCCTGGCGTCCACCTCTGCCACGGCGTTTTCCACGCTGTCATTGTTGGCGGACACGCTGGCCAGCTGCTCCCGGATCTCCGGGTGTGCCTCACTGTCCGCGTTGTGATCCTGGAGGGTGCGGGCCATGAACTCCCGCAGATATGCCATAGTCACCACGCCGGCGGCGGACACGCTCACGTCAAAACGGCCATTGTTTGTAATGCCGATCATGGCGTACAGTTCCAACATGAAACTGGCGTCCATAGCGGACGGGATTGTCACGCCCTTTTGGTCCTGCATAATGAACAGCAGGCGCTCCTCGGCGTCCGGGTCCCGCTCCGGGTCCAGTTTGGCATATACGCCCACCTGGTTCAGTTCGTACTCCTCCATGACCTCCGCGTTGCTCACCTGGATCTGGACGGTCTTGCCCTTCGCGTTGTCCTCCTCACCCAGCAGGTGAAGTTGCTGCCGCCGCTCCACAAGATCCGTCTGCTCGGTCAGGAACGCCGCGTCAACGGTTCCCGTGCCGCCGTATGCGCTGGTGATTCTGATAAACCTGCCGGCCATCCACTCGTTGAGCATTTCCACGCCGTCATTGGTAACTGCGGCGTCTTTCCAATGTGCCATAGATTTTGACCTCCCTTGTAATTCGTTGATAGGTATGGAACACACCAGCAGCGCCGCCGGTGGCGGCCTTGCCGGTGGGGACCTCTCCCGCGCCCCTTGTGTTTATGTTCGCCCTGGTCCGCTCACAGGCTCCGATATAGCCCGCACGGACAGCGGCGGCGGCCCGGCCCTCCGGTCTGGCCAGGGGCGGGTGTGTGACCGTGGCGGTGTCTTTCCGGCGGCTCCCCATGAATACGCCGTAAATATAGCCCGCCGCCCTGCCCCCGGCCTTTTCCAGCGGCGGGGGCGTGATCGTTGCGGTGTCTTTCTGGCGGCTCCCGGTAAAGGCACCCCCGGCGATCACGGCCACCCTGCCGCCCGGCTTGATCAGTTCCGGGGCCTGAATGGTTGCCGTGTTTTTGCTCCAGCTGCCTGTAAGTCCGCCGCCGGCTATGGCGGTAAACCGGCCCCCAGGCGGTTCCAGCGGCGGGGGGATCACGGTGGCGCTGTCTTTTTCCATGCTCCCGGTGAACGCGCCCCCAGCCGTGGCCCAGGACTTTGCCGGGGTCAGGTAAAAGCGGATTTCATCCAGCCAGCTGGAAAGACGCTTTACAGAGGAAATGATCCTGATAAATTCTTGAATTGCCCCCGGCTTGATCTCCATTTCCGTGATGTTCACCACGGCCCGGAAATGGTGGGGATCCCCTCCATAGGTAAACCATTCCTCCATGTTGCCGCCGCCGAAAACAGCGTGGATCATCTTGTTTACCGCCGCCGGTGTGCCCAGCTTTGTGTAAAATGGTATGGTTTCCTTTACCAGTTCCCGCTTGACCTCAATGGAAAAATCCTGATTATAGGCCGGGGTCCGCAGTTCCACCGCCAGCACGTCCAGAATATGCTCCGGCATATCATCCACGGCGGCGTATATCCGCACCCGGTCCGCATTTATGCACAGCTTTTCAACCTGGCGGCCCACCGCATAGGCAAAAGCCTGGGTTTCCAGTTGGCTGGCCAGGTTCTCCGGCATAATGTCCGTGAAACGGCTGCCGCACAGGTCAATCATCCTCCAGCCCTCCATATTGGACCGCCTGGGAGGCCATGGCCGCCACAGACTTGGCCCCCACGATCTGGCGGACCGGGGCAGTCACTTCCACCCGCTTGGCCCCCGCTGCCATGACTAACTCCCGCAGTTTATCCGGGTTAATGTCCCGCCCTATGGTCCGCTGCCATGCTGTGTATTTGGTTACAGCGGCGGCCACGGCCCCCTGGATTGCCACGGCGCGGTTGCTGTCGCTGCGGTTGATGTAATAGGCCAGGTCTATGGTGTATTCCACCTCCGCCGGTGCGGCCACCCGCACCAGGTCCGTCATGGGCCTTATGTTGTTATCCCGCAGGTAGTTCTCCATTCCGGTGATCATTTCCTCCGGCGGGGTGGTCCCGTCTGTCATAAGGAAATAAAGATCCACGGTGCCCGCCGCCTGGTCGCTGACCACCACCACGTCCCCCACGTTCACGTTGAACTTTTTGGCGTGGTATTTGTAATTTGCCTCCGGTCCGGCGGTGGAGTAGGATCCGGGGAA
>CAMTMZ010000015.1 GCA_947073765.1 uncultured Bacillota bacterium | reverse complement strand
GTGGCCTGTACAGCAAATATTTTGTTGAGGTTACCACAACCAGTTGGCTGTAGTCATGAAATCTGAGAACAAAAAACACACCGCGTTTTTGGTCAAAATGCAAGATTTTGGTCAGAATGGAGCGGTGGAGAAGGAAATCAGCCCTGCATGGAAGAGTATATCTGCTGTCGGGCCCACAATTTGGTGTGGTCCACGAACAGCTGGGTAATGGTGGACAGAGCGGCGTCCTTTTTTACGGCGACGGCGATGTCACGGATAATGGGAATGTCAAAGGGCTTGGCTACCACCCGGTAGCGGTTGGGGATAAGCATCAGGTCATGAATTACGCTGATGCCCAGTCCCGCTTCCACCATGGAGAGGATGGCGTAGTCGTCGCTGCTTTCATAGCGAATTTTTGGCTTTTGCTGCAGTCCATCCAGAAATTTTGCAATTTCGTAGTCCTGCTCCTCCCGGACGTTGATGAAGTCCTCGTTGGAGAGCATCTCCAGAGGAAAACAGGGGGCGTCGGCCATGGAATGGCTCTGAGGGAGGACTGCCACCAGGCTGTCCTGAATTAGAAAGGTGGCTTCCAAGTCCTCAGCGGCTGGGAGGGCGACGAAGCCGCAGTCTACCAATCCCTTCCGTAACCAGCCGGCAATCTCGCTATACTCCCCGTTCAAAAGATGGAAGTTGATATGGGGATAGGTTTCGTGAAAGGATTTGATAATAGCGGGAAGCAGTCCGCAGGAAAAGCTGGAGAAGGTGCCAACCCGAATGGAGCCGGAGGTATGGCTGTGCAGTTCGTGAATGGTGCGATTGAGAGATTCGTAGCCGGAGCAGATGACCTGGAGCTTGGGGAGGAGCATCAGCCCCTCGGAGCTGATCTCAATACCGGAACGGTTGCGGGTGAGAAGGGTGACGTTCCAGGATTTTTCCAGGTCTGCGATCATCCGGCTGACAGCGGATTGGGTATAGCCCAACTGGGCGGCTGCCCGGGTGATGCTTCCGGTCTCGATGGTTTTGAGATAAGCGATGTACTTCTGGATGCTCATGATAAATCATGCCTCCCGGATGGAAAATAATGGTGTATCAGAACATTCAAAAACGGAATGCTTGACAGAAAAAATCCTATCTTGTATATTCTGCCTAATGATTATATAATAAAAAATAGAAAAATTCAACACAATCTATATCAAGGGCTTTAAAATAAGGACAAAAAACCCGGGAAAGGTTGTGACAGTAGGACTCTAGCGCATTAAAAAGTTTCAAAAGCCCGGTAAAAATGCGGGCAGAATATTCAAGGAGGTAATGTATCATGATTCGTTTTTCTATCTGCGGCGCTGCCAGCTATGCCTGTGGTGAGCTTCTGCGCCTGATGGTGACCCACCCCGAGACCCAGGTGGCCCATCTGGCCGACAGCTTTGCCGCCGGCCACAAGATTCAGGATGAGCACCCCGCCCTGGTTGGCTTCTATGACCAGGAGATCCTGCCCATGGACGACGCCACCCTGGAGATGATCGTGAAGGACAGCGATGTGGTGTTCACCGCTGTGGATGCCGGCACTGTGCCCGGCATTGCCGCCAAGGTGCTGGCCGGCGGCAAGAAATTTATCGACTTCGGCGCTGACATCCGCTTCCGGGACGCCAAGACCTGGGAAAAGTGGTATCACCTGGAGCATCCCGACCCCCAGATGACGAAGGATGCCGTGTACTGCATCCCGGAGGTCATGCGGGATTTGGCCAAGGGCGCCAGCCTCATTTCAAACCCCGGCTGTTACCCAACCGCCTCCACCCTGGGCCTGATGCCTATCCTGAAGGAGAACATGGTGGTGGAGAACACCATCATCGTGGATGCCAAGAGCGGATTTACCGGTGCCGGACGCCGGCCCGCCCCCAACAAGCTGCTGGCTGAGGCCAGCAACAGCTTCTGCGCCTACGCTCTGGGCGGAAGCCACCGCCACACCCCCGAGATCGAGCAGAACATCGCCTACATCACGGGCAAGGACTTGATGAAGCCGGAGACCTGGCAGTTCATCAACTTCCAGCCCCACCTCACCCCCCAGATCCGGGGCATTGAGGTAACTCTGTACGCCACTCTGAACAAGGACACCAGCGACGAGGAGCTGTTTGAGCTCTACAGCCGTTACTATAAGGACGAGCCCTTTGTCCACGTCTTCCCCGCCAGCAAGCCGGTGCAGACGAAGTGGACCGCCGGCACCAACCTGTGCTGCATCACCCCCACCTTTGACAAGCGCACCAAGCGCGCCGTGATCAGCTCTGTAATTGACAACATCGGCAAGGGAGCTGCCGGTCAAGCCATCCAGAATATGAATATAATCTTCGACCTGCCCGAGACCACCGGCCTGATGATCCCCCCGATGTACCCCTGATCGGTCCCGAAAGGCCGGTCTTTGGGCCGGATGTGCTTGATAGAAGTGATTTGGAAAGGAGCAATGTATCATGGCGTATAAAGTTATCGAGGGCGGCAGTATCACCAGCCCCAAGGGCTTTCTGGCCGGCGCGTGCTATGTGGGTGTGAAGAGCCGCAAGAGCGAAAAGCCTGATGTAGCCATCCTCTACTCCCAGGAGCCAGCCTCCTGCGCGGCGCTGTTTACCACCAACAAGTTCTGTGCCGCCCCCGTTCTGCTGGGCCGGGAGGTGCTGAAAAAGGGCAGGGCCCGGGCTGTGGTCATCAACAGCGGCAATGCCAACGCAGCCACTGGCGAGCAGGGCATGGAAAACGCCAAGAAGGTGGAGCTGCTTGCCGAGGAGCTGCTGGGTCTGGGGGAGGACGAGGTGTTCGTCAGCTCCACCGGCGTAATCGGCCAGCAGCTGCCTGTGGAAAAGGTGCTGGACGGCGTACGCCGCATCGTGCCCAATATGACTATGGAGCAGGGCACCGACGCCGCCTGGGCCATTATGACCACCGACCTGGTGAAGAAGGAGGTGGCCTATGAGCTGGAGCTGTCCGGGGGCACCATCCGCATCGGCGCCATGGCCAAGGGCTCCGGCATGATCCACCCCAATATGGCTACCACGCTCAGCTATGTCACCACTGACGCCAAGGTGAGCGCCGACCTCCTCCAGCCCATGCTGAAGGCAGCCGCGGACAAGAGCTTCCACATGCTTACCGTAGACGGCGACACCTCCACCAACGACTCCCTGTTCCTCTTTGCCAACGGCGCATCCGGCGTGGCTATTGAGACTGAGGAGGACAAGGAGGCCTTTGCCGCCCTGCTGGACGACATCTGCATCGACATGGCCCGCCGCATCGCCTCTGACGGCGAGGGCGCCACTCACCTGATGATCGTGGAGGCCAAGGGCCTGCCCACCGAACAGGACGCCCGCCTGGTGGCCCGGTCCATCGCTGGATCTACCCTGTTCAAAGCTGCTGTGTTTGGCCGGGACGCCAACTGGGGCCGCATCATGGCCGCCGCCGGCTACTCGGGCGCCGATGTGGACCCCACCAAGGCCGACTGCATCCTGAAGAGCGCCGCCGGCGAGGTGGTGGTGATGGAGGCCGGCTTTGGCGCCGACTTCAGCGAGGAGCTAGCCAAGGCCGTGCTCACTGAGCACGACATCACCGTGATTGTGGACTTCCACAGCGGCGGCGGCCAGGCCACCGCCTTCGGCTGCGACCTTACCTATGACTACGTAAAGATCAACGGCGATTACCGCTCTTGATGGGGAGGGGGTAGTACCGTGAACGAAATTGCCAACAAGGTGGAAACCGTGCTGGAGGCCCTGCCCTACCTGAATAAGTACGCGGGTAAGGTTGTGGTCATCAAGTACGGCGGAAACGCCATGATTAACGAGGAGCTGAAGGCCAACGTCATCAAGGACGTGGTGCTGCTCAAGGCCATGGGTCTCAAGCCCGTGCTGTGTCACGGCGGCGGGCCCGGCATCAACAAGATGCTGGAGCAGCTGGATATCCCTGTGAAGTTTATGAATGGCCTACGGTACACCTCCGCCGAGATTATCCGTGTGGTGGAGATGGTGCTCATTGGCCAGGTGAACAGCGAACTGGTGGGCCGCATCAGCGCCCAAGGCGGCAAGGCTGTGGGTCTGTCCGGAATCAGCGGCAACCTGTTCCAGTGCGTCCAGCGCAGCGAGGAGCTGGGCTTCGTGGGCGACGTGGTGAAGGTCAACGCCGAGCCGGTGCTGGCTATGCTGGACGCCGGGTTCATCCCTGTGGTAGCCCCCGTGGGCACCGATGGGCAGGGGAACAGCTTCAACATTAACGGAGACACTGCCGCCAGCAAGCTGGCCGGAGCGCTGAAAGCGGAGAAGCTGATGATCCTTACCGACATCGAGGGCCTGTGCAACGACATCAAGACCCGGGACGTCATCTCTTACCTGAATGTGGCCGATGTGCAGGGCCTAAAGGACCAAGGCACCATCGCCGGAGGGATGATCCCCAAGGTGGACTGCTGTGTGCAGGCCATCGACGAGGGGGTAACCAGCGTGCATATCATCGACGGGCGCCAGCCCCACAGCATGCTGTATGAGGCCTTCTCCAACGAGGGCCTTGGAACCACCGTAGGTACTGCGCAGCCCAGCGTGGGCATTAAATGGAACAAGTAAAACGCGCCCGGAGCGCACAATAAAATTTATCAGGAGGTCATCTATATGCTTCAGAATTTCAAGAGCAACGCCGAGGCTATCGCCGCCGCTGACAAGTATCTGTACGGCAACCACGCCCGCATGCCCATCGTTATGGATAAGGGCGAGGGCTGCTATGTGTGGGACCTGGACGGCCGCAAATTCCTGGATTTTGTGGGCGGCATCGCCGTCAACGGCTTGGGTCATTGTCACCCCGCCATCGTGAAGGCCATGGAGGAGCGGGCCCACACCATGCTCCACTGCTCCAACTATTACTACAACGCCCCCGCCATTCAGGTCTGCCAGATGATTGTGGAGAACAGCTGCTTTGAGAAGGTGCTCTTCGCCAACTCCGGCGCCGAGGCCAACGAGGGACAGATCAAGCTGGCTCGTAAGTACGCCGTAGACCACGGCCACCCCGAGCGTTATGTGGTCATCAGCATGCTCAAGAGCTTCCACGGCCGTACCCTGGCCACCGCCACCGCCACCGGCCAGGAGATCGTCCACAACCCCAAGTGGTACTCCCCCCTGCCTGAGGGTTTCCGCTACGCTGAATTCAACAACCTGGAGTCTGTGAAAGAGCAGCTGGACGACAAGGTGTGCGCCATCCTCACAGAGCCCGTTCAGGGCGAGGGCGGTGTGCGGCCCGCAACCCAGGAGTTCCTCCAGGGTCTGCGTGACATCTGCGACGAGCGGGGAATCCTGCTGATGTTCGATGAGGTGCAGGTGGGTTCCGGCCGCACCGGTAAGCTGTTCGCCCATCAAAACTACGGCGTGGAGCCTGACACCTGTTCCATGGCTAAGGCGCTGGGCTCCGGCGTGCCCATCGGCGCGGTGTGCGCCCGGGGCGACGCCGCTCAGACCTTGATCCCCGGCACCCACGGTTCCACCTTCGCCGGCGGGCCTCTGGCCTGCGGCCTGGCCGCCGCCACTCTGGACACCATGATTAACGAGGGCGTGATGGACCACGCCGTGAAGGTGGGCGAGCACTTCCGGGCGCAGCTGCGCAAGGTGGCGGAGAAGCACCCGGACGCTGTGAAAGAGGTTCGCGGCCTAGGTATGATTAACGGTGTGGAGTTGGCCGACAATGAAATTGGGCCCAAGGTGGTTGACAAGTGCTTTGAGCAGAATGTACTCATCAACTGCACCGCCGGCAATGTGCTGCGCTTTATTCCGCCGCTGATCGCCTCCGAGACTGAGTGCGACATCGTGGCCGCTGCTGTGGATAAGGCCCTCACTGAGCTGGGAAGGTAAGATCGTTTTGTCCTATGACGGACGGCGCTCCTCGGGGCGCTGTCCGTCAGGGACAGCTGAGCGCATAAAACTTGGCGAAAGAGTTCCTGCAAAATTTTTCCGCAGCGATTGGGGGCTTGTGACTGCGTATATCTGTTTTGGTTATTGTCCTCTCTATTCTGTGAAAATGTCGATGCTATGGCCGAAAATCTGTGTCTGCCTTTGGGAAGTGTGAAGCGGAGGAGAATAATACTTGCGTTTTTACTGTCGCTGTAGTATAATAAATTAACAGTTTGGATTGAGCTGTCCGCTCCATACGGAGGGGCGGGAC
This sequence comes from uncultured Bacillota bacterium, assembly GCA_947073765.1. Lineage (GTDB taxonomy): Bacteria > Bacillota > Clostridia > Oscillospirales > Oscillospiraceae > Lawsonibacter. The sequence continues at coordinate 47,755 of CAMTMZ010000015.1, read as the reverse complement.
AGGATAGGAATCGGGGGAAGAGGTGTTGCGATTGACTTTGCGCGTAATACCCACGGATTACCAGAAAACGTAACGTTCTCCAAAAAAATGCATTTGTTTGTCCTGCGATCTGTCAGATTTCCGGACAAAGGAGTGTGTGCATTAAGAAAGGTTGGTAAAATCAGTGAGTGAAGAAAAGAAAACCTCTGGCCGCATGCCAAAGCTGTGGGAGGCCATAGTGACCCTGGTGATTCTGATTGTTTCGCTGGCAGTCGGCATCATGTATTATGAGGTCGATCCCCATGTTCCGATGTTTGTGGGCGTTATTGCCGCGGCCCTGATGGCCATGTACCTGGGCTATAAGTGGGAAGAAATTGAGAAATCCATGATGGACGGCATCTACAAGGCCCTTCAGTCCTGCTGTATCCTGATTATCGTCGGCATCCTCATCGGCGTGTGGATTAACGCTGGCGTAGTGCCCTCTATGGTCTATTACGGCCTGAAGATCCTGCATCCTGCCATCTTCTTCATTGCCGTCGTGCTGATCTGTTCCATCACCTCCCTGGCTACCGGTACCTCCTGGGGTACTATGGGCACCATGGGCGTGGCGTTCATGGGTATCGGCTTCGGCCTGGGCATGGACCCTGGCATGACTGCCGGCGCCATTCTGTCCGGCGCCTATTTTGGCGATAAGATGTCCCCCCTGTCCGACACCACCAACCTGGCCCCCGCCATGGCCGGCACCGACGTGATGAGCCACGTGAAAGCCATGCTGCTGCCCACCGCTGTGACCTACGGACTGGTGCTGGCTATCTTTGGTGTGGTGGGTGCCATGCAGTATCACGGCGGCGACGCTGATATGAGCCGGGTGACTGAATTTGCCAACGCGCTGAATGTGGCTGAGGGCGGTGTGTTCCACATCAATCCCATCCTGCTGCTGCCCCCCGTGGTGGTGATTGTGGCTGTGGCCATGAAAGTACCCGCCATTCCCGGAATTACCCTGGGCATCATTGTCGGCGGCGCCCTGGGCATGATTTTCCAGCCTGACTGCAACCTGGGAACCATCTTTAATTTCGGCATCAACGGCTATGCCTTCAGCGATGAGGCGCTGGCCATGTTTGACGCCACCCTCTCTGAGGAAACTGCCTACACCATGACCCGCCTGCTGGAGAGCGGCGGCATCCTGAACATGATGTTCTCCGTCTCCATGACCATCATTGCCATGATGTTCGGCGGAATTATGGAGTACACCCACCAGCTGGAGGTCGTTGTGGATCAGCTCAAGAAGCTGGCCAGAGGTCCCGTCGGTCTGGTTACCCTTACCGAGGCCACCTGTGTGTTCTCCAACATGACTATGCCTGAGCAGTACATCTCCATCGTGGTGCCCGGCCGTATGTACGCTGAGGAATACCGCAAGATGGGCGTGCACCCCACCGTGCTGTCTTCCGCCCTGGAGGGCGCCGGCACTGTGACCTCCGCCCTGATTCCCTGGAATACCTGCGGTGTGTTCATTGCCGATACACTGGATATTGAGGTTGTGAAATATGGCCCCTGGGCCCTGTTTAACTGGATGATGCCGGTGATTAACGTTCTCTTCGTCGCGCTGGGTCTTACCCTGAAGGATCTGAATGGCAAGCCTTTTAAGAAGAAGGCCGCCAAGGTCTGAGCGTCTGGTATGCTGTAAACAGAATGATCAAGCTTTCAGGAGCCCGCCGTCCGGCGGGCTCCTGCTTGCCGGGAGGGAGCAGAGAGCGGTGTTCTGTATGACAAGGAAGGCTGCTGAGGCGTGGCGGAGGAGGTTAAGAGAAAAAATATAGGCGGGAACTTCGATAGCGTCGTATTTGACAAAAATTTTTCCTTGCGAGGGAATTTTATGCTTGCTTTACAGGTGTAAAGATAGTATGATCTACACTGAGAAGGTCAACACTCTGATGATACCTGAGAGGAGGAGATTTGTCATGGCGGAATGTACGAAAAAGATCTGGCGCAATCAGGTGATTTATTCCGTCTATGTGCGCAGCCACTCGCCTGAGGGCACCTTTGAGGGTGTGCGTCGGGATTTGAGGCGGATTAGGGAGTTGGGTACGGATGTCGTGTGGCTGATGCCAATCCACCCCATCGGAGAGAAAGCTCGAAAGGGTACACTGGGCAGCCCCTATGCCATCCGGGATTACCGGGCCGTCAACCCGGAATACGGCACCCTGGAGGACTTCCAGAACCTGGTAGACGACATTCACAGCCAGGGAATGAAGTGTATCATTGATGTGGTATATCACCACACCGCTCCGGATTCCGTGCTGGCAGAGGAGCATCCAGAGTGGTTTTTTCACAGGGAGGACGGCTCCTTCGGCAACAAGGTGGGGGACTGGACGGATATTGTGGATTTGGACTACGGTGACAGGGGCTTGTGGGACTATCTCATAGAGACCCTGAAGTACTGGGCCTCTATGGTGGATGGTTTTCGGTGTGATGTAGCCTCGCTGGTGCCCCTCGCGTTTTGGAAGGAGGCCAGAGAGCGGGTAGAGGAGGTGCGCCCGGGCTGCCTTTGGCTGGCGGAGACGGTGGAGCCGCCCTTTATCCTGGCGCTGCGGGAGATGGGGTTTGATTGTCTGTCTGACTCGCAGGCCTTTGAAGCCTTTGACCTGTGCTATGATTATGACATCTACCAGATTTTCCTAGACTACCTGGAAGGGAAGTGCCCTCTGGAGCGCTACGCCCAGGCGGTCAGCTGGCAGGAGACGATTTATCCGGATAACTACGTTAAGCTCCGTTATCTGGAGAATCACGATCAGCTTCGGGCCGCCTTCCGGATTCCCAATGAGAGGAATCTGCACAACTGGACGGCTTTCCAGTTCTTCCAGAAGGGGAGCGCTTTGATTTACGGCGGCCAGGAGCGGGGGGATTCCCATCTTCCCAGCCTATTCGACAAGGATCCGGTGGACTGGTCTGGACCGGACCGCACAGAGCAGTTCCGGCAGCTGGCCGCGTTGAAGCATCATCCCCTGATGGCTGAGGGAGTGTACCGCGTGGAGGCTCTGCCCGGCGATATGCTCCAGGCGGTATACTGCCGTGGACAGCGGCAGCTGGTGGGAATTTTCAGCGTGAGAGGCACGGCCGGTCCGGTGCGAGTGGAGGCGCCCGACGGCCTGTATGAGGACCTGCTGAGCGGAGGGCAGGTAGAGGTTGACCGAGGGCTGGTGAGCTGCAAGGGCACCCCCCTGGTGTTTGAGACCGGGCGCTGACTGGTCCGGAAAAGCAAGAACAAATATGCAAGGAGTAAAAAAATGGAGAGTCGTGATAAAGTTCTGATTATTGATGACAGCTCGGTTCAGGCCGATATGCTGCGGTCTATCTTGGCGAAGGAATATGATGTGACGGTTGCGCACACAGCGGAGGCGGGGCTGTACCACGCCAAGGTGGGTAATTTTTCCCTGGTGCTGCTGGATGTGATTATGCCCGGTATGGATGGCTTTGCGCTGTTGCGGGAGCTACAGGAAGAGATTGTCACCAGACATGTTCCAGTGATTCTGATTACCAGCCTGCGGGACGCGGAGAATGAGGAGCGGGGACTGGTGCGGGGCGCGGTGGACTACATAACAAAGCCCTACTACCCGCCAATTGTCCGGACAAGGGTGAACACCCATGTGAAGCTTTACCGCTATCGCTCCCAAGTGGAGCGGCAGTCTATGGTGGACCCGATGACTGGTGTGCCCAACCGGCGCAGCTATAATATCAGCTGTCACAATAAATGGCAGGAGGCGATTCGCTTCCGCCAGCCTATTTCTCTGTGTATGTTCGATATCGACCATTTTAAATCGTATAATGACACCTTTGGCCACCCCGCTGGGGATAAGGTAATTTGCGCTGTTGCCCAGACGGCTACCTCCTTTCTGCGGCGGAGTACCGACTTTTTTGCCCGCTATGGGGGAGAGGAGTTTGTGGCTATCCTGATGGGCTGTGACGCCGCGACCGCCGCAGAGCAGATGCAGAAGATACGAAAGGCGGTGGAGGATCTGAATATTCCGCATACTGCGGGGACATCCCAGTGGGTTACGGTGAGCATCGGCGGGGTGACTGTGGTGCCCAGGGTGGAGGACTCCTACGATACTTATCTGAAGCTTGCTGACACCATGCTTTATGACGCCAAGCGATTTGGCCGTAACAGAGTGGTGTGGTCTAACTCCCGGGGTAAGGAGGAAATTGGAGGGACTTAATAAATGGGATTGTTTGACTCTTTTCGGAAGAGTGCAAGAGAAAAACGGGTGGAGGAGGCCCATAGAAGGGCCATGAAAGAGGACCTGGAGGTATATTCCGGGATGCGGGTTGAGGTAACCAGCGGGGACGGCAGGGTGTTTCTGGTAGCCAAACTGCTGGAGCTGCGAGGTGACCGAGCCCAGTTGGAGCCGGGAGTGGATGGAAGCCTGATGTCCCGCTCGGAGGAGCCGCTTCCGGTGACCCTGCGGGGCTACAGCAGCCGGGAGAACCGAACGGTATTGCTGGAGGGCACCATAAGAATGGGGCCCAGCGGGCTGTGGCAGGCGGAGCACCTGGCCCTAAAAGGGAAGGAGGAGCAGCGGGCCAACATCCGTGTTAACACCGAGCTGGAGGGATCATATGTGCTGCCCGACCGGGCCGGTGTGCCCGAGGAGCGCTGCCAGGTGAATAACATGGGTATGGGCGGCGTATGCGTTGGAGCCCAGTCCCGGCGTGACGTGGGGGATAAATTTCTGCTGCGGATTAACCAGCTGCTGGAGCTGCGGGATACCCCTCTGCTGTGTCAGGTGCTGCGCATTGATACCCGCAGGGCGGGTTATTTTGAGTATGGCTGCCGCTTTGTTGAACTGGACGAGGAGACGGAGCGCCGGCTGTTCCGGGCGATGTACGCCTTATATCACGGGCTTTACTGAGTGTTTTGGCTAAAACGACGAATAAAAAAGGGAGACATGTCAAGGCATGTCTCTTTTTTGTCCAATATTTGGAGCCGTTCCTGGTGAAAACGCTGAAAATTTTTGGTGGATACTTGTTTTCATTGACATGTTGCACGGGTGTGTTATAATAGACTAAAAAGGTACTCATTCAGGAGGAGTGATCCCATTGCTGATGACCCGGGAAATGGATTATGCTCTGCGAATCCTGCGGGCGCTGTATCAGGAGGGGCAGTTGTCTGCCGCTGCCATTGCCCAGAAAGAGAGCATGCCAAAGGCCATCACGCTGAAAATACTCAAGCAGCTCCATGCGGCCGGACTGGTATCCAGCCGCAGAGGGGCCAGCGGGGGTTATGTTCTGGAAGAGTCCTGTGAGGCACTGTATCTGGGGGATCTGTTTCAGGCGCTGGGAGAGCCGGTTTATGTCAACCGCTGCCAGCAGCCCGGCTACCAGTGCGAAAACCATCAAGAGGGCCGCTGCGGCCTGTGCCGGGAGCTGTCCAGAGTCCAGCAGGTCCTGAACGTGGAGCTGCGTAAAACACCGCTGAGCGCAATGTTCTAAGATTAAACATAGAGGAGGAAGTATCTGTATGCTGTATCAAACCAAACCTGAGCATGAGGAACTGCGGGCCAAGGTAAGAGAATTTGCCGAGACCGAGGTGAAGCCCATCGCCTTCATGCTGGATCAGAACAATCAGTTCCCCCACGAGGTAGTGGCGAAGATGGGAGAGCTGGGCGTGATGGGCCTGCCCTATGAGAAAAAGTATGGCGGCGCCGGATCCGATGCCTTGAGTTACGCCATCGCTGTGGAGGAGCTGGCCCGAGTGGACGGCGGCGTGGGAGTGATTCTGTCTGCGCACACCTCTCTGGGCACCTTCCCCATTTACGCCTTTGGCACCGAGGAGCAGAAGAAGAAGTATCTGCCTGACCTGTGCTCCGGCAAGAAACTGGGGGCTTTTGGCCTCACCGAGCCCAACGCCGGCTCTGACGCCGGCGGCACCGAGACGACCGCTGAGGATATGGGAGACCACTGGCTGCTCAATGGTGAGAAGATTTTTATCACCAACGGCGGCGAAGCCAGCACCTATGTGGTGTTTGCTGTTACCACCCCCGGCATCGGAACCCGCGGCATTTCCGCCTTTATTGTGGAAAAAGGTTGGGAGGGCTTTACCTTTGAGGAGCACTACGACAAGATGGGTATCCGCTCCTCCGCCACCTGCCAGCTGAACTTCAACAACGTGAAGATTCCGAAAGAGAACCTGCTTGGAAAAGAGGGCCAAGGCTTCAAGATCGCCATGGCTACCTTGGACGGCGGACGCATCGGTATCGCCGCTCAGGCCCTGGGTATTGCCCAAGGGGCCTATGAGGCTGCCGTGGAGTACTCCAAGGAGCGCATCCAGTTCGGCAAGCCTATTTGTCAGCAGCAGAATATTGCCTTCAAGATTGCCGACATGGCCACCAAGCTGCGCTGTGCCCGGTTCCTGATCTACTCCGCCGCCGAGCTGAAGCAGGCTCACGCCCCCTACGGCATGGAGTCCGCCATGGCCAAGCAGTACGCCTCTGATATCGCCCTGGAGGTCACCAACGACGCTCTGCAGATTTTCGGCGGCAGCGGCTACCTGAAGGGCATGGAGGTAGAGCGGTTCTACCGTGACGCCAAGATCACCACCATCTACGAGGGCACCAACGAGATTCAGCGGGTGGTTATTGCCTCTCACATTTTGGGCAAGGCTGCCAAGGAGGCCCCCTCCGCCGCCGCGGCTGGCCCCCGGGGTCCTGAGACCGGCGCCCGGAAGCGCCTGATTCTGAAGGACGGCACTGCCCAGGAGAAGGTAGAGACTCTGGTCGCCAACCTCAAGAAGGATGGCCACGACTTTACCGTGGGTATCCCCATGGATACCCCCATCACCCAGGCGGAGCGGGTGGTTTCCGCCGGACAGGGCATCGGGGCCAAGGAGAACATGAAGCTCATTGAGGAGCTGGCCAAGGCCGCCGGCGCCGCCGTGGGCTCCAGCCGCCCTGTGGCCGAGACGCTGAAATATGTACCGCTCAACCGCTATGTGGGTATGTCCGGACAGAAGTTCAAGGGCAACCTGTACATCGCCTGCGGCATTTCCGGTGCCATCCAGCACCTGAAGGGCATTAAGGACGCGTCCTGCATCGTGGCCATCAACAAGAATCCCAACGCCAGAATCTTTAAGAACTGTGACTACGGAATTGTGGGCGATGTGATGGAGATTCTGCCCCTGCTCACCGACGCGCTGGATACTGGCGAGAAGCTGCCCGCGCCGCCCATGACCAAGATGAAGCGGATGGCCCCCAAGAAGGTGACTCCGCCCCGGAAGCTGTATATCTGCAATGGCTGCGGCTACGAGTACGACCTGCTGCTCGGCGACCCCGAGAACGATGTGAAGCCCGGCACAGCCTTCAAGGAGCTGCCTGAGGGATGGTCCTGCCCCCACTGCGGCGAGGAAGTGGACGGCTTCATCGAGATTGAAGTCTAAGACACCAATATCAAAATATAAAGGAGGCAACTCTATATGTATAATTACCGTATGGTCACTGACGACCTGTATTGGGTAGGTGCGGACGAGCATCGGCTGGCCCTGTTTGAGAACATTCACCCCCTGTACCACGGTGTGTCCTACAACGCCTACGTGCTGCTGGATGAGAAGACAGTTCTCTTTGACACCGCCGACTGGGCTGTGGGCCGGCAGTTCATTACCAATGTAAAGGCCGTGCTCAATGGCCGTCCCTTGGACTACATGGTCATCAACCACGTGGAGCCCGATCACGCCGCCTCGATTGAGGAGATTCTGCTGCGCTGGCCTAATGTGAAGATTATCACCACCCCCAAGGCGGTGACTCTGCTCAACCAGTTCGGCTTCGCCCTGGACCCCGAGCAGGTGGACGAGGTGAACGAGGGCGACAGCCGTTGCTTCGGCAAGCACACCATTGCCTTTGTTTACGCCCCCATGGTCCACTGGCCCGAGGCTATGGTGTCCTTTGACACCACCAACGGCGTTCTGTTCTCCGCCGACGCCTTCGGCTCCTTCCGCTCTCTGGACGGCAAGCTCTTTGCCGATGAGGTAAACTTTGACGGCGAGTGGATTGATGACGCCCGGCGTTACTACACCAATATCGTGGGCAAGTACGGTCCCCAGGTGGTTGCTCTGCTGAATAAGGCCGCCTCTGTGGTGGGCTTGGAGAACATCAAGATGCTTTGTCCCCTCCACGGTCCTATCTGGCGCAAGGATCTGGGCTACATCATTGACAAGTACACCCACTGGGCTACCTATGAGCCGGAAGAGAAGGGCGTTATGATCGTCTACGCCTCCATGTATGGCAACACTGAGGCTGCCGCTGAGGTGCTGGCTGCCAAGCTCACTGCCCGTGGGGTCACCAACACCCGGCTGTATGACGTGTCATCTACCCATGTCAGCTATCTGATCTCTGATCTGTTCAAGTACAGCCACCTGGTGCTGGCCTCTGTTACCTACAACTTGGGTATCTTCCCGCCCATGCACAACTTCCTCATTGATATGAAGGCGCTCAACCTGCAAAACCGCACTGTGGCCCTGATGGGCAGCGGTTCCTGGGCTCCCAGGTCCGGTGCGCTGATGCGGGAGGAGCTGGAACAGCTCAAGCATATTAATATTCTGGATGAGGAGATGACTGTCACCTCTTCGCTGAAGGCCGACAACGAGTCGGAGATTGACGCTCTGGCTGATGCCATTGCCGCTTCTATTAAGGGCGAAAATAAGTAAACTTAAAAAACCGGAGAGCCGTAAGTAATGGCTCTCCGGTTTTTATCAGATTAAAAAAAGGTATTGAAATGTAGCCTGTCTATATGATATACTAGCCTCACTGGTGTCCGCAGTATGCGGTACTTATAAAAGAAGCGAGGCTGATTTTATGCGCAAAAGTATCAAGAAAATGGTGTTTATCCGAGTTGCTGCGGCGTTGCTGTCAATTTTACTGTTCAGCGGCGTGACTACCTTCAACCTGCTGCGGATAAAGGGTATGCAAGAGAGAAACGTGGAGACTGTGGCTGTGCTGAGTCGGGCCCAGAGCGCAGAGGTTGCCCACTACAAGTGGGCAACAAATCTGAGCAACGCGCTTTATGCCAATACCGAATTTACAGGCAGCAAGGATCCAACTACCTGTATACTGGGCCAGTGGCTTTACGGTGACGCGGGAACCAAAGATGAGGAGTTTCTGGCTCTGCGCAGCGAGATGGAGCCTTTGCACAAGACGCTCCATGAGTCTGCCGACTATGTGCTGGGGTTGAAGAGTACCAGTCCCTCTCAGGCCCAAAAGTATTATCAGGAGACCATTCAATCTAATCTGTCTACACTGGTAGGAAAGCTGGACAAGGTGATTGAGCGGGGGAATAACCTTAATGATGAGAGCAGCAAGCAAATGCACTCTACCATTATGATGATGCAGGCAATTACCGCCTTTTGTTTGGTGCTGGCCTTGTCATGTTTGATCAGCCTGGTACTGTATGTGCTGAAAAATGTCCTTCGGCCTATACTGCATATCACCCGGCAGGTTCAGCCTCTCCATGAGGGACGCTTGGACCTGGCGCTGGATATGAAGACCAACGATGAATTGGGCGATATGGCCGGTACATTGGAGAAGGCCATGGAGCTGATCCGGGGCTATATCTGGGATCTGAACAGAATTATGGAGCAGCTGGCCAAAGGCAACTTCAATGTGAGGGCTGCCACCCCCTTTATTGGTGATTTCCGCTCCATTGAGGAGTCGATGGAAGTACTTACCTCCCGTCTGTCCGCCACCATTGACAGCATCTGTCAGGCGCAGCAGAAGGTGTCCGGCAATGCGGAGCACCTGTCCAGCGGCGCCCAGTCCCTGGCCCAGGGAGCCACGGAACAGGCCAGCGCCGTTCAGGAGCTGTATGCCACGCTGGATACTCTGTCCCGCAGCGCGGCGGAGAATGTGAAGACTGCCGCCGCTGCGCAGGATAACGCAAGAAAAACCGGCGAGCAGGTGACGATCAGCGGTCAGCAGATGGAGCAGATGGTGGCCGCTATGAAGGACATCACCGAGGCCTCTCAACAGATTGAGAAGATTATCGCCACCATTGAGGATATCGCGTTCCAGACCAATATTCTGGCCTTGAACGCCGCGGTTGAGGCCGCTCGGGCGGGAGCTGCCGGTAAGGGCTTTGCCGTAGTGGCCGACGAGGTGCGCAATCTGGCCTCTAAATCTGATGAGGCAGCCAAGGCCACCAAGGGACTCATTGAAAACTCTGTTCAGGCCACCGGTCGGGGCAGTCATATTGTCAGCGAAGTATCCGCTACCTTGAACAAGACTTTGGATTTGGTTGTGCAGTCTAACGAGGCCATTGGAGCTATTGTGGATGCGGTGAAGAACGATGCGGAGTCCATTGCTCAGGTGACAGAGGGCATTGGGCAGATTTCCTCTGTAGTGCAGAGCAACTCCGCCAGCAGCGAGGAATCCGCCGCTGTGAGTGCTGAGCTCTTTACGCAGGTGCAGCTGATGGAGGAGCAGACCAAGCGCTTTAAGCTCAAGGTGTAAAGGGAAAGTAAAAAGCCCGGTGCGGGAAAACCCGCACCGGGCTTTTAATACTCGAAAGTGTAGCTTTCGTAGGCGTTGATGACCTGAGTGTCGCCATAGGAGGACAGGCGGGGAACATTTTGACCATAGCTCATGTGGATGTGGCCATGAACAAAATAACGGGGCTTATACTTTTCCATCAGAGTGTTGAAAGCATCAAATCCATTGTGGCACAGATCCTCACCGTCATTAAGACCCAGGGCCGGCGCATGGGTGAGCAGGATATCAAATCCGCCCTTGCGCAGCAGTTCCAGCCTTCTGCGCAGGACACGACGGCCCATCTGCCGCTGGGTATACTGGTGGTTGCCCTGCTGCTTGTAGCGGACACAGCCCCCCAACCCCAGGATGCGGATGCCGCGATAGGTGTAGATCTGATCCTCTACGCAGATACAGCCCTCCGGCGGAACAACAGAATAGCGGTCGTCATGATTGCCGTGGACATAGAGCACCGGCGCGTGGGCGAAGGTGACGATAAAGGACAGGTAACGGGGATCTAAATCGCCGCAGGAGAGAATAAGATCGACTCCCTCCAGCCGGCGCCGGTCCAAATAATCCCACAGCCAGGGGGACTCCTGGTCGGACAACGCCAAGATCCTCATCGATTCAGCAGTCCTTTCAGTGGGTTGAGGTTTTGAGATTTTTTTACGGAAAAGGCCTTGTGGAGCTGGAGGAAACCGTCCTTCAAATCGGATTGGGTAAAATTTTTCACCTGATCGTAGCCGAAAAATTCCAGATAGAGCAGCATGGCATCAGCCACAGTGAGGTGGGTGGATAGTTCTTTTGCCTCTCTGTCGCCGTAGAGAGCGGCAAAGCGGGTGTAAAAGCTGAAGAACTTTCTCCGCTCGTCCTCTGCCCAGACTTCACCGGGAGCTTTGCCGACTGCCTCCTGGAGGCGGGCAAACCGTCCGGTTCCGCTGAACCACAGGTAGTTGATTTTAGACAGCTGATAAAAGTCTACAAACTCGTAGTAGATGTTACTGGCCTTAGAGCCGTCCCGGGCAGGGAGGATGCGGGTGACTTCGGCGGGAATGCTCACAGCGCCGAACCAGCGCAGGACGCTGACGCGCTTATGTCCCTCGACCACGTAAAAAGTGTGCATATACTCATATACTTTGATTGGGTCGGTAATGCCGGAATCCATATGCGCCTTGCACAGAGCGGTCCACTTGTGGCAGAATTCAGAGTCCTCGTCCATCAGGGGGAGGAAGGAGTGGGAAAAGGCCTTGCTGCGTCCGGCGGAGCGGGTGCCCACGATGAGTTCAATGGGGATCTCCACCAGGCCCAGGCCCGTCTCGCCGCAGGTGGTCTCGGCGGCCAATATCTCGTCCAGCACGGGCAGATAGGGGGAACAGCCCCGGCTTTGAGAGCGCTTGGCCTCCTTCTGACCCATCTGCCGGGCCTTGCGGTATTCTTCCAAATACATCGGAACACCTCCTGCAATTGAAGGATTTTCAGTTTTGCAGTATAGCACAGGAGCAACCGCCGCGCAAGGGGAAATACTAACAAAGCTGAAGCGGAGCGAAGGTGTTTCTTCCACATTATAGTTTAGTCTTGCGAAAGAGAGAAAAATATATTATAATGATTTCGACAAATAGAATGCGGGTTACCGCTGGTGTTTTGGGAGGAAAGACAATATGAAACAAGAATTAATTCAATGTGCCCTGTCTCATGGACGCCGGTTTGTCCGGTATGGAAAGCCGGCCAGCTACATACCGGAGTTGGCCTCCAAAAATCCCTCTAGGCTTGGCATTGCGGTGTGCGATATGGAGGGAAATATGCTGACGGCGGGGGACTGTGAGGACAAGTTTACTATGCAGAGCATCTCAAAAGTAATGGCGCTGATCCTGGCTTTGGAGCAGAACGGTTTTGAGAATGTCTTTTCCAAGGTGGGGCTGGAGCCGACGGGTGACTCCTTTAATTCCACGGTCCGGCTGGACCATCTGACAAATAACAAGCCCTTTAATCCAATGATTAACGCCGGAGCGATTGCCGTTACCAGTACCATTCGGGGCAGCACGCTGGAGGAGCGGAAGGAGGCCTGCCTCAGCTGTGCTAGGAAGCTCACCGGGAATCCGGAGCTGGGGGTGGACTACGAGGTATTTTTGTCGGAATCGGAGACCGGATTTAAAAACCGGGCGATCATTTACCTGATGCGCTCCAACGGAATCATTGAGGGAAACTGCGAGGAGCATCTGGAGCTGTATTTTATGATGTGTTCTCTGGCGTGCAACTGCCGGGACCTGGCGTTTTTCGCTGCTACTCTGGCCAACAATGGTGTAAGCCCGACAACCGGGGAGAGGCTGATCCAGCCCAGGGTGGTGCGTCTGGCCCGCTCGTTAATGGTCACCTGCGGGATGTACGACTACTCGGGAGAGTTTGCCGCTACAGTGGGGATGCCCTCTAAAAGCGGTGTGGGGGGCGGCATCATCTCCTGCGCCATCGGGCAGTACGGTATTGCGACCTATGGTCCTTCCCTGGACGATAAGGGAAACAGCATCGGCGGATTGAAGATTATGGAATATCTGTCCGACAATATGGGGCTGAGCATATTTTAAAGTTCAGGACAGCCTTCGGGCTGTCCTTTTACCCCTGAAATATAATATAAATATTATAATTTATGGAATAAAAAAGCATTTTACGGATGAATCTTCTCTCGATATACTGGTATCAGTCATTGTGAGGAGGAGAGACTGTGACCGATATGCGGTATATGACCCGTGGTCCCATCGGCCGGCAGCTGATCGCCCTGGCGGCCGGGCTGTGCGGAGTTTACCTGCGATTGAAATTCCCGGAGCTGATGTTTCACAGGGCGGACATGGTGCTGGACCGCCCGCTGCTGCTGCGGACAGCACGCTTCAGCTTTGTGACCGCGCTGCATATGTGCAACCTATATATCGGTAAGCTGTTGGTGCAAGGTACAGTCAACTCCCTGGGAGAGGACGCTATCGTTGCCTTTACCGCGTCTACCCGGGTGGAGGGGTTCGCAAACTCTTTTGGAGACAGCGGAGCGGCGGCGGCAGCTATCTTTGTGGGGCAGAATACCGGTGCGGGGGAGAGCGGCCGGGTTCGGGAGGGTTTTTACAAAGGGCAGAAGCTGCTGTTCGTTTTTGGGTTGTTTATGTCTCTACTTATGGTGTTGGGGGCGGAGCCGTGCTTGGAGCTGGTGCTTCCCCGGAACAACGGAGTGGCCCTGGCCCCCGCGGTGGGCTACCTCCGGCTGGTGGCCTGCTTTTATGTGTTTAATTTTCTGGGCAGCGGACTGGCGGGGTACTTCCGGGGACGGGGCAGGGTAAATGTTCCGGTGATAGGCGCCACGGGACACATCTCTGTGCGGGTGGCGCTCTCTTACCTGCTGGCCCCTCGCATGGGGCTGAAAGCGGTGGCGCTGGCCACCGGATTGGGATGGATCGGTGTGGTCAGCTTTTGGAATTTTTTAGCAAATAAAGAACTTGAACAGCCCGTGTAACAGAAAAAATTTCTGAACACCGCAAAACCCTTCGATTTTGCGGTGTTTTTATTTGTCTTGGCATTGATTTTTCCAAAAACTATGATATAATAGCCGCTACAGATGGCATATAATACCATTCCTTTGAAGGAGGTGCGGCATGGCGGATCAGTATTCCTTTTCTATCTTCCCAAATGAAAATTTTTTGGATCTGAGGCTATATCAATATGGCTGGGAGCAGTGCGCTCCGCTTCATTCCTTTGGTCCTATTGTACGTAACCATTATCTGTTCCACTATGTACTCTCCGGACAGGGGTGCTTGGACTCCACAGACCAGAACGGTGTGAGTCATACTTACAAACTGCGGGCGGGACAGGGGTTTTTGATTCTGCCTGGGCAGGTGAATACCTATTGGGCCGATGAGGACGACCCATGGAAATATACCTGGCTGGAGTTTGACGGCCTGCGGGTGGCGGAGTACATTGATCAGGCAGGCCTGGGGATGTCCCAGCCCCTCTACCGGCCGCTGACCCAGGACCAGGGCCAGGCGCTGGGGGACACGATGGTGTATATTGCCCAGAACTCCAATGAGTCCGCTCTGCACTTGATTGGTCATCTGTGTCTGTTTATGGATGGGCTGATTCAGTCCTCCGCAACCCGGCGGGAGCTCCACGGCGGACAGCTGAGGGACTTCTATATTCAGGAGGCCATTACCTTTATGGAGCATAACTACTCCCGGGAGCTCACCGTGGAGGAGCTGGCCGACGTGTGCAAACTGAACCGTAGTTACTTCAGCAAGATATTCAAGGAGAGCATGGGCTGCCCGCCCCAGGAATTTCTGATCCGGCTGCGGCTTTCTAAGGCGGCGGATCTGATGAAGGGTACTGGCAGCGCCATCGGCTCGATTGCCGCCCAATGCGGCTATCCCAATCAACTCCATTTTTCCAGGGCTTTTCGGAAGCGGTACGGCCTCTCTCCTCGGGAGTGGCGGGCACAAAACCAAATTAAACGAAAGCGGTGACCCCGAGGTCACCGCTTTCGTTTATTTGGATGAGGACAAGGCCTGAATTGCGACGGCAGCGGCCATCTGCTCGGCCTCCTTTTTGCTGTGGCCAGAGCCGGAGCCGACAGGGCGGCCGTTCAGATCGACCTCTACAAAAAAGCGCTTGTTGTGGTCGGGACCCTCCTCACCTACCAGGCGGTATTGGAGGATCTGGCCGCTCTCCCGCTGAACCAGCTCCTGAAGGGCAGTTTTATGGTCCAAGGGCTTGGTCAACCCGGCGATCTCCCGGCTGAGGATATACTTTTGGATAAACTTTCGGGCTGATCCGATGCCGCCGTCCAGATAGATAGCGGCCAGCACGGCCTCCACTGCGTCGGCCTGGATAGAGGGGCGCTCCCGGCCCCCGCCGGAGCTCTCTCCCTTGCCAAGGCGGAGATACTCCCCCAGGCCCAGCTCCCGGGCGACCTCTACCAGGCTCTCCTCACACACCAGAGCGGCCCGGGTGCGGGTCAAGTCTCCCTCGGGTAAGTCGGGGTGGCTGCGGTACAAATGGTCAGCCACCACCATGCCCAGGATGGAGTCACCTAAAAATTCAAGCCGCTCGTTGCTGGGCAGCCTGCCCCGGCTCTCGTTGGCCCGAGAGCTGTGGGTCAGGGCGTTCTCCAACAGGGTGGAGTCCTGAAAGGAATAACCCAGTTTTTCTTCCAATGTACTCATGTTAAACTCCTTGGAACCCAGCAGCGGGGGTTCTTAAATAGTGAAACTCCGCCGGAGGCGGAGTTCCGTCGTTTCAATCGATTCTGTTTTTCAGAAATAGGACCAAGTCGCCCACCGTGGAGATAGAGGAGGCCTCATCCTCTCCCAGCTCATCGATGCCAAATTCTTCCTCCAGGGCCATGGACAGATCTACAATGTCCACAGAGTCGGCGTTCAGGTCATCGGTAAAAGAGGTTTCCATTGTGATGCTGTCGGCGTCAACATTGAATTGCTCGGCAATCAGGGCAGCCAGCTTTTCAAAGATCATAGTACGTCGCTCCTTTTATTCTGTGACTGAGCACTGTTTCTGTTCTTATATGATAGGCATATTTTCCTCCGCTGTCAATAGGATTTTTCCAATTTCTGCGCTTTATTATTTCAGCTCTTTGGGGAGGTGTACTTGTTTTTCCACAGTGAGAGCAGGCTGAGCGCCTGGGGCGCAAGGAAAAGCAGGGCCAAAAGATTTGGAAGGGCCATAAGTGCGTTGCATAAATCAACCAGTTGCCAGATGATTTGAGGACTCCATACCGCACCCAAAACCGTACTGCTCAGGAACGCGAGGCGATATATTGCCACAAAATTTTCTGGCTGTCGTCTTTTACTGCCAGAGAGGAAAAACAGACACTGTTCTCCATAATAGCTCCAGCCCAAAATAGAGGAGAAAGCGAACAGAAGCAGAGACAAAGCCACCGCCGCCTGGCCGAAGGGCCCCAGGACAGAGCGAAAGGCAGCTGCGGTAAGAGGGGCGCCGGTGAGTGCGCCGGGAACGGCCGGGGTCCAGACTCCACTGACCAGGATGGCCAGGGCAGTAACGGTGCACACCAGCACTGTGGATAAAAATACCTCGAAGATGCCCCACATCCCCTGGCGGGCCGGGTGGTCCGTCTGGGCGGCACCGTGGGCTATGGCGGAGGTGCCCAGGCCCGCCTCATTGGTGAATACGCCCCGAGCTACTCCGTAGCGCAGAGCGGCGGAGACCGTCCAGCCGGCGCCCCCCGCTGCCGCGGACGGGGAGAGAGCACAGGAGACGATCAATGCCAGAGCGGAAGGAATTTTTTCCCAGTTGTATAGAAGCACCAGACCACCGCTGCCCAGGTAGAGCAGGGCCATAGCGGGTACTAAGGCGGAGGATACCGCCGCGATCCGGCCCAGTCCACCCACCATCACAAGTCCAGCGAGTAAGGCGGTGATTAGCCCCACAGGGAGGCGGGGCAGGCCGAAGGCTGATTCCAGGCTGGAAGCGATGGAGGAGGACTGAATCAGGTTGCCGCCGGCCAGAGTGGCGGGAATGCAGGCCAGGCAGAACAGGGATGCCAGAAGGGGGAAACCCAGGCCATCCCGGATGTAGTACATAGGACCGCCCCGGAGCTTGCCGTCAGGGCCGCTGGGACGCTGGTATTTCACCGCCAGCAGCTTCTCTCCACAGGAGGTCATCATCCCCAGGAGGGCGGATACCCACATCCAGAACACCGCCCCAGGCCCGCCTAAAGTGAGGGCGGCGGCTACCCCGGCGATGGAGCCTGTGCCCATGGTGGAGGCCAGAGCGGTGGCCAGAGCCTGAAGAGGAGAGAGGCCGCCGTCCCCCCGCCGCCCTTTTTTCAGCAGGGACCCCGCTGTGCTCCTCCACCACAGCCGCCATGAAAAGAGCTGAAAGAACCCGGAACCGATGGAATATACCAGGCCAGTCATGAGAAACAGGCTCAGCAGCCAAGGGTTCCAGAGAAAATCCGCCGTCCTCATTAAAAAATCCACCGCATATCACCTCAGTGAGTGATATGCGGTGGAGATATCTTTATAGAACCTTGGACAAAAACAGCTGAGTCCGGGGATGCTGGGGGTGGTCGAAGAACTCATAGGGGCTGTTCTGCTCCAGAATATGGCCGCCGTCCATAAATAGTACCCGACTGCCCACCTCC
The DNA here is from genome assembly GCA_947073765.1 of uncultured Bacillota bacterium. Taxonomy (GTDB): domain Bacteria; phylum Bacillota; class Clostridia; order Oscillospirales; family Oscillospiraceae; genus Lawsonibacter. Next base: position 30,127 of record CAMTMZ010000015.1, on the reverse strand, counting down.
CGGGCAAAGCCCATCTCGTGAGTGACTACCACCATAGTCATGCCGTCATGGGCAAGCTCCTTCATCACATCCAGCACCTCGCCCACCATTTCCGGGTCCAGGGCAGAGGTGGGCTCGTCAAAAAGCATGACCTTGGGTTTCATGGCCAGAGCACGGACGATGGCGATGCGCTGCTTCTGGCCGCCGGAGAGCTGATTGGGGTAGGCCTCCGCCTTGTCGGACAGATCCACCCGCTTGAGCAGAGCCTCGGCCGCCTCGTCAGCCTCGGCCTGCTTCATCAGGCCGGTGCGCACTGGTGCAAGGGTGATATTCTGCCGGATGGTCATGTTGGGGAAGAGGTTGAAGTGCTGAAACACCATGCCCATCTGCTGGCGGACCTTGTCAATCTTTACCTTGGGATCGGTGATGACGGTGTTCTCAAAGGTGATGGTGCCCTTGGTGGGGGCCTCCAGCAGGTTGAGGCAGCGCAGGAAGGTGGACTTGCCCGAGCCGGAGGGGCCGATGACCACCACCTTCTCGCCGGGGGAGATGTGCTCGGAGATGTCGTCCAGCACCAGGTGGTCCCCGAAGGATTTGGACAGATTTTTAACGTCGATCACTTTGACGCAGCCTCCTTTCCAGCTTGCCCTGGAGCCAGGTAAGCACCAGCACGGCGGCCAGATACATCACGGCGATGCCCAGATAGGGGAACATGACCTCATAGGTTTTAGAGCCGATGGCTTTGGCAAAATAAATCAGTTCCGTGCCGCCGATGGCGGAGACCAGGGAGGTGTCCTTAAACAGCGTGATAAACTCGTTGCCCAGGGCGGGGAGGATGTTCTTAAAGGCCTGTGGAATGACGATGAAGCGCATCGTGTCGAAGTAATTCAGGCCAAGGGAGCGGCCTGCCTCCGACTGCCCCACGTCCACGCTCATCAGGCCGCCCCGGACAATTTCCGCCACATAGGCCCCAGAGTTAATGCCGATGCCCAGCGCGCCCACCATGGTCTTGTTCCGGCTGGCACTGAAAATGACAAAGCTCCAGATCAGAAGCTGTACCATCATGGGCGTGCCCCGGATGACCGTGGTATAGACCTTGCACAGGCCGTTAAACACGCCAAGGAGCATATTGCTTCGCCCCAGCCGCTGCTGGTCGTGAGCGGTACGGATCACGGCCACCAGCACCCCCAGCACAATGCCGATACACAGGGCGACTACGGTAAGCTGCAATGTAACGCCCATGCCCCGGAGATAGAGACGCCATCGCTCCCCCTCGATAAAGGCCTGGTAGAACAGGCGGAAGAAGTTTTCAAAGAAATCCAGCTCCTGTCCGGATTTGGCTGCTTCGGTCAACTGAAGATAGTACTGCGCCCAGTCCATGGGCACGTCCCCCTTTCCCTACCGTGAGAGGGGCGGCCCGGTATGAGCCGCCCCCACGTGATATTAAGCTGCCTCAGCCGGCAGTGATGTACTTGTCCACGATGTTCTGGAAGGTTCCGTCGGCCTTCAGCTCGTTCAGCGCGCCGTTGACGGCTTCCATCAGCGAGACGTTGCCCTTCTGAAGCGCGATGGCGTAGTCCTCTTCCACCCAGGTGCCCTCCAACAGGGTCAGGTTGTTAGCGGCGTTGGCCTTCACATACTCCTGAGCGGGCAGATTGTCGATGATAACAGCGTCCACCTGGCCGCTGACCAGGGCCTGGACCGCCACAGCGCCGGTCTCAAAGCCAATCACGTGGTCCTCGCCGTAGCCGCCATTTTCAGGGGTATCGGAGGCATAGATGTAGCCGGTGGTGCCCAGCTGAGTGCCTATCATGTAGTCACCCAGGTTGTCCATGGTAACGTCGGAGCCCTCTTTCACGATGACGACCTGCACGCCGGTGGCGTAGGAGTCGGTAAAGTCCATCTTGGCCAGACGGTCCTCAGTGACGGTGATGCCGGCCATGGCGATGTCACTCTGGCCGTTCTGCACGGCCAGAAGGGCGGCGTCGAAGCCCATGTTATCCACCACCAGCTCCAGGCCCAGCTTCTCCGCGATGGCGGCCGCCACCTCTACGTCGATGCCGATGGGATTGCCGGAGTCGTCCAGCATCTCATAGGGCGGGAACTCGGCGTTGGTGGACATGTGCAGCTTGCCGGGCTCCACGGTGGTGAAGCCGCTGCCCTGAGTCCCGCCGCCGGTGCTGCCGCTGGGGGTGGAGGAGGCAGCGGGGGGATTGCTGGCGGCGGGCTTGGAGCTGGCGGCGCCGTTTCCACCGCCGCAGGCGGCGAGGGACAGGCTCATGGCGGCGGCCATGGCCAGAGCAAGAATCTTTTTCATGTCTAAAACTCCTTTTCCTTGGGTTTCTGTTTTCCGGATGCTGTGAAAATTATACCCCGATAAATATTCACAGTCAATAGATAAATATTCAAAAATCTGCCGGCTGGCAGGGCTTTTTTGGGTAAAAAAGACACGGCTGGCGGCATAGGGCAAAAGGGGAAAGGGATATCCGGAGGATACGGGGATCCTTGCGCGGAGCGGAGAGGGATTATAAAAAGACCGGGCGGTACACGGGGATGGTTGGGGAACCATTTGGCAGATTTTGCGTCTTTAATAGATGGAGGAGAAGATTAAAAATTTTTTAAGATGGTACAATCCTCTTGCTTTTTAGAAAAAAATTGCTATTCTAATCTTTGACTGCGGCGGCTTGGGCCGTATGGGAGGAACAAGACATGAGAGCACTGCTGTATGACGACACCTTTCCTCGGCTGGTGAGGGACTGGCGGGAGCACCCGGGCAAGTGGATCTCCCGGCTGGTATTTCTGCTGGGGCCCTGGGTCTGCCTGTGGATGATGGAAATCTTAAATGAGAACGACGTGTTCAAGGATCTGGCGGCCTGGCAGGTGCTGATGAACATGGTGTTTTATTACAGCATTTTTATTGCTCTGCGGCTGATTTTAGGACGAAATCGGTGCTCCTCCGCATTGGGAACAGTGCTGTGCTTCCTTTTCGGGCTGGTGAATCACTATGTGCTGCGGTTCCGGGGCCGTATTCTTTTTCCGGCGGATATCACCGGCTGGCGCACCGCCGCCAATGTGGCCCAGGGGTTTGACTACTCTGTAGATACGTACATTACCCAGGCAGCTGTTCTGCTTACGGCATACCTGTTTCTGGTGCTGTTCTGCGTTCCCCAAAAAAAGCGGGTCAGGGTGAAGCTGCCCGCCGCTTTGCTGTTGTGGGCGGTGATGGGGGGATACTGCTATGCCTTTTTCTGCACAGGGATGCTCCCCGCGCTGAATATCTATACCCAGCAGTGGGTTACCCAGCGCAATGGCTTTCTGCTCAATTTTTCCATTGCGCTGCGGTACTCCTCCATAGAGCGGCCGGAGGGTTACTCCAAAGAGGCGGTGCTGGAGCTGGTGAAGGAGTATCCGGCGCTGCCGCCGGAGGAAGGGAGCAAGCCAACCAACATTGTGGTGATTATGAACGAGTCCTTTGGTGACCTGACCATCTTTGACGCTCTGGAGCCCTCGGAGGATCCGACCCCCTTCCTCCACTCCTTGAAGGAGAACACTGTGAAGGGATGGATGTACTCCACCGTTACCGGCGGGGGGACGGCCACAGTGGAATTTGAGTATCTCACCGGGTTTACCAGCCTGTTTCAGCCGCCCCACACCGTGGCCTATCAGCTCTATGTAGAGGAGGGCATGCCCTCCCTGGCGGCGCTCGCCAAGAGCCAGGGATATGGGGGAACCGCCTTCCATCCATATAAATCCTCTGGTTGGAACCGGGTGCTGGCCTACAATTATCTAGGCTTTGACCGGCAGATGTATGAGGAGGATGTCCCGGACCCCTATATTATCCGCAGCTACATCTCAGACAAGTCGGACTATGAGATGATCTATCGGGCGACCGAGCGGTCGGAGGAGCCGGTGTTTTTTTTCAATGTGACCATGCAGAACCACAGCGGCTATGCCCAGGGATGGTATAACCTGCCCCGAACCATTCAGCTACCTGCCAGCTTGAAGGCGGCGGACCGGACGGCGGAGCAGTTTCTGGCCCTGATGCGGGAGAGCGACAGGGCTTTGGAGGAGCTGATAGGCTATTACAGCCAATGTGAGGAGCCCACGCTGGTAGTATTCTTTGGGGACCATCAACCGCCGCTGACCAACGCCTTTTATGAGGAACTGTACGGCAAAAAGCTGTCGGAGCGGAATACGGAGGAGGTGATGCGGCAGTATGCCGTTCCCTTCTTTATCTGGGCAAACTACAATATTGAGGAGAGGGAGGATATGGTGATCAGTCCCAACTACCTGGGGGCGCTCACCGCGCGGATGGCAGGTCTGCCCGTTACCGGGTATATGAATTTCCTGCTCCAGATGTATCAGGAGCTGCCCGCTGTTACCCCGGTTGGTTTTGTTACCGGGGAGGGGGAATTTTTGGAAAAAAAGGACCTGAGCGTGGAGCAGAGGGAGTGGCTGTGGAGGTATGAGGTGCTCAACTACTGCGGCATGGTGGACCTGTTTGACGAGGCGCGGCCCATGTTCTGCCAGGATTGATGGGCGCGGCTCCGGAAAAATAAAGCTTGCGAAAACCGGGCGTTTCTTGAGGGAACGCCCGGTGCGCTTTTTTCTTGCGAAAAAAGGATGGATGTGATATGATGAAAACAAAAATGTAGTTTCCCCGGCGGCAAGCTCCGGCGGGGAAGGGAGGAAGCCAATGGAAAATAAGACAATCAACCCCCGGGCGATTAAAGTGATTGGACACCGCAATCCGGACACCGACTCCATCTGCTCCGCCATCGCGTACAGCAACCTGAAAAATATTCTGTACCCGGACCGGCCCTGCAAGCCCTGCCGGGCGGGCCTGCTCAACCGGGAGACAGAGTTTGTGCTGGACTACTTTAAGGTCCCGCTGCCGCAGCTGTATACCGATGTGAGCCCCCATATCCGAGATGTGGATATTCGCCCTGCGCCTGGGATGGACGGAGAGATGAGTCTGCGCCGGGCCTGGATGACCATGCGGGACCAGGAACTGGACACCCTGTGTATTGTGGATGGGGAGAATAATTTGAAAGGGGTCATTACCGTAAAGGATGTGGCCACGGCCAACATGGACGGGATGGACCCCCACGCCCTGGAGACCGCTAAAACCAGCTATCAAAACTTGATTGATATTCTGGAGGGCACCGTTCTGGTGGGGGATGTGACGGGAAAGACAGTGGAGGGGCGCATTATCATCGGTTCGGGCAGCGCGGAACAGATTGAGGCCTCTATCTCTCCCGGAGATGTGGTGGTGGTGAGCAACCGGGCGGAGAGCCAGCTGGCCGCGCTGGAGATGGATGCCGGCTGCATTATTGTGTGTGCCAGCAGTAAGGTGTCCCGCACAATGCAGATGCTGGCCGAGGAGAAGGGCTGTATTGTGATTATTACCCAAAACAGTACTTACGTCACCGGACAGATGCTCAGCCAGGCTGCCCCCATCCGCCATTATATGACCACGGGAAAGCTGCTTACCTTTACGCTTCACACCCCCGTGGAGGAGGCCACCCGGGTGATGGCCAGCGTGCGTTTTCGGTATTTTCCTGTATTGGATGACGATGGAAAGTATATCGGTGTGGTATCCCGCCGGAACATGATGAATCTGCACAAAAAGCAGCTGATTATGGTGGACCACAATGAGAAGAGTCAGGCGGTGGAGGGCATCGACCAGGCAGAGGTGCTGGAGATTATTGATCACCACCGCATCGGCACTATGGAGACAGACGGGCCCGTCTATTTCCGAAACGTGCCTGTTGGCTGTACCTGCACCATCGTATATCAGATGTATCGGGAGAATGATGTGGAGATTAGTCCCACTATGGCCGGGCTGATGCTGTCCGCTATTTTGTCCGATACTCTGATGTTCCGCAGTCCCACCTGTACCCCCGCCGATGAGCGGGCGGCCCGGAGACTGGCGGAGCTGGCCGGCGTGAAGCTGGAGGAGTACGCCGACGCAATGTTTGAACACGGCGGAGATGTGTCTGGCAAGACAGCCGAGGAAGTATTCAACGGTGACTATAAGATTTTCACCAGCGGGGATGTACGCTTTGGAGTGGGACAGGGAATTTATATGGCGGAAAAGAACCGCAAAGCCGCTCAGGCCCTGATTGCCCCCTATCTGCCAACCGCTCTTGCCAAGCAGCACCTGAATTACATTTTCTATATGTTTACCGACGCCCGCAACTCCAGCACCGAGCTGCTGATGGCGGGCCCTGGGGCTGAGGAGCTGATCGCCAAGACCTTTGGGACAAGTGTTGAGGGGGGTGTGGCCGCCCTGCCCGGTGTGGTAAGCCGGAAGAAACAGATGATTCCCCAGCTGATCAAGGCCATTAAGCAGGAGCAGGAGTGAGAGGGCTTTACGGACTGGTCTGGCTGTGCTATAATTTTATGAAACGGCAGGCGGAGAGCCCCACTGTCGCTTTGAATCCGGAAGGAGTAGAATCTCTATGTTAAAAGTAAATGAGAATTATTTAAAGCTTCCTGGCAGCTACCTCTTTTCTGAGGTGGCCCGGCGCATCGGCGCGTACACCGCTGCTTGTCCTCAGGCCCAGATTATCAAGCTGTCCATTGGTGATGTGACCCGCCCCCTGGTACCAGAGGTGGTAAAGGCGATGCACGCCGCAGTGGACGAGATGGGTACCACGGAAGGCTTCCACGGCTACGGCCCGGAGCAGGGCTATGAGTTTCTCCGGGAAGCTATCGCTCAGGGGGACTACGCTGCCCGGGGGGTGGATGTGCAGCCCGGCGAGATTTTTGTCTCCGACGGCGCCAAAAGCGACTGTGGCAACATCGGGGATATTTTTGGTGTGGACAATGTGGTGGCGGTGTGCGATCCGGTGTATCCCGTCTATGTAGATACTAACGCTATGGCAGGCCGGGCCGGGGAGTATCAGGAGGAGCTGGGCAGATGGAACCGGCTGGTCTATATGCCCTGTGTGGAGGAAAACGGCTTTTCCCCCCAGCCTCCCCAGCAAATTCCGGATATCATCTATCTCTGCTCCCCCAATAACCCCACTGGCGCGGTGCTCAGCAGGGAGCAGCTGAAGGTGTGGGTGGACTACGCCAACACTCACGGGGCGGTGATCCTCTACGACTCGGCCTACGAGGCTTTTATCACCAGCGAGAACGTGCCCCACACAATTTTTGAGATTGAGGGGGCCCGGACCTGCGCCATTGAGTTCCGGTCCTTCTCCAAAACCGCTGGCTTTACCGGCAACCGCTGTGCCTATACTGTGGTGCCCAGGGAGCTGGAGCGGGGCGGTGTGAAGCTGAACAGTTTATGGAATCGCCGCCAGTGCACCAAATTCAACGGCGTGCCTTACGTGGTGCAGCGGGGAGCGGCCGCCGTCTACACCCCTGAGGGCCGGGCACAGATTATGGCCAACATTGACTATTATCGGGAGAATGCCCGGGTTATCCGGGAAGGACTGACCGCAGCCGGACTGGCCTGCTTCGGTGGGGTGGACGCTCCCTATATCTGGCTGAAAACCCCCGATGGAGAGGGCTCCTGGGAGTTTTTCGACCGGGTGCTGGATCAGGCCAATGTAGCCACTACCCCGGGCGCTGGCTTTGGTCCCAGCGGGGAGGGCTATGTGCGTCTCACTGCGTTCGGCGACGCGGAGGCCACAAAGACCGCTGTGGAGCGGGTATGCCGCATGTTTAAATGAACGGCAGGGCTGTCCTGTTAAGCGGATAAAAAAATCTCCCGTGCTTAGCACGGGAGATTTTTTATGTTCCATTACACAGCGCGGGTGACCTTACCGGAACGGAGGCATCTGGTGCAGACGTAGACGTGAGTGGGAGTTCCATTCACGATTGCCTTGACCCGCTTCACGTTGGGCTTCCAGGTGCGGTTGGAGCGGCGGTGGGAGTGGGAAACCTTAATGCCAAAGGTCACGCCCTTGTCGCAAAATTCGCATTTGGCCATGTTGCTAACCTCCTCGCTATGAGAATATATGAAACCTTGAATGATTGCCTTCAAAAAAGTTCCGACTGATATCATATCAGAAATTTTGTGGAATTGCAAGCACTTTTTTCAAAAAGAGAGGGAAAAGTGAATGGCAGAAATCGGAGTCAAGCAATTGACAGGAAACCCCCGTTTCGCTTATACTAAAAAAGAAGAAAATTCCTAGGGTGCTGTTGCCCTGAGCGGTTGCGGCACATGTATATTTGAGAGGAGACTGATCTATGGTAGACCAGCACAAGAGTGTAAAGCTGGGGGAGATTATTCGGGAATTCAAGCTGGAAATTCTGCGCACGGCCCCCGATTATAAAAATCTTCCCCTGCGGGCCCTGGACATCAACCGGCCCGGCCTGCCGCTGACAGGATTTTTTGAGCATTTTGACACCGAGCGGCTGCTGCTGATCGGCCTGACAGAGCACACTTATCTCAGTGGGCTGACTTCAGAGCAGCGGCGGGAGAGCTTTGACAAACTTCTGTCCTACCCGGTGCCCGCTCTGATTTTGACCCGGGGACTGGAGGCATATCCTGAGTGTATGGAGATGGCAGGTAAGCACGACCGGACGGTGCTGCGCTCCACGCTGCGCACCTCGGTGTTTATGAGTTCGCTGATCAGCAGTCTCTATAACCACCTCGCCCCTCAGATTACCCAGTCTGGGGTGATGCTGGAGGTATACGGCGAAGGGGTGCTGATTCAGGGAGAATCCGGGGTGGGCAAGAGCGAGGTGGCCATTGAGCTGCTGAAGCGGGGCCACCGCCTGGTGGCTGACGACGCGGTGGAGATTAAAGAGACCAGCCGCCACACCCTGGTGGCTACCGCGCCGGAGCTGATTCGGGGGTATATGGAACTGCGGGGCATCGGCGTGATTGACATCAGCCGGCTGTTGGGCATGGGAGCTATCAAGTTGACCCAGGAGATCGATTTAGTGGTGAACCTGGAACCCTGGGACGATAAGGCGGTGTATGACCGCTTTGGCTTGGAATCCCATTTCACGGAAATACTGGGAGTGAAGGTTCCAGCCGCCACCATTCCGGTAAAACCGGGGCGGAATCTGGCCAGTATTGTGGAGGTGGCGGCTATGAACAACCGTAACCGAAAGATGGGCCACAACGCGGCCCAGGAGCTGACAGAGCGCATGGACAGGCTGTTTGCGCAGCAGGCAGAAGGAGGAGACAACTGATGAACTATATTGGGATCGACGTGGGCGGAACCAATCTGGTGGCCGGTCTGGTGGATGAAACGGGGCGTATCCACAACAAGGTGAGCACCCCAGTGGATAAGGATATGACTGCGCAGCAGTTTGGCTCAGAACTGGCGCGGATGTCCCGCCGGCTGTGTGAGGTAGGGGAGATACCCTTTGATCAGATTGAGGCTGTAGGGGTGGGACTGCCTGGTGTGGTGGACAATGACCGGGGGCTGTTTGTGCAAAACCCCAATATGCCTTTCCGGGATAACAACGTGCCCCTGCGGGAGATGTTCCACAGGGATTGGGATGTGCCTGTATTTTTGGGCAACGACGCCAACTGCGCCGCTGTGGGTGAATACTGGGCTGGCGCGGCCAAGGGCTGCGACCCGGCGGTGATGGTCACCTTGGGTACCGGCATCGGCGGCGGGATGGTGTGCGGTGGAAAGCTGTTTACAGGCTTTGCCAACTCCGGCATGGAAATTGGACACATGATCATTCAGCCAAACGGTATTCTGTGTGGCTGCGGAGGCCGGGGCTGCTGGGAGCGGTATGGCTCCGCCACCGCCCTGATTCAGCTCACCCAGCTGGAGATGGAGCGGGACCGGAGCAGTAAGCTTTGGGAACTGGTGGACGGCGACAGCTTTAAGGTACAGGGCCGCACACCCTTCCAGGGAGCCCGCCTGGGGGATGAGGCCGCCAAGCGGGTGCTGGCCAACTACCTGCAGGGGCTTGCTGTGGGGATGATCAATCTGGTAAACATCCTCCAGCCCGAAATAATCTGTCTGGGCGGCGGCGTGAGCAACGCCGAGGATGACCTGCTGCTCAACCCCTTGAGGGAACTGGTCAACCGGGGCTGTTTTGACAAGAGCAATCACACACGCATTGAGAAAGCATCCCTGGGCAACGACGCCGGCGTGGTGGGGGCGGCTCTGCTGTGCAATCTGGTCTAATGACGCAAAGCCCGGGCAGAGCCCGGGCTTTATTTTTCAAACTCTATTCTATTTTTCCTAAAAGTTTGCTATAATCAGATGAAGCACTACAGACTGATTTGGGAGGAATTATGGAACAGCTGAAAAAACAGTTGAGAGAACGCTGCCCGGAGCTGGAACTGCGGGTGAGGGAGCCCATGTGGAAATACACCACCTTCCGCATCGGGGGGCCGGCGGCCCTGATGGCGCTGCCCAGGACGACAGCAGAGGCGAAAGCGGCGGTGAAAACTTCATGGGAGTTGGGCATTGAACCCTTTTTTCTGGGCAATGGCTCTAACCTGCTGGTGGCGGACGGGGGCTATCCCGGCTTTATCATCAAGCTGGCGGGTGAGTTTGAGGAGATCCGCACAGCCGTTCTCCAGGACGGTACGGAGGCGCTGGAGGCGGGAGGAGCGGCGCTCCTGTCCCGTCTGGCCAGCAGGGCGCTGGAGGAGGGATTTACCGGTTTGGAGTTCGCCGGCGGCATCCCCGGCAGCGTAGGCGGAGCAGTTACCATGAACGCCGGGGCCTACGGTGGAGAGATCGCCCAGAAGGTGGGGGTTGTCCACACGCTGGACCGGACAGGAACGGAAAAATTTTTCGACGCCTCAGAGTGCGGTTTCGGCTACCGGAAGAGTATTTTTTCCGGCGGTGATTCCTTGATTTTGGGAGCGATTTTTCAACTGGACCGGGATGATTCAGCGGCCATCAAGGCCCGTATGGAGGAACTGGCGGCCAGGCGGAAGGAAAAACAGCCTCTGGAGTACCCCAGTGCCGGGTCTACATTTAAACGGCCTGTGGGACATTTCGCCGCTGCTCTCATCGAACAGTGCGGGCTGAAGGGTCTCTCCGTGGGCGGGGCCCAGGTGTCAGAGAAGCACGCCGGTTTCGTGGTCAATCGGGGCGGGGCGACCTGTACGGACGTTCTGGAGCTGGTGCGTCTGGTGAAGGAGCGGGTGTTCCGGGAAACCAGTGTGGAGTTGGAAATGGAAGTAAAAATTTTGAGATAGTACAAAAGAGAGTGATACCGATGGAATTCGTGATAATTTCGGGAATGTCCGGAGCGGGAAAGAGCAAGGCGGCCTCTTTCATGGAAGATATGGACTACTTCTGTGTGGACAATCTGCCTGCGCCGCTGATTCCAAAATTTGCTGAACTGGGTATGGCGGGCTCTGGGGAGTATGACCGGGTGGCCCTGGTCACCGACGTACGGGGAGGCACCAACTTCGATGGACTGTTTCATGCCCTAGACGCCTTGGAAGCTATGAGATGTCCCTGCCACATCCTGTTTATGGATGCGGCCGACGAGACGATTATCAAGCGATACAAGGAGACCCGCCGGGCTCACCCTCTGGCGGAGGAGACGGAAAGCCTGGAAGGGGCCATTGCCTTGGAGCGGCAGATGCTGGCGCCTCTGCGGGGCCGGGCGGACAAGATGATTGATACTACGAATCTGTCTACCGCTAAGCTGAAGGGAATTTTGCGGCAGATGTTCGGTCGGGCAGGCACGGCGGAGGGGCGGATGGAGGTGCGGGTGACCTCGTTTGGCTTTAAGCATGGTGTGCCTATGGAGGCGGATCTTATCTTTGATGTCCGCTTTCTGCCCAACCCCTACTATGTAGCCGAACTGCGTCCCCTCACCGGCCTGGATGCCGGTGTGCGGGACTACGTGTTTCAAAATGGCCAGGCCGGGGAGTTTTTAAACCGCCTGTGGGATCTGGTAGGTTGGCTGCTGCCTCGGTATGAGGAAGAGGGAAAGACCTCTCTGGTTGTTTCCATAGGCTGTACTGGAGGACATCACCGGTCGGTGGCCATTGCCCACGCCCTGGGAGAAAGGATTAAGGAGCGAGGCTGGCCGGTGGCGGAGAGCCACCGGGACTTGGGCAGAGCCTGATTTTGTGGGGGCACCCTACAGGAAGGGACAAAAGCTATGTCTTATAATTATCCAACTCCCCATCAGTGGGAGCGGGGGCCCAAGATCGTTGCCGTCGGCGGTGGGACGGGGCTTTCCACTATGCTGCGAGGACTGAAAAAGTATACGAAAAACCTTACCGCCATTGTTACAGTGGCGGACAACGGAGGTGGATCCGGGGCGCTGCGCAACGACTTGGGGATGCCGCCACCGGGGGATATCCGCCACTGCATGGAGGCGCTGGCCAACACCGAACCCATTATGGAGCAGCTGCTTACTTACCGCTTTGCGGAGGGGACGCTGGCGGGGCAGTCCTTTGGAAATCTGATTCTAGCTGCCCTCAACGGCATCGCCGGCTCCTTTGAAGAGGCTGTGACCCAGATGAGTCATGTGCTGGCCATTACCGGCCGGGTGGTGCCGGTGACCAGCGCCGACGTGCAGTTGGAGGCCGTCTTTGAAAATGGGGCCCGGGTGGTGGGGGAGTCCCAGATTGCCGCCTTTAAGCGGGAACAGGACTGCCGCATCCACCATGTAAACCTGATTCCCCGCAGCCCCAAGGCCGCGCCGGCCGCGCTGGAGGCTATTGGAGAGGCGGACCTGATTCTGTTGGGGCCCGGAAGCCTGTATACCAGTGTGATACCCAACCTGCTGGTGGAGGGGGTGGCCAGGGCCATCGCCCAGGCAGACGCCCCAAAGCTGTATATCTGCAATATCATGACCCAGGATGGAGAGACAGAGGGCTACACTGCCGCCGACCATCTGGAGGCCTTGCTGGCCCATGGGGGGCCGGGGCTGGTGGACTTGTGTCTAGCCAATACCGCCCCGGTGCGGCCTGGCCTTTTGGAGAAGTATCGGGAGGAGGACGCTGTCCCGCTGCTGGTGGACCAGGGGCGGGTCGCCGGACTGGGTGTGGAGCTGGTGGAGCGGCCAGTGGCCTCGGAGAAAGGAAACTATGCCCGACACGATCCGGACCGGCTGGCCCAGGCGGTGCTGGAGATATACCGCGGACGGGCAGTGCGTATTTTTCATGGGGCGCGGCAGTATATACTGGAGGAGTGAAGATATGTCCTTTGCGGTGGATGTGAAAACGGAACTGTGCCGTGCCCCGATAGGCCGCAAATGCTGCGCCCAGACGGAAGCATATGGCGTGTTGCTGTACTGCAACACCTTCCATGCGTCCCAAGCCCGGATTGTCACTGAGAATGAGGCCTTTGCTCAGCGGTTGCCGCCACTGTTTAAAAAGGCGTTCAGCCTGAGTTTTGACCGCCTGCCCAAGGGAGGTGGCAAGCAGATTTTTGAGATCCGCGGCCAGGACAAGCTCTCTGCGATTCAGCAGATCTTTGGCGTCGATCCAAGGGCGCTGGCCCTCCACGTCAACTTCGCTATGCTGGAGGAGAACTGCTGCCGCGCCGCCTTTCTGCGGGGAGCCTTTCTGGCAGGCGGATCAGTGACTGACCCCAGAAAGGGCTACCACCTGGAGCTGGCTACCTCCCACCACAGCGTGAGCCGAGAAGTGACAGCCCTGATGCGGGAACTGGACCAGGAGCCCAAGTCGGCCCAGCGCAAGGGGAATACGGTGCTTTACTTTAAGCAGAGCGAAAAAATTGAGGATTTTCTAACCTGCATCGGCGCGCCTCTGTCAGCCATGGAGGTGATGAACGCGAAACTGGAGCGGGATTTGCGGGGGAGTGTCAACCGCCGGGTGAACTGCGATGCCGCCAACCTGGACAAGGCGGTGGAGGCCGCTATGTCACAGGTAGAGGCTATCCGATGGCTGGAACAGGAGGGAAAGCTGATCACCCTGCCGGAAAAGCTGCGGGAGGCCGCCGCTCTGCGGATAGCACACCCGGAGGATACTTTGGCCCAGCTGGCAGAGCGGTGCGACCCGCCTGTGACCAAATCAGCCCTAAACCACCGGCTGCGCAAATTGATGGAACTGGGGGAGAGCGGCAGGAGAAAGTAAAAGGAGCGGCAGGGGCTGTCCGCGCAACATTGTTATAAGGAGAGAGAACCATGGACAGATGTACCTTCAGGCCCGCTGTGGCGGGGGACGAGGAATTGATTCTGAGCTTTATTTGCGCCTTGGCGGACTATGAAAAGATGTCAGACCAGGTGGTGGCTACCCCGGAGCTGCTGCGGGAGTGGCTGTTTGAGAAGAGAACAGCGGAGGTCATTTTTGCTGAGGTAAAAGGAAAAGCGGTGGGATATGCCCTGTTTTTCTATAATTTTTCTACTTTTTTGGGCCGGGCGGGCATCTATCTGGAGGACCTGATCGTGCTGCCCCAAGAGAGGGGGCACGGCTATGGCAAGGCCCTGCTGAAAGAGCTGGCACGCATCGCCGTGGAGCGGGGCTGCGGAAGGCTGGAGTGGTCCTGTCTGGACTGGAACCAGCCCTCCATCGACTTTTACACCAAACGGATGGGTGCTGTCCCCATGGACGAGTGGACGGTGTACCGCCTGACGGGAGAGACGCTGGAAGAAGCCGCAAGGCCTGAATGAAAAGAGAGAGGGAGGAACTCACCATGTCCTTTGTCCACTTACATTTGCATACGGAGTTCTCCCTGCTGGACGGTGCCTGCCGGATCAACAAGCTGGTAGAGCGGGTGAAAGAGCTGGGCCAGGAAGCGGTGGCCATTACCGACCATGGCTGCATGTACGGGGTGATTGACTTCTACCGGGCCTGTAAAAAGGCGGGGATTAAACCCATTATCGGCTGTGAGGTATACGTGGCTCCCAGGGGGCGGACCCGATTTCAGAAAGACAGGGAGTTCGACTCGGCCTACAGCCACCTGATTTTGCTGTGCAGAAATGAGGAGGGATACCGCAACCTGTCTTACTTAGTGTCCAAAGCCTATCTAGAGGGGTTTTATATCAGGCCCAGAATCGATCTGGACCTGCTGCGGGAGCACGCCGCCGGCCTGATCGCCTGCTCAGCCTGTGTGTCGGGGGAGGTGCCCAAGCTGCTGCTGGCGGGGGAATATGACCGGGCCAAAGAGGTGGCGCTGGAGATGCGCGGCCTATTCGGAGAGGATGGCTACTATCTGGAGATACAGGATCACGGCCTGGAAAATCAGAAGAGAATTCAACCAGGGCTGGTCCGCCTCAGCCAAGAGACGGGGATTCCCCTGATCGCCACCAATGACGCCCACTACCTGCGCCGGGAGGACGCCGAAACCCAGGATATTTTAATGTGTATCCAGATGTCCAAGACGTTGGATGATCCGGACAGGCTGCGCTTTGGCACCCGGGAGCTCTATGTGAAATCGGAGGAGGAGATGGCCGCCCTCTTCCCCGAACATCCGGAGGCTATCAGCAATACGGTGGAAATTGCCCGGCTGTGTGAGCTTGACTTTGAGTTTGGCAATTACCATTTGCCGCTGTTTCAGCTTCCTGAGGGATGGACAGACGGGAACGCCTACTTTGAGAAGCTCTGCATGGACGGATTTGCCCGGCGGTATCCGGACCAACCCCCAGACCACCTGAAGCAGCTGCGCTATGAGATGGATATGATCCGCAAGATGGGATTTGTGGACTATTTTCTCATTGTCTCCGACTTTATTGGATATGCCAAGGGAAAAGGCATTCCGGTGGGGCCGGGGCGGGGATCAGCGGCGGGATCCATGGTGTCCTACTGCCTGGATATTACGGATGTGGACCCGGTGCAGTATGGACTGTATTTTGAGCGCTTCTTGAACCCGGAGCGGGTATCTATGCCCGATATTGATATCGACTTCTGCCCCCGCCGGCGGCAGGAAGTGATCGACTATGTCAAGGGGAAATATGGGGATGACCATGTAGCCCAGATTGTTACCTTCGGTACGATGGCCGCCCGGGGATCGGTGAGAGATGTGGGGCGGGTGCTTGGAGTGCCATACCGGGACGTGGACGCTCTGGCCAAGCTGATTCCCAGCGGGCCGGGCAACCTGCATATTACACTGGAGGATGCGCTGAAGCTGTCAAAGCAGCTGAAGGACGCCTACGACGCCGACCCCGTGACCCGAAAGGTGATCAATACGGCAATGGCCATTGAGGGGATGCCCCGGAATACCTCTACCCACGCCGCCGGGGTGGTGATCACCCGGCAGCCGGTGGTGGACTATGTTCCCCTGGCCGCCAACGACGGACAGCCTGTTACCCAGTATGTGATGACCACACTGGAGGAGCTGGGGCTGCTTAAAATGGATTTTTTGGGACTGCGCAACCTCACAGTTCTGGACGACGCGGCCAAGATGGTTCAAATCCGGAACCCGGGCTTTACCATCCGGGATATTCCAGACAACGACCCGAAGACAATGGCTATGCTGGCGGAGGGAAAAACCGCTGGGGTATTCCAGCTGGAATCCGCCGGCATGACCGGTGTGTGCGTTGGGCTGAAGCCCAGGAGTATTGAGGATATCTGTGCTGTGATCGCGCTGTACCGCCCTGGCCCGATGGACTCCATCCCCAAATTTCTGGCCTGTGCTCAAGATCCGGCCAAGGTCACCTATAAGGACCCCTCGCTGGTTCCTATTTTGTCGGGGACCTATGGGTGCATCGTCTATCAGGAGCAGGTGATCCGCATTTTCCAGGACTTGGCGGGCTACTCCTTGGGTCAGGCGGACATGGTGCGCCGGGCCATGAGCAAGAAAAAGGTGCAGGAGATTGAGCGGGAGCGGGAGGCATTCCTCTACGGCGACCCGGCCCGGGACATCGCCGGTTGTGTGGCTAACGGCATACCGGAGCCAGCGGCGCAGGCCATCTACAACGAAATGTACGATTTTGCTGAATACGCGTTCAACAAATCCCACTCCCTGGTATACGCCATTGTGTGCTATCAGACCGCCTGGTTCAAGTGTCATTACCCAAAGGAATACATGGCGGCCCTGCTTACCTCGGTGCTGGACTCTACGGAGAAGGTGGCCGGGTATATCGCTGAGTGCAAAGATATGGGTATTTCCCTGCTGCCCCCTGATGTAAACCAGTCGGGAGCCGATTTCACGGTGGTGGAAAAGGGCATCCGGTTCGGGCTTGTGGCCCTGAAGGGAGTGGGACGGGCTTTTATTGTCAACCTGCTGGCTGAGCGGGAGAAAAATGGGCCTTTTTCTGACTTTATGGACTTCTGCGGCCGGCTCTTTGATCAGGACATGAACCGGAGGGTGATTGAGAGCTTGATTAAGAGCGGGGCCTTTGACACGATGGGGTACCGGCGTTCCCAGTTGATGGAGGTCTTTGGCCAGGTGCTGGACGGCATCGCGGCCGCCCGGCGGCGGAATTTGGAAGGCCAGATGGATCTGTTCGGCCTGAGTGGTGGGGAGGAGGAGAGCGCCCCGCTGCCCCCCCTGGTGCTGCCTGATCTGCCGGAATATTCCCCTCAGGAGCTGATGACCATGGAGAAAGAGACCACCGGGCTCTACCTGACGGGACACCCGATGGAGCAGTATCGGGAGGCCGCCAGGGGATACGGAGCGGTTACCATTGGCTCCATCCTGGCTGATTTTGCCGGAGAGGAGGGACCCAACACCTACCGGGACGGACAGCGGGTGGCCATCGCGGGGGTGGTTTCCTCCTAC
Source organism: uncultured Bacillota bacterium (assembly GCA_947073765.1). Classification (GTDB taxonomy): domain Bacteria; phylum Bacillota; class Clostridia; order Oscillospirales; family Oscillospiraceae; genus Lawsonibacter. The sequence goes on along the minus strand of CAMTMZ010000015.1, from coordinate 12,554 downwards.
CGCACCCGGACCACGCGAAACAATACTCTGATGGCCTATGTGATGCTGGAGGACGATACAGCCGCCATGGAGCTGCTGTGCTTTGCCCGGGTACTCAACGAGAGCGGCAGTTACATCAAGGAAAACGCCGCCCTGCTGGCCGAGGGGAAGATATCCGTCCGGGATGAGAAGGAGCCCCAGCTGATGGTGGATAACCTGCGCCTTCTTTCAGCTCTGGAGGAGGGGAAGACCGGGGGAGAGACGCTGTATCTGCGCTTGCGCAGTCAGGAGGACTCCCGTTTGAGGAAGGTGCAGCTGGCCCTGTCCTTCTTCCCGGGCACGGAGCAGGTGGTGCTCTATTTTGAGGACTGTAAAAAACGCCTGGGTTCCCGGTGTGAGATACATCCCGCCCTGGTGCAGGACCTGAAAGAGAGACTGGGAGAGGAAAACGTTGTGGTGAAATGATGTCGGAGCTGGGGAAGATTACCCTCAATGGGAGGAGCTGTTTTCCCTTTGCAGCTGCTGGATAGTGGAATTTCGAGAACTGGGGGATAAAATATTGGTCGAAAACCCCGGAATATCTGAAATACGTGCTGGAACACCTGTGAACGCTCAGGAGAGGTGACAAATGCTGGACTATCTTCGCCAATTTAATATGGCCTCCGTTCTCCTGCGGCTGACGCTGGCGGTGGTGTGCGGTGGGCTGATTGGAGTGAACCGGGAGCACAAGCGGCGGCCGGCGGGTTTTCGCACCTACATGATGGTGTGTATGGGTGCGGCGTTGTCTATGATTCTGGGCCAGTATGAGGACGCTATTCTTCACTCTCTGATCTCCGACGCCTTCGGGGCGGTGGGGCAGCCCAGCGACGTCACTCGGTTTGGGGCCCAAGTGATTAACGGTATTGGCTTTTTGGGCACTGGCACCATCCTCATCACCGAACAGCGGGAAGTAAAGGGACTGACCACCGCGGCAGGACTGTGGGCCACGGCCTGTATGGGGCTGGCCATCGGCGCTGGCTTTTATGAGGGGGTGGCCCTCAGCTTCGCGTGTATTTTCCTGAGCATCAAGGTGCTGCCCTATGCGGAGATGTTTTTGCTGTCTCGTTCCAGAAACATGAATCTGTATGTGGAATTGGTCTCTCTGGAACGGCTGCGGGACTTTATCGCCCTGATGAAGGCTGTAGGTATCCAGATTTTCGATGTGGAGCTGGACCGGAAACGGGCCGCCGGGGGCGGCGTTGGAGTGGTGTTCTATCTCCATCTGCCTAAAAATCAGTCTCACACCAAGCTGTTGACTGACCTGTCATACAGCCCGGATGTGCGGGCCATTGACGAAATATAGGGGGTGAGGATTTGCTGCACAGTCTGGATTTCCTTCGGGGAATGGATATGCTCAGCGTTACGGTGCGGGTGATGCTGGCCCTGGTATGCGGCGGCATGATCGGGATTGAGCGCTCGGAGAAGCGCCGGCCCGCCGGGTTTCGCACCCACATTCTCATCTGCCTGGGGGCCGCCATGACCACCGCCACCAGCCAGTATGTTTATGTGGTTTTGGGGCTGTACAGCGATGTGGCCCGCCTGGGCGCCCAGGTGATCGCGGGGATCAGCTTTATTGGCGCCGGAGCCATTATCATGACCAAATGGAGGCGGGTGCGGGGGCTGACCACCGCCGCCGGGCTGTGGGTGGCGGCCATCGTGGGGCTGTGCTGCGGGGCGGGGTTCTATGAAGGCGCGGTGTACGGTACTGCCTTGGTGCTGGTGGCGGAAGTGTTCTTCTCTAAGCTGGAATACCGCCTGCTCCGGGACAACCGGGAGGTTACAGTCTACGCCGAGTACGCACATCCCTCCTGCCTGGAGGAGATGGTGTCCCAATGCCACATGCTGGGCATCAAGGTTGTGGATGTAGAGATTACCCGGAAGGGCGACGGCGGCGATGGCTCCTGCGCCGTGTTGGCGCTGCTCTCCCGCCAGGGGGCGGGAAAGGAGGAGATCCTCCAAACCCTGGGCGGGGTGGAGGGTGTGCTTACGGTGGTAGAGGCATAGCGGAGTGGGAAAATTTGAAAAAGCTCTTGCGTAGAGACGGATGATTTAGTATAATTACACTGACAAGTTTTCATGAAAGGGGTGTCCGCAGTGGCTGGCATTGGAGCAATTGGGAGCTATGGCAGCATCGGCGGCTACTATTCCATTTATCAAAACAGGGCCTCCTATCAAAACAGAGGATCTGGCACTGAGCCGGTCAGTCCAGTGGCCCGGGCTCAGACCACTCCTGTGCCGCCTGTGGATAAAACGCCTGCGGTAAGCCGGGGTGCCGCTCAGCTTATTCCGGAACAGCAGGAGAGCAAATTTCCTTTCCCAACCCTTCGGGAAGGGGCTGACCCAGCCGAGATGGCGGTGCGCGCCCGTATCCGCTATCTGGACGGTGAGGCGGAAGGTATGGAGAAGGAACTGCTGGGCTGGAATCAGTCGAAGGGGCTGGAGAGACTGCTGAATGGTGGGGAGGCAAAGGATAGGGGCAGGAGCGCTGGGGATCAAAGCGAAAAGGACGCTTTGGAGCCTGCCGGTGTGGAGGATGCCAAATCACCCCAGGAGGTGATGGAGGACGCCGAGTGCCAGACCTGCAAGAACCGTAAGTATCAGGATGGCTCCGACGACCCAGGCGTTTCCTTTAAAACTGCCACAAATGTGGCGCCTGAACTGGCGGCCTCCGCTGTTCGGGGCCATGAACAGGAGCATGTAGTCCGGGAACAGGCAAAAGCCCAGCGAGAGGACCGGAAGGTGGTCAGCCAGTCGGTGACCATCCACACTGCGATCTGCCCCGAGTGCGGCGATGTGTACGTCTCCGGTGGCACCACCCGCACCACCACCAAGGCCAATCCCGTAGAGGAGGCCAAGCCGGCGGAGGACGAGCAAAAGTCCGGCTTTGAGGTGGTGGCCTAATCAAAACAATGGACAGCCGGCCCATCGGGCCGGCTGTTTTTGGTGAGATCAAGGCGGAAAGCAGTTACACAACAACTGACTGACTGGAGGGATACTTCCCAATCCGGGAGCAAGGAAAATATTCTTGCCTGTAAATCCCGGTCAGCGCAGTGGAAAACCGGGCATATCCAACATTTTTTCCACTGGTTTACCGCTGTTTGTAAACCAGCTTATAGAACGAAGCTCCGTCAAAAAACCCTCTATTTTTTCTTGTGCCGTGTTGTGCATCACTCTTCTGAAAATTTTGTCGACTGCCCTGACTCTATCACGGAGCCTATTTGATAGAACCTGTTTCCGTAAAAAACGGAGTTTTTGATTCACCTCTTGCAATTATGGCCCCGTTCCGCTATAATGACATAGAATTACTGTTGATTCGGACCTGTGGTCCAAACGATACAGGAGAGTGTTTGCATTGAAATATGATTTTACCGCCATTGAGAAGAAGTGGCAGACCAGGTGGAAGGACGAGAAGACCTTCGCCTGCAAGACTGGCGATTCCAAACCCAAGTTTTACGGTCTGGTGGAGTTTCCATACCCCTCCGGAGCGGGCCTGCATGTGGGTCACCCTCGGCCCTACACCGCCATGGATGTCATTGCCCGGAAGAAGCGGATGGATGGCTACAATGTCCTGCTGCCGATCGGCTACGATGCGTTCGGCCTGCCCACGGAAAATTTTGCCATCAAGAACCATGTCCACCCCGCTGTCGTTACCAGAAAGAACATCGAAAATTTTACCCGGCAGCTTCACATGCTGGGTTATTCCTTCGACTGGGACCGGTGTGTAGACACCACCGACCCCAGCTACTACAAGTGGACCCAGTGGATTTTCCTCCAGCTGTACAAGCACGGCCTGGCCTACAAGACCACCATGCCCGTGAACTGGTGCACCTCCTGTAAGTGTGTGCTGGCCAACGAGGAGGTGGTGGAGGGAGTCTGCGAGCGGTGCGGTGCGCCGGTGGTCCGCAAGGAGAAGTCCCAGTGGATGCTGAAGATCACCGCCTACGCCCAGAAGCTGATCGACGGGCTGGACACTGTGGACTTTATCGAGCGGGTAAAGACCCAGCAGCGCAACTGGATTGGCCGGTCGACCGGCGCGGAGGTCACCTTCAAGGCTACCACGGGGGAGGATATTGTGGTGTTCACCACCCGGCCTGACACCCTCTTCGGCGCCACCTATATGGTCATCTCCCCAGAGCACCGCTTTGTGAAGGAATGGAAAGACAAGCTGCAAAACTGGGATGAGGTAGCTGCCTACGTGGAGGAGGCGGGCCGTAAGTCCGACTTTGAACGCACTGAGCTGGCCGCTGATAAGGAGAAAACCGGCGTGAAGCTGAAGGGGGTGCGGGCTGTCAACCCCGTCAACGGCCGGGAGATCCCCATCTTCATCTCTGACTATGTCCTTGCCTCCTACGGCACGGGGGCCATCATGGCTGTCCCCGCCCATGATACCCGCGACTGGGCCTTTGCCAAAAAGTTCGGCTGCGAGATCATCGAGGTGGTCTCCGGCGGCGAGGACGTACAGAAGGAGGCCTTCACGGCCAAGGACGACACCGTCACCATGGTCAACTCCGACTTTCTCAATGGCATGACCGTAAAGGACGCTATCCCTGCCGTCACCAAGTGGCTGGAAGAGAAGGGCATCGGCCACGAACAGATCAACTACAAGCTCCGGGACTGGGTATTCTCCCGCCAGCGGTACTGGGGTGAGCCCATCCCCATGGTGTGGTGTGACAAATGCGGCTGGGTCCCCCTGCCTGAGGACCAGCTTCCCCTGCTGCTGCCCGAGGTGGAGTCCTACGAGCCTACCGACAACGGCGAGTCCCCCATCGCCAAGATGACCGACTGGGTAAATACCACCTGCCCCTGCTGCGGCGGCCCCGCTAAGCGTGAGACCGACACCATGCCCCAGTGGGCGGGCTCCAGCTGGTATTTCCTGCGGTATATGGATCCGGACAACAGCGAAGCCCTGGCCTCCAAGGAGGCCCTGGACTACTGGGGCCAGGTGGACTGGTATAATGGCGGCATGGAGCACACCACCCTCCATTTGCTTTACTCCCGGTTCTGGAATAACTTCCTCCACGACATCGGTGTGATTCCCCATGCTGAGCCCTACGCCAAGCGTACCAGCCACGGCATGATCCTGGGCAGGAACCCCCACTATGTGGGCAACGCGGAGACGGAGGAGGAGAAGCAGGCCCTCATTGACAAATACGGCAGTCAGGCTCTGCGGCCTTCTGTGAAGATGTCCAAATCTCTGGGCAATGTGGTCAATCCCGACGATGTGATCCGGGATTACGGTGCGGACACCATGCGGCTGTATATCATGTTCATCGGCGACTTTGAGAAGACTGCCACCTGGTCCGATGAGTCCGTCCGGGGCTGCAAAAAATTCCTGGACCGGGTGTGGAACCTGAGCGAGAAGCTGAAAGAGGGGGAGGAGGTCTCCCCGGAGAACGAACTGGCCGTCCATCGGGCCATCAAAAAGGTGTCTGACGACATCGAGGCCATGAAGTTCAACACCGCCATCGCCGCCCTCATGTCCCTGGTCAACGACTTTTACGCCAAAGGGGCTGCCAGAGGGGACTACAAGCAGCTGCTGCTGATGCTGTCTCCCTTCGCCCCTCATCTGTGCGAGGAGCTGTGGGAGATGAATGGCTTTAGCGGGCAGGTTTGCCTCCAGAGCTGGCCGGAGTACGACGAGAGCAAGACCGTGGCCGCTACCGCCAAAATGGCTGTTCAGGTGGGCGGCAAGGTGAAGGCCAACATCGTGGTGGACGCCAATGCCTCCGATGAGGAGGTTGTGTCCGCCGCCTTGGCAGAGCCTAAGATCGTCAAGCTGGCCGAGGGGATGCAGTTGGTGAAGTCTATCGTAGTCAAGGGCAAGCTGGTCAGCCTGATCTTCAAGCCTGTATAACATTCACAGGCTGTTTACAAATCTTCTCTTGACAGATGGAGCAAAAGGCAATATAATAGTAATGATAAAGCCATAAAGATGGCCCTACGTGAGCGGGAAATCCCCGCCGCGCGCGGAGGGAGGGAAATATAAATGTCGGAAGTCCGTGTGAGAGAAAACGAGTCTCTGGAGAGCGCCCTGAAGCGCTTTAAGCGCAGCTGCGCCAAGTCTGGAGTGCTGGCCGAGGTGCGTAAGCGTGAGCACTACGAGAGTCCCAGCGTCAAGCGCCGCAAGAAATCTGAGGCCGCCCGTAAGAACCGCAAGAAGTTCTATTAAGCACAAAAGCCGCTGGAGTGTTTACTCCAGCGGTTTTTTTAATTACAGAAAGAGGGATAGTGCACAATAGACCAGCAGAAGCGCCATAACCAGGTTGACCGCCTTGGTGTGTTTGGAAAAAAAGTTACAAAAGACCGTGCCAAACAGGGCCCAGACATAAGTGCCGGACGTGCCAATTATAGTCAGCACAAGGGTGAAGCCGGCCAGGGAAAAGGGGGAACGAAAGACCGGCAGAATGTAAAGGGACATGGCGGTAATTGCGTAAACGTAGATTTTTGGGTTCATAAACTGTAAAACTAAGCCAGACAGAAAACTGGCTTCATTTTCAGACATTTCCTCCAGTTCTCCGGAGCTTCTCCATACCTTCCAGGCTAAATAGAGCATATAAACACATCCAAGGATCTGCATGAAAAATTTTATTTTGGGAAGATAAGTGTACAGGGTGGAGGTAAATAGGGTGCAGAGGCTCATAACAATCAGAAATCCGGCAGTGATTCCGAAATTAAACCGAACGCTGCGCCGGAATCCAAGACGGGCGGCGTAGCTCATGGACAGCAGATTGTTGGCCCCTGGAGTGTAGGCCGAGACAAAACAGTAAATCAAAAAACTAGTGGCTGAAAACATAAAATATACCCCGTTCCTCTTTACAATTCTCGTTAAAATGCTATAATGGATATTGCAGTGTACTATAGTGCACAAGTACAATATAATAATACAATAAGGATAATATATTGTCAAGAGGAGAGGGAGAAAATTTTGGATTCTATGAATTTAATTGTGGCGAAAAATATCAAACGGCTCAGAGAGGAGCAAAAGCTGAGCATGGATGAGCTGGCCAGGTTAAGCGGCGTAAGCAAGAGCATGCTGGCGCAGATTGAGCGTGGGGCGGGCAACCCCACCATTTCAACGCTGTGGAAGCTGTCCAATGGAATGAAGCTCCCCTTTGATGCCCTGATCGTCAGGCCAAAGGAGCCCTATGAGCTGATAAGGATTGCTGACATTCAGCCCCTGCTGGAGGACGCGGGGCGGGTAAAGAATTATCCGGTGTTTCCGGATGGGGAGAACCGCAGATTTGCAGTTTACTATCTGGAGCTGGAGTCGGAAAGCTATTGGCAGTCGGAGCCCCACTTAAGGGGAACTAAGGAGTTCATTACTGTATTTCAGGGGACCATTGAAATTAAAGTGGACGGCAAAAGCTTTGTGCTTGCGGCCGGGGTAAGTATGCGTTTTCAGGGGGACACAGTTCACTCTTACCGGAATGCGGGGGAGGAGAGAGCGGTATTGCATATGATCCTCTACAACCCATAAAAAAGGGCGCTGTCGAATGGCAGTAGCCCATAAGGAAACATTACAAAACTTATGACTTACGCCAGGTAAACGGAAAAATAGAAAATGCTATGCAAAAGGTTCACTAATTGCATAGCATTTTTTATTTTTGCAAGATATTAGGTTTCCATTTTCAGCGTTCCAACGGAACGCGCAGCCATCACCGCAGGTGATGATCTCAGGGGTTTGGGGACATGTCACCAACAAGCATTTTGGCAGGAATCCGTTTCCGGTATTCCTGCCAAAATACGCAATCTTACGGAAGATTGCATTGCTTGCCGTTTTGTTCCGCTTTTCGTATGTCCTTACAATGGATGCGCAAATTTACCGACAAGTAACCTTGACATTGCGCTGTCAAGGTTACTATGATATAATTAAGCTATGGAGGTGATGACTTGCAGGAAAGCAGACTGTTTAGAATTTTGTATTACTTATTAGATAAGGGACATGCTACTGCTCCCGAATTGGCAGAGAAATTTGAGGTGTCCGTCCGTACAATTTACCGTGATGTAGACGCTATAAGCAGTGCAGGCATTCCTATCTATGTTACAACGGGAAGAAACGGCGGCATACAGTTTCTTGATGATTATGTCCTCAATAAATCCTTTTTTTCAGATAGTGAAAAGTTAGAGATATTATCCAGCTTGCAAAGCCTGTCAGCCGTTCAATATCCAGAGGTAGACACCATTTTAAATAAACTTGGTGCAATTTTTCAAACCAGTTTAACGGATTGGATTGATGTGGATTTTTCACGTTGGGGTAGTGTTGCAGAAAGCGAAAATAAATTGTTTAGACAACTAAAACAGGCTATAATTGAAAATTGTGAAATTGCCTTTGATTATCACAATGCTGCCGGGGATAGTGGCAAACGAAATGTATATCCTTACAAGTTGGTTTACAAGCCTTTAACATGATTACGAAAAAGGCAACAAAGAAAAATGCTATTCCTGCCGTTTCCACCTACAAATTGCGTAGTAGCGAAATCTATTATAAGGGTATTCGGGTAATGCCATCCTACATAATGACAGGGGGAAACATCCTAATCGAAAAATCAAAAGTAACAATGGCAACCGAGGATATTGCAGCTATGTTGAAAATCATCAAGTAAAGCCTACATAAAGATTTTGAAAGCCTGACAACCGTTGTCAGGCTTTTGTTTTTATAATCATAGAAAAAACTTTATCGAGGTAGGGTATGAACTCAAAAACATTAAACAGAAATTTTGTATTTTTGATAATAGGACAGGCTTTATCTATGTTTGGAACCGTCTTACTTAAATTTACCGTTTCTTTGCTAATTCTTGATCTGACCAGTTCCGCCGTTTTGTTTGGAACGATTACAGCCATCAGCTATCTGCCGCCTGTTTTCTTATCTCCTATCGCCGGTATTATAGCTGACCGCAATAATAAAAGAAATCTTATGATTGCTTTAGACGGCCTGTATGGTATTATGGCTGTCCTCTTAGTGCTTTCATTATCGTTTTCCAATGTGCTTATTTTGATAACGATTATCGTGGTGGGACTGGCGGCTGTATCTTCTTTTGAAACCCCTGTCGTACAATCCAGCATACCACTCATTCAAGAAAAAAGTCACCTTATACAGTCTAATGCTATTGTTAGTCAAATAAATATGCTTGCTAATCTGATTGGGCCATTATTAGCAGGAATGTTTTATAGTGCGGTCGGAAAGACAGATTTGCAGGGCGTACGAATTATCTTTTTAGGATGTGCCATTTGTTTTTTCTCTGCTACTATCCTTGAGGCGTTTATAAAAATACCGAAAATCATATTGCCCCAAATTAGCAGCCCATTACACGCAGTAAAAAAAGACTTGGGCGAAAGTTTCCATTTCCTAACATCAGAACAGGTATACGTATTCAAAGCAATTCTTCTAAATGCTACTTTTGTTTTTTTGATACAGCCCTTAATTACAACAGGCGCACCATTCATAATTCGAGTTGTACTTAATTTAAGTTCTGTTTTGAACGGTCTGTCACAGGCTTTTATGGGAGCTGCCGGACTGATAGGCGGAATAATCGCCGGAGTGATTGCTAATAAATTCAAAACAGAAAAAATCTATCGGCTGTTTTGGATTATGGGAATATCAATAGCAGCTTTTGGTTGTAGCCTTTTATTCAATTTTTCCGCAAACTTGACCTATATCATATTTGTAATGATTAGCATTGTTGTTTTCATAAGTGCAAGCATAGCAGGGATTTTTATTATGTCGGCCATTCAACAGAATGTAGCTGATAATATGTTAGGCCGTATCATGTCCTTTTATTCAGCAATCGTAAGCGTTGTCCTGCCCATAGGCATTTTGCTCTATGGTTTTCTATATGAAAAGTTTATAAATCATCTTCCGGCTATATTGTTTTTGACTTCAGCCGCAATATTAGCCGTAGGCAATGTTGGTAAAAATACCTATCGCCATTTATCTAACAAAAATACGGGGAGGTGATGGCATGGGAAATTAGCTGTACTTGATTTATCAGAATCCGGCAGACAGATTGGAGAAAAGCTGTTTGTTCTTCTTGACGCAGAGCAGCAAAAAGAATTGATCCATTATGTTCTTGCCAGGAATAAACAAAATAGCTCCTATACAGATAATCCTCTTTCTGCGCTTAATACCTCTGACCTACAAAGTGATTATGCGAAACCATTAACAGAAATTTGGGAAGGTGATCTGTATTTTTGCCTGGAGGAAAGAACGGTGTGTGTCAGCGGTCAGGAGATAGAATTAACAGCTAAAGAATTCGATGCCCTCCACTTACTGATTGTCAACAGGAAACGGGTTTTAACTTTTGAAACCATAGCTTACCATGTTTGGGGTGAAGAATATATTGACGTTACACCGAAAACAATTCATAATCTGTTGAGCCGCCTTCGTCAGAAACTTCAAATTGCACCTGAAGCGCCTGAATATGTTATCAGTGTGCGGGGTGTTGGATATAAATTTGATATACCGCATACAGAGAAATAAAAGAGCTTGCCGCCGCGGAACATCTGCGGCGGATTTTTTTGACAAATTTTTATGCAGACGGCAACTTTCCCCTTAAAAATGTACGGATATATGAGGGGATTATTTTATAACCGCTTACCTGTACACGGCAATTATGAATTTTTTGTGAAATTTGCGAAATGCCCCCGTAATTTCGTCTCAAAAATGAATTGAATAATAGAAAGATATTTTTGTGCAAAATTGACCGCCCTATTTCCCCTCAAAAATGAAATGTATAGTAGAGGGATATTTTTTACGGTAGGAAGGAGGCGTTTTTATCCACAATCAGATTCCGGTGATGAATTATCCGCAGTACCGCCGAATGCGTAAACTGGTACATGAGTGCTGCAACTACGACGGCGGCAACTGTATTCTTCTGGACGACGAGGAGGAATGTGTCTGCGTCCAGAGTATTTCCTATTCGCTTCTCTGCAAATGGTTCCGCTGCGCTGTCCTGCCGCTGGACAAGCCATTGGAAACGGCACTGCTGTTTCGGGAGGAATTAAAACGCTGCGTGGTCTGCGGCCAATCATTCCTCCCCGGTTCCAACCGGGCGAAATACTGTAAGTTCTGTGCAAAGAAAGTCCACCGCAGGCAGAAAACAGCCAGCGACAGGAAAAGGCGGCTCCTATGCGGACAATTAGAAGCAAAAAAGCCTTGAGATTATTGGCGTTTCAGGCTGCGGTCAACGGGTATGAGGGATAAATCCCCTGCTCCCCTCTAAAACCTGTTTTTAACTGTCCGCAGGACGATTTTAACCTAAACGGGATTTTCCCAGATAGGTGTTGGTTTCTACTTTGCAAATTTACCGCTTTTGCCATTTCCTCCTATATGGGATTCTCCAATACTGGATTTTCAGAGACTGGAAAACCTGACGCTCCGGACAGCCCTGTTCCTCTCTTCCCGGCGATGGATTTCCAGACAGTCTTGACAGCCCATATTTAGATGGAAATTAAAGAGAAGAAGTTAATAACAAGATAGTCAATATCAATCCAATCAATCAGGGATGGATTGATGGAAAGGAGTATATGATGCAAAATGATTTTTTGACGCCTTACAAAGAGGACAGCGGCGTACCGCCCTATCTGCCATTTCCCCGTTTTCTGGTGCCGATGGACTTATCCAACGACGCAAAGGTGCTGTATGCCCTGCTCTTAGACCGGGCGGGTATTTCCAGAGAAAACGGATACATAGAACCGGACGGGCGGATTCGTCTCTACTTTACGCTGGAAGAAGCAAAAGGGAAACTGCATAGGAGCAGGCAGGTGGCGACCAGGGCATTTCAGGAATTACAACGCTGTGGCCTGATTCTCCGCAGAAAGCAGGGGCTTGGCCGTCCGGCGGTCATTACGCTGAATATTTTACCTGCAAGGAAGGAGCGTGATGGGATTGCGTAAGCCTGTGGATTTCAGTGAACTTCCCAAAAATCTGAAACCGGAAATTGCCGAGCGTGTGGCAGAGCATTTCAAAGACGGCGTTTTCGAGTTTGATTTCAGCACAGAAGAAATGATTGCCGTTGAAGGGAATACGGTCTATCATGTCATCCCCCATTATGCGGAGGGAGAGGCGGAAAGCGTACTGGACAAGCTGCGCCGTATCATGGCGGGAAATTTGGAGGCAACAGAATGAAAGCTGCTGAAAAAAGAGGAACGGCGCGTTATAATATAGGCAACCGTTTACCTGGCTGTTATCCCGATACACGGGAGGAAAGGAGCTACTATGAACCAGCAGCCAGATAAGATCACAGCGTTATATTGCCGTTTGAGCCAGGACGACGCTCTCGATGGGGAGAGCAATTCCATTACCAACCAAAAGTCGCTATTATCCAAATACGCAACAGAACACGGATTCCGCAATCCCATGTTTTTCGTGGACGACGGATTCTCAGGAACAAATTTTGCTGGGGTGAGATAACGTAACCGTTTTTGAATGGTACGCTATCTTGCCCCAGCATTTTACTTTTGGCCCTAAACGACAACGCTTTTGACATCAGCGCCGATCTGCCTGAAATAAGAAACGCTTTCCGTGGGCTGGTCGCCGG